>NZ_JBHRYW010000008.1:35224-344100 GCF_042649265.1 Paenibacillus sp. GCM10012306 | reverse complement strand
GTTTAGCTTACATTACCCCCGTTTAGCTTACATTACCCCCGTTTAGCTTACATAACCCCTATTTAGCTCACATAACCCTCGTTTAACTTACATCTCCCCCCTACTTAGCTTACATTACCCCCGTTTAGCTTACATCTCCCCCATTTAGCTCACATAACCCTCGTTTAACTTACATCTCCCCCTACTTAGCTTCATAACCCTCGTTTAGCTTATACAATCCTTACTCACTATACTTTTGCGACCATTGAATAATGCAAGGAACGGGATGGATTTGGTGATAAAGAATCATTAATTCTGCCTTCCCATTTCTTTTGGATTGCTCAAAATCATATTTTTGGATGGTTTCTACCGTTCCATTGATTGCTATACTGAGACAAAGCTAATCCAACAAGACAAATTTGGGAGGAATACAAAATGGTGGATACAGGTACTAACCGGGTTAAAAGAGGAATGGCCGAAATGCAAAAAGGCGGCGTTATCATGGATGTCATGAATGCCGAGCAGGCCAAAATTGCTGAAGCTGCTGGAGCCACTGCCGTTATGGCGCTGGAGAGAGTCCCAGCGGATATCCGGGCAGCCGGCGGGGTAGCGAGAATGGCTGATCCTACGATTGTTGAACAGGTGATGAAGGCGGTATCGATTCCCGTCATGGCCAAAGCGCGGATCGGTCATTATATAGAAGCTAAGGTGCTGGAATCGCTTGGTGTTGACTACATAGATGAGAGTGAAGTGCTGACGCCGGCTGACGATGTGTACCATATCAATAAGAATGAATTCACCATCCCGTTCGTCTGTGGAGCAAGAAACCTCGGCGAAGCGCTTCGCCGGATCGGGGAAGGCGCATCGATGATTCGTACCAAGGGAGAGCCGGGCACGGGGAACATCGTGGAAGCTGTAAGCCATATGCGGATGCTGCTGGGTCAAATTCGCCGGGTACAAGGTATGCATAAGGACGAGCTGATGAACGAAGCGAAGGTATTGGGCGCACCGTACGAGCTGCTTTTGCAAGTAGCGGAAACCGGAAAGCTGCCGGTTGTGAACTTTGCCGCTGGAGGCGTAGCAACGCCAGCCGATGCTGCGCTGATGATGCATCTCGGTGCCGACGGCGTATTCGTAGGCTCCGGTATTTTCAAATCCGACTCTCCAGAGAAGTTCGCACGTGCTATCGTGGAAGCTACTACCCACTACACGGATTATGCACTGATCGCAGAAGTCTCCAAGAACCTTGGCACCCCGATGAAGGGCATCGAAATGTCCAGTCTCCGTGAGCAAGATCGGATGCAAGACCGCAGCCAATAATTAGTGAACTCTGGGGCGAGGGCTTTGCTAGCCGGAACCGCTACTTCAGCAGCAGTTCCGCCAGAGAATGAATACCCTCTTCAATGGTATCTTCGTCGATCTTGGCAAAGCCCAGCACCCACCCTTTTCTAGGCGTATTCAAGCAATAAGAACTCAGCGGATAGACGCGCAGGCCGGCCTGCAGCGCTCTATCTGTTGCTGCTTCTTCGTCAAATGAAGATTCAGCTTCCAGCAACATATGCAGCCCAGTCTCTACGCCGCTCAATTTGAAACGTTCCCCAAGACCTGTAGCTGTAATCGCCCGGGTCATCGCTTCGTGTCTGCGCCGGTAGACGTTACGGACTCTGCGCATATGCCGCATGAAATGACCGTGCTCGATAAAGTGAGCCAAAGTTAGCTGTTCCATGATCGGAAGCTGGCGGTAGATCAGGCTCTGCACCTGGGCAAGCTGGCTGATTGCTTCTTTGGAGCCAATGATCGCGGATAAGCGGATGGCGGGTGCCACCATTTTGGAAAAACTCATCATATACAGTGTGTTCTGAGGCTGCTGGCTGAACAAGGTCGGAAGCGGGCCGCCGCGATAGCGGAATTCACTGTCATAATCATCCTCCACAATCCAAAAGCGACGCTGGGCAGCCATATGCAGCAGCTGCTGCCTGCGCGGCTCCGACATAATGACACCGACCACACATTGGTGAGACGGGGTGACAAAAGCCAGTTTGGTATCGGGATGGATGTGCTCCACCTGTAGTCCGTACTCATCGATCGGAACCGGTGCTACATTCATGCCGCGATATTTCATCGTGAGTGATGCTGCCTGAAACCCCGGATCTTCCACAGACACCGTCTCGCCTTCTCTTAAAAGTCCCTGTGCAATCAAGTCCATACTGTGCTGTGCACCTGATGTTAACAAAATCTGATCAATCCCCACATGTATGCCCCGTTCAAGGGATAGATAGCGCTGGATTTGCTCGCGAAGCGGTACGAAGCCGTACGCATTGCCGTAGGTCCAATCGTCCAAGCTGCTCTCCGAGGAGGCTTGCAGGAAGGAATGACGCCAGTTTTTCTGAAAATGTTCATCCAGGTAAGGCTCGTGCGGGTTAAAATCAATGCTGATTTTCGGGGATCCTGTCCCGCTAGATCTTTCATTCACCTGCCCCAGCGCGGCGTTTAACGGAGGCAGCTCCGGCGTCATCACGGCTTGATCCGTTTCATCTTTGGAAGCGGGTAAGGTCTGGCTCCAATCACTCACCCTGGTTCCGCCGCGGCGTGACGTTGTCGTATATCCACGGCTGAACAATTCCTCATAAACAATCTGGATCGTGGACCTCGATACGCCTACCATCTGTGCCAGTTCCCGTGATGGCACTAACAGTTCGCCCGGCGCCCAATTGCCTGAAGTAATATTGTAGATCGCCTGATCCAGCAGCTGCTGCCATATGGGTCTCTCATCCTCACGATTTATCTTCAACATTGACGTTATCCTCCTGATGCATAGATATCATAATGAAATATGGACTGTTAGATTAAATAAATAATTTCAGTTTCATCAAATCCAATATTCTGTTATCCTAGCATGATCTTTCCGTTACTCGCAACCAGTGAGGAACCCGGCTAAAAACTAAAGAGCATTGCAGTCGATATTCAAAACTATCGTTGTTTTTAAGCACAAAAAAACACCGCCCAAGACTGGAAGCCTTATGGCGATGTGCTTGAATTTTATAAGGTTTGGACAAATACGCAAGCAATCTGTACAAATGAAGTAGAGCTTGGCAGCATGTTGTTGAGCCCGATTTAATATTAGAAAGCTTCTTATTTGAACCAGCCTTTTTCCTTAAAACGAGTAATCGCCTCAATCCGGTTGCCTACGTCAAGCTTATCCAGAATGACAGAAATATAATTTCGGACCGTACCGGTCGTAATATACAGCTGACTGGCGATTTCCTTGGTGTTCTTGCCGTCAGCGATCAGACCCAGCACTTCCTTTTCCCGTTCCGTCAAGGGATTAACCTCTCCGCCGTAGGCCTGATCCATCAGTTCAGGAGCATACATCCGCCGTCCGGCCATCACGCTGCGAATGGAGGAGGCCAGTTCTTCACTTGGACTATCTTTAAGCAGATAGGCATGGACTCCAGCCTTCACAGCCCGCTCAAAATAACCTGTCCGCGCAAAGGTGGTCAGAATCATTGTCTTGCAGCCGGAATTCTTCAGCGCTTCCGCCGCATCCAGACCGCTCATTGCTGGCATCTCTATGTCCATGATACAAATATCCGGTTTATGCAGCTGCACCAGCGACACCGCTTCCTCCCCGTTGCTTGCTCGCCCCACCACCTTCATATCCTCTTCCAGATCCAGCAGCGAAGCCAGCGCTCCGAGCAGCATACGCTGATCCTCGGCAATTACAATCTTTATCATGTCGTCTCCTCCTTCACCGGTTGTTTGAATGCATTGGGAACTCTTATTACAAGGGTGGTTCCTACGCCCTTCACGATATCCATCGTGCCATTTACAAATTCAAGTCGTTCTCTCATGCCTTGCAGTCCGTGACCTTTAGAATAAATGTTATCCCCCGAAATCCCGGTTCCATTGTCTTTTACAGTGATTGTCAGCTCTGTACGAGAGGGCTGAATCATAATCCAGCATGCCATGGCATTGCTGTGCTTCACCACATTGGTGACCGCTTCTTTAATGCACATGCTGAGTACATTTTCCGTAATGAGAGAGGTATTGGTTAGCTTCGGATTGCCTTCCAGTAGAAAATCGATCTCTGCCGCCTGAAGAAACTGTCTGATTCGTACCAACTCTTCCTCCAGCCGTATCCCTCGCATCTCTGTCACCATTTCCCGCACTTCCTTCAGGGCGCTCCGTGCCGTTCGGCGCACATCATTAATTTCGACAACTGCTTGCGCAGGATTCTTGTGTATTAGCTTGCCGGCGAGATCGCTCTTGAGTCCGATTAGTGAAAGCTTTTGTCCCAAGGTGTCATGCAAATCGCGGGCGATCCGCTGCCGCTCCTCAATCTTGACCAGTTCAGAGATCCGTTTGTTGGCATCCTCCAGCTGGCCCTGCAGCTTGTCCTGGTTATTGCGGTTATAGGTGGTAACGGGCAGCAGCACAACCGCGATCATACTGACCAGCACAAATGGCAGTTGGCTAATAAACACGGGATTGCGCGAGAGCAGCACGTAATTGATGGACACAATGGTGGTTAACAGATGAATGGAATATAGTGTGAAGAATCCAACCCTGTTCTGAATATTTCCGATAAAGAAAGCCAGAAACAGCGCAAAATACACATAGCCAAACAATAACGTCATCGTAATAGAGACTATAATTTGCACGCTTGTCCAGAAGTACACCAGCCAGCCTTTTGATATAAAGGATAGTACATAGCACACAAAGAACAGCATGATCATGACAACGCCGGACACCACTTGATAGGTGGAAGAAGACCGGAAAATGAAATAGAACGGAAGAATGTAGAAGACGACCCACACATAAGGGCTAAGTCCTGTGCTTTTATGAAAAATAGAATACCATTTCTGCATGTCTGCCTTCCTTTTGTTCAAAGTTATTCATCCTTATATTAGCATAAACCTGATGAGTATCGCTCCTAAGGAAAAACAAAAGGAAGAACAGCGCCGAACAATTATCTTCGGCTCTGCACTTCCTTGGGTATAGTGTTCAATCTCCCTGAAGTGTTGGTTTAGGCACAGTCAGGACTTCTGCCACGCGCTTGGGATTGCGCAGTCTGGCCTTCATCTCCTTGAAGCTCACGAAGCCTTTATTCTCCTCATCCCACAGACGGAAATGGATGGCTTTGAGACTCGTGCCGATCGTAATCGTAGTCGCCTTTTGCAATGGCGGAGTCGAGTTATGCACTTGTTCCAGTTTATAGTTAGGCACCTTAGGGCTTAAATGATGCACGTGATGGAAACCGATATTGCCGGTAATCCATTGCAGCAGCTTCGGCAGCTTGTAGTATGAGCTTCCTTCTACAGCAGCCTTCACATAGCTCCACTCGTCTTCGTTCTCGAAGTAGGAATCCTCAAACTGATGCTGTACATAGAACAACCAGATTCCGAGGAAGCCGGATACAAATACGACAGGCAGTTGCACGAGCAGGAAGGACTGCCAGCCGATGGCCCAAATGAGCATACCATACAACACAACAAGAGAAACATTGGTGAGATACGTGTTCATCCGTTCTTTGCGCTTGGCTCCCTTGGCATTAAACCGATATTGGAGCAAAAATACAGCGATCGGTCCAATGCCGAACATAACCAGCGGGTTGCGGTAAATCCGGTAATACAATCTTTTCCAAAAAGAGGCCTCAGTATATTCATTGACAGTCATGATCCAGATGTCGCCAATCCCTCTTTTATCGAGGTTGCTGCTGGTTGCATGGTGGATAGAATGGCTATACTTCCACTGCCGGTAAGGAACCAGTGTCAGAATGCCGGTAATGGTACCGACGATATCGTTCGCCCGGCGGCTTTTGAAGAACGAGCCATGGCAGCAGTCATGAAAAATGATAAATGTTCGAATCACGAAGCCTGCGGCTGGGATCGCGAACAATAGTGTAAGCCAATAGGATACGGATAGGCTGAAGTAAGCGCTATACCATAATACTACAAGTGGCAACAACGTATTTATTAGCTGCTTTATACTTCGTGTACGGTCCGTTTTCTCAAAAGGGGCTACACTTTTTTTTAGGCTGGCGAGCTGGGCTGACTGATCTTTGCGCATGGTCGTCGTTCCTCCTTGATGTATCCCCCTGGGGATCACTCTTCTGCTTCTAAGTATAGAGAAGATGATGTCACCCTTTAAGACACAAACATCAAGTAGGCAGTATGACATATGTCATACTCTAGCCCGAGACGTATGACGACCATCCCTTCTTGCTTGGATCAAATCAACCCCTTGCGGGAGTGTTCTATTGGATTTATAACCTGGGGACAGGTATACTATTTTTGTTCTATGAAGGTATTGAAATATATTTATGTTTATTAATAAAGGAGAGTTTTAACATGCCTATTAATCGTCCTCTATTTACGGATATTGACCTGCAGGAAGCGGTAGATCGCCAGTACCCAGTACGCGTCTTTCAGGATGATCATATGGTGAATTCCGGCGGATTTATTGTCCGCTTCACGGATTCCGATGTAGTCATTCAATCCCGGGTCAGTGACTTAACCTACTATTCCCGTTCGAACTGCCAGTTTTTTGAGGTCAGACCTTAGAGTCCCACTGCCTTGCATCTTAATAAGTTATCGTGCAAAAAAGTAACGCAAGGCGCGCATCTGGAGAAACAGGGTATAGTTCCGCACGGTTGGAGACACTAAAAGCGATGAGTGCCACTTTAGGCAAATTCAACCGATAATGAGGTGCCACAAGAATTCACCCCTGGCAACTCGGAGGAAGATTTAAAAGACATCGCTGCCAGGTGCAGCAGGCCGCGAATACTCGTTAACACGCGACAACATTTAATAAACTAAACGTTAAAAAGCCGGGCGACAAGACCTTAAAAGGTCATTCGTCCGGCTTTTCTATCGGCGCTATGTTGAGTTTCCTGAATGTCACTTTTTGAGACCGCTGCCCGATCTCATTTTCTCCTTCAATACGTCACGAAAGACTATCATCTTCTCGTCCGCTCTCTTCTGCTTGGAATTAACCACGGCCTGAGGCCTGAAATACTGATGATTGAAAGCCATAAGACTATGTACTGTCATATTCATGCTGGATTCATCCTCCCTTCCGTAATCTTTTCCTGTCCACACGTCCATACAATGGCTGCTTTCTTCTTTATTAACCCATATACCCTAATCTTAAACAGTTAACTGTTAAAATCCCATTTCTTGATTGCAAAAGGCAGGATAATCCCCGCGATTTCCATCCATAATATAGGCAAATTCTGTTGGGGGGAACTGCTGTGAAAATGTCAGGAGCACGACTGTGGATCGCTGCACTAGGCGGCGTCAATGAGATCGGCAAAAATATGTACCTCGTACAGTATGCCGACGATATTATTGTTATCGATTGCGGTGCCAAATTTCCCGATGAAAGTATGCTAGGCATCGACCTGATCATTCCTGATGTCAGCTACTTATTGAACAATGTCGATAAGGTACGTGGACTGGTCGTGACTCATGGACATGAAGATCATATTGGCGGTATTCCTTATCTGCTGAAGCAACTGAACATCCCGATTTATGCTTCCCGCTTGACGCTAGGTCTGATAGAAAACAAGCTGAAAGAGCATGGCATTCTGCGGCAGACAAGCCTGCACCGCATTGATGCGGAGTCAACACTGGACTTTGGCGCCATCACCACCACCTTTTTCAATACGAATCATAGTATCCCGGATTGTCTTGGGGTTGTCTTCGATACTCCCGAAGGAACCGTCGTACATACCGGAGATTTCAAATTTGATATGACACCGGTCAACAAGCAATACCCAGATCTTCACAGAATGGCTGAAATCGGCAAAAAGGGTGTGAAAATCCTGCTTTCGGAAAGTACCAATGCCGAGCGCCCAGGCTTCACTCCGTCCGAACGGTTGGTAGGAGCTCATATGGAAGAAGCGTTCAAGAATGCTGAACAAAGAATCTTTGTCTCGACCTTTGCTTCCAATGTGCACCGTCTTCAGCAGGTTGTGGATGCCGCGCATCATACGGGGCGCAAGCTCGCTCTGTTAGGCAGGAGCATGGTGGCTGTGGTCGGTGTAGCTCAAGAACTAGGATATCTGAATATTCCCGATAACATGTTGATTGAGCCTGCGGAGGCCGCCAACCTGCCGCCTGAACAATGTGCCGTGTTATGTACAGGAAGTCAGGGTGAACCCCTGGCGGCCTTATCCCGTCTGGCGAACTCCAGCAATCGGCTAATGGAGATTCAAGCCGGGGACACCGTGCTGATCGCTGCCAATCCAATTCCCGGTAATGAACGAAATGTCGCCCGAATTGTAGACAACTTGTATATTCTGGGTGCACGGGTCATCTATGGCTCTCGCAGCGAGCTTCATGTATCCGGACATGGCAGCCAGGAAGAATTGAAGCTGATGCTGACCCTCATGAAACCGGAATACTTTATTCCCGTACACGGGGAGTACCGCATGCTGCATCATCATAGCCTGTTGGCTGAAGCGGTAGGTGTAGAGCATGAGAACATTTTCATCCTCAAAAATGGTGACATTGTTGAATCTGCAGGTGGTGTTGTCAGACAGTCCGGCAAACTGACCGCAGGGCAGATTCTCGTTGACGGTCTGGGCATCGGGGATATTGGCAATGTGGTGCTGCGCGACCGGCGACAGCTGTCGGCTGACGGCATCCTCATCACTGTCATTACGCTTAGCCAGACCGATGGCCGGTTGCTGAATAGTCCTGATACCATCTCCAGAGGGTTCATCTATATCCGCAATTCGGAGACGCTGATGGACGAAATCAATCAACTGGTCACAGACACCGTGCACAAAATGAACAAAGCAGATCTTGGGCAATGGAATATTATGAAGCAGACGGTTAAGGATGTACTGGGGAAATTCCTGTATGAGAAAACTAAACGGCGGCCCATGGTTCTGCCAATCATTATTGAGGTATAACGATATCAGCGTGATTAGATCGGCAAAGAGCCTCCAAGTGACCTAAGGTCCTTCGGAGGCTCTTTAATATTGTTATTTGACCGCAGCCCAGGAGGCTTCATTAAGCTGTTCTAACTCATCGCGCGTAAGCTGGAAGGACATCGCACCGATATTTTCCTGGGCATGACGTACCTTCGATGCACCCGGGATCGCCACTACTGTATCGCCGTGATAATGAATCAGCCAATTCAGCGCGATCTGCCCTGGAGTTACACTGTATTTTTGTCCGAGGATATCCAGCGCATCTATTAATGGCCGACTGCGGGCCAGGCTTTTCTCATTCAGACCGGACATAAGCCGGCGGCTGCGGGTCAGGGCTTGAATCTGCGCCGGATCATGGTGGAAACGGCCTGTAAGTAGTCCCTGCTGCAGCGGCGAATAAGCAATGATTGAAATGCCATGCTCCTTCGCTGCCTCCAGAATTCCGTTGCGGTCAATCGCTCGGTCGAGCAGATTATATTTAACCTGATTGGAGACCAATGACAGTCCCTGCTCCTGCAGCAGACGATGAGCCGCCACCATCTGCTTCGCCGAATAGTTGCTGACGCCGACATAACGGATCTTCCCTGCTTTGACCAACCCCGCCATCGCCTTCATCTCCTGTGCGATGCTTGACAAGGAGAATGGCTGGTGAATTTGGTACAGGTCAATGGTTCGTCCACCCAGGCATTTAATCCGCTCCTCAATCGTCGAGGTAATCGATCCTGCAGTACGGAAAAGTGGCCACCACTTGGTCGCGATCAGCGGAGCCGCCTGCGGACTTCCCTCTTGCCGCAACTGGTCGAGAACGTGTGCCAAGGCTTCCTCTGATTTGCCTCCACCGTAAACCTCTGCCGTATCCACCCAGTTCATGCCGCCTTCAAGGCTTACCCGCACAATCTCGAGAATATCACCTTCATTCAGATTGCTCCAATAGCTGCCTACCAGCCCGCTTCCCCGGCTGAACTGCCAGCAGCCCAGGCCGAGTGGCGAGACGGAAAGTGAAGACTGACCCAAGGGGCGCAGCTTCACCGCTGTCACGTTCTGCTCCATCATGCATCCTTCTTTCCCCGCTATGAAATAAAAAACATGAATATGATTACGCCTAACATATCATTTATTTCCTGTAATTAGAAGAGAACATTATTGCTGGATCAGTTTGAGGAAATTCACCGGCTTTTCCTGCAAGGTGAGAGTGTATGAACTGCCCTTCCATCCTGCTGTAAAGCCCAGCGCCTGTGCAAGCTGAGCTGCAGGAACCATCGAGGTGTAGCTCACCAATATGCTCTCGCCCATGGGGATGGTTCTGCCATCTCCCAGCTTGTAATTCCCATCCTGAAGCACAACTACTTTGTCATCCTTGGTCAATGTCATGTTGCCGCCCGTCGACCCGATGGTATAACCCAAACTTTGGGCCACATCTCGCAGCGGCACCAGCACTTTGCCCTCCCGGAAAATCGGCGGCTGAATGGGTTCCACAGTCTGGCCGTTGATAATCAGCGTTACGGGCTTCAAAAGGGGTGAAACCGTAAAAGGACGGGAATCCAGGGCACTGATGCCCAATTGACCGAACATGTTCGTGCCCCAGGATGCAACCGTTCCATCTTTCAGGACCGCATACTTGCTATTTTCACCTGTGGCAAAAGATACCGGCGACTGCAGCCCTTTAATCTGCCTCGGCTGTGTTAGACTAAGCTGCCCGCCAGAGTCATACGTATGACTCCATGTCCAGACTGTGCCATCCTTACGGACAGCGGCAAAACCGTTCAGCTTCAGCTCCAATCTGGAGATATTGCTGGGTGATGTAACTTGCTGAAGCGACTTCTGATTCGTCCCTGCTCGCCATATCCAGTATTCACCTTTCTGGTTCCGCACGAGGTTGATGGAGCCGTCCGTGTCTATAGAAGTTATGCCAGAAAGCGAAGACATCTTCTGAAACTTGATTGGATAGCTGGGAACCCCGGAGTCACCACTGTTCCAGCCGCCGACCGATGACCATACTGCTCCGCTAGACGTCAGAGCGACCAGGCTGTCACGGTTGATTACCACTGACTTTACATTGTAAAGACCGTTGACCAGTGTAGGCGTCTTTGGCAGACCTGTGTTATCATCTGGCGCCCCGCTTCCCCATACCCATAAGGTACCATTATCCTTGAGCGCGGCTCCGCTGCCAATCCATTTGATTCCACTTAAGCCCGGCACCTTCTCTGCCGCAGGCAGAGCGGTATATCCGGCTTCTAAATCTGCTGGTGATTTCCATTCCCAGACGGTCCCGTCTTTTTTCAACGCCAGCACGCGGTCTGTTCCACTGCTCAGAGCAACTACATCCGTCAAGCCGGACACATTCTGTGGAAGCAACACCTCTATACTCTTTCCTGTCACGGTTGCGCTGCCCTTCTTTTTAAATCGGCCCCAAGCCATAACGGTTCCATCTTGCTTAAGTGCCAGGTAATATCCTCTTCCGAGGACAAGATCTTTGGTCTGATCCAAGTCTGCTACACGGTGAGGCGTGATCGTCCAACCTTCGGGGCCTGCAACACCATTGGCAAATTGTCCATTGACATTGCTGCCCCAAGCCCATACGGTACCGTCTTGACCAAGCGCAAATGAATTCCCACCCCAGAAGCCCGGAGAGGCAACTACCTTCTTGATATTTGAAAGCTTTGCCGCAGCCGGAACTTCCGCTGCCCCAGCAGCTTGAGGTACGGGTACCCACAGTAATGCTATGCATATTACAACACCAAGCATGAGGCATTTCGATGCAGATAACTTCATCGCCTAATCTCCTTCTTATTCAGATTATGGTATAATTATCCTGACTGAACAATTCCTATTATAACGAATGACCGCAGCTCCGTCCTACATAAGAAGACAAATGATATAGAATACATTAAAATAACAAACAATACCTATATAAGCCGACCAAAAGAAATGAACATAAAACGAAGATGAGCGAACGGGGAAGTAAAGAACGGTAGGTGCGAATCGCTCGCCTGAAAGCTTTCCATAGGAAAGCTGGCACCTGAACAGAGAATATCAAAAATTAGCACCTGAACAAAAAATATCAATAGATTTTAACCACTATAAACAGTGCATTCCTCTTCACCAGTCGTCTTATAAAAGTGAAAAAGAGGGGTCACCTTCCCAATTAACAGCATTTTTGCACCTTATTTTCCTCCAAAATAGGTAAATAAGGGAAATAAAGGCATTATTGTATCTTATTTTTCGAAAAAGCATGCTGAACGGGGTATTTGGGATGATTTAAGGTACAATATTGCACTTAATCTCCACTAACTGGTATCTGCAAGAGGATTTAAGGTACGAAATTTCCGTTAATTACATTTTGATCCTTCATATACAAGCGCACTTTTGGGGCTGTGTTTGTGTGATTGGTTAGGGAGGCAGAGCTACTTTTCATCATAATCTTAATTTCACTCATCTAGGAGGACAATATGTTCAAAATTCTCGGATTTATCCTGTTATTTCGATTTATCGGCAATCCTTTTCTTGCCCTACTGATTCTGCTAATCATTCTGTATGTATTGGATCGCCGTTTTGTCGGCATCTTGCCAAGCATAGCAAAACCCTTCCGCAGATCACGGCAAATCTCCAAGCTGAGAACTGCTATTTCGCTTAATCCTAATGATGTATCATCCAAATTTGAACTCGCCCGATATTTGTCAGAACGCAAAAAATTCAACGAAGCCAAGAAATTACTGCAGGAAATTGAAGATCGCTATGAGCAATCCGCCGAATATTGGGTTGAGCTTGGTCACGTAAATTTGAAGCTGGGCCAGATGGAGGAAGGCGAGTCACAGGTACTGAAAGGACTGGAAATTAACCGCAGAGCGCAATACGGCCAGCCTTATCTACGATTAGCCGAAATCTTCCGTCATACGGACCGTGACAAGGCGCTTCACTATGTCAGCGAGTTTCAGGAGATCCAATCTTCCTCCAGTGAAGCTTATTATCTGGCTGGCTCGATGTACCGGGCGCTGGGAAGAGAAGAAGAAGCAAAGCGTGCTTTTGCAGAGTCCACAGCGATCTACCGCTCGCTTCCCAAATACAAGAAGCGCCAGGAACGCGGCTGGGCACTGCGTAGCTATTTTGCCAAAATGCGATAGAAGGCGATCTTCCTACATCCATACGCATAAAAAAAGAAGACCTCCGGAATCCACATTTCACGTGGACCCCCGGAGGTTCTTTGCCTATATCTTTATTTCACCGTCAGCGTAAATTCAAGCTCGGGAATGTATTTTTTCTGGTCTTCCATCCAAATGAAGGGCTTCACTATGAGCGTTCTGGGCATCGGGTCAAAAGGTTCGAACGTGATGGTATACGTTGTCACGCCTTCATGTCCGTATATACTCGCCCCCATATAGACGGGACCGCGCCCCTGCTCATCGATAAGCTCAAAATTAATATTAAGGAACCCGTGAATTTTATATTTCTCCCGTAATCTTTTTATTACGTCACCCATCGCTTCTCCCGGCTTATTCTTGAACTCCACCACCAGCAGGGTAGTCGTCTGGCTTAGCTCTAACCGCTTGATGCGCATTTGGATAGGATCATCACTTTTAACTTCGGTGGGGGTGAGTACAATACTATCCGCAGTCTTCTTAGTAACAGGAATCGTGAAAGTAAAGTCCTGCTTCAGATCGGCCAATCTTACCACCATCTTGAACTCAAATTGATCCGGCACTTGCACGTCTTCAAAAGTGGTCACGATAAGAGAGTTCGGAGACTCCTCACCACCGGAGGACAATCCCCAAGCAGTATTCACGAGCTCCCCGTTGACATAAAAGTCAATATTATTGACTACACTTCCAATAATAATCTCCCTCCACGTCTCCATAAATGTTGCACCAGAAGTATCCGGTGACTCACGGCTAAGTACCAGGGACAAGCGGCTTCCATCATACATCAGCTCCGATACCCCCAGCGTCACGCCTTGGTGAGTAACGGTCTGATCCACGCTGTGAGTCAATCCCCGCTCTGATGCATTGCGAAGACCAAGATCTCCAGCCAACTGGAACACACTCTTCACAAAAGGAATCTGCTTAAGGGTCTCCGCCATAGCTGGCGAGAAGAAACCCAGGACAATAAAAAGCAAGCAGGCTACAGCCACACTCCCCGTCCCAAGGAGCATACGGCGCAACCACCGTCGCTTCTGTTTTACTAAACCGTGGTTTTGGGTAGTACTATCCAGCATTTGATAAGTGATGTCCATTCTACTACGAACGGATCCCGGTACTTCTTCAATGGGAGGACTTTTCAAACCGGCAAGTTCAGCCTCAAAATCGGGATTGTTCATACGTTGACCTTCCTTTCTGCTGGGTCTGCCAGCCACTGGTATAATGTCTTTCTGGCCCTATGCAGCCTTGTCTTGATCGCGCCTTCAGACAGCTCCAGGATGTCGGCAATTTGGCTAAGTGGCAGATCCTGAAAATAATGCAGGATAACAATATTCCGCGAGATCTCCTCCAGCTGATAAACGGCTTCGCGCAGATCGATATGCTCGTAGTCAGGACTCACTCTATGCAGGCCGGGCAGCTCGGCCATCACGACACTTTTGGCACTCTTGCGCAAGATTAGATTGCATTCATTAATCAATATGCGTAACAGCCATGTTTTGAAAAACAATGGCTCCTTCAGACCGCCAATCGACTGATAGGCCTTGAGCACCGTCTCCTGCATGGCATCCGCACAGTCCTCATCCTTTTTCACAATAGCTTTCGCCACTGTATACATTTGCAGCTCCAGCTCTTTCACAAGATGGATGAAAGCATCTTTATCCCCGGCTTGGGCACGCCTGACCTCTTCTGTCACATCTGTTTCCAACTGTAAAGCCACCATTCCTTTTCCACTCATTTCCTATTGCTTATGCTGATTAGATGTCCGGGAAGGGAAAAAGGTTTCTCTTTATTTGTAAAAAACAAAAAAAGAGAGAGTCCCGTTAACAGCCAGTGGCTACGAGACTCTCTCTTTATAAGTAAGTGCAGCATTCTCACAAGGCTCCAATCTGGACCCTCTATGACGATAATCTACACATTTAGTGTATTCGATTTCTCCTCAGTAGCGCTAGAGCTGCCAGGGAATGGCCACCAGTTGGCCCGCCCGAATATCTTCACCATCACCGGCACGAAGAACGGCAGGAAGATGAAGGCATACAGGGCCAAGCCGGCAAGTACTACG
Organism: Paenibacillus sp. GCM10012306; assembly: GCF_042649265.1. NCBI lineage: Bacteria > Bacillati > Bacillota > Bacilli > Caryophanales > Paenibacillaceae > Paenibacillus > Paenibacillus sp. GCM10012306. The sequence continues at coordinate 328,988 of NZ_JBHRYW010000008.1, read as the reverse complement.
GTAGCAATTTGCATCATCGACAGCACGCCTGATGGGAACATCGAGGCAAAGGTACCGCCCAGAATGATTACTGCTGACAAAATGACCGTTCCCATGTTGCGCATGGCATGCAGAATGGCTTCTTTGACATCCCATGACTTGTTCTCATTGAACCGGGCCATGAGGAAGATACTATAGTCGACGCCAAGCGCTACCAGCATTACAAAGCTGAAGAATGGCGTAGACCAGGTGATTCCGGAGTAACCAAGCATGTTCACGAAGATTGCTTCCGTCATCGCCATTGCCGTAAAGTAAGTAATCACGAGCGACAAGATCAGGTATAGCGGCATGATAATGGAACGGAGCAGTAGCACCAGGATGATGAATATACCGCCCAGCATCAAGATCACTGTACGGCTATAGTCCGCATTGGAGATGTTCTGCAAGTCGTTATAGGTGCTGGTTACACCGCTAATAGCAATTTCCGCATTCTCCAGCTTGGTTCCTTTCACCGCACGTTCAACAGCGGATTGAATATTGCTAACACTGTCAATGGCTTCCTCGCTGTAAGGGTTTTGAGCGAACACAATATCAAGGGTCATAATCTTGCGGTCATGTGTCAGGTAGTTGTCGAACACCTGCTGGATGCCATCGGCTTTGAGGGCCTCATCCGGCACAAAGAATCCGCTTAGTTCATCATCCTTGGCGTCACGGATCTGGTTGAGGAAATCCTGTGCTGAGCCAAGACCGCCGGAAATCTGCTTCAGTCCATCAGCACTATCGCTAAGTCCGGCAGTTAACTTGCCGATCTGGCCAGTTAGCTGGCCGAAGCCGTCCGCCAATTGCTTCTGTCCACCTTGCAGCTGATCCAGACCGTCCGTAATCGATGGAATCTTCCCAACGATCTGACCTTGACCGTCGGCAGCCTGATTAAGCCCCGATTGAAGCTGACCAATACCGGCTACAAGCTTCTGCAAGCCTTGTGCCAGTGCAGTCTGGCCAGCTACAGCCTTGGCATAACCGGCGTTAGCTTCCGTCAAGCCGCCAGCTGCTCCCTTAAGGTTCTGCGAAATCTGGCCGAGGCCTGCTGCCAAGCCTGCCGCACCGGCCCCGGACTGAGTCACTGTACCTTTAATCGTCTGGTAATTGACATCCTGCAGCAGATCCGGATAGCTGGTTTCCAGCCCAGCAAAGGAAGTGCTCAGGCCATTCAATGCCGTTGCCACACCCTGTAATTGGCCTTGGATCTGGCCAAGCCCCCCATCCAGTGCTGTCAGACCAGCACCGATCTTCTTGTACCCGGCAAGCAGCGCCTGATTGGCGTCTGCCAGTTGCTGCGCACTTGCCGCAGCCTGCTGAAGTCCGGCCTTGATCTGACCGGCTCCGGCAGAGCCGCTCTTAATGCCGCTCTCAATCCGGGACAGTCCATCGCCAAGGGCGACAATCCCGGCTTTCAAGTCGGCCGTTCCTTCCGTCAGCTTCTCGCTGCCGGATACGGCTTCAGCCAGCTTGGGCGCATTATCACTAAGCTGCTTGCTGGCTTCGGACAAGCCGCTCTGAATCTTGGACAAGCCGTCATTCGTCTTGTCCAGACCCTCTGAAAGCGTCTTGACCTGTGTAGGAATCAGGAAATCATTGATCGCTTCGCCAGCTGGACGCGACATACTGCGAACGGTTTTGATTCCCTCTACCTTCTCCAGCTCACGGCTGATCTTCTCTGCAAGTCCGATGTATTCCGTATTGTCCATACGGTCATCATTCTTGATCACGATTTTGCCTGGCATGGATTCACCAGGACCGAAGCTTTCGGATATAATATTGAAGCCTTTGACCGAAGCATAGTTCGAGCCGATCTCATCCATGCTGTTAAAGGACAGCTTTCCATCGTAAGTGACCAGGAAAGGCACAACGATGGCTGCTACGATCAGCAGTGCTGCCCAAGGTCTTTTCAGGGAGAAGGAGCCAGCCGCCCCCCAGATTCGACTTTCGCTGTGTTCCAGCTTGCCGCGTGACGGCCAGAACATCTTTTTGCCCAGGACAGCCATAAAGAAAGGTACTACCGTCACAAGCGCAAGCAGCATCACTGCAATGCCCACAGCTACGGCAACTGCCGAGCGATACAGCATGAACTTGGAGAAACCGATAGCTACAAAGCCCACAAATACAGCAAGCCCGGAGTAGAACACCGTTCCGCCTGCTTTACGATAAGTCTCAATAATTGCAGTCTTGGTATCTGCCGAAGCCGCCAGCTCTTCCTTGAACCGGCTGATCAGCAGGATACAATAATCCGTCCCGATCCCGAACAATACGGCGACCATAAAGATCTGTGTGAACGTGGATAACGGGAAATCATAACGATCGACCAGAAACGCTACAATCGACTGGGCTACCACATAACTTAGTCCTACAGTCAACAGCGGCACAAATGGAGCCACGAATGACCGGAAGACCACAAACAGAATTAAAAGAATGAATACAACAGTTATATATTCCGATTTCTTCAGCCCCGCTTCGGAGCTGGCAATCGTGTCTTCGGTAATCAAACCTTCACTTGTAAGGTAATGATCGGCGTCCACATCTTTCAGCAGCGCGTCTACTTTACCCGGAAGCACCTTGACGTCTTCATCACTGCCACCGACAAACAACGCCACCATAATCGTTTTGCCATCCTTGGCAATCAGTGTGTCTTTCAGCTCACTTTGCGAGAAAGGGTCGGTAATGGAATCCAGCTTGAGATCAGCTTTGTTCTGATTCAGCTTCTCCACGCCCTGCTTGATGCTCTCCATTTCCTTAGCCCCAATGCCTTGTGGCTTGTTGAACACAAGCGCCACCTGATGGAGCGTCTCCCCGCCCTTGGCCTCAGCGGCTTCTTTCATAATCTCTGCTGCTCTGGATGAAGAATATCCCGCCGGAACCGCAATCTGTCCCTTCTCTCGGACTAGATCGGACATTCCCGGCGCCGTCAACATCATTACAACAGCCGCTGCAATCCAGATCACAATGATGGCCCATCTGGCCTTAAGTATGGTTTTCAATCCTCTTTCCCTCCTGAGTCCTGCATCATTCTTGCCAACCTCTCGAACATCATAATGAAATTCTCAATCTCTTTCTCTCCAAAATGGGAGAAGTACGGCGACACCGTATCCATAACATGCTTGCCTGCCACTTCAAATACTTCACGCCCTTGCTCGGTCATTGAGAGGTAGACCTGTCTCCGGTCATTCTCGTCGCGTGTACGCACCAAAAGCCCCGCATCGACCAGCCGGTTGCTGATTGCCGTAATCGAGCTTTTACCTACAGCAAACGATTCGGCCAGATATGTGGAGGTGCAGCGCTCCTTCCCGTTGATCAGTCGCAAGATCAGGTATTGGTCTGTCGTAAGTCCGCCAGCGATATTATCCCTGATTTGAGCACTGATATTTCTTGACACCGCCAGGTAGGCATCCAAATAACGGTTTATCCACTGTTCTGCCACTTCATCCAAAGCTTAATCCTCCTTACAACCCCACAATAGTTCACGTGTAGAATAGTTTCACTATAGAACTATATGACTTCAGCACTCAAAAGTCAAATGTAATGACGTGGTGCTTGTATTTGCATGAAAAAAAATGACAGGCCAACAAAACTCCTTGGCCTGCCATTCTATGTCGTTCAGGGTGAGGTTATTCCTCATCCTCAAATTCTTCAACCTCATATACGCAGCGAAACATCTCAATTCCGGCAGCATTCACACCGAGACTATAGACCATAAAGCCCAGGGCCCGGTAGAAATCGGCCGCTATCTCATCTTCGGTCTCTGCCAGCAAGTAACGCGGCTCTCTAGCAGTAAGCAGCTCCAAAATCATTCCACGCGCATACCCTTTGCCCCGATTCTCCGGCAGTACGGCAATATGACGGATATCCAGTGAGCCATCTTCTGTTTCCTCAAATCCTACCAGACCAAGAAGCAATTCTTCCTCTTCCCAGCCAAACAACTGCAACCCGGATGAATTGCGGTATTCCTCCGAAGTCTGCTGAAGAGCCTCCGGCTCTCCAATCACCGCGTACTCCAGCAGTTCATTCACTTCAGGTGTTCCGATGCGTGGTGTTAAATCAATCAGCATGTATGTAATCCCTCCATCTTATGAATTCCTTCCAGTTCTTCTCCCCAGCCGGATTACAGCATAGCCAGCCCATACTCCCAACATATTCAGCAGCAGATCATCCACATCGAAGCTTCCAACATGCAGAAGCATCTGCAGACATTCCAGCAGCAGAATAACAGGGATCATGACCAGCGCCAGCCTGACCGCAGAAGATAGCTTGTTCCAAATCAAGGGCAATAACAACCCAAACGGAACAAACACAGCCACATTACCCAACAAGTTCACCGCCCGATTCCAGAGAGAAAGGCGGTTCCCCATATCCAGATAAAGAGACACGGTCTTCCATGGTACCAGATTATATCGCCAGGGTCCACCCGTATGCACCTCACGACCAAAACCGAGGAACATCCAGTAGAGCAGCATAGCACTGTATAAAATTTGAACAGCCTGCACCACGCGCTTACGTCTACGCCTGGGTCCGGATTCTGGAAGGAATCTCAACGATGCTTATCTCCTTCAATAACCTCAATGCTGCCATCGCTTTTGCCAATAATTGCACAGTCGGCAATGCCTATGAAGAGACCGTGTTCCACAACCCCCGGTATGCCTTGCAATGCCTTGGCCAGCTCTGGCGCCGAAGAGATTGCTCCGAAATGGCAATCGGCAATGTAATTACCGTTGTCGCTCTTGTACAGCTCCTCGCCGTTACGGCGCAACACCGGCTCGCAGCCGAGCTTGGCGAGATCACCCAGCGTCCATTCCCAAGCGAATGGAACAATCTCTACAGGCAACGGGAACTTGCCGAGTGTCTCCACCGCCTTACTCTCATCAGCAACCACGATCATGCGCTCGCTTCCCATGGCAACAATCTTCTCGCGCAGCAAGGCGCCACCGCCACCTTTGACCAATTGCAGCTTGCCGTCCAACTCGTCCGCCCCGTCAATCGTGAGGTCCAGGCGGTCAATGTCACCGAAACCCACTAGTGGAATACCCAGTTCACGTGCCTGATCCTCGGAAGCCTGTGACGTGGCGACTGCTGTAATCTTCAACCCTTCAGCCACTCTTTCGCCTAGCTTGCGAATCGCCCAGTAGGCTGTCGAACCAGTACCAAGGCCGACCTTCATGCCATCCTTCACAAATTCTACTGCTTTTTCTGCCGCTAGCTGCTTTACATTGACGCTCATTTTATTCCCTCCACATTTCCGTTATAATATTATGATACAAAAACTATATAAGATGAACAAAAGAAAGTAACAAAAAGCAAGAAGGAACGAAGGGGGAAGTTTGGAACTGTAGGAGCGTAGCGCTCGCCTGAAAGCTTTCCTCAGGAAAGCTCGCATCGGAAGCATAAGCTGTGTCCAGATTTCAACCGCTAGAAGCGGTTTATAAAAAGAAATCTGGACACAACAGCGACCGGAAGTCCAAACATTCCACCGTAGTGACGACCAAGCCTTATGTTAGGATCTTAAGTTCATCTTATATAACCAAACTCCAGGAGGAGCAAGATGAGAACAGAGAACCAAATCCAATCCAAAATCAATGAACTGACCCTGCAACGCAGATCGCTGGAATCACGCCTTGCGCCTTTGGCAGCGGATGATACCCAGCGGATTTCATTGCAGGCCCAGCTTGTACGACTCGAAGATATGATTCTAATGCTGGAATGGGTCCTTAACGCGCCAGTTGGCAAATATCACGCCTGACGCTTATTCTTCTATCAACGTTTTGCCGTAGCAAAGACTGTCGGGATCACCGACATAAGGGCCGAACAGGTCTATTGGCCGGTAGCCGTGCTTGACATACAGCCCAATGGCTTCCGGCTGCTTAATCCCGGTCTCCAGCAGGATTTCCCTGTACCCGGCGGCCAAGGCTTTACTTTCGAGGAACAACAGCATTCGCGTCGCAACCCCCATCTTGCGGCAGTTGGAATCTACATAGAATCTTTTCAATTCCATTGCCCTTCTCCCCGGATCCAGATAATCCAGCGGACGCAACCCGCCGCACCCCACCGGCTGCCCGTTCACATACGCCACAACGAAAGTCATCTCCTGAACCTTGGGATCGCTAAAATCCACGACATAAATCGTCTCGTGCGGATACCGCTCCAGCAGCTCCTCATCCAGGGAGACAATAAGCTCCCGCAATTCTTTGTTATCCGGAGCTACAACTACAAATTCCAATTCTGTACCAGGTAGCATACGTCACTTCCCCATCCCGCTTCTACAATTCTTCATGATCACCTGTATGCTATCTTAACGCTGATTTGCAAGCTAGGTTGCTCCTTTTACCGCCTGCTCCAAATTCAGGATCAGCTCCTGCTCAAGGTCACTGACTCCCTCTTCCATAAAGGCAACATATTCGATCGGCTGCCCCTGACTAGCCAACTGCCTGATCCTGTTCAGCATATAACCCTCTGCATCCGGCAATAGCATTTCTCCTTGCCCTGAATCATCCCTGCATAATGTAATCCAGACATATTCCTGCTCCTCAGTCACTGATGCGGAGGATTTCAGAGGAAACCTCAAGCTGAATAATGCTCCTCCCCCAGAGTTCCCCATCTGGGCCGGTGCAGCTTGGCTAAACACAGAATAACGCCGGGACGGTGTATGCACTGCTGCTCCGTTCACCTTGCGTCCGGCAATCAGCCGGCTGTTCTGATAAGCAAGCCATCCCGAAGCCAGCAGCAACAGAAGTGCAGCAGCCAATACCGCCAGGATCATCCATCCTCACCGTCCATCCCTGAATAACAACACTGCCTTTATCTTATCACGGCAGCAAGAGAGACGGGAATGGGGATTTTACAAACATATGATTTTGTAAGCCTCTCCTGCTGTATGTCTTACCTTTCAGTGAACCATAATAACAGAGACTACGGGAGAAATCCTATAAAGTCATTTTAAAATATTCAAAATAACAGTTGAAACTTTTCCGGTCATGTTTCATAATAAAACATGAAAGCGGCTAGCCAAAATCAAGGGAGGATATCAGCAATGAAATTTTTCTTGGACACAGGGAATATTGAAGAGATCAAACGTATCACCCGCCTCGGTTTGGTGGATGGCGTAACAACAAATCCTTCACTGATCGCCAAAGAAGGCCGACTGTTCAAAGACGTTATCAAAGAAATCGTCGAGATCGTACCAGGGCCTGTCAGCGCTGAGGTAATCGGCCTGAAGGCAGACGAAATGCTGAAGGAAGCTTATGAAATCGCTGAGTGGGCACCGAACGTTGTAATCAAGCTGCCTATGACCGAGGATGGTCTGGAAGCTTGTTATGAGCTCACGAAAAAAGGCATTAAAACCAATGTGACGCTCATCTTCTCCGCTGCCCAAGGACTGATGGCCGCTAAAGCCGGCGCCACCTACATCAGCCCATTCGTAGGACGTCTGGATGATATCGGCGTGGACGGATTGAAGCTGATCCGAGATCTCAAGACTATCCTGACCAACTACGGCCTGACTTCCGAAATTATCGCAGCCAGCATCCGTAACATTGCCCATGTGGAGCAAGCCGCCTTGGCAGGTGCGCATATCGCTACAATTCCTGGTTCACTCCTGCCTTCTCTCTGGAAGCACCCGCTGACCGATAACGGTATCGAGCGTTTCTTAAAGGACTGGGAGACGGTCCCAAAAGCTTAAAATAGTTTCACTTGACGGTAAACATCAAGCCCTTGTCGGAATGTCCGGACAAGGGCTTTTTTAGTATCATTATTGATTAGCATTCTTTCATAGGGCGCACAGCTAAGAGAACTACGTGAGGCGTATCCCAGTCTCCTTCTCATAGCTTAACGTGCCCGTGCCCGCTGAGTCCTGATCGATAAAGACTTCGTTGTCTTCTTGACTTCATCCTGTCCACCATCTTCTTTACTTGGCGTTACGGCGAATAATGTCAGTAATCCCCCTACAGCGCCCAGCGCGGCCATGGTACCGAATAACACCCAGTGTCCCTGTGGCATCAGCAGCGAAACCACCGGCGGCCCCAGCGCCACCCCGATAAACCGCATACTGCTATATAGTGAGGTGATCGTCCCCCGGTTCTCCTTTTCGAAAGCCTCGGTAATCAAGGCATCCATGCAAGGCAGTACTACGCCGATGCCGATGCCGCTCACCGTCAGGAACCCTACCATCATGTATATCCCCTTGTTGAAGCCAGTAACAATCATGGCCCCCGTCAAGAGTACCATCCCGCTAAAACCCAGCCATTTCATCAAGGTCTTGTTCTGTCCAATGATCTTACCGCTGCCATAGGAAGCAAGACAAAGCATACCTAGCGGGATCGCCAGCACCAGCCCTTTCATTGCTCCATGCATTGAATGTTTGGACTCCAGGATCTCTGACAGATAGAAAAGCACCCCGAAGGTCGCGAACATACAAATACAGCCAATGGCAAATATCGCATAGAGCCATCGCCCTCTTGTCTGCAGAATCTGCTTGATCCCGGACAGAAACTTACGAAGGGTCGGCTTCTCCTCTGCGGCCTGTTGTTCCCGTTTGGGCGGCTTGACCAGAAACAGCACCAGCACAAATGAAAGCAGGCAGAGAAACGGAATCGCAATAAAGGGCGCGTACCACAGCAGTACTCCCAGATATGCGCCCAGGATCGGGCTAAGCACTTTCCCTAAAGTATTGGAGGTTTCGATCAACCCCAGACTTTTGCTGACCTCCTTCTCATCCTTGAACAAATCCCCCACGAACGGCAGCACGATTGGAAAAGCACCAGCCGCACCGATTCCCTGCAATAATCGCCCTGAAAGGATCACCCAATACGCACTCTGCCCTTTCATAAACCAGGCTGCGATCACACACACAACCCCGCCTACGGCAGCTATCATAAGACTTGGCAGTATCACAACTTTCCGTCCATAGCGGTCGGATAAGAAACCTGCAACTGGAATCATTAAAATCGCAATCAGACCATAAACCGTGATGATCATGCTGACCTGAAAAGAACTGATCTTCAGCGCACGTTCAATCTGCGGTAAAATTGGCAGCAGCATGGAGTTGCCTAGCGTCATTATCAGCGGAATGGAAGCCAGTGCAACCAGATCCCATTTTTTCTCCTTCATGGACTGACCACCTTTTATCTTAGTTGGCATTAGTCTTTATTGTGGTTTGTTCCTCTCCCTTTATACACTATGATCCAAATAAACAGCCATTTATAGACTGTAAAAAAAAGCAAAACCGCACTTCGCTGAGAGAAGGCGGTTTTTTAAGTGTTTTAACATTTGGATTCCGATATTTTACGGGGTACCAGCCGTGATCGCTTCTGTCTTCGATGTCGGCATGAAGCGGCTGGGACGTCCTAGACAATAAATATGCAGCAAATGCATCGCCCGGGTACAAGCCGTATAGAACAGCTTGCGTTCATTCTCCCGATTGTACTGCTGGTCCGATCCATCATAAATAATGACGGCATCGAATTCCACACCTTTTGCCAAGTAAGCCGGCAGCACCAGCGTACCCTTCTGGAAGTTCGGTGTATCCTTCGTCACCAGTCTTACCGGCAGTCTGTCCTGAAGTGCAGCATGAACACGCTCGCACTCCTCAGCTGTTTTGCAGATAACTGCCACATAATGATATCCCTGAGCATGCAGCTGCAAAATATCCTGTTCCACCGCGCTCAGCAGCTCCACACCGGTTGACACCACTTGAATCTGCGGTTCTTCGCCCCGCCGGTTGAACGGCACGATCCGCTCTCCACCAGGAATCATCGACCTTGTGAACTCGACAATCTCATACGTCGAGCGGTAGCTGCGCGTCAACGAGATGACTTCCGTATTCTCTTCCCCATAAATGCTCACGAGATTGCCCAGCTCACCAAGCACCTCACCTTGGGCATAAATCGCCTGGTTGAGATCACCAAGCACCGTCATTTTCGCCCGCGGGAATAGTCGCCGCAAAAATTCCAGCTGGAACGGTGAATAATCCTGCACTTCATCAACAATCACATGCCGAATCAAGGTATTGGTCCGGAAGCCCTGACTCAGCTCCTTCAGATAAAGGAATGGCGTGGCATCCTCATAATAAAGATGATTCTCTGCAAGCGCAGATAAGGTTTGACGACTAATCTCGTCCCACTCAGCAGGCAGCGGGCTATCGTTCAAGCTTTCCATCAACTCACGGTCGCTAAACAGCTTGCTGTACAGGGCTTTAACATCCACAAAGCGCCCGCGCTTGATCCAGCCGCGAAGTGGCTTCAGCCGCTGACTGACCACATAGCGGGCAAGGACCTCTTTTTCCGTGTCAAAATCGTCAAAGCTGTTCTCTGTCGCCCGCTTCTTGCGCCGCATCATCTGGTAAGCCCGGTGATAATCGCTGGAATCCAGCAGCTCAATCTGATTTTCTACCCATTCCGAGTTTCGTTCCTCGTGGCTGTACGCCGCCAGTTTCTTGAGCAGCCATCCAATCATTAGCTCCACGCGATTGGCCAGTGTAATCGCTGAATCGTAGCTGTAGAACTGAGCCGCCATCTCTTCCTTGGTGACCACGATGCGCCCCATGAATACGACCGGCTTGAACTGAATCCCCTTCTGCTCCAGCATGGAGGCATAACGGCGAATAGCATTCAGGAAGTCTACCGAGGACTTATACTGAATACCTTCCCTGCGGATACGAGCTTCAGGGCCATCGGGTGCGTTCAGCAGACTCTCCGTCTGGCTAAAGACATCCTCCAGTTGAAACTCTTGGGCTAATCGATGTGCCAAATACATCTGGAACGTGGTTTGCTGCATGTTCTCCTCGCCCAGCTCAGGCAGGACGGTGGAGACGTAGCTGTTGAAAAGCGGGTTGGGCGAGAACAATAGCATTTGGTCAGCCTGTAGTACCGCTCTGTATTTGTAGAGCAAGTAAGCCACCCGTTGAAGCGCTGCCGATGTCTTACCGCTGCCGGCCGCTCCCTGAACCACCAGCATGCGGCTTTTATCATTACGGATGATGGCATTTTGCTCCTTCTGGATCGTAGCGACAATACTCTTCATCTTGTCATCCGCACTGTGGCTGAGCACTTGCTGCAGCAGTTCATCCCCAATGGTCATCCCAGTATCAAACATAACCTCAATAGTCCCGTTATCAATTACAAACTGGCGTTTCAGCTCCATATTACCCGAAATGATCCCGCCCGGGGTATCATAGGAAGTTGGTCCTGGTGCTCCGTCATAGTAAAGACTTGAGATCGGGGCGCGCCAGTCATAGATCAGGAAATGGCCGTCATCTTCCATAAGTGATCCAATACCTAGATAAATCTGCTCTGCTGCACCGCTTGGCGCCTCTGAGAAATCTATACGACCAAAGTAAGGGGAGACCACCAGCTTTTTATATTTTTTTAGAGCTTTGCTGGACTGCAGATGATGGCGTTCCCGTTCGTTAAGAATCTGCGCTTGCTGTCGCAAGCTGGTTGAGGTCTCACCCAAATCATCGGGACTGCTGAAGTTGACGGTTACCTCTTCCCAGAATTCTTTACGCATATCCACCACATCGGTCCGGTGCAATCCCAGCTCCTCAGATAACTGCCGAATATGCCCCGACAAAATCTGAGTTACCTGGGTTACCCGCTCCTGTTCTTCTTTCCATTCTTCTTGCTGGTTTTCCACTTCATTTCATCCCCTTTTGAAGGTTGACATTTCAAATTCTTCATGGTAAAATCATATTGAATAATTGTGTTTTTCCACAAATTCTTCTCATCTGGCGTTTTTATATTGTATCAATTCCATCTTGTTTTTTCAAGTTGAATAGTAACTTTATTCTCTTACAGAGTAACATTATAGAATATGTATATCGTCAATCCAGTCCCTTGGGACTGGATTTTTTGTTGAATGCACTCAATTCGGAAGATAGCAGAAAGCGGTTGTCCCAGAAGTGAACGGTTCCCTTCATAAAGAAAGATATAACCATAAAACCTGCTACGATCAGGAGAGCTATATCATACCAATTCAAAAATTTTCTGCCATAGAGCAAGCCCAGTTCAAACCCATACCTGAAGCTCAGGAGCTGGGACTGTAGCTAAAGCGCAGTAACGATAAACAAAATGGGACATCGCATCGCTGCGCTCATGTCACTCTGTAAAATCCATCATTAGATTTATGGATCTAGCTCGAAGCCAGTACTTACTCCTAATTCCGTATGGTAACGGACCCTAGAGACCGTATTTCCTAACCACCGACCGTTCCAGAAAATAGCGGACTCCAGAGACGTTATGAGCAGAAATCCTGTGTGAAATCCACGGTTTGGGAGGAAATAGCGTCCCCTGAGTCCGTTACATGTTCTAGAAGCTGCTTCATGGGCAAATAACGACGATAGGGTCCGTTAGCCCTCAGGCATGAGCTTCAATCTGCTGAAGCAATTGTTTTTGGCAAGCACTGATGATGAAGGGGATGTCCCAAAAGCTATGAAATAGCTGTTTAGGACACCCCCTTGGTGTTGAATAAACTGTATGTTTTAGCTTGGCTGGAAGCTCCGCGAACGAAAAATTTCCCCGGAAAAGCTATTCCTTCTCCTCCGACATCCGGTGGATCTGATCCGCTACTTTATCAAGACGCTCCAGTTGATATCCGTAATCGTAGATAGCTCCGGCCACGACAGAAAGACGCAGTTGACCGAACTTCTCGCTGTTGTACCCCTCGATGGCCGCCTCCAGGAACTTGTCGTTCTCTTCCACAAGCGTCTTGCATTCGGTAGCTCCTGGCTTCAGCTTGTCTTCGAATTTCAACAGAATATGCTCATGATATTTGATTAGCAGCTCCAGATGATGGTCAAACAACCGATCCGTCTCCTCTGTACGCTCCGCCTGAAAATAATGACGATCCACCGCCTCCAGTACCGCGTATCCCTTCAGTAGTGAAGCCAGCAGGTTCTTGTAAACGACCATTTGCCTGGTCTGGCTGTACTTGGCCCGCCTGAGCTGCTTCTGCTCCTCTTCGAACAGGCTGTATTTGTCCGACAGTGATTTGATCGAGCTTTCCAGTGCATGCTTCTCATCACGGAACACACTTTCCTTCATCTCATGCGACACACAAGTCCTTAACAATAGCGACAGACTCGCGAAGACACTCTCAATCTGCTGGATATACTGCTTGCGAGGCTTCGGTGGAAATACAGTTATATTAATTAAGAAGGCCGAGATGATCCCCGTCAGCGTAAGCAAAAAACGGGTTAGGGCGAATTCCCATTGCCCCGATGCTTCCATAACGGAAATTACAGTAACTAGCGTCAGGCCAATGGTGTCGGCCCGTTTCATTTTCATACTAATCATTATGACCAGAATACATACAAGTCCTACCGCAATCGGTTCATTCGACAGCAGCATACCGCCCAGCAAGGCCAGCACCGCCCCCATTGTACTCGTCTGAATCTGGTCCAGGAAATAGCGCCAAGATCGGTAAATGGAAGGCTGCATGGCGAAAATAGCAGCGATCGCCGCGCCGACTGGAGATGAAAATTGCAGCAGCACAGACAGATACAAGGACAGGGTAACTGCCATCCCTGTTTTAAGAATGCGGGCTCCAAAAGCCAAATCCATCCCTCCTTCATTTTGACAATCATAAGATCTGAACGTGAAGCTCGGTCGTCACTCCGTTGAATGTTTGGACTTCCGGTCGCTCTTGTCCCCAGATTTCTTCTTATAACCGCTTCTAAATCAGTTGAACTTAATATCCTAACGTAAGGCTCGGTCGTCACTACGGTGGAATGTTTGGACTTCCGGTCGCTGTTGTCGCCAGATTTCTTCTTTTATAAACCGCTTTTAGCGGTTGAAATCTGACGACAGCTTAGGCTTACGGTGCGAGCTTTCCTGCGGAAAGCTTTCAGGCAAGCGCTTCGCTCCTACAGTTCCAAACTTCCCCCTTCGCTCCTTCTCGCTTTTCGTTACTTTCTTTTGTTCATCTTATATAGCGGTTGAAATCCGGTGACAAATGCGATCGCTACGCTCTTGCTGTTCCAAACTTTCCCCTTTGTTCCTTCTCACTTTTCGTTACTTTCTTATGTTCGTCTCTTATACTTCATTCTCATTATAGTACAAACATCATTATCCCTGGAGCAAGCTGACGAAATTTAGACTCTTTTAAGCCTCTATTCAGGATCATTTCAGCTTTTGGGGGATACTAGTTCAAGAGCCTGACAATTTAAAAATCTACAAGAGGTGATTCCATGAACAAATCTGTCTCAAAAATAGCAGTGTGCGCAGCTGCACTACTGTTCACTGCAGCCTCCACACTGACGCTTCCAAGCAGCGTCCAAGCAGAGAATGCTACACCATCCCATGCCCCACAAATTCACCGTGAACCTCATCACCACCAAAGCAAGGACGGGAAATTCCGCACAGGCGGCGGCCATTTCATCATTACCGAAACAGCAAAGCTGCTGGAGATGGACCGGTCAGAGCTTGTCAAGAATCTGAAGTCGGGTAAGACACTATATGCTCTCGCTCAGGAAAAAAAGGGCTGGAACGAAGCGCAATATGTGCAAAAGCTAAGTGAAGCCGCCAGCCAGAGGCTATACAAAGCTCTTGCGGAGGGCCGGATCACCGATACCGAAGCCCAGAAGCTAAAAGTCGGCTTGCCGGCTATTCTCAAACAGCGAATCGGGCAGGCCGGACAATATCAGGACCGTTCGGTTGATCCTCACCGCAACAACATCTAACAATATCTACAGGCGGGTACCCTGTTCTCGGGGTCTCCCGCCTGTTGTCTGTCAAGCTGCAATTGTGCGCTTTCTTCTGGAACGATAGGATTCAAACCACCCGATAGACAACATCAGCCAAGCCCCGCTTGCTGCATAACCGCCAATGACATCACTGGGATAATGTACTCCGAGATAAATGCGGCTCCATCCAATACCGCCCGTCATCAATACGGCAAGAATAACCAGTATAGCCCGTTCTCGGCGTCTATTCAAGTGCCTCCACAGCAAATAGGCAATTACACCATACAAAGAGAATGCTGCCATAGAGTGTCCGCTTGGAAAGCTGTACCCTACTTCCTGAATAATTCGGTGGATGTTGGGTCGTTCTCTGTGAAACCATTGCTTCATTAACGAGTTAAGCAGCTGCGAGCCCAGGCCAACCCATATGAACAAAAGCAGCTCCATCCGATGCTTGAGCAGGAAATAGAGCAGAATTATAGTCAATACAGATATGCCAATTGCAAGTTTGGAGGAACCCACCAGAGACAGCATTTTAGCCAGCGCTGTTAATGTTGGTGATTCCACAGACTGCACGGCATGAATGATAGGATTGTCAAAATAAGAGACATCACCGAGTGTCACCCATGCGGCGATCAACCCGAAAACTAGTGCAAACCATATAAAAAAACGATACCCTCTGGGCCATTGTTGGTAATTCAGTGTGAATCCCCCTCTGTACATGAAGCAGCAAACCACATTTCCTTGGAGGTCTTCCCGTGGTATACTTGCTAGAGAAATTGAATCTAAAGAAGATGGAGTGCTGCCAAAGTGGAAAGTCTAAAACTGCAGGAACGTTTGTTGAACCAGGTGATCTCAACAAAAGTGCCGGTAACGATTTTTACAACTAACGGGGTCAAAATGCAGGGTCTTGTTACCGCATATGACGCCTACACCATTTCCTTGCAAGGCCAGGGTGATGGAAGGCAGAATATCCTCTTCAAATCGGCGATCTCCACCATTGTTCCGCTCAAGCCTGTCTCTCTTAAATAAGGTCTCCATTAAAAGTAATCTCCATCCAATGTTTCACCTTTTCAATTCAAAGGGAACACCGGTATTGTCCGGTGTTCCCTTTGTTTTTCCCTGGGATGTGAAGGGTTCAATCAAGTATTACACCCCAGCCGTCTGAGATGGAAGAAAGGCTGGCTTCACACAGACGGGCTTGGACAACTCCGCTGTGTTCCCTGTGAAGGACAACTTGCCACTGCCACTATCCACGGAGAAAACAACAAGATTGCTCGCGTCCCGGTTAGCAACAATCAGATATGCGCCGTTCGGGGTCAACGTGAAATGGCGAGGATGACCGCCTTGCGTAGAGACATGCTCTACCAGTGTCAGACCAGCTGTTGCAGCATCAACCGCAAATACTACGAGGCTATCGTGTCCACGGTTAGAACCGTACAAATAACGGCCATCCGGCGTCAGGGCGATTTCCGCGCAAGTGTTCTCTTCCGTGAAATCTGCGGGCAGCGTAGGGACTGTAACAGCCGCCTGCAGCGTGCCTGTTTCACTGTCGTATGTAAATGAAGTAATGGTAGAATCCACTTCGTTAATCACATAAGCGGATTTACCGTCTGGATGAAAGGCCAGATGACGTGGACCCGATCCAGGATGAAGCACGGTATCGCCTTGCGCTTCCAGAGTCTTCTTATCACGGTTGATGACATAGGTACGGATAAGATCAAGTCCGAGATCCGATACGAACAAGAACCGGCCATCGGGACTGAAAATAGCCGAATGCGGGTGTGGACGGTCCTGACGCTCCGGATGGGCGCCATGTCCGCTATGTACGGCTGTGTCCGTCAAGGCAACCGGAAGGCCTTGAGCATCCAGTGATACCAGTCCAACAGTTCCTCCATGGTAACTGCACACCACTAAGAATTCGTTCTGCGGCTCACGGCTAATATGGCAGGTTGTCGCCTGTTTCCCACCTGCTGCTGGCATAGTGGCGATGACGCCCAAACGAGTTAGCTCACCGGTCTGTGGATCAATCGCGAAAGTCACGATCTCCCCTTCTTTACTGCCTTTTCCGTCCGGCTGCTCGCCGATAGCGTAGAGCCGTGACCTTACCGGGTCTACATTGACAAACGTTGGGTTTGTGATACCTTGAGCCGCATCCAGCAGTTTAATAGTACCTCCAGCCCCGCCGTCAAACTCAAACACCTGAACACCGTTCTCCTCTGCACTGGCATAGGCACCTGTATACAATAAAAGTCTGTTATGTTCACTCATTTCATGTTCCTCCTCCATAGTAGTTCTCTTTAAGGCTTTTGCCCGCTGATGAACAAGCAGCTATCCTTATTAATTTACAGTTTTTCAGCGTCTATGACAAATACAACGTTAAAAATGTCGTAAATTATTTTAAAAATAAGGCTTTTCACCGGTTGTTTGTTATGATATAATGAAAGCGCTAACATCTATTTTTTAATCCTTATAAAGGGGGAACATGAATGAGTAGCATCCTGCTGGAAGCCAGAAACGTATATGAGGACTTCGAGGTGGAGACGGACATTCTGTTCTTTAAGGTCGGAGACCATGATTTGGTCATCTTTCACGGCAGAAACTACAACATTAAAAAAAGAATGACTGCCGAGCAACTTAAACGCTTGTTATCCAATCCGAATTATTACCAGGTCTATGGAGGCTGTTACGTCAATCTTAACAAGATTAGCTCCATCACTGATGATTGTATCTACTTCGGAGAAATGGGTGCATACGCCAAAAATGTCCGTGTACCTAGACGTAAACAGGAAAGCATTCGCCATTTGCTCAACAAACGGCGCGCTTAGGGAGACAACGAACCCTCTTTTCCCAAAAAGCCGGAAGCTCATGATCCCATGAGTCTTCCGGCTTTTTTCCGTATCTTAATGAAAACTTAAAAAGAAATTGTGCATTTTTATACTTTCTTAAGGTTTGGAAGCACGATTTCTGGTAAAGTTGTAGAAAGACAGGCATCACCTATATTGAAGGGAGTCATTAATTCTAATGGACAAAAAAGATTTGAATGAAAATGAACACCTGGAAAACAACGGTAAGGCGGAAGAACTGGATTCTCCCGAAGCTGTAAACGAGACAGTTATCGAGGGCAGCACCCCTTCTGAGACCGTTCAAGAGGACAAGCTTGCTGAACCGGTCATACTGGAAAATGAAGAAAGCGTTCCCGTGATGAACAAAATCGGCGAGACTGTTCCGCCAGCACCTGCAGCCCCTAAAAACGGAAAAGGCTGGATGATCGCCTCTATCGTATTGGCTGCCGCGCTCATTATTGTTCTGATCAAGCCCCCCTTCCAAAAGGGAGACGACAATACAGCAGTAGCAACGGTTAACGGTGAGAATATTACAAAGTCCCAGCTTTACGACAAGATGGTAGAAGCCGGCGGGCCATCTACTCTGCAATCCCTGATCACCACAACATTGGTCTCACAGGAAGCCAAGAAAGCCAATATCACTGTAACCGATGCTGACATTGCTGAAGAACTTTCAGACCTGAAGGCCCAATTCGGGGGCGAAGAAGCTTTCAATAGCGCGTTGGCCCAAAGCGGAATGACTCTGGATGATCTTAAGAAGCAAATGCCGCTCCAGGTAGAGCTGCGGAAAATCCTTGAGCCACAAGTGAAGATTACGGACGATGAAATTAAGAAATACTATGATGAAAATAAAGCGCACTTCGATACTGAAGAAGAAGTACGTGCCTCCCATATTCTGGTGAAAACCAAAGAAGAAGCGGATGAAGTCCTCAAAGAGTTGAAGGATGGCAAAGACTTTGCCACAGTTGCCAAGGAAAAGTCCACGGACACTGGCTCCAAGGATAACGGTGGAGATCTGAACTTCTTCAAACGCGGCGACATGGTGCCTGAGTTCTCTGATGTAGCATTTAAGCTGAAAGTCGGGGAAACGAGCGGTGCGGTGAAATCCCAATACGGATATCACATCATCAAGGTAACCGACCGCAAGGAAGCCAAGAAATATACACTGGACGAGAAAAAGGATGAGATTCGCAAAACTCTCACTTCCCAGAAGATCTCTGAACTGTCCTCTACATGGTTGAAGGATATCACAGAGAAAGCTAAAATCACCAACACATTGACTGATGCCAAGAAGGACGCTACTCCGGAAGCAACAGAAGCACCTGCGAAGCAGTAAAAATAACTGTGGGCACGTTTCTACATCGTGTCTGCACTTACAAGAAGCCTCCATCCCCTAGTATTGGGAATGGAGGCTTTTTGTTGTTAATCTTATGGACAAGAATTAGCGATTGCAACCGCCTTATTCTTATTTAACAAATTTCACGCGTTCTTCAATCGGTTGGAATTCTTTTGCTCCTGGTTCAGCTACTTTCTTGCCGAACGGCAATTGAGCAATCAACTTCCATTCTTGCGGAATGCCCCATTCTTTCTTCACTTCATCATCGATCAGCGGGTTGTAGTGCTGCAAGGATGCACCCAAACCTTCTTCCGCCAATGCAGTCCATACTACGAATTGCAGAATACCGGAAGATTGGTTAGACCAAAGCGGGAAGTTATCAGCATAGGTTGCAAATTTTTCTTGAAGTTGTTTAATAACGTTTTGATCTTCAAAGAACAACACGGAGCCGTAACCGGCTTTGAAAGCACCCAGTCTTTGTGCAGTCGCTTCGAACTGATCAGCCGGAACGATTTTGCGAAGAGCATCTTCCGCAATATTCCAAAGTTTATCATGATTTTCACCGAGCAGAACTACAGCTCTAGCGCTTTGGGAGTTGAAAGAAGATGGGCTATGTAGTACAGCCTCTTCAACAATTTCCTTGATTCTCTCGTCGGAAATCGGGGATTCTTTGCTGATGGCATATACGGAACGTCTACCTTTAACGGCTTCAAAAAAGTTCTTAGACATAAAATAACTACCTCCATTAATTTTAGTTGCTTACTTTTTTACATCATAGCACTTTTTTTCGAGGTTTGCAACAGTAATACTCTACTTTTTTTGTCGGATATGAATGCTTTTCATTGCTTATTTTCGCTGTACCCGCACTTTATTATTCACCATTAGGAAAATGGGATATAAACCGCAGCGTCAAGGTCCTCTTGAACACACAAAAAGCCGTCCTCTCCGCAAGTTCTTTGCAGTGAAGACGGCTTTTCTTACCTATACTTCATTATGTGTACTAATCGCGATTAATGTAAATCCAGCCCTCTTTGTCTCTGGTTACCTTGCCATGCAGAGCTTCGGCCAGAACACGGAGTGGCACATTGGCATCGCCGTACTCATCAATAAATACAGCCTTACCAAGATTAATCTTGAGTCCATTCAGCGTAGCTTGGGCAGAACCGACTTTAAATACCAACTGGTCACCTTGCAGATCGTCAGTAACGGTAATCGTTCTGGTTGCTCCATCCCACTTAATGGTTGCATCCAAGTCCTGTGCCAAGTAGCGCAGCGGAACATAAGTAGTGTTGTCAATCACAACCGGATAGTAATAATCATCATCCGGAGCAATCACGAGTGTCTTTTTGGTGATGCCGATTTCGTCCTTGAGCAAGCGATAAACATCTGACTCTGGTTCAAAGCTTCTCAGCGTCTCCCCTGGTGTCAAGCTTACCTTAGTAATATCCAGGGCACCATCCTTGCTGAGGTGATCAGCCGTTACTTTGCCCCCAATATTCCAGGCTTGTGACTCGGCCTTCAAAGAAATACTCTTCAACGGAATGCCATCCACTTGCGGAAGCGCGATCTTCAGATCGACGTTCTGCTTACGGATATGAAGGCTGCTGTCGACATAGAGGTCAACTTGAAGCTTAGTATCCTTACTCAGCACCGTTTTCAATTCAGGTTCGTATTCATACAGATTATCAAGCTGCTTGTCATAGACAAGTAGCAAGGAATCTACAGCTAACTTCGCCGCATCATGCAGAACGGTTACAACACCCTCTTTATCATCCAGCGGAAGATCGCCGAGACCAAGATTGAGGTAGTCATCTGCGTTAACACCCGAGGCCTTAACAATCGGATACAGGTAGTCATAGAGACCGCTGATCAAATTAGTGAAGCCCTCAGTATCCTTGGATATCGATTTCAGGAACGTTTTTAGAAGCGCAGGCAATTCTTGGCCTGTCACCTCTGCATGTAGCTTAGTCAGATTAAGCTGCTCGCCATAGACTGCCTCACTAACGTTCGAGACGTTAATTACACCCGGATTCGGGAGATTCTTAACTACAAATTCTGTAATCAGCTTGGACAGATCCTGTGCTTTGGCTGGGTCCAGACCCTCTACACCAAATTCCTTCTCATAAGAAGTAACTGGGAAGTAGAACGGCTGCTTGGCCCCCTCTACGTTGAGCACAATCGCTTCTTTATCCAAGAAGAATGCGAACGGCAAGTTCAGCTTCTTGTAGCCCACAGTTCCTTTGGCAGAGATATCACCATTATCCTGCACCTTCAGGTTGCTTACATTCAAAGATAATGAATTAATAAGATCTACAATCTGTTGATCCTCTGGGCTAATTCCGTCAGACGGTACAGCAGCCAAGGACAGCTTCGTGCTGAATTCGGACGACTTCACATCCAAATCTCCAAGCAGCGCCTTGTTAACGTCGAATCCGCCGACAGGTTGACAACCTGCCAGAACCAGTAGCAGCGCAATGAATGGTACAAACCATTTGGCTCTTGATTTGATTTTTCTCATAGCATGTCTCCTCTTCTGAATTTTGTGAAATCAATTCATTATCTCAACTGAGCCAAGATTTGTAAACGCTATTCTTGTCGATGATATACCACTACAGCTTAAGTAGTTGCGTCCAGTCTATAGGCATCCACTGACCGTTCACCAGCCCTCTCACCACAGCCAACACCGCTAGATGTACCGGATAAAAAGACCACCATACCCAGCGGGGCACACGACGATGCTGCAGTGTTGTCCATATGGCTGGTGCATATACAATAGCCAAGGTCGGAACAAGACTCGCCATTTGTATCAGCCAGCCGTAGTAGAATAGATAGAATATATTGAGTGCCAGATGTGCCAGCACCAGTCCATGCGATCTCGTATAGCGAAAAATCAGGACCAGCAACAAGCCGTAAGCGTTATAATCCAGCGGGAAATATTCCATCAACAGTACAGCAGCAGCAACAACCGGTGCAGCCAGCCAGGGACTGGGCAGCTTGTCCAGTACGATCAGCACAAGCACCGATAGCAATAATGTAAATACGACATTCCATCCACCCGGATTCAAGGCCAGATTGTATGGAATCTGGGCAAGCAGGGCGATGAGGAGCAGCCGCAGCACATATCTGGATCGGGATGAGGTATGGATGTGTCCCTGCACAAGAGCATAGCAATAGATTGGAAAAGCAATTCTACCTATATATCTCCAAGTCATTTCGCTCGGAAAAAAAATGGCGCCGATATGGTCTATCAACATGGTCACCATTGCAAGAATCTGCATCCCACTCCTCCTTCGGCTCGGTAAGGGACGGATTGATTTTCACCCTATTATCCAATGGTTTATCATCAACCGCAAGCCTGTCCCCTCTACTAATATGTAAAATTCATACTAACTAAATCTTACGTAAAGACGCAAATCTCACACGCACAATAACAGTTTAAAGCAGTGAAATATAAACGCGGCGAAGAACCCAGTATGTGTGGGAGATACAAACGTAAGAAACCGCTCTCCAAATGACACAGGGTCTCTGTGCCCATTTTCAAAAGAGCGGTTTCTATTTCACCCTAGGCCCTTAAGACCTATCTGCCAAATACTATTTATGAAGAAACACTCTACTTTATTTTACATATAAACGGCTAGTCTCTTCCCAATATTCGCCCGGCTTCAAGCTGAACAAGCCGATCTCTTCCGCCGGAAGATCCACATTCGGAGCATTAACAAGATTAATCTGCGGTTCAGGGCAGAAGAAGCCCTCTGTCGCGCCATTGTTCCAAATCATCCATTGCTTGTAGGAGGTACCCACATCATAGACAAGCGTAACGCCAGCTTGACTGTCTGTCAGTTCCATCCGGTTACGTCCATTCTGTGCTACGGCTGTGTAATGATTATCCATTGAAGCATAGAACGGATTTACCCCTTCATCACGCAATTGAATCTCTTCGGGCTGCAGCTCCTGGAATGATCCGGTAGGCAGCATCCGTTCATTCAGCTCCCAGCGTTGTCCCAGCGTGAGCTTCACCCGGTAGTCCTGTGGCGTGCTACCCGGTGCGAACGGTGCATTGATCGCTGTATGGAATGCCAACAGGCAAGGCATTTCCTCTGTGCCGTCATTATGTACCAGCAGCTGCTGGGACAAACCGCCTTCTCCGAGGCTGTAGCGCAGCTTGATTGTATAATTGAAAGGTAGATATTCATAGGAGGGATGATTCTCATCCACTTTTATTTTGACGATAACAAAACTTTCTGTCTTGCTGCTACCGAACTCCTCTACCTCCCAGGCTGCTGTATGAAGAAACCCGTGCAAGTGATTACCGGTTGCCGCTTCATTCACAGGGAACTGATACGTTTGTCCCTTCCATGGAAATTTACCATCCTCGTAGCGGTTAGGTGGAAATAGTACCGGAATACCATGAATGCCTGGACTCGCTTTGAACGCTTCCATTTCTTCCGCTCCTGGCTCATGCAGGAAACGGTAACCGTTTTCGGTATCACGGAAGCAAATCAAATTGCCACCGATCCCCGGTAGTAGAGCCGCTTCATAACGCCCGGCTTTAAGCCAAATGGCGGCTTCGCCTTCATAATGCCCTTCAAATGCTGTAATCGACATGATTGTGTACAGTCTCCCTTCAGTACCTTCAGAAATACTCTCCACTTGTTAGATTACCACAACTTCGCAAGCGTTAACATGACCTTTTATAACTGCTCCACTTCCACACTCATAACATGTTCAATCTTCTTGATATCATAATAGATTTCCGTGGCATAATCTCGATCCGGCGTAGACAGAACCATGTCAATCAGCTGTCTGCCATCATCCAAATCCTTGATTTTTATGCGACGAATGGTTCTGACATAGCCTTTCGGCCGCTTCTGTGATACAGCTTCTGGCTTCTCAATTTTCAGGATGACATCTGTCAAAACGTAATTGGGCTCCATAATGATTTTGACGGAAACCTCATGCTTGTTAAGCACCTGTGGCCCGATCGCTTTAATCAGGTGGGGAACGGCATTCACAGCAAACATCAGCAGTGCAACCGCATAAGCCGCTTCCTCGTAGAATCCTGCGCCTACTGCAATCCCGATTCCAGAAGCAGTCCAGATCAACGCCGCTGAGGTCAGTCCGGAGATCGCATCGCCTCCTCTGCGCAGAATCACGCCTGCCCCCAGAAAACCGATCCCGCTCACAATTTGCGCAGCCAGCCGCATCGGGTCCATATTAGGATGATCGGGTCCAGCGAACTTGTCGAACGCATGAATAGAAACGAGCGTAACCAAGCAGCTCGCAATGCTGATGACCATACTGGTCCGAATTCCCAGCGGTTTCTGCTTAATCTGTCTGTCGATACCGATGAACAGCCCGAACAGCATGGCCACGCAGAGTTTAATAATCGATTCATAATGTAATTCCATCCTGTCTCCTCCTCTCCTCACAGATAATCCATTATAACTGAAACCCCTCCCCCTTTCTATAAGCAAAAACGGTATTTCAACCCCTGACAGGCACGGCCTGGTACACCGTTAATCTGCGGCGGGGCGGAAATCCGTTCTAGTTCCAGGAAGGAAAATACATTCGGTTCATCATATGCAAGGATAGGTCGAATTAGTCGGAACTAGCCATGAAGCAGTGACTCTGCCCCGTCACAGTAAATTTCTGTACCCGTGATATGATCCGAGTGGTCGGAGGCCAGAAACAGTGCGAGCTTGGCGACTTGCTCTGAACTTCCCGGTCCCTCTTCCAGCGGCTGATCCCCTTCGGGAAACTCCACAGGAATTTGCACCTCACCTAAATCATCTGCAGGAAAGGTATTTTTATCAATGTTGGTTTTGATCGCTCCCGGGCATATTGCATTAACACGGATCTTGAATTGGGCCAGCTCCAGCGCTGCCATCTTCATAAAGGCCACCTGCCCGGCTTTAGTTGTGCTATATGCAGAAAATCCAATATTGGAGAAGACCCTGTTACCGTTGATCGAACTGGTAATGATGATGCTGCCACCCTTTGCTTTCAAATAGGGAATCGCATACTTCACGGTAGCGAACGTTCCGCGAAGGTTAATTTGAATCGTCTGATCCCAGCTCTCGATATCCATTGTCTCAATCGGTGCCAAGGCGCCATTAATACCCGCATTGGCGAAGACAATATCCAGTTGTCCCCAAGCCTCAGCCGCTTGCTTGACTGCTGCCTCCACCTGCTTGGGATCGCCAATGTCGCATCCGATGACTAGAACTTGGCCACCCTCCTGTTCCACCTGCTTTTTAACGTGCTCCGCCTTATCCACTGTCCGGTCCAATAGAGCAACCTTCGCCCCTTGTCTGGCGAACTCAATCACTGCCGCTCGGCCTATACCCGAGCCCCCACCTGTCACTATCGCTACTTTACCTTTCAACTGGTTCTCTGCCATGGTTATTCATCCTCCTTATCGTATTGCAAGCTTCAAGTTCAGTTCTTTCCCTAACCTTTACCTCGCATACGAGTTCATGAATCGACAGATTATCTTTTGTACAAGCAAAGAGGCAGGAATATAAGCTCCTTAACGGACCTTGCATCCCTACCTCTTTGTCTACTATTAATTGCCTATGGCTCGCGGCTTTGATTCACCATTAGCCGAGCACGATCCGGTCATCTGCCAGCTTATGCCCGCTGATTGCCTCGAACTCTCCCAGCAGGCGCTCCACGGTCAAATCCTGCTTCCGGCTAGCATCGATATCGAGAATAATCGATCCCTTATCCATCATAATCAGCCGGTTCCCAAGGCGAATCGCCTGCTCCATGTTATGGGTGACCATCAAGGTGGTCAGCTTCATTTCACGAACAATGGATTCCGTCAGCTTCGTAATCAGCTCCGCACGGGCAGGATCAAGCGCTGCCGTATGCTCGTCCAGCAGCAGAATCTGCGGCTGCGTGAACGTCGCCATCAGCAGGCTGAGCGCCTGCCGCTCCCCGCCTGACAGCAGCCCAACCTTGGCCCGCAGCCGATTCTCCAGGCCAATGCCCAGACGCTCTAGCTGCTCGCGGAACATTGTCCGTCTCGCCGCATTAACTCCAAAGCTCAGACCTCTGCTCTTGCCTCGTTTATAGGCCATCGCCAAATTCTCTTCAATCGTCATATGCGGAGCCGTGCCTGCCATCGGGTCCTGGAAGACCCGCCCAACCCAGCGGCTGCGCTGAAACTCAGGCAGGCCACTGATTGAGCTGCCCTCAATCAGCACTTCGCCAAGATCAGGCTTCATTACCCCGGAAATAATATTCATCAGCGTTGACTTTCCAGCCCCATTACTGCCGATAATGGTCACAAAATCACCTGGATGAAGCTCCAGATCAATACCAAGCAGCGCAATCTTCTCATCAGATGTTCCAGGGTTAAACAGCTTCGATACATTGTCCAGTTTAAGCATCGAGAGCACCCCCTTTCTTGCTGCGGAGCGCCTGCTCAGCCAATTCTTCCGTCCGCTTACGTCCAACATTCTTCTGCTTCAAGTAACGCTGAATCGAAGGGAATACCAGCGCAACAATGACGATAACAGCTGTAATGAGCTTAAGATCCGAAGCATTGAGCCACGGCACTCGCAAAGCCAGTGCGACCACGATCCGGTAGACGATAGACCCCAGAACAACCGCCAGTGTTGCCCGGAATACACTCCCCGAACCGAAGATTGCTTCACCAATAATAACTGAAGCCAGACCGATGACGATCATCCCAATCCCCATAGAGGAGTCAGCAAACGTGGAGTATTGAGCGATCAGAGCACCTGACAGTGCCACCATCCCGTTCGACAGACTAATACCTAGAATTGTTGTGTTGTCTGTATTCACACCAAAGCTGCGAATCATTCGCGCATTATCTCCCGTAGCCCGCAGGGCCAAGCCGAGATCGGTACGCAGGAATAAGTCCATTAACAGCTTTACGGCAAGAACCACGAACGGCATGACGTACAACAGATTCTTCAAGGAGCCAAATATCAGATCCTCACCCATTAACGACACGTTGGGTTTGCCCATAATACGCAGGTTAATCGAATACAGGGCAATCATCATCAGGATACCCGATAAGAGACCGTTAATCTTGCCCTTGGTATGCAGCAGTCCCGTACATATGCCTGCCGCCATTCCTCCAGCCAATGCAGCCAGCGTTGCCAACCAAGGCGAATACCCGTGCGAGATCATAACAGCGGCTATTGCGCCACCGGTAGTATAACTACCATCCACCGTAAGGTCTGGAAAATCCAATATGCGAAAAGTAATGTATACCCCTAAAGCCATAAAAGCATAAAGTAAGCCCAGTTCCGTAGCACCAAGCATTGAATTCATCATCGCTGACTTCCTCCCTAAGCGGCAAGGGCGTTCCTCAGAACCGCCCCCATGTCATGTCTTATTGAATAATGCTGTTAGCCGGGTCTTTGACTGCGCTCTTCATCGCGTCGGTAACGTCAATGCCCTGTGCTGCTGCCGCTTTCAGGTTCAAAATAACATCAAGCTTCTCTTGCATGCTGACCTTCATGTCCCCCGGTTTTTTGCCGTCTTTCAACACTTCAGCAGCCATCTGGCCAACCTGGTAGCCATGGTCAAAGTATTTGAAGCCTACTGTGGCAAAAGCACCCTTCTCGACCGTATCCCGATCACTGGAGAAGAAAGGAAGCTTATTGGCATTTGCCGTTTGGATGATCGGTTCAATCCCTGCTACCACGGTGTTATCCAGTGTGACATACAACGCGTCGACACGGCCAACGAGCGATTCAGCAGCCTGCTTCACCTCAGAAGTATTTGTAATCGCCGCTTTAACCAGTTCAATGCCATGCTGGTCGAGCGCTTTCTTGGCTATTCCCGCCATCGTTACTGCGTTAGGCTCGCCTTCATTAATAACGAGACCCAGCTTCTTCACATTCGGGAATTGTGCGGCAATGAAATCCATTAGCTCAGTAATTGCTGCCGGATTCGTATCGGATGCCCCGGAGACATTTCCGCCCGGATGATCGAGATCCTTAACAATTTTCGCATCCAGCGGGTCCGTAACAGCTGCGAACAGAATCGGTGTATCGTTCTTGATGGACTGTACTACCGCCTGTGCAGAAGGTGTGGCAATCGCCAATACAAGATCATTGTTTTCCCCTGCGATCTTTTGGGCAATGGACAAGTTATTCGCCTGGTCAGCCTGAGCATTTTCAAAATCCACTTTCAGATTCTTGCCTTCAACAATTCCGGCATCCTTAAGTGCAGCCAGAATACCTTCACGTGTAGCATCAAGCGATGGATGCTCAACATACTGCGAGATGGCAATTTTGTAGCTCTTGGCGTCCCCACTGCCCGTATTTTCTGTAGCTGCAGCACTTCCCGCCGAATTGCCACCAGTTCCCGAATTGACGGCCGCATTGTTGTTGCCAGAACCACAGCCTGCTGCCACAAGCAGCATACTCAGGCTCAAGCTTAGCCAAATATTCTTTTTCTTCATTAGATAACCCCTTTTCTTGTACAGTATCAGCGCGTGCATCAGAAGTAGTGGTAAAGCATTATCGCTTTTATAGATGAATGCACTAAAGCGAAAGCTTACACGAATCTCACAGCGACACATGCGAATCTATTAAACCTATATTATATGGAGGTTGTATATCCGTCAATCACTTATAACACGCTCACATTTAACAATATTCTAACAAAGTTCCATTAAAAATGGAGAATATCTGACACAACCTGCAGGTTGCAATGTATTACCTTGGACTTACATAAAAAAGAGCTCCCTGCGCAAACTTAAAACTAAAGCTTACGATAGGGAGCGTGTAATATGATGAAACATCCCCATAAATATAGGGCTGTAGCGGCCCTTATATTGTGCACTGTCATGGTTTGTACAGCCTGCGGTTATTATAAGGCCAAAGACACCGCAAAAGTAAGATCGCTGACTCCCGACGGATCACCTGCAACCAGCTATTATGAGAAAGCCAAAATCACCGATGCCAACGGCAAGTTCTGGATTCCGCTCTCCCCTGCTGTGGCCTCCATTGGCTACCAAATGAAGGAGGCAAATAAGCCGGGTGGATATACCAGCATAGGTTACACTGACGTGATGTACAAGCTTCGCCCAGGTTCAACTGAAGTTCTGTCATTGGGTGAAAAGGTTTCTTTGAGCGATGCCCCTCAGCTCCGCAACGGCCAGATCTATGTGACGCCCAAGGCGCTTTCCAAACTACTCCAGACCAAAGTGGCCTGGAACCCATACAGCGGGGAGATCAATATCGCAACGCCAACGGTAAAAGATTCCAAGGTTGAAGCAGGTCAGAACCAGCTATCCAGGCCGTTAAAAATCCAAAGTCTCTCACCTTCACAGAGCAGTGAGCTTGTGTCATACGCCAAAACCTTTTTGGGTGTCCCTTATGAGTTCGGTGCTGCCCCTTACGAAGAAAGTAAAAAGTTCGATTGTTCTTCCTTTACACAGCATGTTTTCAAAAAATTCGGTTTGAATCTGCCCCGTCTGGCCAAGGATCAGGATAATCTAGGGTCACGTGTAAATCGGAACGAACTGCAGACTGGCGATCTGGTCTTCTTCACCGTTCCCGGACGGTTTGAAAGTAATGCCATTCCAGGTCATGTCGGCATCTACATTGGCGACGGCAAGTTCATCCATACTTGGGGAGATCCTGGTGTTCAGATCAGTGAGCTGGATACCGGCTATTGGAGCCATGTCATTTTGCATATGCAGCGGGTGTTGTAGCGCGTATGTTAAAACACAAAAAGGGGAGACTTGGGAGATTGAACCCAGGCCTTCCCTTTTCCACATTAATCGGATGAAATGCTATATCTTTAGATGAAAAGCTATATCCGTGAACCTGATCTGCTTCCTTGCCGCTGGAAATCCTTTAATCTTGTACCCTGATAGATTAACTCTCCAGTATCGCCTTCAATAATATATCCGTAAGCCGAATTTGGAACCTGCAGTTCTACACGGTTGCCTCCCTCATCCTCAAAGGTCACATAGTAACTAGTCTTTGCGCTATGCTGCCCAGATCCTCCCCAGACTTCGCTGCGTTTGGCAACGGCTTGATAATATCCTGTGGTTACTGGGCTGGTTTTGTATGCTAACCAATTCTGTATCGTTTTGAATATTATAAAAATAAAAACAAGTAAAAAGACCAGCAGAAAAATCTTGAAGAATGGAGGGGCATCTCCAAGAAATCCATCAAAGAAACTTCGCTTATTAAAATCATTAAAACCGTCCCATCCGTTCAAATTCATCCCTCCTGCGCAAAAAATTATTATTAAAGCGGTCATTACTACAGCTTACGCGTTTTTTACAGCCCGGTTTCGTTTTCCCATCGTTCGAAAGACCTGTTTTTTTTTGCAATCCGATTTGGTTCAACTCCAGAACGTATGTTATGCTTTTAGTAATAACTGCAGAAAGGAGGTGTTCCCTTGGTACGCTCTGCAAGCCGTTTTGTATTGGTTTGGCTGTTGAATATTACGCTTAGTGTGGTGCTTTCACTGTCACTTCCGCCTGTCTGGTCTTCTGAAGCATTCAATAACGAAGGACAGGAAGCAGAAAATTATGAATCCAAACGTTATGAACGCAAAAGCATGCCTCCTGCTCGTCTGAAGACCTATAACGACATGAATACTCCTGTGTTAAAAGCAAGGCTATCAGGGAACACCGTCCCGGCGCGGGAAAATGTTATACTGCCTGTGCTCTGCTTACTTTTCTGTCCGCTGATCTATAAATGGTTGCTGCGACAGTGGCTCAATCCGCTAAAATTCACTTCAAATTTTGTGGAACTGGAAACTGAACTTACATGATGAACTATTCTATATAAAATGTTCCCTGCTGAAGGGAGGAATGTTTATGAAGACCGATTTCGCCGGTATTCGGAGACGCCCTGGCAGCCAAAGCAAAGGCTTCCGCATTCTCGCTGTCATTGCAGGCGCGCTTCTGGCCGCAGTTGGCCTTGAATTGTTTCTGATGCCCCACGGCCTGGTCGTTGGTGGGATCACTGGGCTGTCTGCCCTGTTTGCCCATACTACAGAAATGCGGCTTGGACTGTTTCTGTTTCTGTTTAACCTGCCCTTTATCTTTATGTCTCGCAAACAAATCAATTTACGGTTTGCCCTCTATACAGTAGTGGGGTTGGCCGCCCTTACGATAGGTTCTCTGGCGTTGCACCAGTTTCCGGCCATCATCGGCGACCCACTGCCTGCCGCCATCGCTGGAGGCATCTGTCTTGGCCTCGGGGTCGGCATCTCCGTTCGATTTGGCGGAATGAATCAGGTGACCAGCGCCAGCGATCAGGGTTACTCACTGCTGAGCGGCGGGCCGCCCCGATCTTCTGAGATCGTAATCATGCTGCTGAATTGCGCCATCCTGTTTGCAGCAGGGGCCCTCTTTGGTTGGGATCAAGCCATGTATTCCATCATCGCCTACCTGCTGGCCTTTGAAGGCGTGCGCCTCTCTCTTCGCGGGCTCTCGCCATCCCGGTCCGCCTGGATTACCAGCAACCGCTGTGAAGACATTCAGCGGGTCCTTAAGGAGGAGCTTAACCGGGAGGCCGCGCTGATTGGCGATGTCGGGGATGACAACCAGCCAGGCACCTTGTTCTGCCACACGGAAAGAAATGAGGAACAAGTGTTAACCGAACTAATTCAAAAGGCTGATCCGGATTCACGGATTGTTTTCAAATCCGCCGAGAGCGCCCGCAGGCGCAGAATTATTTTCAAATAACAAGAAAGAATTCTGGGTTCGAAGGCTACAAGCATTTTGAATCTTGCAAATCAAAAAAGCGTTCCCCGTCAGCCAGACAGGGAGCGCTTTTTTTTGCTGTGAAGAAGATCTAACCAGACTCAAGATGCTTTAACGGAACATCCCCCAAAGCCGAATCAGGTGAAACGTATTGTTCGGGTCTATTTTCTGCGCAATCACAAATTTTACAATCTGCTCTTCCTGCGCAGACGTCAGTTTCTCATTAAGCACAGCGGATGAACTCCGAACCAACTTGCGGACCGTGGCCGTTTCCTGTAGCTCTTTCTTTGAAACACCGGTAATCATAGTTTTGATGCGTTCCTTGACCGCCTTATTCTTCATCTTGACCTTGATGCGATCAACGAGTTGGGGACTGATTCCATATTGCTGGTAACCCAAGTGCAGCACCTCCCGTCATATCCAGTCTTTCAAAGTATATGAGGGAGCCTTTGTCCCATGTGCCTATTTAGTCAATTAATTCACCCTGGAAAATTTGCTCATTCTGCAAATAATTCCGCAGCGGCGCATAGTCAGGAGAAGTCCAGAAGGAAGCATCCCGCAGCAAGCCGGCGGCATCATCACGAGCCTGCTCCAGCACTTCAAAATCAGCCGTCATATCCGCCAAGCGGAATTCCGGCAGTCCACTTTGCTTGGTGCCGAAGAAATCCCCCGGACCGCGCAGCTCCAGATCGCGACGCGATACCTCAAAGCCGTCATCCGTATCCGTCATAGCCGTCATCCGCTCACGTCCAATCTCCGACTTGGGATCAGCGACCAACACACAGTACGAAGCATGCTGGCCCCGGCCCACGCGGCCCCGCAGCTGGTGCAGCTGGGAGAGACCGAAGCGGTCCGCATCCATAATAACCATCAGGGTTGCATTCGGCACATCGACGCCGACCTCCACGACGGTGGTAGAGACGAGCAACTGCAGTTCATTGCTGTAGAACGCGCGCATCACCTCGTCCTTTTCCCCGGGTGTCATCCGCCCATGCAGCAATCCGACCTTATAGTTTGGGAAAGCTTGGGACATCTGGATATGAAGATCTATCGCATTCTGCACATCCAGCTTCTCTGACTCCTCAATCAACGGACAGATCAGATAGGCTTGCCGGCCTTGATCGATTTCACGGCGAATCAAATTCAGGACCCGGTCCATCAGATCATGCTTGACCCAGTAAGTCGTAATCGGTACACGCCCCTTCGGCCGCTCAGATAACGTGGACACATCCATATCGCCAAAAACGGTGATGGCCAGTGTACGCGGTATGGGAGTAGCCGTCATAGTAAGCACATCCGGGTTATAACCCTTGCGGCGCAGGACGCTGCGCTGGTTGACCCCGAAGCGGTGCTGCTCATCCGTGACTACCATTCCGAGGTTTTTGAAGAAAACATCCTCCTGGATCAGGGCATGGGTTCCAACCACCACATCAATCATGCCCATTTGCAAGGAAGCCAACAGGTCTTTGCGCTTGCGTCCGTTCACACTTCCTGTCAGCAGTGCTACAGTAAGGCCGAATGGCTCGAACATTCTCGTAAGCGATCGCATATGCTGCTCCGCGAGAATCTCGGTAGGCACCATTAGCGCACCCTGAAAACCGGATTTTACCGTAGCGTAGAGCGCAATAGCTGCAAGTACTGTTTTACCGGAACCTACATCTCCTTGCAGAAGTCGGTTCATACAATAAGGAGACCGCATATCATGCAAAATCTCCAGCTCCACATGCTTCTGGGCGTCCGTCAGCTCAAACGGCAGGCTGCGGACAAATTGCCGAACCGTTGCGTTGTCCACCGTATGCACTACCCCGTCCATTCTACCGCGGTTCAACACACGGAAGGCTTGTACCTTCAACTGGAACAGGAAAAGCTCCTCATAGACCATCCGGCGGCGTCCTTGCTGCCCTTCCCGGCTATCTTCCGGCTGATGAATGGTCGCAATAGCCCGCTTACGTGGCATAAAGTCATATTTTTGTAAGATCACCCGCGGCAAAATTTCAGGGATCAGCTCCCCGAATTGCTGCAGCCCCTGACTAATCGACTTCCGTATCCAGGATTGTGTAATTTTGCCCCCGACAGAATAGACTGGCTGCAAGGTTCCCGTTTTGCCTTCTCCGCGGTCCGGAAATTCATAATCTGTCACGGTAATTTGGCTGCGCTTCTGATCCCATTTGCCAGAGATCACGATACCGCGGCCTGCGGTGAGCTGTTCGCGGATATAATGCTGGTTAAACCAGGTTGCTGTGAACATAAACGGTTCAGCGACCATTTTACAGCTAAGTCTGGACTTCCCACCAAAGCGCTGAAGCACCGGAATACCCATCACCTTGGCTTCCACTGTGACCTTGTCCCCATGCTTGACCTCGCTAAGCGAGCGTGGACGGTAGTCCTCATAACGGAATGGATAGTACTCCAATAGATCCTTCACTGTAAAGATGCCAAAGGCGTGAAGCTCGCCTTGCTTTTGAGCACTCACGCCAGTTACTTTTTTCACTTCAATTTCATTCAAAGAAAGTGTCATGTTCATCCCTCATTATGCGGGCCAAATAAATACAGCCAGCGTTCCGTTCCCAACATGACTGCCTACCACAGGGCCAATGTTGGTCAGCACTTTCTCTTCAAGCGTAAAGTGCCTGTCGAGTTCACTCAGGAACTCTTCACCAGAAGCCGGTTCTGCCGTATGTCCCACGGCCACATTGATTTTGTCCACGCCCGGCAGATCGTTCTTGAACAACTCGATCATGCGGGCAACGGCCTTCTTGCGGCCCCTTACTTTCTCCACTGCGTAGATAATGCCTTCAGCATCAATGGACAGAATCGGCTTAATGTTGAGTAACGTGCCCAAAATGGCCGATGCTTTGCCGATTCTGCCTCCTTTTTGCAGATACTCCAGCGTATCGACAAGGAAATACAGCTTGCGGGACTGGCGCAGTGTTTCTACCGCCTCAAGAATTTCCTGCGGCCCTTTTCCCTCTGCCGCCAGTCTGGCAGCATGTACCACCATTACTCCGAATCCATAGGAGGCAGACAGGGAATCCACAACTGTGATCCGCTCCCCCTCCTCCTCCAGCATGGATTTAGCTAGCATAGCCGATTGAAAGGTACCGCTGAGACCAGAGGAAATATGAAATGACAGAATAGGGCTATCCGGGTATTGGTCCAAAATAGTGCGGTAAACATCCATATATTCAACCGGCGACGGCTGCGAAGTAGTCGGCAGCTTCTGTGAGCTAGGAAGACGCTCATAAAACTGCTCTGGTGTCATATCCACATTGTCCCGGTAAGATTGATCACCGAACATTAATGTCAATGGCACAACCTCAATGCCATATTTCTCGGCCATAGCCGGTGGAATATCGGATGTGCTATCAGTGACGATTATGGTACGGTTCATGAATTTCCTCCCCAAACTATAGTTGGTCAGCCCACAAAGCAATAAATCAGAACACCTTACTTCGCTCTAACCATCAGAACCTTTTAACCCTAAGGCTCCACGGAGAACAGGTAATAGTATAGCGGCTGTCCACCTTCATGCATTTCTACTTCTGCATTAGGGTACACAGAGCTGATCCATTCGCTAAGCGCTTCTGTGACTTCCTCCTGCGCATCTTCTCCGCTCAAGATCGTTATGATCTCGTCACCGTTCTCCAGCATATTAGTCAGGAGCGCTTGACTCGCTGCCAGCAAATCATCCGCTGCGGCCACAATTTTGGAATTGGATATCCCTATAAACTGACCGGACTTGATCTCCAGCTCCTCATAGAGCGTATCTCGAACCGCATGTGTAACCTGACCGGACTTCACTTGTGCAATAGCTTCAAGCATATTGCTTGTGTTGCTATCCACCGCGTCATCCTCCTGGAATGCGAACGCTGCAGAAATCCCCTGTGGAATACTCTTGCTCGGGATCACAGTAACCTCTCGTTCATCTTCCAACAGTTCTTTGGCCTGTTGCGCGGCCAGCACAATGTTGGAGTTGTTAGGCAATATATATACATGCTTTGCAGAAATCGAAGAAATAGCATTTACGAAATCCTCGGTGCTTGGATTCATCGTCTGTCCGCCTTCCAGCACAACATCGACGCCAAGGCTTTTGAAAATATCAGCAATTCCCGCACCTGAAGAGACGGCGATGAATCCATATGGAGCCAGATCATCAGCTGGTGGCACGGCCGGAGCCTGTGCGCTGACCTCTTCCTTCGGAATATCGGCGAACACATCTGGCATCGGGGCAATGTCCATACCCGCTGTCAGCAAATCCCGGTGCTGCTCACGCATGTTAAGAATGTGAATCTGGGTGATCTCCCCATAGAGTAGCGCAAGGTTCAACACCTCGCCAGGAGCTTTGGAATGAACGTGTACCTTGATCGTCTCGTCATCCGAAATAACGATGATGGAATCTCCATTTACTGATAGCGCTTTCCTAAATGCATCCTCATCGAAAATCGCTCGCGCGGAACCGCCCAACTGACGGTTTATAAAAAATTCCATATCATATAAGAATTCAATATCTTCCGTGGAAAGCTGAGATTGTGCGGATGTCTGTACCGAGGCCAAATTAGGCTCTGGTTTATTCAGACCTGCTGTCACAGCAATTGGTGCAGGAATCGCAGCCTGTTCTTGGGCAGCTATACCTGTGATTCCACTGGTTAGGTGCTGATGAAAACCTTCGTAGATATAGACAAGACCCTGTCCGCCGGAGTCGACTACTCCTACTTGCTTGAGCACAGGCAAGAGTTCAGGCGTATTCGCCAGCGCTTCCTTGGCCTTGGACAGTACCTCTGTCATCAGCTCTGTCACATCATTAGTGCGACGTGCAAAGTAAACCGCATGCCGCGCCGCTTCCTTGGCAACCGTAAGTATTGTTCCCTCTACAGGTTTTACAACTGCCTTGTATGCTGTATCCACTCCGGTCTGCAGCGCTGCTGCAAACTGCTGTGTGTTCAGCTCATCATGCTGCGCCGCATAGCGACTGAACCCCCTGAACAACTGGGAGAGAATAACGCCTGAGTTCCCTCTGGCCCCCATTAACAAGCCCTTCGAGAGTACTCCTGCACATTGGCCAAGAGAGGCCGTATTATTCCTTTTCAATTCATTCGCGCCTGCGGTCATCGTCAAATTCATGTTTGTTCCCGTATCTCCATCCGGGACCGGAAAAACATTCAACGAATTGACGTGCTCTGCATGCTGCTGCAGCTTCTCCGCTCCGGTGAGTACCATTGCGGTAAAATCTGTTCCGTTGATAGAACGCTTACTCAATGAGAATTCCCCTTCCTAACTTCATGCCTAATCAACACTAGGATTAACTGGACATAATACACTAATTTATATTGTACTATAAGAGACTAAAGAAATAAATGTTTTTGAGCGGTTGACGAAGCATTTTTTCCTGTGATATTATATTAAAGTATTGTTTTATGCAGGTGTAAGTAACAAGGAGGTGTAATCTGTGTCCCGTAAATGTATCGTAACAGGCAAGAAGCCGGGAAGTGGTAACCACGTGTCTCACGCGAACAACCACAACCGTCGCACTTGGGGAGTTAACGTTCAAAAGGTCCGTATCCTCGTGAACGGCAAGCCGAAACGCGTCTATGTCAGCACCCGTGCTTTGAAGTCCGGTAAAGTTGAGCGCGTCTAGTCTTTAGCAATTTAGAACGAGCGATATCTCATATCAAGCAAAAAGCACCCTTTACATATGTAAGGTGCTTTTTTTCATGTCTTTTTTTCTTTTACGGCCTCAACTCTTCTGAAAAGTATTCAAAATCGCCTTAACGAAACCTCCTAAAAACTTTGGCAGCTTGAACGTGTAAAATTTCATGGTTTACCCTCCCATCAATTCATGCCGTACGGTAGGAGACTTTATGTTCTCTTTCGCTGACGGTTACATCTTGCAGACCTCTCCCAATCGCCAGAATATCTCCGCTAGCCCGGGACCCTCCTTCGACTTGCTTCAGGTCCCCCCGCAGACGACGAAAAAAAAGGCTACATGAGATTTCTGCTCATGTAACCATATTTATGCGCTGCAGACTTGGCCTATACCAGCAGTCTAAGCAGTGTATTTTATAGCTTGGCCTGTGTTGCAGCGCTTCGGATCGACTCAATAGCGGCAGCACGGTCGCTTCGACCGAAGACCGCATTACCTGCGACCAGCACATTAGCACCAGCTTCAACAACCAGTGGGGCTGTCGCTTCGGCAATGCCTCCATCCACTTCAATCAGCAGGTCTGGATTGACTTCATTAGCCCACTCACGAATTTGACGGATTTTACGCACTGTGCTCGGTATAAAAGCCTGTCCGCCAAAACCTGGATTCACAGTCATCACAAGTACCAGATCCACATCCTCTAACACTTCACGCACGGCGGCTGCCGGTGTACCCGGGTTAATGGCTACGCCCGCTTTAAGACCTAGCTCCTTGATCTGGTGAATCACACGGTGAAGATGCACACAAGCCTCAGCATGCACTGTGATGACAGCAGCTCCGGCTTTGGCAAAATCCCCGATATAACGTTCAGGATTCTCAATCATAAGATGGACATCAAGCGGCAATGAAGTATGCTTGGAGACGGCAGCGACAATTGGCGGTCCCAAGGTGATATTCGGTACAAAACGTCCGTCCATCACGTCTACGTGAAGCCAGTCAGCACCGCTGGCCTGCACTTCCTTCACTTCTGTTCCAAGTGCGGCAAAATCCGCGGATAACAACGATGGGGCTAAAATAATCATGATCAGTACCTCCGCTTTTTATCTTTCATTTCGTTAAAGAACAGCTTGTAATGCTCATAGCGACTCGGGGCAATCTCCCCTTGATCCACAGCTTCAACAACCTTGCAGCCCGGTTCATGCAAATGACTGCAGCCGCGGAACTTGCAGGCTTCCGCATATGGAGCAAACTCTCGGAAGCAGGTGGACAACTCCTCTACACCAAGCTCAAGGAAATCGAGTTGACTGAAGCCAGGAGTATCCGCCACAAAGCCTCCGTCCCCAATGTCCATCAGCTCGACATGACGAGTGGTGTGACGGCCACGGCCCAGCCGCAGGCTGATCTCTCCGGTCTCCAGAAGGAGACCAGGAACGATCCGGTTGAGCAGTGTAGACTTACCCACACCTGATTGTCCAGCGAATACGCTGATCCCACCTGCGAGCCGTCTGTGAACGTCCTCGCTGCCTGTACCTGTAAGCGAACTCGTCACCAGTACTTCATAGCCGATTTTTTCATACAAGGCCTTCACCGTGGCTGTCGCTTCATCGTCGCCTACCGCCAGATCCTGCTTAGTCAGTACAATCAATGTATCTAATCCAGAATGCTCTATGTGCACCAGGAACTTGTCGAGCAGATTCAGGTTCATATCCGGCTCACGCAGGGAGAATAATAGCACGGCTAGCTTGACATTGGCCACAGGCGGCCGGATCAGCTCTGAATCCCGAGGAAGAATCTGATCCACCATGCCCTCGCCATTCTCCGTCAAGCTATAAATTACACGATCGCCTACCAGAGGAGATACTCCTTTTTTCTTAAAAATACCTCTGGCCCTACATTGCACCGCTGCCTCTTCAGACACGATGAGTCCATCACAATGTGGTTTTACATAATAATAACCACTTAAAGCCTTAACAATTATACCTTCAGGCATACATAGTGAGCCTTCCTCTCCTGAATTTACGAAGATGACCCAAGTTGTTATCCCCGGGTCATCTCGCTCTGCCACTGGACACTGACCCCTCGGTCAGCTATTAGTGGCTTTTATTATCTTTATGTTTCAAAGACTTATCTTTGTTCTTGCCGTTGTTGCTGGCAACATGCTTTGCACCGTCTTCCTGCTGACCAATGCCGGGCACGAAGCCCGTCTGATCGACATTCCCGGTTCCATTCGCACCGTTATCACCACCGTTGTTTCCGGTGCCGGTGCCGGTACTGTTACCTCCCGGATCAGGAGCCATAGCTGGATCGCTAGTCGGCTGCTCGGATGGCGGTGCTTCCGTAGGCGCTTGGGTCGGATCTGGTGTTCTCGTCGGCTCCGGCAGCGTCGGAACAGGAACAGTTCCATTCTTAGCATCTACATAGGACACTGGATACGTATCATAAAGCTCACCGTCGCGATAAATCAAGACTACACCATCTTTGTTCGGAGCGAGTAACATGTTGATGGAGAGCACTTGATTCTTGGTAATCGTCCGGGTACCCCACTCCTGCTTCTCACCATTGTTGCGGGCATCCGCATATTCAATACGGATCTTGGTCTTCTTCCCTTCCTGGGTCGGCGCAACCGGAAGATTATACGTGTAATTCAAGGCTTCCGGCGGGTATCCTGAACTCAAGGTAATGGTGATCTTCGTACCTGGAGGTGTCGGAACTCCCTTATCATAAGGCCACTGCTTAACGACCTTGCCTTTATCAACAGAGAAGCTCCCCTCTTCCTTGACTTCCTCCAGCACAAGCTTCACAGCCTCAAGCTTCGCTCTGGCTTCCTTCTCTGTCAGGTTGATAAGATCCGGCATCGTGACGCTTTCTTCACCTTTACTGAGAATCAGTGTGACCTGAACCGTCTCCGGATCAAAATCAGTTGTAGGCAACGGATCTTGGGTAATCACCCTGCCAGCCGCCACATCAGAGCTTGTACGCGTATCCTGAGATATGCGATTCTGTGCCACACCCAGATTAATCAACGCTTTAACAGCCTCATCAAATGTTTGGTTCGATAAGTCCGGCATTCTGGTTAACGGCTTGGCCGTGCTGACCGTGAGCTGAATCGATGTATTCTTCTTGACCGTCGTATTCTCCGGCTTGCTCTGCTTGTAGACAATACCTGCTCCGTAGTTAGGGCTATAAATCTCGGTGACCGGTTCCTCGACCTCGATTCCCACCTCAGACAGTTTCTTCTTCGCATCATCCAGAGACAGGTTAATGACGTTTGGTACCGTTACCTCCGGGATAACCAGCTTGGCATTCACATACCACACTACACTCGCCATTGCCAGTAGAATCAGGAGTGTTAATCCGATCCAGAGTGCCGGACGGCCCAACTTCTTCTTGCCGCTAGCTACCGGAACCTCCGGCTCGTCGGAATGACGTACTCTCTCTGCATGCCCACCCCGATTCCCCTGTGTTCTCTGAATCGGCTTGATGGCAGGAATGATCCGCGTCTTGTCCTCATCGTCGTCATCCTGAAACTCGGCCTTCGGCTCACTCCGCCGTTCAGGCAACAGACAGCTCTCCAGATCCTTCAGCATTTGTTTGGCTGACTGGTATCGCTCCTCCGGATTCTTGCGCATAGACCGCAGGATCACGTTCTCCACACTTTGCGGAATTAGCGGGTTAAGTAGCCTCGGTTCCTCGAATTCCTCCTGAAGATGCTTCAGAGCTACGCTGATCGGGCTTTCTCCCAGAAACGGCAGACTGCCTGTCAACATTTGATAGAGCACAATACCCAGAGAGTACAGATCCGACTTTTCCCCTGTGGCTACTCCCTTGGCATGTTCTGGTGAGAAATAATGCACCGAGCCTACCACAGAGCCCGTCTGAGTTATTGTTGTAGATGTAACCGCACGCGCAATACCAAAATCCGTAACCTTAACACGCCCGTTACGTCCAATAAGAATATTATGAGGTTTGATGTCC
The DNA here is from genome assembly GCF_042649265.1 of Paenibacillus sp. GCM10012306. Lineage (NCBI taxonomy): Bacteria > Bacillati > Bacillota > Bacilli > Caryophanales > Paenibacillaceae > Paenibacillus > Paenibacillus sp. GCM10012306. The sequence goes on along the minus strand of NZ_JBHRYW010000008.1, from coordinate 287,780 downwards.
CTGTGTATGATCTGATTCTGATGAGCGTGGTCAAGGGCATCGCAGATCTGGGAGGCAATACGAACGGCCTCGTCCACCTGCAGCGGAGCCCGCTCCTTAATAATCTCATTCAGGTTCTTGCCTTCAACATACTCCATAACAATATAATGAATTTCATCTTCCTGCCCGACATCATAAATGCTGACCACATTCGGATGAGACAGCGATGCGGCAGATTGCGCCTCCCGCCTGAATCGGCGGATAAATTCCTCATCATGCACAAACTGGCTGCGCAGCACTTTGATGGCGACGTTACGGTTCAATAAAATATCATGGGCCCTGTATACAAGCGCCATGCCGCCTCCACCGATTCGTTCGATGACTTGGTAACGGCCTCCCAACTCGTGACCGATCATCTATCCCACTCCTTTGTTTCGGGCACTGCGGCCTCTCCTTGATGTTCTAACATAGCGACGCTTATATTATCGCCGCCACCGGCAAGCAGGGCCAACTGCAGCAGGCGATCCGCCCGTTCTTCCAGCGAGATTTCTTCGATTCCCGCTACCTTCGCCAAATGCTCCTTGCTGACGAAATTACTCAGACCGTCACTGCACAGCAGCAGCACTTCCCCTACCTCCAGCTTGATCGGGGCCAAATCGACGGAGGTCTCCGCATCCGTACCTAGCGCTCTGGTCAGCACATTCTTCCGCGGATGATTGTCTAGCTCCTCCAGGCTGATCTGGCCGTTCTTGAACAGCTCATTGACCAGCGTGTGATCCTCGGTTAGTTGGATTGCGTTACTGTCTTTTATCAAATAGGCCCTGCTGTCCCCAATATGGCCAATAACACCGCTTGACCCATTCAGCAAGACAGAAACGACTGTAGTCCCCATGTTGTGGTACTTCTCGTCACTGGATGCCTCTTTGAAAACAGTATCATTAGCTTTCAGAATGGCAGAAGAGAGCGCCGCACTCAGTTCTTCGCCGGAAACATCAGGCCCCAGGTTATTCAGGGTATCCTTAATTGAATCCAAAGCAAGTCTGCTTGCTGTGTCGCCCGCCAAATGCCCCCCCATTCCGTCTGCAATGATGCCAAGTGTATAACCGTAACGCGTAACGCCGATCCAGACTGAATCCTCATTGACAGAGCGAACCCGGCCAATGTCGCTGATATGAACTGTCCTGATCAAATATCCTCACCTCAGATCCATATGTTTGGCGCGCAATTGTCCACATGCGGCCGCAATATCATGGCCCTGTTCACGACGGATAGTAACATTCACACCATGATCGGACAATACACGTTGAAACTCAAAGATATCTTTACGGGATGTACGTACATACTTGCGCTCAGGCACATGGTTGATCGGGATCAAATTGACATGGCACAGCATGTTCTTCAGCACGCCCGCCAATTCTGCAGCATGTTCAGGCTGGTCATTCACTCCACCGATCAGGGCGTATTCAAAACTAATACGACGTCCTGTCTTGGCCTGGTAGTAACGTAGAGATTCGATCACATCATCAAAGGGGAAGCGGCGGTTAACCGGCATCAGCTTGGAGCGGAGCGCATCGTTCGGTGCATGGATGGAAATCGCCAGGTTGATCTGCGTATCCTCATCGGCAAACTTATAGATGTTTGGTACAATACCGCTTGTAGAAACCGTGATGTGACGCTGGCCGATGTTCAGACCCTTCTCATGAATCATCAGGCGCAGGAATCTCATGGTAGCGTCATAATTCTCGAAAGGTTCACCTGTGCCCATAATCACAATACTGCTTACCCGTTCGCCCCGGGTGTCAAGAATCTGCTGAGAGCGAACCACTTGTGCTACAATCTCACCCGCCGTCAAGTCCCGCTTCAATCCGCCAAGTGTCGAGGCGCAGAAAGTACAGCCAACTCGGCAGCCAACTTGTGTAGTCACACAGACACTGTTACCGTAGTTGTGCTTCATAATAACAGTCTCGATCGCATGATCATCATGGAGACCGAACAGGAACTTCACAGTACCATCTTTCGATTCCAGCTTCGTAATTTCAGTTAAGACGTCAATCGAGAACTGCTCACTGAGCTTGGTCCGCAACGCCTTGGACAAGTTACTCATGGATTCAAAATCATTCACACGCTTCACATACAGCCAATCAAAAATCTGTCCACCGCGAAAAGCCGGCTCTCCGTTGTCTTTCGCCCATTGTTGCAACTCTTCCAAAGAAAAATCATATATTAAAGGTTTCATTCGTATTAGCACCTGTTCTTTCATAAGGATATGCTTATTATTTCTCATTCTTTCTAGTTTAACACAAATATAAGGATGATTTATAGCGTAAAACATATTCATTCTTATATTTTAAAAGAAAACCCGCCACACCGAGCCCGGTGGGCGGGGTAGTAAAGGTTTTACCTTCGCCTTTACTATATTACAAGATTCGCTGCAGTCGGGCAATATAGAACCCGTCACTGCCATAATGATGGGGCAGTAGCTGGATGCCTTCCCCTGCGGCCAGCGCCGTCCCCTCCAGGCGGTTCCAGACCTCCGTGGAGAAGGTTAACGGCGCAAAATCAGGGTTTTGCTCCAGGAAGGAGGCCACGACTTCCCCGTTCTCGGCTTTCTCTGTCGTGCAGGTGCTGTACACCAGCACGCCTCCCGGTTTCAGCAGTCGGGAGACCGATTGCAGTAGCTGCCGCTGAAGCGCAGCTACGCTCTCGATATCCTCCGGCTGCTTGCGCCATTTCAAATCCGGCTTGCGGCGAATCACGCCAAGGCCGGAGCAAGGGGCATCGAGCAGGATTCTGTCGAAGGAGCCTGGCTCGAACTTCTGCTCCAGGTCAAGCGCGTCGGCACTTCCTGTCACAACACATTCCAGTCCAAGCCGCTGGGCCTGATCCGCAATCAATGCAGCTTTATGCGGATGCAGATCATTGGCTTGAATTGTCCCTTCGTCTTTCATCAACTCGCCCATATGCGAGGTTTTACCGCCTGGAGCGGCACAGCAGTCCAGCACCTTCATACCGGGTTCCGGGGCCACAACCTCGGCCACCAGCATGGAGCTTTCATCCTGAACGGACAGATAGCCGTCCCGGTACCATGAGGTTAGTGCCGGATTGCCGCCACCCTTGATGACAATCCCGTAAGGACTGACCTTCGAAGGCGAGACCTCCAGCCCCTCTGCCGCCATCTTCTCCAGCAGACGTTCACGGCTGATCATCGTTGTGTTGACACGAACGCTGATGGCAGGAGGCTCATTATTGGAGGCACACATCGCCTCTGCCGTCTCCACACCATATTCTGCAATCCAGCGCTGTACCAACCATAGTGGATGCGAGTGTCGAATAGAAATACGCTTCGCCGGACCAAGGTTCTCCGGCAGCACCGGGAGGTCACCAGCGCGCAGCACACTGCGCAGGACACCGTTGACCATTCCGGAAATGCCCTGATGCCCACGCTTCTTCGCGATATTCACAGCTTCGTTCACGGCTGCATGTGATGGAACGCGATCAAGATACATGATCTGATATAGGCTCAGACGAAGCAGATTCCGTACCCAGGGCTGCAGCTTGGCGATTCCCTTGCTGACGAACCCTTCCAGCACTTCATCCAGCGTGTTCATTCTGGAGATGGTTCCGTAGACTAGCTCGGTAGCCAGTCCCGTATCTTCCCGGCTCAGTGAAGATTTCTGCAAGCTGCTATTGAGCAGCAGATTGCTGTAAGCGCCCTGCTGCTCGACTCTTACCAGCACATCCAGGGCGACTTCACGGGCCGTCGCCGGTTTACCGCCGCCACCTTTTCCGCTACCTGCACCGCTAGCCTTGCCAGCAGCGGCGTTTACTGCAGCAGCCGCTTTCCCTGCGGTGGCTGCTTTTCCTGCGCCCGGCGGACGGCTTCCGCCCTGGCGAGGTGAATGTCCGCGCTGGCCATGCCGGCCTGCGCCATTATTACCGGCGCTCATCCTAGCACCGTGCCGGGCTTCATCACTGCTCCGCGGCTGAAGTCAGCGGCGCTCATGGCCTTTTTGCCTGCCGGCTGCACCGTCGTCAATAGCAGGCTGCCGTCGCCGGTCTTCACCTCGACGCCTTGTGCTTCCACCGCCAGCACCGTACCTGGTGCGGCTTGACCGCCGTTCCCGGTAGAAGCCAGCGCAGGATTGCTAGCTGCCCATACCTTGAACGTCTCCCCGTTCCAGAGGGTAAATGCGCCGGAGAACGGCACGAGTCCGCGGATGCGGTTATAAATGTCACGCGAAGACGCGTTCCAGTCTATACGCTCATCCTCACGGCTGAGGTTCGGCGCATAGGTAGCTTCGCTCTCCTCTTGCACCACCGCGTCCACACGACCGGCAGCAAGGCGAGGCATTTCAGCTTTTAGCAGATCACGTCCTGCCAGGCTCAGCTTCTCGAACATATCACCAGAGGTATCTCCGTCTTCGATCGGCACCTCCACACGAGAGATCATATCACCGGTATCCAGTCCTTCTGCCATGTACATCAGGGTCACACCTGTGACTTTTTCACCATTGATAATCGAGCGCTGGATCGGAGCACCACCACGATACTTCGGCAAAAGTGAACCGTGAACGTTCACACAACCGTTTTGTGGTAGATCCAGAACCGACTTGGGCAGAATCTGCCCATAAGCCGCGGTAACAATCAAATCCGGCGCATAAGTCGCCAGTTCTGCCACCGCTTCCGGACGACGCAAGCGTTCCGGCTGAAGCACTGGAAGACCCAGTGCCAGTGCCGCTTCTTTGACCGGCGAAGGAGTCAGCGTTTTTTTCCGGCCCTGCGGACGGTCCGGTTGGGTGAGAACAGCTACGACCTCGTAGCCCTCCTCCACCAGCATTTGTAGACTGGGCACGGCAAAAGCCGGGGTTCCCATGAATACTATCTTCATCAGATCACTCCTCGGATTCGCTGCGTTCAGCCGTATATTCATATACCTTCTCGGCAATGTCCGTGAACAATACGCCGTTCAGATGGTCAATCTCATGTTGAAAGGCCCGTGCAAGCAAGCCGCTACCTGTAATCGTAATTTCTTTACCTTCACGGTCAAGACCGCGCACAGTAACTGTCTCCGCACGGCGGACATCACCATTAAGACCAGGGATACTGAGGCATCCTTCCGGTCCGAGCTGCTCACCCTCGGTCGAAACAATTTCCGGATTGATCATTTTGATCAGACCATGCTCTTCATCTGCATCCACCACAATTAGGCGTTTCAGAATGCCGACCTGCGGCGCAGCAAGACCTACGCCCTCTGCGTCATACATCGTGTCTGCCATATCATCCAGCAGTTTTTGTACATTTGGAGTTACAGCCTTTACTTCTTTTGCTATCTTGTGCAACACTTCATCTGGTTCTTTTACAATCAAACGTATTGCCATCTCAACAACACCATCCCTATTCTGATACATGTTTGTATTTTTAATATTATAAAGATATATAACGCATTTAAAAACACAACGTCATCTCGAAAATGACGCCGACGTCTAACTAATGGCCTTCTTGTAGCCTACGGGCCATTTTATATCCTACGAGCCTTCTTGATCTTACGAGCCACTTTATTGCTGGAAGGCTATTTTGTAGCCTAAGGGACAAAATGAATCCTTGGCTCACAAGGATTGCACTCATTCAGATGACGAATGCTCCGAAAAGCTCAACTTCACTCGATTGGGCGTTGGAATAATAAGAATAACGGGAATAACTCCTGTTATTTTGATCTCATTCTCTTCTTTTCTAAAAATAACTGGAAAAATTCCCGTTAATCACCTCATAACTAGACAATTACGGTAATAAAAAAGTTTTTAACGGGAGAAATTCCCGTTATTCGCAACAAATAAGGAGAAAGAGGAGAAATAACGGTATATTTTCCTGTTATCCAGACCCTTCTTAAGCTCGAACGTTGGCTCAGGTGACTATTCCCGTGAAGTGTGGACCACAGTGGCTTTGGCTCCCCGAATTCTTCAAGGTTAAACCCACTCTATTCTCTAGGCCTAAGAATGATCGGCTACGGATGTGCTAAACAAGATAACGAGATACTCAGTTACACAAGATGTCTAAGAACCTAGGATACCTAAGGACCTGAGTGACCTAAGATACCTGAGACACCTGAGACACCTAAGTTACCTGTGACATCTGAGTTACCTGAGATACCCGAGATACCTGAGTTACCTGTGACACCTAAGTTAGTTGGGATACCTGAATTACCTAAGTTTCCTGAGACACCTAAGTTACCCGTGACATCTGAGTTACCTGAGACACCTAAGTTGCCTGTGATACCTAAGTTACCTGAGATACCCGAGATACCTGAGTTACCTGTGACACCTAAGTTAGTTGGGATACCTGAATTACCTAAGTTTCCTGAGACACCTAAGTTACCCGTGACATCTGAGTTACCTGAGACACCTAAGTTGCTTGTGATACCTGAGATACCTGTGACACCTGTGACACCGGAGTTACCTGTGATACCGAAGTGACCTGATTTATCTCAAGTCGCACCCTCGTATACCAAGGATTCCACCCATCACCCGTCCCGGACGTTAGATGTTTTCACATTAGATAGCTATATAAACATTCTTCCACCTATTGCAACATGATCCCGCTGTACATTAACGTTTGCGGGTCTACATTAACATTTGTGGGTCTACATCAATACTGATTTGCAATCCTGTATCGCGCGCGGAATCTTCCAGCTCCGCTGCTACCTGTCGTGCTAGACCTACCGCATCAATACTCCCGCGCCATTTGATCATACATTGGAACCGGTATCTGCCCTTCAGACGCGGCAGCGGCGAAGCCACCGGACCCAACAGATCGAGCGCATCCGCAGACAGCTTGTCCAGGCTTCCGTACCATCGCAGCTGCTTGGCTTTGCCCTGTATATTCAGCGCATAATTCTCGGCCAGCCGCAGCAGTAGCGGAAGCTGCTCATGCGACAACGTCACAAGAATAAGCCGACAATATGGCGGATAATGCAGGCCTTTGCGATGCTTCAGCTCATCGCGGACGAAGGCATGATAATCATGCCCGCTAGCATGAATAATGGAATAATGCTCCGGTGTGTACGACTGCACGACCACTTCTCCGGGGAGTTGGTGACGCCCTGCCCGACCAGCCACCTGGGTGAGTAGCTGGAACGTTTTCTCGGCTGCACGGAAATCTGGCAGATTCAGCGCCGAGTCCGCCGTGATGACACCAACAAGCGTCACATCCGGAAAATCAAGACCTTTGGCCACCATCTGCGTTCCCAGCAGCACATCGGCTTTTTTATCCCGGAATTGACCTAGAAGCTTCTCATGCGAACCCTTTTCCGTGGTGGTATCCACGTCCATCCGAATCACCCGGATACCCGGAAAAAGCTTGCCCAGCTCTTCCTCAACACGCTGCGTGCCAGTCCCGAAGAAGCGAATATGCTCACTTCCGCATTCCGGGCAGAGCTGCGGCGCCGGCTCGGCGTGACCGCAGTAATGACAGCGCAGGTTGTTGCTGCGACTGTGGAAGGTCAGCGAGATATCGCATTCCGGACAAGTAGCTACATACCCGCAGCTCCGGCACATGACGAAGGTGGAAAAGCCCCGGCGGTTCAGTAGCAGCACCGTCTGCTCTCCCCGCTCCAAGCGCTCAGCCAGAGCAGCATGGAGCCTGCGGCTGAACATCGAGCGGTTGCCTTCCTTCAGCTCCTCGCGCATGTCCACGACCTGCACTTTCGGCAACGGGTTGCCAAGTGCACGACTTGGCATTTCCAGCAGCACTGGCGAGAAGTGAATGTCACTTCGCGACCGCGCGGCATGATAGCTCTCCAGCGACGGTGTCGCCGAGCCTAGAATAACTGCAGCCCCGCATTGCTCCGCCCTGCGTACCGCAACATCACGGGCATGGTACTTCGGATTCTCTTCCTGCTTGTAGGAGGTCTCATGCTCCTCGTCCATGATAATCAAGCCCAGGTTAGCAAACGGTGCAAACACCGCCGAACGCGCTCCAACAGCAACCGTAGCTTTTCCCTCGCGAATCTTGCGCCATTCATCGTACCGCTCCCCGGCCGACAAGCGGCTGTGCATCACAGCTACACCGCTGCCAAAGCGACCCTTGAATCGTTCCACCATCTGTGGTGTCAAGGAAATTTCCGGCACCAGCACCACGGCCTGACGACCTTGATCGAGGCAACGTTGTATGCATTGGAGGTAGATTTCCGTCTTACCACTGCCGGTTACACCGTGCAGTAGGAATACCTCATGCTGCTGTTCATCCACTGTGGCTGCAATGCGGGAGTACACGTTTTGCTGCTCCATGGTAAGTGGTAGAGGCGCAGTTGGCTTGAAGTCACGGCCCCGGTAAGGGTCGCGGTACACCTCAATCTCGCCGATCTCGATGTAGCCCTTTTCCTCCAGCCCCTTCACTGTACCTGCTGTCACCTGCAGGACCGCTAACACTTCCTTGAGTGGCAATGGCAGCATAGCAGCCATCTCAATCAGGAAGGTCAACACTTCCTTCTGTCGTGCAGACCTTGCCGGGAAGCTAGCCAGCGCCTCACGAGCCGAATCGACATCCATAATCAGGTCTACAACCTTTATCTTCTTCTTGCCCATTTTGTCCTTGATGCTTTGACTCTCCGACAGGACACCCCGGCGCAGCATGAACTTCACCGTCTCCGCAGCATCCGGGAAGGAGCGAGTCAACTGCTTCATAGACACTTCCCCGGCCCGCCGCACAAATTCGGTAATCTCCCGCTCTTCGCTCCCTGAATCGTCAAACATCGAGAACAGCTCATCTTCAGGAAAGATGCCGTCAGACCCATCACCCGAGGACAGGTCACCAGCAGACTCGCCCAACGAGATCAGTCGTTCGGCTTTGCCCTTCAATGCGGTGGGTAGCATCGCCTGCAGAGAGGATATTCTCCTGCATGCATACTTCCGACTCATCCAATCTGCCAGTTCGACCAGCTCCGGCGACAGCGGAGGGATAAGATCCAGCACCTCCTGAATCGGCTTCAATCCTGACATTGAACCCGTTTCTCCGGATTCCAGCGATACAACGAACCCCTGTACTGTACGATGCCCGAAAGGAACAGCAACACGGCTGCCGATTTCAATCCAGAGCTTCAGCGATTCCGGGATACTATAGTCAAAAGGCCGGTCAGTGCTGCGTACGGGTACATCGACAATGACCTTGGCTATATCCATTATAAAGAGACTCCGGAAATTCGTTCTGCCGCCAGGATGAGCAGTTGCTTCGCAACCTCGTCCTTGGACAACAGCGGCAGCTCTTTTACCAGTCCGTCCCGGTCATAAATAGATACGATATTCGTATCCGTCCCAAATCCGGCACCCGGTACGGCTACATCATTAGCGACAATCAGATCACAGTTCTTGCGAACCAGCTTGTCCTTAGCATACATCTCCGCATTGCCCGTCTCGGCCGCAAAACCGATCAGGAACTGATTTTCCTTTTTCTTGCCCAGTGTTTCCAAAATATCCGTTGTTTTTACAAGCTCAAGCGTCATCGTCTCTCCGCTTTTCTTGATTTTGGTATCCGCACTGAACTTTGGACGATAGTCTGAGACAGCCGCAGCTTTGATCAGAATATGACAGTCCTCCCAATGCGCGATGACAGCATTGTACATATCCTCGGCCGATTGCACTCGCACCACATGAATGCCAGCCTCCTGCGGCAACGCTTCATCCGTACGGGCGGCAATCAGAGTGACCTCAGCACCCATAAGTCTTGCGGCACGGGCCAGGGCAAAGCCCATTTTCCCGGACGAGTCATTAGAGATATAACGGACCGGATCAATTCGTTCCACAGTTCCGCCAGCGGTGATGACCACTTTTTTGCCGGTTAGAGGTCCTGATGTCACTGTCTCCTGCTTGGCAAAAAAACGTTCAACACATTGCACAATCGTCTCCGGCTCCTCAAGTCTTCCTTTACCGACATAGCCACAAGCCAGCATACCTTCACCCGGTTCAATGAACCCAACACCTCTACGGGCGAGAATATCGAGGTTATTCATAACGGCAGGATGCTGGTACATATGCACGTTCATGGCCGGAGCCACCATGATGGGAGCTGTTGTAGCCAGAAGTGTAGTGGACAGCATATCGTCTGCCAGGCCATGGGCCATTTTAGCGATAATATTAGCCGTGGCCGGCGCAACCAGCACCAGATCTGCACTACCCGCAAGATCTATATGGGCAAAGAGAGACGGGTCCCGCTCCTGAAACGTATCACTGTACACCAGGTTCTTGGATAATGACTGCATCGTCAGTTCGGTGATAAATTCTTTAGCCGATTTTGTCATAATCACATGTACATCGGCCCCTTTCTGGGCCAGCTTGCTAGTTAAAGACGCTGCCTTGAAAGCTGCAATCCCACCGGTTACGCCAAGTATAATCCTTTTCCCCTTCAAGCTATTCAAAATGATCCTCCTCCTCATACTCATCCTGCAATTGAGCGATCATGTGAGCAAGTAGAAACGGCTTTACCGTCCTTTAAGGGACGGTATCCGTTTCAACGAGAAATATAAGGATGATTTATAGCGTAGAACATAACATCCTTATATTTAAAAAAATAACAACCTTCCGGTTGTCAGGAACAGCCCGGTCCGGGCTATTATCGCTAAATTGTCACTTCAACCTTTAGCTAATTCACTCAGAAAAAAAACGGCAGCGCCCGCCTCTTGGGAAGGCGGCGTCCGTTTATGCTGAAGCTGCTTGGGACTAGTTTTCTTCCCCTTTTGTTACGATGATACGGTCCTCATAGACTTCTTCAAGGGCAACCCCAACGAACTTGTGGGATTTAGGAGCTTTAACTTCAGTCTTTCCGCCTTCACGCAATTGTCTGGCACGGCGGGATGCAGCGACAACGAGCGAATACTTGCTGTCCACTTTGTTCATCATTTCATCAATGGATGGATATAACACGTGAGCACCTCTTTATAATTTACTGTTAATAGAACCGACCTACAGTTCCCTGATCTTACAATGTTCGGCGATAATGATACTTTCTATTCGCTTGCAGGCCAGATCGATCTCATCGTTAACGACAGCATAGTCATAATGCTGCATCAAGTTGATCTCATCCTCTGCCACCGACATACGGTGATTGATGACATCCGGATGCTCGGTGCCGCGGCCGCGAATGCGGTCCTTAAGCTCATCCATGGACGGCGGAAGCAGGAACACAAAGATGCCTTCCGGGAATTTCTCCTTGACCTTCAAGGCGCCTTGCACCTCGATCTCCAGGATAATATCCTTTCCACTCTCCAGTGTCTGTTCCACAAAATCACGTGGAGTACCATAATAATTACCCACGTATTCTGCGTATTCGAGCAGCTGATCGGCTTCGATCATGGACAAAAACTGCTCTCTGCTTTTGAAAAAATAATTGACACCGTCTTCTTCACCTGCACGCGGGCTACGGGTTGTAGCCGATACGGAATATATTAATTCCGGCATCTTAGGCCGCAACGCAGTACAGACAGTTCCTTTACCAACACCGGATGGGCCGGATAATATGATCAGCAATCCTTTTGACATAATACACTCCATTTAATCGTTATTCGTCGTTATCGTCGTCTTTGCTGGACAAGCGGTGCGCCACAGTCTCTGGCTGAACCGCAGACAGGATGACATGATCGCTGTCCGTAATGATGACGGCACGGGTACGGCGACCGTAGGTGGCATCAATCAGCATATGCCTGTCTCTGGCCTCCTGGATGATACGTTTGATCGGCGCCGATTCCGGGCTGACAATGGAAATGATACGGTTTGCCGACACGATATTTCCAAAGCCGATGTTGATAAGTTTAATGGCCATGTTCCGTTTGTTCCCCCCAATAAGTTACATCTTCGCTTGTGGATCAAGGCTACGGTTACTCTAAGTTCGCCGCCTGTTCCCGAATTTTCTCCAGCTCCGCTTTCATTTCCAGCGCACAGCCAGCCAATGTCAAGTGATTACATTTGGAACCGATAGTATTCGTCTCCCGATTCATCTCCTGAATGAGAAAATCCAATTTACGCCCTACCGGTTCGTTCCCTCTCAACAGGCTTCTGCATTGTTCGAAATGACTGTGGAGCCGGGTCAGCTCTTCATCAATATTGCAGCGGTCAGCAAAAATGGCGATTTCCATTCCAAACTTATGTTCATCAAAAGGGAAGGATCCGTCATTCAGTTCGCCAAGCCGCTGGCGCAGCTTGTCCCGATATTCACTTACAACCGTTGGAGCTAGTCCCACCATATCAGCATGAAGCTGCTCCAGATGGCTCAGCCGCTGTTCAAGATCTGCACCCAGATAGCCTCCCTCACGAACACGCATCTCCATAAGGGACTGCAGACTATGATCCAGGCCTTGCTCAAGCATTTCAGACAGAGCTTCGGGGGATACCGAGTCAAGACCCGCAGTTTCCTCCCTGCTTTCCATTACGCCAGGCAATGAGAGCAGGTCGCGCAGACCGAGTTCGCCAACAATCCCGAAAGATTCTTTCAGCGTATCCGCGGCTTGAAGATAGGACTGCACAGCGGCCTGGTTCAATACCAGGCCGGCAGTAGCTTCCTCATCGCGCTCCCTGTTAATAACTACATCCACCCGTCCCCGTTTGATGTGCTGCTGCACCTTACGCTTCAGTACATCCTCATAGACCATCCAATCCCGGGGCATCCGCAGTACAACTTCGCAGTACCGGTGATTCACCGATTTGACTTCGAACGTAATCTTGTAACCGCCGAATTGCAGGGACGACTGACCGTATCCGGTCATGCTAAATGACAACGGAATCACATCCATTACACTATTGTAATTGATTATACTTAACGAAACAAGGGGGACAATTTGCGCCCGGACTTCTGCCATACATACTCCAGCAGCTGTACGCTCATATCGTAGAACATGAAAGGTGTCATCAGGTAAATTCCGTTAAAATGCTCTGTAGCCGCATCCAGCAGCTCCTTGGCAATCGCCACGCCTTCGGCCCGTCCTGCTTCCCCTTCCAGCCCACTCATCCGGTTGCGAACCTCTTCGGATAGCTGAATGCCCGGTACCTCGTTGTGCAAATATTCAGCATTGCGGCCGCTCGCAAGAGGCATAATGCCGAGGAATACAGGTACGCTGAGATGCGCTGTCGCTTTGGCGATATTGGCAATAAGTTCTGGATCATAGACCGGCTGGGTCATAATATAATCTGCACCAGAGGCGATTTTTTTCTCCAGACGCTGTACCGCTTTGTCCAAATGCTTGACGTTGGGGTTAAATGCAGCCCCGATCACGAAATTGGCTTTCTGCTTCAGCGGCTTACCCGAGAATGCAATACCATCATTCAATTGCTTGATCATTCTTATGATTTCAAATGAGGTCAGGTCATACACCGAGCTTGAACCGGGCAGATCACCGAAGCGGGCCGGGTCACCGGTTACAGCCAGAACGTGGTTGACACCCAGTGCATCGAAGCCCATCAGATGGGATTGTGTTCCGATCAGATTGCGGTCCCGGCAGGCAATATGCACCAGCGGGCGCAACCCTGTACGTGCCTGTACGAGATGGCCGAGCGCCATATTGCTCATACGGGTAACAGCCAGCGAGTTATCCGCGAGTGTCAGCGCATCAGCACCGGCGCGGCGCAGCGCTTCCGCGCCTTTCATGAACTTGTTAATATCCAGATCTCGCGGCGGATCAAGCTCCACTATGACAGTATGGCGTTCCTTAACGAGGTCAACCAGCGTCGGCTCTCCTCCATCGCGTCCAGTCTCGTCACTCAAATGCTCTGTAATTGTAATACGCTCAACAGGCTTCACTGTCGGCTCCGGCAGCGCCTCCGGCTCGTAGCCCGCCAGCGCCTTGGAGATTTCCGCAATATGCTGCGGAGTTGTTCCACAGCAGCCCCCGATAATTCGGCTGCCCATCTCTGCAAAAGTCATCGCCATCTGGCCAAAATACTCAGGCGACGCCCCATATTTGTACTGTCCATCCACATAATCCGCTATACCTGCATTCGGGTATATGGAGACCGGCAGCGTCAGACTTCCCTGAAGTGTGCCCAGAGCGCGCTTGATCCCCATCGGGCCAGTACGACAGTTGAAGCCAATAATATCGGCACCGTCTTGCTCCAGAATCCGGAACGCCTCCGGCAGTGTCAGCCCGTCCAGTGTACGGGCTGTATCATCCATAGCGAACTGGCAGATCACCGGCACCGAGCTGTGTTTGCGGATAGTCTTGAGCGCCAAATGCATTTCCTCGACATCGTAGAACGTCTCCAGCATAATGCCGTCTACATCCTCTTCCAACAATGCGGTAATCTGCTGTGTGAAATATTTCTTAAGCTCCGAAGAGGACAGATTGGCCCGCTTCCCGGCACGGATTGAGCCAACGGCCCCAACAACATAGCCAGCCTCTCCAGCGGCACGCCGGGCAATCCTCACACCTGTCCGGTTAATTTCTTCGACCTTGGATTCCAAGCCAAATTTAGACAGCTTATCATAGTTAGCTGAGTAGGTATTGCTCTCCAGCAGCACCGCTCCCGCCTGAATATAGCTACGATGTACTTCTTCAATAACCTCCGGTGAGGTCAAGTTCAATTCTTCATAAGAGATCCCTACAGGGAAGCCTTTCTGATATAAAAATGTACCCATCGCACCGTCACCGACAAGCACTTTATTTCCCCATGCGGAACGTAAATCCGGCTTCACCGCAAGCCCTCCCCTAACATTAGTTTCATACTAATGTAGCATAAATCGGGATGAATGATAAGCTTTCTCGCAGAAAGCAATGTCTGGCCCGCCACTGGAGATGCATGTCCCTTCCATAAATTCCTCATACTATGTTGAAGCAAAAGTAAGGGAGATGTACCTAATGAAGAACAAAACAAGAAAACTTCTGCTTCAGAAATATGCACTCCTGCTGCTCCTGTGTGGGCTGAATCTGCTATATATATATTTTGGAGACTGGATGTTCGGCTATGGCCTGGATAATATCCCATATATCCTGAACTATTTGCTGTACACGGCCTCCGAGAAATTAATAGCTGTCATTATGCTGCTGTGTCTAGTAGTTCCGGATATCAAGCAGTGGATCACCGGACGTCAGCCTGAACGGGGCGGCGAACGGTGACCCTTTATGAAGGAAAGCAGAATTAGAATCGCGGGAAACAACAGCATAAAGAAGGGATATACCGTATACAACAGCTTCCCGCCCTCTTGCAGATGCTCAGTAAAGCTGCGGGCGTCTAACATGGAGATGAACAGAACAATCAGGGAGACAGGATAAACCATTTTCCGGTAAGGTACCTTGAACAGCTCCGAGATTCCCACCAATGCTGCCGCGAAGAACACCGCCATTTTGAAAAACACACCGATAATAAGCACCATCACAACCAGGATATCGACCCGTTGGATAAAATCCGAAATGGAGATCTTGCTGATGGTAGGCATCAGCGGGAGCGGGGAACGATTCGCGATATCGGCGCCAAGCACCGAAATATTCAAAGCCATCGTAAAACTGAGCAGCAGGCCGGATAAAAACATCGTTGCACCGATGACCCTGGGGCCTTTTTTACTGTTGCTCAAGTACGGCATTAGCATGGTGAAGCTGATCATTTCCCCGAAAGGAAACATGAAATTCTGATGCAGAACCGAAGACAGGACAGGCTGAATCCCGTTATCCAGCACCGGCAGCAGGTGGTTGCTATTGATTGACCCGGACAGGAACAGAAAAATCGTACAGAAGAGCCCGATAAACAGCACGATCACCCCGAATATTAACGATGTCCGCGCCAGCACTTCCACACCCTTGTGCAGCACATAGGCACAGGACAGGATCATGAGCACTGAAATAATAAATAACGGTGTCCGGTGCATTGTCGCCATGACGAGCATTGTACTTCCATCTCGCAAGTCACGCCCCGCCAGATTCATGAACAGAATGATGTACAGCACGGAGACCACCGCGCCGATGTATTTTCCTAGCAGCTTTCGGGTGTAGCCCGTCAAGGGCAGCTTGGGGTATCGCCTGTAGAGAAAAGCATACCCCGCAAAAACAAACAGGCCGATGCAATCCCCAATCAGTATGGAGAGCCAGGCATCTTTTCCCGATTCCATACCTAGATTCACTACCAGTGCCGTCCCAAGCTCGAACAGCAGGGTCAATGTGAATATCTCAAATAACCCGATCTTAATGCTACCTTTATTCATAATCTCCCCCCTTAATCTGGACTAATCGGCCTGAAAAGAGCTGCTGCGCATATCTGTATGCCTGATTACTGAATCAATCTCATACTTGACACGGCATGTTTTGAATATCTGGTCCCAATGATTCTCGACCCGCTTCCACCCTTTCTTGTTGTCTCTCTCCACGGCTTCTCCAAAGCCCAGAAAATCGCTATTCATGCTGCGGGCCGCTGTCAGCGCCGCCGTCAGTTGCTTCTCGGTTTCTTGTTCCACCAGCTTGGAGAGATCCTTTAACACTTGGGGATTCGCAAGATCCAGATCATTTGGAGATTCCTTAAGGCTTGCCTGCTGGGTGACTTTTATATGGATCAGGGGATCTTCGGGATTGTCAGCCTCTGCCGCAATCTTGACCTGTGAGAGATAGACGTTAAACGCCATGTAGTTTCCCTTCCCGCTTTTGAGCAGCAGCGGCATCTGTGTGATTTTGTTCTTGATCAACGCTGTACCGACAGCTTCACTGCCTTCCAGCCAGCCCACTAGTTTGTCCCCTTTAAAAGCGGCTATGTCCGTCACCTTCAGTGTTGCTTTTGGCGCAATGCTTTTTAGATTGTCATTGGTATCAGACTTCTTCTCATCCCCGGAGAGCAGCACGCCATTGATCAGTGGGCCTCCACCCGGAATCTGAAGCCCCCGGACCACATCATCCACTTCCATCTTGAAGTTGTAGCCAAATTGCTTTGAGGTGGTCTCCAGCTTCTCCACCAGATCATTGGCTGGAATCTTGCCGAACACCGTCATGGTGGTCATACTATCCTTTGCCGCCTGTCCTTTGGAGATGAACATATAACTCGTCAGGCGCGTCTCACTCTCCCTTTCCAATGCATCCATAACGTCTTTGATGCCTTCTCTCCCGAATTTCTCGGAGATGACCAGCACCCGGACATGGCCTAATGACAGAAATCGAGCCGTCTGACGAGAAGCATCAGCAAGTGCTTCGAACATAGAGCGGCCCCTGCCGGTATAGACTGCAACGGGCGAGGTGCCTCGGGCGTTTTTGCCCGAAATCTCATCCGCAACGATAACCTGGAAGGAAAGCTCGTATTTCTCCTCCAATGATGGCCCCCGGTCAATTGCTACCCCGGTGACTACAGCTCTCCGGTTCAGCTCCACACTGTCCCAGCAGCCGGTCAGTCCGAGTAGAATGGAGCAACACAGCATTGCCGCTGCTACCCGCAGGAATACCCTATTCATGCTGTTCCCGCCCTTCCTTGGGACCAGCTGTTCCGGCATGTTGCTCCAGGAACTTGGGCGAGAGATTCTCCTCATGTCCGCTGGTGATTTTCTTGCCCAGTGGTACGGAGACCGCCGTTGGGTGCTGTTTGCTAGCTCCCTTCGCCCACAGCGGTAGTCTTACAATGGTATCTTTGCGGGATTTCGATGAAGGCGGAACGATGGGCGCCAGATAGGGAATGCCGAAAGAACGCAGACTGTTCATATGTGCAACCAGGACAATCATGCCCAGTGTGATTCCGAAGAAACCAAACATCCCTGCCAGAAGCAGAAAGAAGAAGCGAATTAGCCTACCCGCAATCGACATATTATAGGCGGGAATAGCGAAGCTTGCGATCCCGGTCAAGGCGACCACGATCACCATTACCGGTGTAATAATCCCGGCTTCCACCACGGCTTGGCCGAGAATCAAGGCTCCGACAACGGACACTGTCTGCCCTACTGCTCGAGGCATACGCACTCCTGCTTCCCGCAGAATTTCAATGGCTCCTTCCATCAACAGTGCCTCCACAAAAGCTGGAAAGGGAACGTTCTCACGCTGTGCCAAGAGACTAATCAGCAGAGTGGTTGGAATCATCTCATAGTGATAGGTAGTGAGGGCGATGTATACAGCTGGTCCAAGCATCAGCACGATAAAACTGATATACCGGATAATTCGCATCAACAGGGAAATATCAAACCGCTGGGCATAATCGTCTGAGGATTGAAAAAACTGGGTGAAGACTGCTGGAAGCACGAGGATAAAGGGCGTACCGTCCACGATCAGCACCACACGTCCCTCCAACAAATTCGCAACCGCGGAATCGGGGCGCTCCGTATTGTAGACGGTCGGAAATGGCGTAAAGGTCTTGTCCTGAATAAGCTCTTCGATATACCCTGATTCCAGCACTCCATCGATTCTGATCCGGTTCAAACGTAATTTGATCTCATCCAGCAGATCATTGTCCACTGTGTCCTGAATGTACATCAGAGCCACAAGAGTTTGGGTAACACTGCCGATCTTCATATACTCCAGCCTGAGCTTAGGCGATTTGATTCTCCGCCGGATGAGAGATACATTAGTAGCCACTGACTCTACAAAACTGTCTTTGGGGCCTCGAACCACAAGCTGGGAGCTGGGCTCACCGACTGCGCGCCATTCTCCACCTGTTGTCTCGCAGGTAATCACCACAGAATAGCCATCAAGCAGGATCAGTGTCTCTCCCGAGAGAAGAGCAAGCAGGACTTCGTTCCACGCCTCCAGTCTGGTTGCCTGTCCGATCTCCAAGGCCCGTTTGAGTATAAAATCCGGCAGATTACCGCAACCCTCTTCACCTTGCCTGAAAGTATCTACCGAGACCTCCAGCAGAGACCCGACTACAAACTGGTTGACACTGTCTGTATTCGCCAGTTCACTAAAATGAACAGCAGCCGCTTTGACTGGCGACGCTCCGGCGAGAAGGACATGGCGGATTTTCAGATCCGGGCTGTCGCCTAGCTCACTTTTCATATTTTCCAGTGTCTCATCTAGTACAGCGCTAAGCCCGGATGTGCCACTGACACTACCATTTTGTGTAGCTGAAGACGATTCTCTCTTGCCCTCACTGCTACGCCAGAACCTGCCGTTTCTGTTCACTCTTCTCCCTCCTTTCTCACACTGGAGCTTATTATTCGCGGCAGACTCTTCCATTATTCGCCTGATCTTGGCCTTAGCATAATAAAAAAGCCGTCACAATACGTGACGGCTTGGCTTACAACATAACTCATATTGACGATTAGCAGTTCCCTTACACTTCAACAGTACCTGTGTAGGCAACTTCAGCGGGACCTGTCATATAGACATGGTTATCTTCTTCATTCCATTCGATAAAGAGATCCCCGCCCTTGAGGCTGATCCAGGCTGCTCTGTCGGTCAGGCCATTCAGCACGGACGATACAAGGGTTGCACAGGCTCCAGTTCCACAAGCCAGCGTAGGTCCGGCACCGCGTTCCCAGACACGCATATCTACCCGGCCCCGATCGAGAACAGTTGCGAACTCTACATTAACTTTGCGCGGAAACAGGGGGTGCACTTCAAGCTTTGGCCCCCAGGTCGCCAGGTCAAAGGACACCGCATCTTCCACATAGATTACACAGTGCGGATTGCCCATGGACACCGCGGTGAATTTGAATGCCGCCCCTTCCGTTTCAATCGGCTGGTTCAGTACAGGCTCCGCATCGATTGCAACCGGAACTTGGAGGCCGGACAGCACTGGCTCGCCCATATCCACAGTTACAGTCTCGACTACGCCATCCTTCACGTTCAGCGTAACTTTCTGCTCTCCGGCGCCAATAGTCTCAATAACGATTTCCTCCGAGCTCACGAGACCGTGGTCATATACATATTTGGATACGCAGCGGATTGCGTTGCCGCACTGCTCCGCTTCCGATCCATCTGAGTTCATAATACGCATCATATAATCCCCGCGCTGGGATGGCAGAATGAACACCAGTCCGTCAGCCCCGATCCCGAAAAACCGATTGCAGAGCGTTACTGCCAGTTCAGAAGCATTGGCAGGCAGCTCCTGCTCTCCATAGACGATAATAAAGTCATTGCCGAGTCCGTGCATTTTAGTAAATTCCATATTCAGGTCACTCCTTGAGAGATAGGCTTGTCATATTGGGCCATATAAACTTGCGCTGATGTTCAGCACACTAGCATACTGGCTTTGGCTGCAACAAGCATACCGTAAGGAATGAGCTTATGCTATTGACTTTATGCCGAAATTTTTGTACTTTTTATCATCGGCCGACCGCCTCTGTTCATACTGTGACGGTTGCGTCTGCCGCCCCACACGCTGCCCGCTCCCATGAGGAAGGTAGGGATGCCGGAGGCTACCAGCACCAGGCACCATTCGCGGAAATTCAGCGGCACCGTCTTGAAGACCGGTTGCAGAACTGGCAAGTACATCACAGCCAGCATTAGAACAACGGAAGACAATACAGCCAGCACAAGGTACTTGTTCTGGAACGGATTGCGATGGAACACCGAGCGGGAGCTACGGCAGTCGAACACGTGAATGAGTTGGGCCATAACCAATGTGGCAAAAGCAACCGACTGTGCCCGAATCAGTTGATCCGGATTCTGCGGCGCGATGCGCAGTGTCAGCCAGAAGGCCCCTAGCGTGCACAGGCCGATCAGTAAGCCACGGCTGATAATCTTCCAGCCGAGGCGGCGGGCAAAGATATTCTCTTTGGCACCGCGTGGCTTGTGCTCCATGAGGTCCTTCTCCGGCTGATCAACACCCAGTGCCATAGCCGGCAAGCCGTCTGTGACGAGATTGACCCACAGGATTTGAATCGGCACGAGCGGAAGTGGCAGTCCCAGCATCATGGCGAAGAACATTGTCAGAATCTCCCCGACATTGGAAGCCAGCAGATAGCGAATGAACTTGCGGATGTTCTCATAGATGTTTCGGCCTTCTTCAATAGCTGCCACAATCGTGGAGAAGTTATCATCGCCGAGAATTAGCGATGAAGCCTCCTTGGTCACATCCGTTCCGGTAATCCCCATTGAAATCCCAATATCCGCCGCCTTGATGGCCGGGGCATCGTTGACTCCGTCACCAGTCATGGCTACGACATGTCCACGACGCTGAAGTGATTTGACGATCCGCAGCTTATGTTCCGGGGATACACGGGCGTATACATACACGTTGTCTGACACCTTATCCAACTCGTCGTCATCCATTCGGCTAAGCTGGTTACCGGTTAGTACCGTGCCGCCCCGCTGCAGAATACCAAGCTGATGAGCAATAGCTTCCGCCGTTGTCCCGTGATCTCCGGTGATCATAACCGTCTTGATTCCTGCCCGGCGGGTAATACTGATCGCGTCCCGAACCTCACGGCGCGGCGGATCAATCATACCTGCAAGGCCGATGAAGATCAGCTGAGACTCCGCATCCTTATCCTCACCTACGCCTTCATTCTTCCGCAGATCACGATACGCCATGGCCAGCACTCGCAGCGCGCCTGAGGCCATGGCCTCATTAGCATCCATCACTTTCTGGCGCAATGTCGGTGTGAGAGGTACCACTGCGCCCTCCCAGAGCAAGTAAGAGCAGCGGCTAAGCAGAATATCGGGTGCCCCTTTGGTGCAGACCATTCGACCGCCGGGATGTTCTACAACAACGGACATCAGTTTGCGCTCCGAATCGAATGGAAACTCCTTCTCGCGGGTATATGTCCCCGCCAGAGACTGCGGGGTCAACCCCATTTTCGAGGATAGTGTAACCAACGCCCCTTCTGTCGGATCGCCCTTCAACTCCCATACGGCCTGGCCCTGCTGTTCCTTGCCTCCATCACTGTCCTTACCTTTTTTGCGCTTACCCTGGTCCTCGGGGAAGGTTTCTACGATTTCCGCGTTATTGCACAGTGCGCCTACCTGAAGCAGTCGCCGCAGACTCTGATCGTTCTTCAGCTCCACAGCACGGCCCTTCAGCAAAATCTGACCGGTAGGTGAATATCCCTCTCCCGTGACCTCCAGACTGCGACCCCCGGTCCAAACCTGGGTCACGGTCATCTTGTTCTGGGTCAGCGTGCCGGTCTTATCGGAACAGATTACCGAGGCGCAGCCCAATGTCTCCACCGAAGGCAGCTTACGCACAATAGCTTTGCGCTTGATCATGCGCTGAACGCCTAGCGCCAGTGCAATCGTGACGATAGCCGGCAAGCCTTCAGGAATGGCCGCAACCGCAAGACTGACGCCGGCCAGAAACATCGCTGTGGCGGGCTGTCCGTGCATAATACCGGCCAGCACCACCACGACGGTTAGGCCAAGCGCAACATAGATCAGAATCTTGCCAAGCTGCTCCAGCCGATGCTGGAGCGGCGTTTCCTGCGCGTCCGTGTTCTGGATCAGATCCGCGATCTTGCCCATCTCGGTATCCATCCCGGTCCGGACTACGATGGCCTTGCCCGTCCCACGCGTGACCATGGTTCCCATGAAGCCGATATTCTTCTGGTCACCCAGCGGAATCTCTTCAGCATGGATCGGCTCCGAATGCTTGGACACCGGCAGGGATTCCCCGGTAAGTGCAGACTCCTCTGCATAGAGCGCGCTGCATTCCAGCCAGCGGACATCTGCCGGAATCCGGTCCCCGCTCTCCAGCAGCAGAATATCACCAGGCAACAGCATTTTGGCGGGAATGGTCTGACTTTTACCGTCGCGAATGACCTTCGCTGTGGGCGCTGACAGTTGCTTCAGCGCCCGCAAGGAGCGTTCAGCCCTGAACTCCTGCACGAAGCCAAGCACCCCGTTAAGTAGAATAATCGCAATAATAGTGATTGCATCCAGATACTCGCCAAGCAGACCCGAGATTAACGTTGCTCCCATCAGGACAAGTACCATAAAGTCCTTAAATTGATTCAGCAGCAATGTTAGCGGAGAGATAGCCTTGCCTTCGGTCAGCTCATTGTAGCCGCTCTCCTTGCGCCTTTCCGTGGCCTCCTCCTCTCGGAGTCCGGTCTGCGGATGAACACCGAAGATTTTCTGCAGTTCCTCTGCACCGAGCCGGTGCCAACTGTTTTGTTCCATGTCTTTTCTTTCCCCTCCCGGTCGTTTCTTGACTTCCGGCGGCGCACAGCTTTTCCACCTGTTCATGACCAAGTTTATTCGGGGTCGTCCCAAAATATCACCCTGCAGACTTCTCCTTTTGCACGAAGACCGCGAAGTATGGCATCATAGAGGGATAACAATTTCAATTTTATGGCGACAGGAGATCTATATCATGGCATTGGACGGAATCGTTACCCGGGCTATTGTGCAGGAATTGCAAGCCTTTACAGGGTCACGCATAGGCAAAATATATCAACCTAACACACATGACCTCATCTTTATTCTGAGAGGACAGGGAGGCGGAGGGAAGCTACTGCTGTCTGCGAACCCGACCTATCCCCGTCTGCATCTCACGGAAAGAAACAGCATCAATCCACCTGAAGCACCGATGTTCTGCATGCTAATGCGCAAACATTGTGAGGGCGGAACAATAGAAAGTATCACCCAGGTGGGCATGGAGCGGATTATTCATATTCACATTAAGCAAAGAGATGAGCTTGGCGATGTTTCCGCCAAAAAAATCATCATCGAGCTGATGGGCAGACATAGCAACATCATTCTTACGGACATGAACGGCACAATTGTGGATGGTATTCATCATGTGACGCCTTCGATCAGCAGCTATCGAATCGTTATGCCGGGCTTCTCCTATACTGAGCCACCCCAGCAGCACAAGCTGAATCCTCTGGAGCTGGGACGTCAGGAATTCCTGGAGCTGGTTGCTTCTGCTGAGAGAGACGCCGCTCTGCAAGTCACTGCCACTGACGAAACCGAGTCTGATGAGCTCTCGCTAGCACCGCAAAAAGACGGTTCGGGCGGACCGGCACCTTCTGCTGACCCTGTGGGGTGGATCGTGCATGCCTTTAGTGGTCTTAGCCCACTTGTCGCCGGCGAGATTGTGCATCGCTATCGTCAAGCCACTGATACAGTGGCAGCTGGTACAACAGAGGCAGAGACCTTATGGAACGCCTTTAACTCGGTCATGGAACCGGTACGGAATTTGTCGTTCTCTCCAGTTTCGGGTGCTAATGCAAGAGGCAAGCTGATCTTCTCTGCGATTCCTCTCACTCTCCCGGATGAGCAGGCGAAACACTATGAATCCATCAGCCAGTGCATGGAGGATTATTACGGAGACAAAGCCGAACGGGATACCGTCAAGCAGCGGGTCAGCGACCTAATCCGCTTCCTGACCAACGAACGGACGAAGAATATCAAGAAGCTGGCAAAGCTGCAGGAGGATCTGGAGGAAGCCCAGGAAGCGGATCGCTACCGGATTTGGGGCGAGCTGCTGTTCGCTTCATTGCATGCGGTATCCAAGGGTGACAAGCAGGCAGTGCTGGTCAACTACTATGATGAGGATCAGGCAGAGATTACGATTCCGCTTGACCCGCTCCTGAACCCTTCAGACAATGCACAACGCTTCTTCAAGAAGTACAACAAGTACAAGAACAGCTTGCTAGTCATTGATGAACAATTGATCAAAACGCATGAAGAGATCACCTATATGGAGAGCCTGCTGCAGCAACTCGATCACGCCTCGCTGAATGATATCGAAGAGATCCGCGACGAGCTGGTAGGACAGGGATATTTGCGGGATCGAAGCAAGAAAGGCAAGAAGAAGAAAAAAGCGACCCGCCCTACCCTTCAGGTATTCACTTCTTCAGAGGGCATCGACATCTATGTCGGCAAAAATAATCTGCAGAACGAGTACCTAACGAACCGTCTGGCCTCACCGAACGATACCTGGCTACATACCAAAGACATACCGGGTTCACACGTCGTTATCCGCAGCGAGAGCTTCGGGGATGCCACGCTGGAAGAGGCTGCGCAATTGGCTGCCTACTTTAGCCAGGCCAAGCAATCGAGCAGTGTTCCGGTGGATTGCACCCTGATCCGCCATGTGCGTAAGCCGAGCGGTTCCAAGCCGGGATATGTCATCTATGATCATCAGAAGACCCTGTTTGTGACACCGGTGGAATACATGATCAAGGGCCTGCCGAATACATTGAGAAGCTAATTGAAATAGACAGCACATGTCAAAAAAATAGAGCCTCCAGCCATCATCTGACAATATGCAGATGGGCCGGAGGCTCTTCTATTGATGGCATATGTACCTGGCTATAATAGCCAGGTTAATCTTTTACCTTGGACACGCTCAGCTTTTAGCTTTTAGCGTTTAGCTTTTAGCTTTTAGCTTTTAGCTTTTACCTTCTACTTTTCTCTTTTTACTTTCTATCTTTTTCCTAACTGATCCAGCACATCTACAGAAACGTTAACATTACCGAGCTCACCGTGAAAAACAACACCCTGTCGCTCACCATGAAAGTCCGAACCCCCGGTCACGGCCAGACTGTAATCCTGTGCCATCGCCAAATACCGTGCTTCTTCCTCCTGTCCATGATCCGAATGATAGACTTCGATGCCGGTAAAGGCCCCTTTCTGTAGAATGCTGCGTACCAGTTCATCATCACCGTAGAGTCCCGGATGGGCCAGCACTGCCTTACCGCCGGCTTCACCGATCCACGTGCAAGCTTCTTCCGGGGAAATACGAGGCGGTGAGACAAAGGCTGCAGCCCCTTCGGCCAAATACTTGTCAAAGGCCTCCCGCATATTTTGCACAACGCCCAGCCGAACCAGCTCATCAGCAATATGTGGACGCCCGACACTCTCATCTGGCCGCAGTTCCCGCCCTATGCCTGCTACTACCTTGTCCAAAGTAATTCCGATGCCTAGCTCCTGCAGCTTGCCAACAATCTGTTCATTACGCCGGTCACGGGTCTCTCTAAGCCCAGCCAGACGAGAGAGGAACCTTTCATCACCGGGATCAACATAATAACCCAATACATGGATATCCTTGCCCCCGGCACGTGTGCTGATTTCCACGCCTGGCACCACCGTGATACCGTACTCGGTTCCAGCCTGAAGCGCTTCCGTAATGCCCGCCACCGTATCATGATCCGTAATCGCCACCGCGCCAAGTCCTTTCGCCCACGCTAGTCTAACATTCTCCGCAGGGGGCTGCATGCCGTCAGAAGCCTGTGTATGCGTATGCAGATCACAGCGGCCCGCAAGGGCGGAACGCTCTGCAATCTTGTCTTCCTTATGCTTCGTGTCAATTTCCATAGTGCCACTCCGTTCCAGGTTAATAGGTTCCTGCTAATCTAGTATTCCCGTCAGTGTACGCCAGCATGCTCCCGCAAAAAAGTCAGGAACGTGACTGCCGAGATCGGCAACAACGTTGATTTGAGATGGATCGCATAGAATTGTCTTTTGAACGACGCATCCGAGATATTCACAATTTTCAACAAACCTAGCGTGACTTCATGCTTCACCGAGGAGGTCGAGATCATCGTAATGCCGAGTCCAGCTTCCACCGCTGATTTCACAGCTCCTGTACTGCCCAGCTCCATTACAATTTTCATAGACGAGGGATCAAGGCCTTTGGCCAAAAGCTGTTCCTCCATGACACGCCGTGTACCAGAACCCCGCTCGCGCAATATAAACGGATAGGCCAGTGCTTCCTCAAGCGTTACCTCTTCCCTCTCAGCCAGCGGATGGTCACGATGTACAATCAGCTTCAGCTCATCCCCCATAACAGGCTCGATCACCATATCCGGGTGGGTCACCGGGGCTTCAATGAGACCGAAATTCAACTGGTGCTTCGTAATCTCCTCTATGATCTGCGTGGTGTTGATCACTTTCATCATGATGGAGATGTGGGGATATTCCTTGCCAAAAGGGCCCAGTAACCTGGGCAGGACATATTCCCCAATCGTCAGACTGGCCCCAAGCTGGAGTCGTCCCTCAAGCATATGTGTAAATTCCGACATCGCCTGATCGGTCTCGCGCATAAGTTCAAGGCTGCGCAGCGCATAGGGCATAAGGGTCTGACCGGCCTCGGTCAGCATTATTTTTTTGGTGGTACGATTGAACAGCTTGGCTCCAAAATAGTCTTCGAGCGCCTGCACCTGCATGGTGACAGCCGGCTGGGTCATATGTAGCGTCTGTGCAGCCGCTGAGAAGCTGCCACGCTCAGACACGGTATAAAAAATATGCAGCTGATGAAAATTCATGCTCGCAACTCCTTCGTCCATTCTGATTCTGCCAGCTAGCGGGTTATAAAAAAGACATGCGGCTTACACCGCATGCCCCTGCTTCTGTACCCGCTATCTTCGTTTACGGCTTTTTCTAGCTAGCTGCATGCGGCGGGAATGACGCAGCCAAGAATAATACTGCTTCAAGTCCCGCAGCTCGGGAGCTTTCGAGAGGGAGCCGAGGAACGAAATGACGTTCATGATATACAACGGATGGCCGGAAACGGTTCGTTCACCCTCCAGTGCCGTGAATTCGGCAATGATCACCACATCGTCATCAATGAGGTACGCACTCTGTTCGCTGCCGGAATAGGCCTTCATCCGCTTCTGCTTCAGACACTGCCATAACCAGGCAGCAATCTGACCAGGGTCGGCAGCCTCCTCGCTAATCCGGTCCAGGTAACGGCTTCTTGCATGATTCGTGATCACAATATCTGCGACCCTATAGTCATTCAGCATGATGTGGAAGGGCTCATAGGTGCCCCACCGTTCCGTACCCTTGTCGCGCATCATCATCACACTCCACCGTCTAGGCATGCACTTATTGTTGTCATCTTACCTCATTTGCCGCAGCTTGTACAAGCACCTTGACCTCTGTATGGAGAATTACTCACGTACTATGATATATCTTTATTGTGACAGGGGCCTTGTCCCACCCCAAAACTACTTTACATGCACTGGCTCCGCATCATCGACATAGCAGCTGCCTGGCACCAGTTTGCATTTTTTCTTGATACGTGCGGCTTCCCCGGCAACCTCCTCAATGGAATCAAACTGCCGGAACCGATTCGTTACCACCGCAACGGATATGGACACCAGCGGGATTTCCCCGACAACCCCCGAGCGATCCTCTGTCAGAACATACTTCTGAGCCAGATGCTGAGAATGATAGAAATCCTTAATTGCTGCATCGAACTCTTCAATGAGAATTCTACAAGCCTCGGTATAGTGATGATTGTCAATGATAACGATAAAATCGTCGCCACCGATATGACCCAGGAAACCCTCCAGACGCAGTGCACAGTGCTTCGCAATCTCGGCGGTTGTCTGAATCATCCGATCGCCTTCCTTAAAACCATATGTATCGTTATAGGCCTTAAAGTGGTCAAGGTCAATATAGAGTACACTGAACCGCTCCTGGTGCAGGCACTTGACCAGACATTCATTGATGCTCATGTTGCCAGGCAGACCTGTTAACGGATTAAGATAGCTCGCTGCCATCGCCTGGATTTCGGCAAAATTCAGCAGCAGATCCCTGACGCTCACGGCCCCAAACATCTTTCCCTCATGGGTGACGATAACATTATCGTACAAATTCTCCACCTGCCGGTTCATGGCCAGCTTACTCACCTCGGTGATCGGTGTCTTGTATTCTACAATCAGCGGATCCTGGTCCATCACCAGTGAAACTGGTCTTCCCATATACAATGTATACCCGTACAAGGTTCCGATCTGCTGATAGAAGCGAATTCTCATGATCAGGGCCACCGGATATTCGTTATCGACCACGACCACTCCTTGAAGCTGGGGATCACTTTTGAAAATATGATCCACGGTTTCGCATTTGCTGGCAGGAGAAATCTGCGTAATATGCTCCGCAATATCCCCTATCTGGAGCAACATAGATTCAAAACCTCCTCCCTAGGTGACTATCACTCAGCATACACAGGTTATATTAACCCGCGATAAACTGTGTAAAAAGAAAGGGCGCGCGTCTCCAAAAGAGACAGGTTACTGTTCCCGTACAGATGCTAACTTGCTGCCCCCAATAAACCTTTACCGTTGTACAAAAAAACAGGCGCATAGCGCCTGTCCATATGGCAACAGTTATAGCCCGTAATAACGGCTCTTGTCCGGTCCGTTGCTGGTATACTCGGTCTTCAGTTCGTTACGGTAAGAACGTTCGATCTTCCGTACGTAGGAAAGTCTGCGGACGTTCTTCATCACTTCCTCAGCCCGATCCGAATTAACATACATTACTGCATAATGCATCTTCCGGGACACATAATGCAATGTGCCGTATTTCTCCAGATTGCGCGCCGCCTTAACGTCGCTGACCCAAACAATATATCCTGTACGTTCCGGAAACATAGTCTCATCCAACCTTTCTCTCTCTTCTGGTGACGCTATCCGCAGGAGCACTTCCCGCCGCTGCCACAACCGCCCTTGGGCGCCGGATCATTGCTTGGAACCTTGATGCTCTCCGATACAGAAAAAGCAATCGCTTCCGACATGGAATGCAGCATGTCATCCAGTGTCTTCTCTGCTGTCTTGAAGCGGACAACTGCCTCGAACTGTTCCAGCTCGATTTCCACAGCCAGCACCTCATCCTTGGCGGAATGATAGTTCGGATGGAAATGCCCAAACCGCTGGGTCTCTTCGAATAGATCCTTCTTGCTCTGGAGCTTTCTAACCATGGCCTGGATCTGCGGGTTAGCATCCACCTGACCCTTCCAGTATAGATAATCCGACACTTCGGCGGATTGATTAATCATATCGCCCAATTCATAGGCGTATGTCAGCACTTCGGCCATGTCAACCGTGTTAATCTCCGCTACGCTCATGAACTTCAACTCACTTCTATGTTAATGTTCTACCATTAGCAGTAGACTTTTCTATCATAACATAATCGGTTGCTCCAGCAGAAGAGGAATTTCTAGCAGCCGCTGGGAGAATAAGCTGTATTTCGTTCCACGCCGCTGCCGTCAATTCCACTTCCTCTACTTCATGGCCAGAATCCCGCAGCAGATGCCCCGTCACACGCCACGGATTACGCTGGATACGATGAGGAATGAAGTGGCATTCCTGCTCCTGCAAAGACATTCGCACCTTCACGCCCCAGCGCAGGCCCTGCTCCATCACCTTCTCTGCCGTCGTGACATGATAGACGCGCCACTCCCGGCTCCACATGGGCGGTACCTGCCCCTCATCCGCCAGAAATGAAGCCTCCAGCTCCGCATCAGCGAGAGGCAAATGGCGAAGCGGATTCCCCCTCACGGAAGAGAGCAGGCCCTGCTCCCAGGGCGGCACAGCATAGGCTGCAGGGGGGTGTTGTTCCTCTCGGTGATACAGCGGCATCTCCGCTGCCCGCTCTGGCTCCCGCCCATTGATCGTTCCCTGCGGTGACAGGCCTCCCTCCGCCAGCTCCTGGCGCACATCCTTCTCCTGCGCCCGCTGCACCAGAAAATGCAGCGGGCCAAGGCGGGTGAGCTTGTCCTGCAGCCGGGGATGGGCGGCGACCATCTCCGCTTCTGCCTCGCTAAGACAGCTCAGAAGCCGGACATCGGTAATGGCTGTACGGCCGATCCCCTGGCCCCATTGATTCAGCGAATACTCTACCTGCTCCGGGAGTCCGCCGGTCGTATGCTCCTGCAGCCAGGAGATGACCTCCCCAGGCGGCATTCCTTGAACCGCAGCATGCTCCAGCATCTCCCGGGTCAAGCGGAAGCTCCAGAGCACATCGCACTCGAGCAGCTCCGCACAGGCGGCCAGTGTCCAGCGCATGGCATAAGGAACTTCTGGGGGTACCAGCACCTCGAAGTCGGGCTGGACAATGAAGGCGGCCGCCAGGGCCTGTTCTTCCGCTGCGCCGGAAGGAGCAGGCCGGACGTCTTGAAGCTGCGGCTTTGCAGCCGTCCAGCGGAAGCAATGCTCCCCGGTGCGCAAGCTGCCCAGCTCGGCCCAGCCAAAGCCGGCCAGGGCGCGCAGCCAAGCGAGACAGGCCACTTCCAGGGCTAGCCGCTCCAGCAGGGCGGCGGGATTCATCGCCGCCAGCCAGTCCAGTACCCCGGCCAGAGCGTACCACTGGCCGGGCAAGAAGTCCTGGCGGGAGAGCAGCAGCCGGAAATGCTGCTGGGCCGGCTCCCGGCTGCCGTAACGTTCGGCTGCCGTTTCGTACAGGATGCCGCTCATCTGCGGCTCCGGCAGTTGCAACCAGTTCCTCAGTGCTTCCCGCTCAGGCGCATAGCCATTCTCCTGTTGGCTGATCAGCCCGAGGCTCAGCATAAGGTCCACAATGACCGTCACAGCAAGCGGATAGTCACCTGTGGTTTGGCCATTGGCTTGGCCTTTTGCTATACCCGTAGCTTGACCTTTAACTTGGCCTGTGACTTGGTCTATTGCTTGACCTGTAATCTGTCCTTTGTCTCGTACTTGGTCTCGCCCACCTTTTTTTCCTTCAGCTCGTCCTTGACCCAATGAACGTCCTTGCTCACGTCCTAATCCTGTCTGTTGTCCTGACTTTTGCAGTTGCACGTGCTCTCGCTCGTACCCTCGTTCATGCCTACGGCCTTGATCCAGGTCCGAACCAAGCGCTGTCAGGCCTTGCAGATGCTCATCTCCGAATGATAGCTGCCCAGCAAGACGGCTGACTTGCTTCTTGTGAATACTGCCCTTGGCCGTCATGGGCAGTC
Source organism: Paenibacillus sp. GCM10012306 (assembly GCF_042649265.1). NCBI lineage: Bacteria > Bacillati > Bacillota > Bacilli > Caryophanales > Paenibacillaceae > Paenibacillus > Paenibacillus sp. GCM10012306. Next base: position 256,287 of record NZ_JBHRYW010000008.1, on the reverse strand, counting down.
CTTCCCGGGCGGTGAACAGCAGCGCCCGGAATAGCTCACCGGACAGTCCCGGTCCGGCTTCCACCAACAGACTTACATCACCGGCCGCAAGCGGAGCCGGACTATAGGGGTAGAAGTGGAGTGACACGGCATCCAGAACCTCTGCCGTGATATGATACAGCTTCTCCCCCCATAATTTCTGCCGGGCCGTTAGCAGCCCGGCCCGGCGCAGCTCAGAGAGCGCCAGCCTCTGCTCCGCCCGGCTTAGATATGCGGGCCGCAGCTGTTCTTCTTTACCCTCTTCGAAAGCCTGACCACCGTACACCGCGCAGATTCTGCCTAGCAGCTCCAGCGCATCAGGTGTCAAATCCTTCATGTGATCTCCTCCCCAGACTGTTGTTCGCTGCGCACCTGATACTCATAACCCTGCTCCGTCAGGAACATCCGACGTTGTCTAGCAAATTCCTGCTCGCGGCTGTCTCCAGATACCAGCGTATAGAAATACGCCTTGTTCTCTCCCGCCTTCGGCCTTAGGATGCGCCCAAGCCGTTGCGCCTCTTCCTGCCGGGACCCAAACGCACCGGACACCTCAATCGCGACGGAAGCATCCGGCAGATTCACCGCAAAATTCGCCACTTTGGACACGATCAACACGGGGAGGGTGCCTTCATTAAAGGCGGCATACAACTCTCCCCGCTCCCGCTGCGGAGTCTTCCCCGTAATGAGCGGCGCTCCCAGGGCAGCTGAGAGCTGTGTCAGCTGGTCCAAATACTGTCCGATGACCAGCACACCCGCCCCCTGATGTGCTTTTAACAGCCGGGAGGCTGCATCTATCTTGGCTGGGTTCACAGCCGCAAGACGGAATTTCTCTCTTTTCCCTGCATAGGTGTACTCCCTCCTCCATTCCGGGTTCATCGGGACCAGCATTTCAGTACATTCCACGGAGGCGATCCAGCCTTGCTGCTCCAGCACCTTCCATGGAAGCTCATAGCGCTTCGGCCCGATCAAGGAGAATACATCCCCCTCCCGACCATCTTCCCGGACTAGGGTTGCAGTCAGACCCAGTCGACGTGTAGCCTGAATTTCCGCCGTTGCCCGGAACACCGGGGCTGGCAGGAGATGAACCTCGTCGTAAATAATCAGTCCCCAGTTCCGTTCATTGAACAGGCTCATATGCAGGAAAGGTCCGCCTTTAGAACGGCGGTGAGTGAGAATTTGATAGGTGGCGACCGTTACCGGTCGTACCTGACGCTTTTCCCCCGAATATTCACCGATTTCATCTTCCGTCAAGTTCGTACATCGCTCTAACTCCTCTATCCACTGCCTGACAGATGTAGTATTGGAGGTAAGAATTAGTGTTTCGCATTGGAGAGCCTCCAGCACGGCCATGCCAACGACTGTTTTACCAGCTCCGCAGGGCAGCACGACCACCCCACTCCCCCCACTGCCGACGGTTCCCTGGAATTGTTTCACCGCTTCTTGCTGATAATTCCGCAGTCGGAAGGGGATTCCATACTCTCCCTCACCTCTCCACTTCACCTGCAGCGCCTGTCCTTCATGGTATCCGGCATAATCAAGAACAGGATATCCCAGCCGGGTCAACTCCTGCTTTAATTCTCCCCGCAGCGCCGCCTTGCAAGTTAAGTCCTGCGGTCCCGTCCTCCACAGCCCCATATCTCCTAGTACTTTGCCGACCATCAGCTCATCAAGCAGCGCAGGCTCTTCGCTCCTAAGGACGATATGTCCGGGCTCATCTCCTGAGCTGTGAAGCGTCAATTTTCCATATCGGGACAGAAGCAGTCTGATCTCCTCCTCCAATCCCGCCGGAATTTCCCATCTGGAGAGCTTATGCAGTTGTTCAACAATGTTATCGGCGGTAGCCCCTAGCGCCGCTGCATTCCACAGAGTTAAGGGCGTTATTCGGTAAGTATGATAAGCTGATGGACTCTTGATCAGTTCAGCAAATACCGCCAGCTTCCGTCCTGCTGCCTGAGAGCCTGGATGAGCGCAATCCAGCAGCACCGTCCGGTCCCTACGTACAATACAGGATCCTGTCTCATTCATGACCCTTCCCTCCTCGCAATAAACTATTCTATGAGCAGTATGTACACACTCTGTTGTCGGAATAACAGGAAAAAGCCCACCTCCGCGAACACGGACATGAGCTTCCTGTATTAGTATTTAATGCAAGGTCTGCTGCGAGATGCTACTAAGCGCTTCTCCCGCTTCATCGGCAAAGATATTCCGTACGGCCAAGTCACCGATGGACACAATACCAATCAGCTTCTTGCCATTGACCACCGGCAGACGTCGAATCTGTCCCGCAGCCATTATTTCCGCAGCTTCATCTACGGAAGTGTCCTCTGTCACCGTACGCAGATCCCTGCTCATCACCGTCTCCACAGCAGTGGAGCCTGAATGCTTGGCAGCATACCCCCGGATGACAAGATCACGGTCTGTTATAACACCGATTAATTGGTTGCTGCTTTCTGAATCGACCACGGGAATAAAGCCGGTACCATTGTCTTTCATCTTGACAGCAACCTCATAAATATTATCCTTTTGCGTAACCGTCACCGGTCCTGCTGTCATAACTTCCTTAATTTTTTTCAACTGGAATCCCTCCTAAATCTCGCATAGTTCAGCGATTAGGTTGTCCAGTCGAGGTCAGCATTATGCTTCGGTTGTATCTTTAAGCCGGGAATCCGTCATGGCGATCAGCAGCTTAATGCCGTGCAGCATAGCGTCTTCGTCAAAATTAAAGCGGCTGTGATGATGCGGATATATAGCATCCTTATCGGGATTGCCTGCTCCTACAAACATAAAGCAGCCAGGTATATGATGCAAATAATAGGCAAAATCCTCCGCTGGCATCAATTTCTCCAGCGTCACAACCTGCACTTCTTCACCCAGCGCTCCAGGAGCTGTTGACTTAAATCGGTTGAACTCTTGTTCGTCATTCACTAGCGGCGGGTATCCAGTCATGAACTCAATCTTCGCTTCCGCTCCGTATGTAGCGGCAACAGCCAGTGCTATCTCCTCGATTCTGCGCCGGATCAACTGACGACTCTCATCATCAAAGGTCCGAACCGTCCCTGTTATACGGCACTGCTCCGCAATAATGTTCTGGGCGGTCCCGCCTTGAATGGTGCCCACGGTGACCACAGCCGGGCGCAGCGGATCAACGGATCGGCTAACGATGCTCTGGAGCTGTGTCACCAGAGCTGCTGCCGCAACTATGCTGTCTACAGCACGATGCGGGATGCCGCCATGACCGCCTTTACCGATGATGTTGATGAAGAACTCATCGGTTGACGCCATCAGGGGACCTGGGGCGCTGCCCACTGTCCCGACAGGCAGTGGTGTCCACAGATGCAAGCCGTAGACAGCATCCGCCCCTTCCAGCACGCCTTCGGCAATCATGCCAACAGCCCCGCCAGGACACACTTCTTCAGCAGGCTGGAAGAGGAAGCGGATCTCCCCCTCCACTTCACTGCGCCGGCTGCTGTAGTAGGCTGCTGCTCCTAGTAAAATTGCTGTATGCCCGTCATGACCACAAGCATGCATAACCCCGCTCTTGGTTGAGGCATATTCCACTTTGTTCTCTTCCTGTATCGGTAATGCATCCATATCTGCACGGAGGACAACAATCTTGCCGGGCCGAGCCCCTTTAAGAATCCCTGTCAAGCCGTAACTAGACGTACTTCTTCTAACTTCAATGCCGAAGCCTTCCAGCTTGGCCGCTACGTAAGCCGATGTTTCCTTCTCCTGATACGACAGCTCAGGATGGCTGTGCAGATGACGGCGCCACTCCACCATATCGTTCATCAATGCTTCAACTGTTGGCTGCTTCATGCCTGCTCCATTCCCTTCCTAGACAACCAGCCTTGGCACTAAGATGACAGCGTACTACACACGATCACCTTGCCTAAGCGGCTATATTTCTTCTATTGTAGCAGAAAGCAAAAAAACTGGGTATGTATGGCTAAACCCTGTCTTGCAGAACCTCTGGAAACATACTATCATGAGAATGAACGTCTGTAAGCGGATAAACAAATTAATCATTATACTTTATAAGGGGGATAAGTGCGCTATGATATTTGAGAACACGGGCCTCGTAGGCTTAAGAAGCGACCTTCTCTATCTGGACGAGAGTGCAGAAAAGGCCGGATTCATTCGCTGGCAATGGGAATATTACCGGGCTACATACGACTGCAAGATTGAAGACCGGAAGAACGGCGGAGAATACTTCCTGCGTGTCAACACACGCGCAGTCGAGGGGAAGCTGGAAAAGCCCGATGCGGTTCTCGCCATTGAGGCTGTATACCTTGGCAAAGCAACCTTCCCTCATGGACTAGAATACGAATCACCGGTACCGCAGCCTGTACTGGATATTGCAGCAGAGCGGATCCTTGAATTGAAGCAGCTGCTTGAGGCTTGAGTAACCGTAAGGGAAAGACGAATGCCAAAGTCAACCTGCCCAAAAGAGGAACACCCGACTTCCTGTTATTGATTCTGACCCTGCTGCTTGTCGGCTTCGGACTGATTATGGTCTTCAGCGCAAGCTCCAGTCTTTTCTTCAAAAATGATCCGCTCTACTTTGTTAAACGTCAGATCATCTGGATTGTCTTGGGAATAGTCACTATGTTCGTGACGATGAATATCCACTATAGCAAGTTTAAAAAATGGTATGCACCTATGTTCTTCGTGACTATTGTTCTGCTTCTATTCGTGGCCTTTACCGAACGAATCAACGGCGCAAGTAGCTGGCTTAATATCATGGGACTTGGGATTCAGCCTACCGAGCTTGCCAAAATAACCATTATTCTCTACCTAGCTGCCCTGATTACCAAAAAAGGGGAACGCCTTCGGGATCTCCGCACGGGGTATATACCGGTCATGGTCATAGTTGGTATCGTTGCAGGCTTAATTATGATGCAGCCTGACCTTGGTTCATGCTTGATCCTGGTGGCCACCAGCGGGCTGGTCATCTATGCAGGCGGCGCCAGTATGAAACATATTATGGGCTCGATTGCTCTGCTTGTGCTCGGCGTCGGAATTGTTCTGGGCGCCAAGGCCGCTATTGATTCACTGTCTCCACCTTCCGGTGAAGTCGTCGTCAAGCAGGATTATAAAAAAGGCCGGATCGACGCCTTTCTCGATCCCTTTGAGGTCGCTGAAGGTAGTGGCTTCAATATCCTGCAGTCCCTGACCGCTCTAGGCGAAGGAGGCGTCAGCGGTTCTGGACTTGGACAAAGCGTTCAGAAGCTGCATTACCTCCGCTACCCGCAAACTGACTTTATCTTTGCCGTCATCGGTGAAGAGTTAGGCTTTATTGGAACCTCCATCTTCCTGTTGTTGTACCTATTCTTCTTATGGCGGGGAATCCTGATTGCGCTCAGGTGCACCGATCCATTCGGGACGCTTGTCGGAATCGGAGTGATGGGGATGATCGCCATTCAGGCCTTTGTTAACATCGGTGGTGTGACCAATACGATCCCACTCACCGGTGTAACACTTCCGTTCATCAGCTACGGGGGCTCCTCACTGCTGGTAACCTTGATGGCCATGGGTATCATGCTCAGCATCTCCAGAGAGACCAACCGGCCAGCCAAAGAGGAAGTCACCAAATCTGTAACCACGGTAAGAAAACTCAGAGAAGTCCGCGGTCGCTGATCGTGTGATTACTGATAAACTATCAAGCAACCTCATCAACGAATAAAAAGTGTTCCACAGCTTCGGACAAGCTGGTGGAGCACTTTTTTATATTTAGCGACATTAACATAAGAAAAAGGTCTTCCAAGCCCTATTCGGCTCGAAAGACCCTCTCCTTGGGCGATTATGCCCCTGAACATCTTAATCCTAATTATTGATTCTGATTTTCAGCATTCTTACGAGATTTCGTCATTCTTGAACGCTACGCCTTCAACCTTAACGTTTACTTCAACAATGTGAAGACCTGTCATGCTCTCCACAGCTTCGCGGACGTTCTGTTGCAGCATCCGGCACACTTCGTGAATCGGAGTTTCATAGAGGACGATAATCTTCAAATCGACTGCCGCTTCGAGCTGTCCGACTTCAACGGTAACGCCCTTTTGCACGTTCTTGCCGCTCAGGCGCTTACCCCAGCCTTCCGACAAACCGCCGGACATGGCCGCTATCCCAGGAGTCTCCAAGGCGGCCAGCCCAGCAATTTTCGAGACGACGTCGTTTGAAATCCGTATATTCCCATTTTCCAGTTGAAGTTGTTCTGCCATGCCATATCCCCCCTACACTCAATATCAATTATTGTAATTCCAAAACAGGCTAAAAAGCAAATGACTTTCTCGCATTTCCGTTTACAGAGTGGAACAATTTGGGTATATTGAGTATGAAATCAACATACATACGCAGACTGGAGAGTGCGAGAATTGAAAAAATGGATATCCCCGGTGCTGTTGGTGGTCACTTTCGCCCTCAGCGCCATTGGACATTTTGCGGGCTGGGATCATACGCTGCAGTTCATTCTGTCAGCGGTCGCAGTCGTATTCGTGGCCGGTTTTTTAGGCCGGGCTACCGAAAGTGTGGCCCATTATGCCGGACAACGACTGGGCGGCTTCCTTAACGCCACCTTCGGCAATGCCGCAGAGCTGATCATCGCTTTTTTCCTCGTTAAAGAGGGTCTGTTCGACATGGTTAAGGCCAGCCTCACAGGTTCCATCATCGGTAATCTGCTGCTCGTACTAGGCCTCAGTATTTTTGCCGGGGGCATGAAGCATAAAGTGCAGAATTTCAACGTGACCCTCGCCGGTATGAATGGTTCCTTGATGATTGTCGCCGTCATCGCTCTGTTCGTACCTGCCATGTTCTTCAACACACACTCGATTACAGCAAAAGATACGGATGTCCTTAGTCTCGTAGTTGCTGGAATCCTGATCGTCTCCTACATCGCCTGGCTCTTCTTCTCGATGATCACACATAAGAAGTATTTGGACGATGTCACCGATGATAGGGCGGAAGAACTACCCAATGAGCATCCCCCGGCCTGGTCCAAAGGCAAATCCATTATGTATCTGATTCTTGCCACCGTCATGGTCGCTTTTGTCAGTGAGTGGCTCGTAGGCACATTGGAAGCTTTAACCGAACGCTTCGGCTTTAGTGAGCTGTTCGTGGGCGCCTTCCTGGTCGCGATTATCGGAAATGCTGCGGAACACAGCGCAGCCGTTCTACTCGCCATGAAGAACAAAATCGGCGCAGCGGTGGAAATCGCCGTCGGCAGCAGCCTTCAGGTCGCGCTGTTTGTCGCGCCAGTGCTGATTTTTGCTAGCTATTTCATGGGCAACACCATGGATATTGTGTTCTCCACCATTGAAATTGTGGCGATCGCTGTCGCTGTATTTATCGCCAAGTCCATTACGCAGGACGGTGCCACCAACTGGTATGAGGGATTGCTGCTGCTGGGCGTGTACCTGATTCTTGGCGTTTCCTTCTTTCTGGTATAGAGGACAGGCACTTTAGTTCCACTTATGCAACAAAAAAGCGCACAGGAGGAAATCCCCATTCCCTCGTGTGCGCTTTATCATTTTCGGATAATAATCTTGTCCGATAGAACGGCTGCAACCTATGACCTTAGTTTGCCTTGTTGTTCAGAGCTTCGTACAATACGGCCAGATTACGCTCCAGTTTACTTACCAGCTGCTTACCAGTAAGCTCAGGCACCAGTCCTGCACGGACGGCGAAATCGACCTCTTTGGAGAAACCATACATTTGGGTATCCAGCACTTCCTCATAGAGAGGGCAGTACCGTGTGGCCAGATTCTCCATCTGCACTTCGATGAGCTTCTGAATTTTATCGGCATCTTCTTGTAGAAGAGTGATCGCTTTAAGGTTAAGCTGTTCCTGCAAATCTGATGAAGTCATGCATCTTCCCCCCCATGTCCAAAAGTTACTGCTGCTTTGCCATTTTATTTAATATTAGTCGAAATCGGATGCCAATACAAGAATTCAGTTTGGTATATTCAAAATTCTGCACAATTATATCAAAATAGCCCCGTAAAGTGGAGTTTTCATTTAGCAATATAAGGATAAACATATAAAAAACGCCCCGCCGCTAACGGCAGGACGTCTTTAACCATTCATTATTTTACTCTGCGACTACAGAAAAGTTCAGACCGTGCTTCGCGAATACTTCGCTCATAGCCTTCTTAGCTTCTTCTGCGTCCGTTCCATGGACGTGAAGCTCATAGCTTTGGCTTGAAACCAAAGTAGTGAACAAACCAAGGATACTTTTAACATCAATGTACTTGTTGTCCGCTTGAAGAACGATGGAAGAGTTAAACTGGCTCGCCGTTTGAGCAATTTCCACGATTGCAGCATTGTTACTGGACATAGGAATCCCTCCGAAACTTATTATGAAACTAAGACTTACTAATCCATTCCATGATACCTTGAATCCGCTTACTCGCGCAAGGTATTTTCTTGTTATTACATTTTATTTCAGATTTTCAGGATTCAGACCTTCCAGCTCTGGAATGACAAAAATGCCATCCTTACGGATCAGAACATCATCAAAATAAATTTCTCCGCCGCCGTAATCCGGACGCTGAATCAGCACGAGATCCCAGTGAATGGAGGACCGGTTGCCGTTATCAGTAACGTCGTAGGCCTGACCTGGCGTGAAGTGCAAACTGCCGGCGATCTTCTCATCAAACAGGATGTCCTTCATCGGGTGCAGAATGTACGGGTTGAAGCCGATAGCGAACTCGCCGATATAACGCGCGCCCTCGTCGGAATCGAGAATTTCGTTCAAACGGTCTGTATCGTTACTGGTAGCTTCTACAATTTTACCATTCTCGAAGGTGAACTTCACATTCTCAAACGTAACTCCGTTGTAGATGGAAGCAGCATTGTAGCTGATTGTTCCGTTGACGGAATCGCGAACCGGGGCTGTGTAGACCTCTCCGTCCGGAATATTCTTCTGTCCAGAGCACTTCTCTCCACCGATGCCTTTGATTGAGAAGGTAAGGTCTGTTCCTGGACCCGCAATACGTACCTTGTCGGTTCTTTTCATGAGATCAGCCAGCGCGTCCTGCGCTCTGTCCATCTTGGCATAATCGAGATTGCACACTTCGAAATAGAAGTCCTCGAATGCTTCTGTGCTCGTATTAGCAAGCTGAGCCATGCTGGCATTAGGATAACGCAGAACTACCCATTTGGTGTGCTTAACGCGCTGCTCGCTATGTACCGGGTGCGAATACAGGGAATTGTACAGCTTCATATTTTCTTCAGGCACGTCCGACAAGTCGTTAACGTTCTCGCCGGCACGGATGCCAATATAGCAGTCCATTTGCTTCATGCGGTTCAGATCAATCTCGGCCCAAGTTTGAAGACTTTCACGGGTTGCATATTTCAGCATGCTGCGCAGGACGGTACGGTCAGTCAATTGTACAAAAGCATGGCCTCCGGCTTTACCGACCTCCTCCACAACTGCTTTAATCAAATCTCTTTCATTGCCAATCATTTCGACGAGCACGTTTTCGCCCGGCTGGACGTTTACGGAATAGCCTACCAGGTTTTCCGCCAGCTTTTGAATTCTGGGATCTTTCATTTCTTTCTCTCTTCCTTCCTCTTCCAACATAAATAAGCAAGCTTTACTATTGTAGCACGACCGTTATAGAGCGCAAGGCCCCATGTCATTTGCGGTGTTAATGGTATCCATAGAAGTTGACCTGTACGACTAAAGACTCGTTGTCCCCAGGTTTTTTCCCGTCGGCATAGCTGACAGTTCTGGTCCAGTCCAGCTTGCGGGGCAGATTCTGCTTCTTGTCTACGGTCAAATGATACACAGCCTTTACATTAGCCTTCGCAAGCTGCTGCTTCATCTCTTTGTTCTTCTTCTGCCATAGCGCCTCAATCGCCTTATTCGCCTTAGTTTGATGCGTATTCTTGGTCACTATTCCACTGTTTGCCGGACGGAGCGAATTCATTTCCTGTTCCAGCTCTCTGGAAAGTAACGCCCGCGCTGCTTCTGGGGTCAATTGGATTCGTAATACTCTGGTGCCTCTGGCCGCACCTGTCTCTTCTGTAACTGTTTTGTCTACATCTTTTAACTGGTCCAGTTGGAGAAGTGGATTCAAACGGGGGAGCGGATTATCTTCGTTGTTCCCGGAGGTCGCGGACAGTTCTTGCCACTGGCCCTCCCGCTTCTCCAGCTTGCTGGAATAAGATTTTTCCGCCGAATGGATATGTGTTGTCGCACCAGTTCTCTCCAGCTTCTGAAGACCTTCTGTTGCGGCCGTTTTGGAAGTTCCTTTGTCCGGAAGCAGTGTGTACAGGCTAAGTTGATTATGGTTCTCCACCTTACCTCCATAATACTGACTCAGCGCTGGCTTCGTCTCTCCCTTTCGATGTAACGCCGCTGACCCTTCGAAACTGACCCCATCACTCCCGGCCATCCCGGCCAATGCCAGCGACAAATCCTTTGGTGCTGGTTTATTGTTTACCTCCGTGCAACCACTACCTAGAATACCGGCTAACATCAATGCAATTATTCCGCTATGAGCTATGCTTTTCCTCATGGTCTATATCCTTTCATATTCGAAAGTTGATGGTTATCAGTATTTAGGGTTCTCTCTGCCCTGCGGTCTTATGCCCTCTATATAGGACGAACTTGAGATCTGAACTTTAGATCTGAACTTGAGGCTCGGTCGTCACTACGGTGACGGGAATGGCGAATGCCTGGGTAGAATATGCACTTGGGCGCTGTTTGGACTTCCGGCCGCTGTTGGACCCGCATTTCTTGGGATTGTACCGCTATTCGCGGATAAAATCCGTAGACTGCCAATGCTTCCGATGCCAGCTTTCCTGCGGAAAGCTTTCAGGAGAGCGCTTTCTCTTCTATAGCTCCAAATTTCCCCGTTCGTTCCTTCTCGCGTATTGTTAATTTCTTTTGTTCATCTTACTGGACAGCCAAAAGTTCTTGTCGAACGTAACCTGCTATACATTACAAAAGCAGTGTCTGCCTCATGTGGCTTATACACGAACAGCGTATAAAACGCACTTATCTGAATATGTATTGGGAACTTATTGGGAGCTTAAGCTGAGAAACAGACTGAACTGGGAACTTAACATCTAATCAACGGTTAAAATAACGGCATTTTTGCACCTTATATTGATCGTTTTAGAGTGAAAAAGGAAATTAAGAGCATTTTTGCACCTTATTTCCTCACTTTTCCCTCGAAAGGCACTGTATTGCAAGAATTAACATACAAAAATGCCCTTAATTGAAATTATCCATCCTTTATAGATAAATTAGGGTACAAAAATGCTCTTATTTCTGTATTCACGAGGCTGGAAGCAAACCGACGTTGAGCCAGGCCCCCCTCCCATGTCACTCAAAGGATGGGACAGGGGGACGCAGCTACGAAAGGATCCGGTCAAGCGCTGCTACTGTTGGATCTTGCCTTCTTGTACTGTAGTATTCGAGTTGAACTGTGGCTGATGCATATGACGAGTTGCTGCTGTTGGACCTTGACTTCTTGTGCTGTCGTATTCGAGGCTGCGGCAGCCGATTATTTACGCAAGTCTCTTTCCTCCTGTTTGCTCAGGCACCGGCATGTATCCCTAACGAAAATAATGAAATCCAAGCAGGATACCTCTAATATGGACAAGGATTTGTAGGCTTCTTAGTAATGTAGGCTTCTTAGTAATGTAGGCTTCTTAGTAATGTAGGCTTCTTAGTAATGTAGACCTTTTCACTGTCCAGCACCTTATCCATACAGAATTGTTCCTGAGGCAAAAAAAGAATCCTCGAGGCATCGCCTCAAGGATTCTTCAACTATTCTTCCGATTTCTTCTTGTCCATCACAACCCGATTACGACCGCTGTTCTTCGCATCATACAGGGCCATATCAGCCCGGTAGAACAGGGACTCTACACTGACACGATCATCGGTCCAGCTCCATTCAGCAATGCCACAGGAGACTGTGACAGCTGGCTTGGTCTCTTCCTGCACCCGTTTACGGATACGCTCAGCGACATAAGCCGCCTGCTGCACGCCAAGCTGGGGGAGATAGACCGCCAACTCTTCACCGCCCCACCGGGCAGCAATATCGCCTTGGCGAATCGAGGATTTCACGATGTCGCTAACCTGCTTCAGAATCTTGTCACCCTGCTGATGTCCATAGGTATCATTCACCATTTTGAATTGGTCGATATCCACCACGATCAGCGTTCCGCAGAAGTCGGTGGTCTGCCTCTCCTGAATCACTTCGTCCAGGTAATGCCGGGCATACAGGCCGGTCAAGGTATCACGATTCGCCAGGCGCCGCACCTCGGCATGCAGCCGAGCGTTACCCACTGCAAGCCCAATATGGCCCGCCATGGCTTGTAGCAATCTGTAGTTATCGTAGGAAAAATAATGAGCATCACGGTGTGACAGCATAATAGCACCGCGAATTTCTCCGCCAACATACAGCGGGGTCGCAATAAGAGACTGTGAGCAGGTAGCCTCCATCAGCTTGGAGTTAACCTTCGAATTCTCCAGATAATCTGACAGAATCAGCGACTCCCCAGTAGAATACACATGTCCGCCGAGTCCTCCCCCTACTTCCAAGATCTCATTCAGCAGTCGTGTATAGTTGCAGGCAATCACTTCAAGACCGCCCCGCTTTTCATTTAAATGCATGATGCAGCAGTAATCCGCCTCGAACATATCCAGCAATTCCTCGAGTGCAAATTGGAAAATGTCCCCGAGCCGCAGGCTCTGGTTTAACCGCGTTGTAAGTTCATTGCTCATACGCAGCTCACGAATGAGTTGATTTGACCGTTCATAGAGTTTGGCGTTCTCAAAGGCCGTTCCGGCCGTATCTGCCACCATGGAGAGAAACCGCACGTCAACATCGGGGAAATCCGGGTTATCGAGTACCATATGAAATACGCCATATACCCCTTGCTTTCCACCGAGCGGAAGACCTATCTCTACATAACGCCCGCCCTCACCGCTTGTATGAATAGCTACCTTGCCGTCTTTAAAGGCAATAGCGCACACATCATCGCTCGACCAGACCGGCGGCAGCGGCTTCACCTGCGGGTGGCTGGTCCTATGATCCTGTGACATGAACAACTCCAGACGTGCACCCGGATACATAGCGCAGATACTGTTGATCACCTCGCTCAGCACTGCATCAACATCAATATTGTCATGCATCCGCTGGACGATCTGAAACAACAGGGAACGCCGGTTGCTCTCCCGCTCTGCGTGCATGTGAACCCCTGCCAGGTCGGATACGAACACATGCTCAAACTGGTGGTAAAAGCAAGTCCGGTAATGCTGCGCCATGGCTTCAGCTATATGCCTGCCCCCGGCTTCATATTGTTCTGTCGACATCGTACAGCCAAGCAAAGCGAAAATCTCCCCGCGAGTACGTGTAACCACCGGGATCGTCAGGATAACCCTTTCTACCCCATCCTCCTCGATGGAGAGGAGCTCAGGCTGTCTGGAGGCAAGACTGAGCCTTCCTGTCTCCTCCCAAACTGCTCTCAGACGCTCCTGTTCTTCATTTATATCTTCTATCCATTTGGCTTCAAAATTCAGGACACACCATTCCCACGAAGCGGCAAATGGCAGAATAGCTTGTCCTCCCTGCCACTCATGAAAGCTATCGACAATCAGATCGGCTATATAAGGGAGATCGTGGTATACGATGTCTGTTTCCCTCAGCCAGGCGGCAGGATCTTGCGAATCTCCGCTTGATTGCACAGTGTCCTGTAAGAGCATACGATTGCGACCGCATGCTTCTTGTTCTGACATAAAGAGAATCCCCTTTGCTAATCATTTAAAATACGCACTTTCCGGTAACTTCTAAGTGGTTATATTTTACTCTCTTTTTCCCGGTAATGCATTATATTTTCCATAATTCCGGGATTTTTGTTAGGACCAAAGAACTATCGACAAAGATTGACAAATTCACTTTTAATCTCTACTTGACTTTACCTGTTATTTTCATATAATATTTATTGTTGAACAAGACTGTAATGGTCTTTTACTTGGGCGTAAGGTTGTGTCACCCTCACGCTTATCGTTACTGTCAGGGCAGCGGCTGAACTTCCCCGGCAGTGTGGACCTATTAACCTCCACTGAATACGTTAAGCGGCGCAAATAGGCCCTAACCTGAAATTTCAATTATAAAGGAGTCTACTTTAACATGGCACGTTACACCGGACCTAAATTCAAACTCAGCCGCCGTCTGGGCATTTCCCTTAGCGGTACAGGCAAAGACCTGAAACGCCCTTTCCCACCAGGACAACACGGCGCTAACCAACGTAGAAAAGTAAGTAACTACGGAATGCAGCTTTTGGAAAAACAAAAACTGCGTCACATGTACGGCTTGGGCGAAAAGCAATTTAAAACTCTTTTCACCAAAGCACAAAAGCTTCCAGGTATCGCGGGCGAAAACTTCATGTTCTTGCTTGAAAGCCGCCTGGACAACCTCGTTTACCGTCTTGGTTTTGCTAACTCCCGTGCTGGTGCACGTCAGTTGGTATCCCACGGTCACGTAACTGTTAACGGCAAAAAAGTTGACATCGCTTCTTACCGTCTGGAACTGGGCGACGTAATTGGTCTTCGTGAAAGAAGCCAAGGCTTGACTTCCATCAAGGAAGCTCTTGCTAACCGTTCCCACCTTCCTGGTTACCTGGAATATTCCGACGCTTCTTTCGAAGGTAAATTCATTCGTTTGCCAGAGCGTGCTGAACTGTCCCAGGATATCGATGAGAAACAAATCGTCGAGTTCTACAACCGTTAATATTTCGCTTACGGCGAGTATGCTGAAAGCCTCCGGATTTATCCGGGGGCTTTTTGTTATATTAGGGCACCCAACCGTTCCTATATTTTTCGCACAATCCTTATTTTGGGATCCTGTCCGCTTCTTGGTGCGCCTCCCTCTAGTTCGTAACCTCGAATTTTGGATTAGCAAATTAAGCTTCTAGTCGATTCCACCCAAATCCACATCGCTCCGCAAAGAAACCCAAGCCATTCCCCCTTTGTTAGCGTATGTCAACCCCTTCTAAAAACAGGATTACAACGGGAACGCATTCAAAATCGTCAATTTGTGCTATAATAGTTCCGTTAAAAGGAGGATTATCGTCGATGGTTGAGGAGAAGAAGAAAAAAAACGCCAAGAAGCGTCCCCCCCGCAGATCCTGGCTTCGCAGATTTGGTTCTGTAGTGAAATGGATGTTCATTCTCGGCGTACTGGGTACTCTGTTCGCCGGAGGTGCGATGGCCGGCTATATTACATCTATTGTGAAAGATGACCCAATTCGCTCCGAGCAGTTTATCCAGCAGCAAGTCAGCCAGAACGCTATCACTGGATTTGCCTATTTCCGTGACGGCTCACCGATCGGCCAGCTTCGTACAGAAGAAGACCGAAGGCTGGTTGAGTACAATAATATTCCCCAGATTGTGATTGATGCGGTCCTCGCGATCGAGGATAATAATTTCTACCAACATAAAGGAATAGATCTTAACGGTACTCTACGTGCTATCAAGCAGAAGCTGTTGAACGAATCCGTTCAGACTGGAGGCAGTACGCTTACCCAGCAGCTGGCTAGACGCGTATTCCTTAATCTGGACAAAACGGAAGATCGCAAAGTTAAGGAAATTCTGCTCTCGCTGCGACTGGAGCGCTTCCTGTCCAAACAAGAAATTATAACAGCATATCTTAATAAGGTACCCTTCGGCAATGGGTCCAACGGATACAACGTATACGGGATCAAGGCTGCAGCTAAGGGAATATTCGGTCAGGATAATCTGGATAAGCTGAATATAGCCCAGGCAGCTTATTTGGCGGGTCTTCCGCAGCTTCCTTCCGCCTATTCCGCGTTCAGCGGTACTGGCGAGTTCAACGAGACTGCATTTAAGCGGGCTCTGGACCGTCAGCGGCTTGTACTGCGCCGGATGCTTGAGGAGAACAAAATTACGAACTCCCAGTATGAGGAGGCGCTGGCCTTTGACATCAAGGGCTCCCTGGCTCCTTACACCAAGAAGGCTTATGCTACCTATCCATACCTGATGCTGGAGACCGAACGTAAGGCTGCGGAGATCCTTCTGTCACTGAATCAGAACAAGACGGATGCCAAGGGTACGAACACAACAGGCACCACAGGCACGAGCAAGACCCCTGCAGACAACAAACAGCTTCTGGAAGCAGCCAGACAGCAGTTGATGACTGGTGGGTACCGCGTCTACACTACCATTGACAAGAAGGTATACAGCGCGATGCATAGCATCTCCGAGGATAGTTCTAACTTCACTAAGGACAGCAAAACCAAGGGGATTGAACAGACCGCGGGTATGATGATCGATAACAAGACCGGGGCCATCCTCGGGATGATCGAAGGACGCGATTTCAACATCGAGCAGATGAACTATGCTACACAGATGGTTCGTCAACCGGGCTCCACCATGAAGCCAATCGCTGCTTATCTGCCAGCCCTGGATGCCGGTTTGATTCAGCCAGCAGGAATACTGGATGATGCCCCGATTATTTTAAAAGATGGCGGGAAAGGTTTCCATATTCCGAAGAACGCCAATAATCGTTATCAGGGCCTTGTCACCGCCCGTTATGCACTGAATAAATCGCTTAACCTGCCCGCTCTGAAGCTTTTCAATGAGAAGGTCGGAATTGATAATGCCTGGGCTTTTGCGAAGAAGCTTGGTATTTCAACGATTCAGGAACAAGATTACAGTGCCCAAACAGGGGTTCTCGGCGGATTGCGCTATGGTGTATCAGTCGAAGAGTTGACCAATGCATATTCAGCAATCGGCAACAAGGGTGCTTTTAACGATGCCTATATGATCGATAAAATCGTCGATTCGGAAGGCAAAATCGTCTATCAGCACAAGGTTAATCCCGATCAAGTATTTTCCGAGCAGACTGCTTATCTCATGACGGATATGCTGCGTACTGTAATTACCGACGGAACGGCCAGCACCGTTAAAAGTAAATACAAGCATTTCAAAGATATTCCAATCGTCGGCAAAACCGGCTCCACGCAAAATTATGCGGATGTTTGGTTTATGGGTTATACGCCTGATGTAACACTTGGAATGTGGGTCGGCTACAAAGAGCAGATTAACACGCTGCAAGGCGACACACAAAGACGTCAGGCGCAATCCTTGTGGGCCAAGGTCATGAATGCGGTCATTGAGAAACAACCTGATCTGTTCGTCACCGATAAATTTGTACAGCCGGAAGGTATTGTGAAGAAAACAGTGTCTGCATATAGCGGCAAGCTGCCAACCAGCCTGACAGATCGGTTCAATACCGATCTATTCAATGCCAAATATGTGCCAACCACCAGCGATGACGGCATTTCCAAAGCCACATATATCACCTACAACGGTGTCAACTATATTCCGCACGATGGGACACCTGATGATTTCTTGAAAGAAAAAATTGTGGTGAAACGTGAAAAGTCGATTCAGCAATTGGTTAAAGAGCTGCTGGCTGCCTTCACAAAAATGAAAGATCACGAATCGCTATCCTATTACATGCCAGCGGATGCGAAGAGCGATGTACCAGCTGAGGTTGATCCACGGGTAGATGATGGCAATCCGCCTACTCCTCCGGGTAATGTCAATGTGTCTTACAGCACCGGCAAAGCGGTGATCTCCTTCACACCAAGTGGTTCACCGGATGTAGTTGGCTATCGCCTGTACCGTTCACTGAACGGCGGCTCCTTCCAGAAGCAGGCGGTACTGTCAGTAGGTGAAGGCACCGTATTCCAATCAAGCACACCGGCTGGCGCCAATGCTAGCTTCTATGTCACTGCAGTTGATGTAGGCGGACATGAGACGGCTTCGGGCACTATAGTCAGTGGGCCGATCGCTACACCGGAACCGACGAATCCTCCGGATTCCACGGATAACGGTAGCGAGCCTACTCCAGGCTCCGATAATCCGGAGGTAGGCGGTCCGGATGACCCCGGTATTATCTTACAGCCAGCGGGAAGCACAGACACCCCGCCCGCGGGAGGCGCCAATAGTAATAACAGTGCCAACGCCCCGGGCGGAACTGGCGCCAATACAAGCGGAGCTGGAGCCAATACGGGCGGCGTGACTACCCACTAAAGACCTTACTGCTTACGCAATTGGTTTAATGGTTCAAGACTTACAGTGCATACCAAAAACACCGTTCCCTGATTTTCATAGGAACGGTGTTTTTTTGCTACCAATAGGCTTAATCCTCAATCGTCGACAAGTCACCTGCAGGAAGATGCAGCTCCCAAGCCTTGAGTACCCGCCGCATGATTTTGCCAGAGCGGGTCTTGGGCAGCTTCTCCCTGAACTCGATCTCACGCGGCGCTGCGTGGGCTGAGAGCCCTGCTTTGACGAATGCTGCGATTTCTTCCTTCAGCGCTGCCGTAGGCTCGTAGCCTTCGCGCAGGGAGATGAAGGCCTTGATAATCTCGCCTCGTGTCAGATCCGGCTTGCCGATGACACCAGCTTCCGCTACCGCCGGATGTTCCACTAGCTTGCTCTCCACCTCGAACGGGCCGATCCGCTCACCTGACGAGTTGATGACATCGTCGATCCGGCCCTGAAACCAGAAGTAGCCGTCCTCGTCCATATAAGCCGAGTCCCCCGAGATGTACCAGCCCGGAATACGGAAGTATTCCTCATACTTGGCCTGGTTGTTCCAGATCGTACTCATCATGGACGGCCAGGACGTCTTGATCGCCAGATTCCCCATGGAATACGGCGGCAGCACATTGCCCTTGTCATCCAGGATAGCGGCCTCTATGCCCGGCAACGGACGTCCCATTGAGCCTGGCTTGATGTCCATGCCCGGGTAGTTGCAAATCAGCTGTGCGCCGGTCTCCGTCATCCACCAGGTGTCGTGAATGCGTTGATTATAGAACTTGTCGCCCCAGCGCACTACTTCCGGATTCAGCGGCTCCCCGACGGACAGAACATGGCGCAGGCTGCTTAAATCAATGTCCTGCAGGAGACTCTCCCCCGCTCCCATCAGCATGCGGAAAGCCGTAGGCGCACTGTACCATACCGTGACAGCATTGCGTTCGATCGTTTTATACCAATCCTGCGGGCTGAAACGTCCACCCCGAACCACATTCGTTACCCCATTCAGCCATGGGGCAAAAATCCCATACGACGTGCCTGTGACCCATCCTGGGTCTGCGGTACACCAGTAGATATCGTCCGGGCGCAAATCCAGCACTACCTGACCCGTATAATAATGTTGTATCATTGCTCGTTGAACATGATAGACCCCTTTGGGCTTGCCCGTAGAGCCTGAGGTATAGTGCATAATCAAGCCATCATCCAGTGTAAGCCATTCCGGTTCCAGCTCCGGTGAGGCCTGGGACATTTCTTCCTCATAACGCAAGGTTCCCTCATAAGCATCCGGGCCGTCTCCCACCAAAATAATATGACGCAGGTTAGGAAGTTCCTCCCGTTTCACCCGGTGAAGGAGACCGGGCGTTGTCACCAGTGCAACGGCTCCACTGTCCTCAAGCCGGTCCTTGACGGCCGTCTCCATGAACGCTTCAAAGAGCGGACCCACCACGGCTCCGACTTTTAAAATCCCTAGCAGACTGAAGTACAGTTCCGGTTGGCGCGGCATAAAAATAAACACCCTGTCGCCTTTGCCGATTCCGTACTTTCGCAGCACATTTCCAAACCGGTTAGAACGCTCCCGCAGATCGGCAAAGGTATACCTTTCCGCACGTACAGCATCACTATAGAGCAGCGCTGTGGCGTTTCCCCGTCCTTCCTGAACATGCCGGTCCACTGCTTCATGGGCCATGTTGACCTTGCCGCTCTCGAACCAGGAGAAATGTCTATGCACATCCTCCCAGCGAAAATCGGCTACTGCCTGGGCATAATCCGGCATATTGGAGCTTTGTACACGCCCCGGCAAAATTTCGCTGTGAACTTGACCCATCACTCTTGCCTCCCTCACTTCTTTGAATTAAGCTTTAAGGGTGAGACTTCTTTCATAATTAATGATGTCAATGCAGCATTTGTGAATATTTTATGTCTGAATCAGTATATCATAGCAAACGGTTACATTCCATATTTTATAATATTCTTGAAAGGAGTCAGTTATGGAGCACCGTAAGATTCCAATTAGTCATTCCCTCAATTATAACGGTAAAACGCTCACAGTTAACGGTCCCTTGTCACCTGAAGACATCAGAGACCTGGACATCCACCGTGATCTGGATGCTTTTCGCAAGCCTTCAGAGCAGCTCGAAGCATTAATCGAAATTGCCGAACTGCCTGAAGGGCGTATTATTGCCGCAATAGATCAAGGAATTATCATAGGTTATGTAACTTTTCACTATCCTGACGAAATGGAACTGTGGTCTCAGGGCGGTATGAAAGATCTTGTCGAGCTGGGGGCCGTTGAGGTTGCAAATGAATATCGCGGAGCTGGACTTGGCAGGCTGATGATTTCCACCGCCTTTGAAGGAGAACAACTGGAGAACTGCATTGTATTCACTACAGAATATTATTGGCATTGGGATTTGAAGGGTAGCGGGCTGGATGTGTGGGGCTACCGGCAGATGATGGAGAAGCTGATGAAAACCGTAGATATGGTGTGGTATGCGACGGATGATCCGGAGATATGTTCCCATCCGGCCAATTGCCTCATGGTGCGAATTGGCCGGGAGGTACCGATGTCCTCACAGGAAACCTTTGACCGCGTCCGTTTCAGGCAGCGGTTCATGTATTAAGAAACAGCAGAATTTACAGGGCTTGCAGCATTTGTGCCAGGATGGCATGGGAACGCTGGGAAGCCTCAATGGTAAACTCTTTATAGTTAACTTCTGCAGAGCCGTCAGCACGGTCAGACATGGAGCGGATGACAACAAACGGTGTATCGTTCATGAAACACACCTGAGCAACCGCCGCTCCTTCCATCTCGACACAAGCACCATTCATTTCCTGTCTCAGCGAAGCTACTACCTCTCTGCTGGCAATAAATTGATCCCCGGACAACACTTTACCGATCTCGTAGTGGCAGTTCAGCTCACGGCAGGATTTTTCAGCCAGGGCAATAAGGTCAGCATCCGCAGGGAACGAGGACACTTCCTGATCCGGGATGATCCCTTTTTGATAACCAAGTGGCGTGACATCCATGTCATGCTGCATACATTCCGAAGAGATCACGATATCCCCAATGTTCAGATCAGGGTGTACTGCACCAGCAACGCCTGTGAACAGGACCTTGGATACCCCGAAGGAGTCATGCAGGATCTGTGTAGTTACTGCCGCATTAACTTTGCCGATTCCGGATCTGCACAGAACTACCGGTTTATCAAAAATAGTACCCACGTGGTAGCTGATGCCTGCTTTCACTACCGTTTCACGGTTCTTGATTTCCTCCAGCATCAATTGAATCTCTTCATCCATAGCCCCGATAATTCCGATTACTTCACTCATATGTAGATTCCTCCCATGGTTCAATAAAATTTATAGTGTATAAAGCATAAAAAGCTCCAGAAGGAGCTTTCCATGCTATACATATCCAAATCCGTAATTACTTATTCAGATGATTGACAGACAACCGGAGAATCGTCTCATGCGGCAAAATAACACGGGCATTCTCTACGGTCTCTTTCTTCATAAGCTTTGTTAAAAGTCTCATTGCTACCGCACCCAAGTCGTACATTGGCTGGGCTACGGTTGTCAGCAGCGGACGGACCATGGAGGCCATCCGAATGTTGTCGACACTGATGATCGAGAAATCATCTGGGACTTTCAGACCTTCGTCCTGGATACTATGAATGGCACCGATCGCCATTTCATCCGTTGCGGCAAAGATCGCGGTTGGCTTCTTCTTCAGGCCGAGGAAGTACTTCATGGCCTCGACACCGGATTCGTAACGATAGTTACCGATACGCACCAAATCTTCTTGATACTCAATGCCAGCTGCTTCCAAGGCTTTCTTGTACCCCTGGAATCGAGCATAGCCGTTCGCCGGATCCTGCAGAGTGCCACTAATCATAGCAATTTCACGGTGTCCGTGGCGGATCAAGGTGTTCACCGCGTCGAAAGCTGCCGTTTCGTGGTCGATATCCACAGATGGATACGTTCCCTTCTCGTCACGGGTTGCGCAGAGCACAATTGGAACAGCAGAAGTCTGGAATGCCTGAATATGCTCATCCGTTACTGTACCGCCCATGAAGAGCAGCCCGTCCACTTGTTTCTCAAGCAATGTGTTAATAACACGAATCTCCTTCTCTTTGCGCTTGTCCGCGTTACAGAGAATGATGTTGTAATGATACATGTTGGCAATATCTTCAATCCCGCGTGCAATTTCTGCAAATATCGAGTTGGAAATATCAGGAATTACGACACCGACAGTTGTCGTTTTCTTACTGGCAAGTCCTCTTGCCACGGCATTTGGACGATAGCCCAAACGCTCAATCGCTTCAAACACTTTCTTCCGGGTCTGCGGCTTCACGTTGGGGTTATTGTTCACAACCCGTGATACCGTAGCCATAGATACGCCTGCTTCTCGCGCTACATCGTAAATGGTTACCGTCAAATTACTCTCTCCATTGCGATAAATTTTATCGTTCGACTAATTAAAATTATGATACGACACTTTGTACATTTGTGCAATGATAACGCTTCATTTTCCTTTCAAAAATCTTTTCATGGCAGAAGCATTACCTCGGAACGTCATTCAACCCGCGTCCCTATTGGTGCAATCATGTAACCTCTTTCTATCGTAACAAAAAGTGAGTGAAAAATCCAACTTTCGTGAAAAATTTTCATTGATTTTGCAGAAAAATTTCCTGAAAACAAGAAAACATCCACTGCTCATCCTTTTCCTGTAACTTATTTGACACTTTGTGTCGATCTCAAGGTCAATTGTGACAGTCGCTCACCCGTTTCACGCATCCATTCACCATCCCCAGAGTTCCCCGCGAACCTGTAAATGTCCAGCAAAAGATCAATTCGGCTCTGAACCGTCTTGCGGATCTCCTCTTCAAGTTCCGATAAACTCTCGCCACTAAATTTAGAAAACGTCTCTTTCAGTACAAAGGCCCATTCACTGCCGTCCGCCAAGGATACCTTGCTGCCCGCAATTCCTTCTATCCCCAATTGCTGCACTAGTTCGCCCAATGCTGGCTTGATGACGGGTAGCGGTTCATAACGCGAACAACTCTCACAAGTATAGACGGGCACATCTGTGATTTTGATCTTTGTGTTGTACACAAGCGTATGCATATGTATAGTCATGTCACCGCCGCAACCGCATGCTTTTTCCATCAAGTTATCTTTCCACATCTGCCACACCTCAAGCCTATATTAAAAAGCACGCAGGTTCCGACTTTTTACTTCTATATTCGACTTCGCCCTCCCGAATCCTTCTCATTTGCATATAATGATTAATTTGGCAATTGAACTATACATATCCACAGCTTGTGTGACTTAAAATTTTAAATTTGATAGAATGAATGAGAATAGCTAATAGATGCAGGAAGGAGACTCCAGTAATGAGACTACACGGCAAGAAGGTCATTGCACTAGTGGATGACGAATTTGAGGATTTGGAGCTTTGGTACCCTGTCTACCGGGTGCGGGAGGAAGGCGCGGAGGTTCATCTGGCTGGACTCGAAAAAGATAAAACTTACATCGGCAAATATGGTGTTCCCGCCAAAGCCGAATATTCCTGGGACGAGCTTGACGCCGCCGATTATGACGGCATTCTAGTACCAGGCGGCTGGGCGCCCGACAAAATCCGCCGCTACAGTAAAGTGCTGAAGCTCGTACAGGATTTCCATGCAGCCAAGAAACCGATCGGGCAGATTTGCCACGCCGGCTGGGTGCTCATTTCGGCAAAAATCCTGGAGGGTGTGACCGTTACTTCTACTCCCGGAATCCGCGATGATATGGAGAATGCAGGCGCCATCTGGAAGGATGAACCTGTTGTGACTGACGGACACATTATCTCCGCCCGCCGTCCGCCCGATTTACCGCCATACGGCAAAGCCTTTTGCGACGCACTGGCTGGGGAGTAAAGACGCACGTTAAGCCTTAAAAGAATACATAGCAGGCCCTCCTTCAAGCTTGTCTTGAAGTGCAGGGCCTGCTGTTTTTTTCAGCGTCTATCACCGCAACCGAATGGTCTTTACGTTCTTAATGGCGTTAGGATAGCTGTCCAGCGTAAACGTCAACGGCTGAGGAAGTTTTTCTTTTCCGATAAAATACAGATTAAGGCCGGATTCATTCAACTCCGTTGGTTTGGATTTTAATAAATTAGTAAGGTCAAAGTTGTGAGGAGACTGATCATATTCATGGACTTGTCCCTTGCCATCCTTAAACGACATGTTCATGATTAAATTGCCATCACGGCTTAATTTGTTACTATCTGTTAAATGATGCTTCAAAACAATTAATTGATACTCAGCGGAATCCTGTACTATTTCTACTGTGAGTGCATTATCTGGTGCTTTCACAATTTGCTGCCTATCTGTATCAATGACTAGTTCTCTCTTGGAAGGCTCCAAGGCATAGATTCCGTCAACAGTCAGACGCAGCGGTGCTTTGGGAACAGTACTATCATTACTAAATACACTAAATTCCCTTCCCTCTTTCCGGATTCGCTGCGGCAGATAAAACCCTTGGTATTCTGATTCATCTCCCAGTAATATTCGCGGGTTCAGCATTCCGAAAACATCCTGGGTATTATCCTTATCATATGCAGTCTCTACATAGATGCCGGTAACACCCGCATACACTTGCTTGATATGTATCGTTTGCCCAGCAACCGTTAAGGGTTGATTAAATGCAATAGATTGTCCGCTCTCTGCCATTGCCTTCTTGTCTATTTTGATGGGTACAGATAAGTTGATAAGCTGCTCCGGAGTAACAGGCTGCTGATCATTCCCGGCGCTCTTGGCGAGTTCAATCTGAACCTCCACTTCGTCCGGTAAATTATTGGCATCTCCCGTCCAAGTCAGGCGTGTTACATTCAGGGTAGTGCCTAAGCGAAGATTCTGATGCATTCCAATTAGTTCAGAACCTATTACCGCTCCCTTACTATCTGTCAATGACATCTGGTGGGTCTTTGTTATTTGGTCTGTCTTGTTGTCTACAGAGTAGAGAATAATGATACCCATAGCATCGGCTGCTATACCGTCAATTGTCAGCACATGACCCTCTTTTTCCAAGGAGGAGACATCCACCCGCTGCATCAATCCCGCCTTAATCGCTGATGATACTGTAGTATCTGAAGTTAAAATGGCCTGGTATGCCCCCAGTGGATCACTCTTCGAAAAAGAACTGAGCGCACTCCGCAGCCCCGTACCTTCTACCACCCATGAACCCACAGAAGCCAGTAAGAGCACGGCAATTACCGCAGCGGTTGTTGCTGTCCACAGGCGCTTTTTCCATAACGTTCTGGCATGTTGTGATCTCCTGTTTAGGGCAAGACGAACATTCGCATGAATCCGGGACTCCGGTATCCGTTCCGCTTCTAATGACAACCCGTGAAAATAATCTTCAAGAAGTTTCTCCTCGCGCAGAGCCATATCATACTTCCCCCTTAATTTTCATTTTGCCACGCAAATGCTTTAGTCCTTTGTTCAGCCAGGTTTTGATCGTTCCTTCTGGCTTGTCCAATATTTCCGCAATCTCTGTGATAGTCATGTCCCTGTAATACTTGAGTACAAGCACCTGTCGATACTTTGGCTTCATCCCATCCAGCGCCAGCTCCATATCCAGTCTTAGATCGCTTTTCATTTCCATTATGTCGCTTGCCGATCCTGCTGGCTTCACGGTCAGTACCCGCTTCCTCCGTTTAAGCTCATCATTGCAGCAATTGATAACAATTCGAATGAGCCAAGGGGTGAACCGTGTCGGATCTTTCAGGCTCCTTCGCTTGATCCAGGCCCGACAAGTAGCCTCTTGTAGCACTTCAAGTGCATCCGCTTCACTTCGTAAATAACTGTAGGCGATCCCATACAGAAGTCTTTGTTGCTCCTGCACCATTAGCATAAAGGCTTCCGCTTCGCCTGTATCCATTGTTTTGGCTGTCATTATACTCTCCATTACCCAGCGTTACTCCTTTCATGCAGCATTTTTGCCAAACCCTCTGGCGTTGTGCTCTCCTATATATTGACTGCGACAAGACACAAACGGTTTTACTATTTGGAAAAATAAACCTCTCTATAATATAAACAGGGGTGGTTCCAAAAGCGAACGCTCCCCTTCAAGCAAGACAGCAAAACATGTCCATTAATAGAGTTAATCCTAGACGAAGACGCCCCTCTCACGGTAGACAGATATAATCATAAACGCTGTTATGCTAAAGGGGAGCTTTATCACACCAATTCAAAAAGTGGATGCGGTAGAGCAGGCCCCAGTTCAAACGCAAAACCTGAAGCTCAGGCATTGCAAATAGAACGAGACCTTGAACCGCCGTACGCATGTCGCGCAGCGCAGCATGATGGACTGATCAGAGCCCGGCGCAGGTCCTCATTGCTAGCTTGAAAGCTTGGCTCTGGTTTAACAGGAAAATGTACCGTTAATTCTCCCCTTTCAAGGTTTTTTCTCGAATTAACAGGAATTTCTCCAGTTATTCTTCGACTTTATAAGAAAATCGAGAGGGATCCTATGGATTAACGGGAGAATTTCCAGTTATTTTTGGAAACACTTCTTTTTTCGAATCAATAACAGGAGTTTTTCCAGTTGTTTAAGCGCTGCATGATATTCACTTTTATTTCACCTGATCTGCACGCCCGATGACCGAGTGGGGTTGGCTTTGACTTTGGCTTTGACTTTGGCTTTGGCTTTGGCTTTGGCTTTGGGTTGGGTTGGGTTGGCTCTAGTTTGGGGTTGCCCATTCCCTTGTTCCAAAATGTGGTCAAACACAAATAGAACATGGCGGGTTCAGGAAATCTCCTGGACACCGCCATGTTCTATTTTCGCATTATTTTTAAGTAAATGGGCTTCTCATCAAGGAATATGCCTGTTATAAGACAGCCTCTTCAATCCAATATCTGTATCTGCTATTGACGCTACAACAGGTATTCGGCAGCCTCAGGAGGTCTTCTCCTTCGCTTCCGAACTGCTCCCAAGCGCAGTGGCACTAATCTTGGCATACGCGCTGAGCTTCGCTTCCGTCTCTGAGCTTGTACGCATTCGGAAGCAGGCCTTTGCTACTTCCCGAGCCTCAGCGGCGACGGTGTTCAGCGTGCGGTGCTTCACCTTCAGCAGCGCCTGTGGCGACATGCTAAGATTATTAATACCTAGCTCCAGCCACAGCGGCAGCGAACGCTCGTCCGCAGCCATTTCCCCGCATACGCTAACCTCAATCCCGGCATGCTTCGCCGCTTCCACCGTCATACGGATCAAACGGAGAACTGCGGGGTGATAAGGATGATACATATGGGCAATTTGCTCGTTCATGCGGTCTACCGCCAGTACATACTGCACCAGATCATTCGTACCGATACTGAAGAAATCCACTTCCTCAGCCAAAATATCCACGATCATGACTGCCGCTGGTACTTCGACCATAATCCCGACCGGAATATTCCGGTCAAAGGGAACGCCTCGCTGTTCCAGTTCCTCCATAACTTCGGCCAGCACAGCTTTGGCTGCCTGCACTTCTTCCAGAGAAGAAATCATGGGGAACATCATCTTGACCTTTCCATAGACACTGGCCCGCAAAATCGCGGTCAACTGGGTCTTGAACATGTCCTTTCGGTCTAGACTGATACGGATCGCGCGATACCCCAGGAACGGATTCTGCTCCTCTGCCAGCTGGAAATAATCCAGATGCTTGTCTCCGCCGATATCAAGGGTGCGAATCACCACCGGATGATCGCCCACCTTCTCCGCCACCAGTTTGTACACTTCGAACTGTTCTTCTTCACTTGGGAAGGAGTCACGATCCATGTAGAGGAATTCCGTGCGGAATAATCCCACACCTTCTGCGCCATATTTCAGTGCCAGATTCAGTTCCTTCACCGAACTGATATTGCCAGCCAGACGCAGGTTCACCCCGTCTCTTGTCACGGCTTCCACCGTGGCCAGCAGTTCTAGTTGCTCCCGCTTTTTATGCTGTTTATCACGGATAGAAGTGTAATCGATCACCGTCGCCTCGTCCGGATGCAGCTGCACCGACCCGTTATCTCCGTCAATGACCAGCATATCTCCGGTCTGAATGGGATTTGAAAGTTTGTTCTCAAGCCCCGCAACAAGTGGAATCCCCAGTGCCCGGGCCATGATCGAGGAATGCGACGTCTTGCCGCCCATCATCGTCACGATGCCAAGGACATAAGTAGGATTCAAATGAGCCAGCTGAGATGGAGATAGCTCCTTCGCAACGAGAATATACGGCTGAGTGTCGGACGGGAGGGTGACCTCAGGTGCGCCCAGCAAATGCTTCAGAAGACGATTGCCGACATCCTTGATGTCCACCGCCCGCTCCTTCATGTACTCGTCGTCAAGCAGGTCGAACATAGCTACAAAATGGTCGATAGCCTCCTTGACCGCCACCTCTGCTGCCTTGTACTGACGTTCAATAATCCCCCGAATCTCACTCATGAACACCGGATCATCGAGGATGGCCAGGTGAGCGTCGAAAATACTGGACTCTTCCGGTCCGACGACTTCTCTGAACTCTCTTTTAATAAATTCAATTTCATCTCTGGAGGTGCGGATACCTTCGTATAAACGCTCAAATTCTTTAGCGAGATCTACCGGGTTGACTTGCGTGTCCGGTAGGCTCCATTCCCAATTGGGCAGGACAAAAGCCTTCCCGATGGCAACACCTGCTGCGGCGCCTATGCCTTGTATCATGCTTCAATCCCTCCAACATTACTTTCGTGTAATACAACGGACATTACAGAAGTTTGCCCCTTTTTCACATTTTTGAATGGAGCATAGCTCCAGGATTTCACACGGTCAGGGTTCGTAATCACCATCGGTGTAGCGAGTGAAGCTGCATGCTCCCGCAGATAGCCGAGGTCAAATTTGACCAGCAGCTGACCGGGTTCCACACTGTCTCCCTCCTGCACAACGGCCTCGAACGGCCCTTTCAGCTGCGAGGTATCTATACCGATGTGCATCAGTACCTCAAGCCCTTCCGGTGTCGAGATACCCACGGCATGCATGGTTGGATATACGTGCATGACCTTGCCGAAGACTGGAGAGACCAGCTCGCCTTTTTCCGGGAAAAAAGCCACCCCATCGCCAACCAGCTTGGCCGCAAAAATATGATCCGGCACTTCCTCGATCGGCAGCATCCGGCCCTGCATCGGGGCACTGAACAGCACCTGCGGCAGATCGCGCAGCAGCAGCTTATTGATCTCCTCGCGGATCAGCTCCGAATAGGTTCCGAATACCACCTGCACATTGCCGCCACCCAGCTTAATGATCCCGGCAGACCCAAGACCTTTGAGCGCCCCGGCATCCACATAGCGGTCATTATGAACAGTCAGGCGCAGCCGGGTAATGCAGGCCTGTACCTGTACGATGTTCTCCTTGCCGCCAAGTGCCTCCAGAATAAGAGGAGCCTGATACGGTATATTACCTGCCCAATCGCCAAGCTCCGAGCCTTCCTCGCGACCTGGAGTCGGGATCTGAAAGCGGCGGATCGCCCAGCGGAACAAATTATAATAAACAATGCCATAACCGATTCCTATCGGGATCAATAACCACGCCCGTTGGGACAAGTGAAGATTCAGAAAGAAATCAATGGCCCCGGCAGAATATGAGAATCCGTGATGAATACCCAGTGAATAAGTTAGCACCATGGCCAGACCCGACATGACGGTATGTACAGCGAACAGATACGGCGAAGCGAACAGAAAGGCAAATTCGATCTGCTCCGACACCCCGGTTAAAAAACACACCAGTGCCGCACGCAAAAACGTCTTTTTAATCTTCGGCTTCAGGTCTTCACGAGCTTCCTGAATGATCGCAAACGCAATGGCCGGGAGCGCGAACATCATAATCGGGAATAGTCCCGCCATGAAAATCCCCGCTGTAGGGTCACCTGCGAAAAAGCGCGGCAGATCGCCCTGTACAACAGAGCTACCGTCAGGCGTCGTATACGTGCCCATCTGGAACCAGAACACATTGTTCAGGATATGATGCAGCCCAAAGGCTGTCAGCACCCTATATAGCACCCCGTACAGGAATACGCCATAGCCGCCGGTCCTCAGAATTCCCTGGAACAGTTGATCCAGTCCGCTTTGGAGCAGCGGAGCAAGACCGAGCATCACCCAAGCGAACAGGGCTGAGAACAGCCCCATGAACAGCAAAACAAAGCGCGACCCGCCAAAAAACTGAATCGCTTCTGGAAGCTTAATATTTTTGAACCGGTTATGTGCTACCCCGGCGACAATCCCGAGCAGAATTCCGATAAGTGTTGCGGGCTGAACATGGCCATCTCCCATCCCCGACACGATCCGGTCGTAGGTGAACATACCTGCGAGAGCGGCCAGCCCTGCTGGTCCGGCCTGGTTGGATAGTCCCCAAGCCACCCCTACTGCGAACAGATAGGGCATAAAGTAGAATACCCCTTGCCCAGCATATGTAGCCACTTCGGATACTGAAGAAAGTCCCCATGCAGACCACGGCAGGCTGCCAACACTCAGCAGTATGGCTGCGGCCGGAAGCACCATGGTAGGAAGCATTATGGCTCTGCCCAATTGCTGCAAAGATCCGAGCCAATTCAAGGCGACCCTCTCCTTTCTTACTATAATAAATGGTACGCGCTGCGGCAGGTTTTGTCAAAAGAATACATTTATCATTTCCAAGATTGCTCACAGACATCTATTATACTGAATGTCCGCTGGTTTGTGCATCGTTTATTTATCAAAAACGCCCTTCACCACAAATAACTTGCGGTAGAAGGGCGTTTTAAGCCTAGACAGACTCCAGTTTGAACATGATGCTGTGCTTACACGCGGCTGCGCCCGTGCATCGTAATGGCTTCCTCCACCTTGATACAGCGGTCCATGATAGCCGTCATGCCGTTCGCTGCGGCAATATCCGCCGCTTCTTGATTGATGATGCCTTGCTGCAGCCAGAGCACACGTGCGCCGATGTCTGCAGCCTCCTGCGCGACCTCTGCACAATACTCACTGCGACGGAAGACGTTGACGATATCTACCGGTTCAGGAATCTCCGCCAGCGTGTGGTAACACTTCTCACCAAGGATTTCCCCATCTACTGTAGGATTGACCGGGATAATCCGGTATCCTCTGCTCTGCATCGCCCCTGCTACCATATAGGAAGTGCGATCAGTTTTATCAGACAACCCGACCACTGCAATATTCCCCGCAGATGCCAGAATATCTCCGATCTGCTCCCGGGAAGGATTCTCAAAGCCCATGTTCATATCCCCTTTTCTAAATAAGGTTGATCTCATCATATGGTGCATCATCAAATCTTGGGAAGCGTGGCTCCCTGTCTAGTTATTTTACCCATTCCACATCGGCACCAAGCGCCTTCAGATGGTCAAAATATTGTGGGTACGACTTGGCCACGTGATGCGCATCCTTGATTAGCAGCGGCTGGCGTGCCCGCAAGCCGACAACAGTCAGCGCCATGATCACCCGGTGATCATAGTGAGCGTTGATCGTCACTCCGCCTTCAACCCCGTCCGGTTGTCCGTGTACGATAATCTCGTCGCGGCGCTCCTCAACCTTCGCTCCAGCGCGGGTCAGCTCTGCCAGATAGTCGGTGATCCGGTCGCATTCCTTGTAGCGCAGGTTCTCTACATTGTAGAAGCGTGAAGTCCCCTCCGCAAATACTGCAGCGGCTACCATAGCCAGTACAGCATCCGTCGCCGCATCTCCGTCGAACTCAACAGCCTTCAGAATGCCGTTACCCTGCACATGTACAACGTCATTCTCATGAGTAAGCGGAACTTCCATCATCCGCAATACGTCGACAATTGCTCGCTCTCCCTGCTTACTCTTCTCGGCAAGGCGCTGAATCGTCACATCCGATTTTGTTACTGCCGCAGCAGCAAGTACAGCTGCAGAACCCGGATAGTCTCCTTGCACCGTGTAAGTCTTGGCAGCATACTTTTGGCCGCCTGGCACCTTGAACGACATGTAATCGTCAGCAGCATGCACCACGATTCCCGCCTGCTCCAGAACTTCCAGCGTCTGCCCTACAACCACTTTCGATTTCAGATCATCCAGTACGATAATCTCGCTGTCCTCTTCCAGCAAAGGCGTCAGGAAGAGCAGTGCGCTGAGATACTGGGAGCTGACCGCACCAGAAACGGTGATTTTTCCACCTTTTGGCTTGCCGCCGCGGATGGTGATCGGCAGTTTGCCTTCGTTATGCTCTACCTCTACGCCAATTTGGCCTAGTGCGGTAATGAGATCATCATGCGGGCGCTTGCCCAGAGAATCCGGGTACGTGTTCACGAAGGTAACTTCAGGGCTAAGGGCAGCGACAGCCATTAGGAAGCGCAGTACTGCTCCGGCATTGCCTACATTCAGTTCCTTAACATTGCTCGGGCGTGCACCGAAGCCCTGCACGACAATCTTCTCTTCATCTTCAGTTAGCACTGCGCCTAGATCGGCGATACAGCGGCGGATAGCATCACTGTCCTCACTGTGAGCCGGATGATAGATTGTGCTGGTCCCTTCAGAAAGGGCAGCAACCAGCAGATAACGGGTGGTGTAGTTTTTAGAAGAGAGGGCTCCGATTTCACCTTGCAGGTTTGGCGTGGGTCTGACAATAACGTCCATAGTAATTAGCGCTCCTTTTTGTATAAATAAGTCGGGTGTATGGCTCCGTTTGACACGGTATTCCATGCTTGTGTTATCATTAAACCATTCTTCTGACGAAAAGAGGTCACAACCATGAACCCTATTCCCCAAATTACAGCACAGGAATTACGGCACCGTCTAGCCACTGGCGAAGACCTTGTCCTTATCGACGTGCGCGAAGATGATGAGGTTGCCTTCGGCATGATAGATGGCGCACAACATATCCCAATGGGTGAGATCCCGCAGCGGACAGAGGAAATTCCCGCCGATGCTGAGGTCGTCTTCATTTGCCGTTCCGGTGCCCGCAGCCAACGTGTCTGCGAATACCTGCAGCAGCAATTCGGTTATAACTCGATTGCCAACCTGAGCGGTGGCATGATTGATTGGAATGAAACTGCGGAGGGCTAAGCCTCGCCAATATACTTAAAAGCTCAACCGCGGTGATGCATTAAAATATGCTGAGACACTTCTACAGCAGTAAGCCCCGTTGTATCGACCGTGCAATGCGCGAAACGGTAAGCATTACGGCGCTCTTCCATGATGCGTGCGATCCGTTCTTTCGCGTTGCCGGCGAGCAGCGGACGATCATGATTTTCACTAGTACGTGCGAAAATCTCTTCCTCTGTGGCGGTCAGCGCCACCACCAGACCGTGCTTCAGCATCAGCTCTGCATTTCCGGGCGCCAGTACAGCACCGCCTCCGGTTGAAATGATCTGTTTCTCCCCTTGCAGCATACGCTCCAGTGTCTGTGATTCAAGCCTTCTGAAGTAGCCTTCGCCATGCTCTGCGAATATCTCTGGAATACTCCGGTCTTCACTCTCGGCAATGACATGGTCGAGGTCGACCAGTTCATAGCCCAGTTCCTCTGCCAAAATAGCTCCAACCGTAGACTTTCCTGTGGCCATCATGCCTACTAGAATAATGTTATTTGAAGTCATTGCGTTCCTCCAAGCCGCGACATTTGTCATATCATAACACAGGGTTAAAAGATTAGACAATCGGCTTTCCTTGGCCTGTCGCCAAGCGGGATATCATGTTTGTTTAAAAAAAGCCCGGAAGGTTCCCCTTGTTGCAGGGCCTTCCGGGCCGCCCGTTACGGCTATTTCAATTGTCTTATTCAGCAGACAACCAGTTGTGGTGGAACACGCCTTCTTTGTCCACACGTTTGAAGGTGTGAGCGCCGAAGTAATCGCGTTGAGCCTGAAGCAGGTTCGCAGGCAGACGCTCTGTACGGTAGCTGTCGTAATAAGCCAGCGCGCTGGAGAAACCAGGAACCGGTACACCTTGAGCAACCGCTGCAGTGATAACTTTACGCCAAGCATCTTGGTAAGTAGTCATGATGTTCTTGAAGAACGGATCAAGCAACAGGTTCTTCAGATCTGGGTTAGTTTGGTAAGCATCAGTGATGTTCTGAAGGAAACGGGAACGGATGATACAACCGCCGCGCCAGATTTTAGCCAGCTCGCCGTATTTCAGATCCCAATTATATTCATCGGAAGCTACACGAAGCTGTGCAAAGCCTTGAGCGTAGGATACGATTTTACTTGCGAACAATGCTTTACGCACGTTTTCAATGAATTCAGCCTTGTCGCCTTCAAATTTCGGAGCATCAGGTCCGCTAAGCACTTTGCTTGCTTCTACGCGCTCGTCCTTCATAGCAGACAAGAAGCGGGAGAATACAGATTCTGTAATCATGGACAATGGTACGCCAAGATCCAAGGAGCTTTGGCTTGTCCATTTACCTGTACCCTTTTGACCAGCAGCGTCAAGAATAACATCCACCATTGGCTTGCCAGTTTCTTCGTCATATTGTGCGAAGATGTCAGTAGTGATCTCGATCAGGTAGCTATCCAGCTCACCGCTATTCCATTCCTTGAAGATGCTGTGCAGTTCTTTAGCATCCAGACCAAGTACGTCTTTGAGCAAATGGTAAGCTTCACCGATCAGCTGCATGTCGCCGTACTCGATACCGTTGTGCACCATTTTCACATAGTGACCAGCACCGTCCGGTCCGATATATGTAGAGCAAGCCTCTCCGTTCACTTTAGCGGAAATAGCTGTCAAGATTGGTTCTACGAGCTTATACGCGCTCTCTTGTCCGCCTGGCATGATGGAAGGTCCTTTAAGTGCGCCCTCTTCACCACCGGATACCCCTGCGCCGATGAAGCGGAAACCTTTCTCTTCCAAATCTTTGCTGCGACGAACAGTGTCAGGGAAGTAAGCATTACCTCCGTCGATGATGATATCGCCTTGGTCAAGATGTGGCAGCAAGGACTCAATTGTCGCATCAGTTGCTTTACCAGCTTGTACCATGATCAAAATTTTGCGCGGCGTTTCCAAGGAAGCTACAAACTCCTCAACGGAGAAGGCACCTGTCAAATTCTTGCCTTCTGCCTCTTTCAGAAGCTCATGAGTCTTCTCCGGCGAACGGTTGAATACCGATACGGAAAAGCCTTTGCTCTCGATGTTTAGAGCCAAGTTCTTACCCATTACCGCCAAGCCAATAACGCCGATTTGTTGTTTTGCCATCTGGTCCTCCACCCTTTGCACCCTATATTTTTGTGAAATCCATTTTCTCGCTGAATCGAGAAGAAACGGCATTGTCTCCCTTTGTAGGTACTGCCTGTCCGTTCCTGTCGAAATATAGACAAGCTTGACTTGCCTATATGTAAGAATACCACCCTTTGCCAGAGACTGCAAAGCACATGGCGAAATAGAGAAGCGTTTTATTCTCTCGCTCTCGGCAGGAATAGATTCACAATGACTATTTTAACGTTTTTACGCACAGAAGTGAACCCCCTGAACGTATAAATTCAGCGCAAACAGAAGACACCCTAAAGCCACAGGGTGCCTCAGCATCTGCTCTTGGCGTCCGCATTCACCATTCCAGCATGTTCAATTCCTTGATCAATAAGGCAAGTTTCTCTTTACACTCGGCAGCCTGTACGGCATCTCCAGCAGCCAGTGCCTCACTCAGCAGGTCCAGCTGCTCGTCAACCTCAATCCGGCAAGAACGAATTCGCTCCTCCCCTTCCACCGAATAGAACAGCTTCGTCAGCTCCTGATCTGACAATAACGGTCCCTTCTGATACAGTACACGCTGCTGATAACCGGAGATTTCCACAAGCCGGATCACTTCGCCAAATAAAATATTCTCAATGATAATCTGCCGGTCGCGGAACCGCTTAACAATGGCGTGGCCCCGCTTGTCGCCGATCAGCTTCTCCATCCACTCGGACAGCCGGGCATCGCGGATCATATAATCTCCGACCAGCTTGTAGCCCTCCTTGATCCGCTGAAAGCGCAGCTTCACCAGCTTGCGTCCTGTACGAACGGATATAACAAAGACATTCTCGTTCTCGCTCCAATACAGGGAATAGCCTTCTTGAATCAAATCCTTAATCAGGTCCTGGATATGCTCTCGTTCAAACCTCAGCTCCAGATTGCAATATTCCACCTCGTCGTTTTTGTTCATGGCACTCCCCCCTAACTGCTTTGCTCCGGCAAAGCCAGCTTCACAAGCCTAAGCCACGTTGATCCGGAAGTAACAATGATCACAGAACCTCCACTGGCGACAAAATGCGTTTTGCGTTACTCTTACTCTTATTTTATACTTCAGTTTATGTAGCGGTAACTTGGTTTATTGACTATTTTTACCCGCAACGGCACTGCTCCAAACGTTTTCGTACAATTATCCCGCAAGTAGGCGGCTTTGGAGCAGGCCGCAAACCGATTACAAGGAGAAACGCCATGCCATTCACCGGATTTACTGAGGAAGACTTTGATGTATTTCATATTCCCGGCCTAGAGCCGCGGATGGACGCTCTGATTGCCCGGGTTCGCCCGAAGCTGACTGACCTGGGCTCCGAACTGGTCCCGGTACTGTCCGCGCTCTGCGGGGAAGAAATGTTCCCCCATGTTGCCAAGCATGCCCGGCGTACCGTCCATGCCCCTAATGACACTTGGGTCGCCTGGGGGCCCAACAAACGCGGATATAAAGCGTTGCCCCATTTCCAGGTAGGAATGTTCCATAGTCATTTGTTCGTAGTCTTCGCCATTATCTATGAAAGCTCCAACAAAACAGTGTTTGCCGAAGCGTTGAACAGACATCGTAAAGCTATCCGCCAGCAGCTGCCCGGCAATTACTTCTGGTCGACAGATCACCTGGATCCACGCGGAACCCTTCAAGCCGAGATGGGGGACAAGCAATATGACGAGCTGGCGCGCAAGCTGAAAGAGGTCAAGAAAGCTGAAGTCACCTGCGGTCTGCGTATTGATCGGGACGATCCTATATTAAGCGACGGAGACAAGCTGCTCCATGTGATTCAGGAGACCTTCGAGACTCTTCTCCCGTTGTATCGCTATTCATTCTAAAAGGCTTTGCAGCTTCATCCGCTTCAATTCCTGTAAAAAGCCGCCTGTTGTACGGAATCCATCCGTGCAACAGGCGGCTTTTGTTATAGTGTCAGCCTGCTTGATGCAGCAACTGCTTAGAGCGCCTGAACCTTCCTGCCCGTTCTACGTACGATAAGTAGGTGCAATCCGAACAGCAGCAGCATCACAAAAGCGCTGACCAGGAAGGGCACCCCGTGACCCACCGCATCCCAGAGCTTACCGGATAGCACCGGGCCAGCGACCATTCCGGAGCCTTGGAGGGTCAGGAACAATCCCCATACCGTTCCGCGTTCTCCCTTTGGCACCTGCTTGGCCAGAAAAGCGTTCCAGGCTGGGAGGATCAGCGCATAGCTGATACCGACCAGTGCCACGGCGCCGAAGACAAAGGGCAACCAGCGTACAAACGAGAACAGTGTCATGGAGAACGCAGCCAATAAGAAGCCAATGTTCAGGAACAGGGAGGTACCGATACGGTCCACAAGACGTCCTGCCGGAATAAGCGTCAGCACCGTGACCCCGCCTCCGGCAATGAGCAGCAGGCTGAACTGATTCGGCGAGACATGCAGCTCTGTGCGTGCGAACAGCGTGACAACCGGTGTCATTAAGCCGATGGCGAACGCCTGCAGAAAGAGCGCCGGGTAGAGCAGCCTGCTCACCTTGAGCGAGGTCTTGAGCTGCGTCAGCGTGCGTTTCAGGCTCTGCAGCGGGTGAGTCTGTTTGGACGATAAGTCTGCGCCGTCCACCGCATTGGCGCCCTTGACAGATGCCGGATGTGCTGGATCGATTCGCTTGGGCAGTAGAAGAGCCACTGCAATGACAGCCACCGCACAGACCAGCAGAACGAAAAAGGTCGTGCGGTAGCTGTAGCCACCATGATCCATGAGAAAGTTCACGGTAATGGGACCAATTCCGGTCCCGGCCAGGGAGGCCATCTCTACTGCGCCCATAGCTGCGCCACTGCTGCCGCTCTGCGTAGAACCGGCCAGCTCCGTTACACCCGTCATCACGCAAGGCCAGAGCGGGGATGTCCCGATCCCCAGAATGAGGCAAGCCAACGACAGCAACGCCGCATTTTTAGCAACGATAATCAAGGTTAAAGCCAGAAGAATCAAGAGCAGCGCGCCAGTCATTGTCCAGCGGTACCCGATTCGTTCCATTACCCAGCCTGAAGGACTGCGGAACAAGTTATCTCCCAAATACTGCAGCGCGAAGGAAAATCCGACAACGGTGACCGACAGTCCCAGAATATGCTCCATATACACAGGGAGCAGGGCAACCAGCAGAGATCCTTTTACAAACTCCACTAAAAAGATGATAACCCACATTTTTACGATAAACGGCGAAGTTAAATTAATATGCATTTGCTGTGCTTTGCCGGACATTCTATCACATCCTAGTATTATGGTCAGTGATTTGTTATACTGATGCTTGCTTGAAAAATTACTCTTCACGAAAGGTTGTGACAGCATTAAATGAATCAACACCGTACTCCCCTCTTCGACGCTCTAACAAAGCATGCCGCCGGCAATCCCGTTCAATTCCATATTCCGGGGCATAAGAAGGGGCAAGGAACCGATGCCGAATTCCGTGAGTTTATCGGCGATAATGCTCTATCCATAGACCTGATCAATATTGCGCCGCTTGATGATCTTCATCAGCCCAAAGGCGTAATAGAGGAAGCTCAGAAGCTGGCTGCGAAAGCTTTCGGCGCTGATTACACGTATTTCAGCGTACAAGGCACGAGCAGCGCTATCATGACGATGATCCTCTCTGTTTGCTCGCCCGGTGATAAAATCATTGTACCGCGCAACATTCATAAGAGTGTTATGTCGGCCATTATTTTTTCCGGAGCCAAGCCTGTGTTCGTCTCTCCTGTTCAGGATGAGAATCTAGGGATAGATCACGGCATAACCACCAGCGCCCTGGAGCGAGCCTTGAAGCGTCACTCGGACGCCAAAGCCGTTCTGGTCATCAATCCGACGTATTTCGGCGTATGCGCCGACCTGCGTTCCATTGTGAATCTGGCCCACAGTCACGGCATTCCCGTACTTGTGGACGAGGCGCATGGAGTACTGATTCATTTTCATGAAGATCTGCCGACATCGGCCATGCAGGCCGGAGCGGATATGGCAGCTACCAGTGTACACAAGCTGGGCGGCTCCATGACCCAAAGCTCGGTATTGAATCTCAATGCGAAGACTGGCCTGATCAACCCGCAGCGGGTACAGACCATTCTCAGCATGCTGACTACGACGTCAACTTCCTACATTTTGCTTGCTTCATTGGACACCTCCAGACGCAATCTCGCCCTGAATGGACATCAGATTGCCGCGGAAGCGATTCGCCTGTCCAACTATGCCCGCGATGCTGTCAACAGCATTGAAGGCCTGTACAGCTTTGGCAAAGAAATTCTCGGGACAGAAGCTACTTTTGACCATGACCCAACCAAATTGAACATTCATGTCCGCCACCTCGGTATCACCGGCTATGAAGCGGAGAACTGGCTGCGTGACAAGTACAAAATCGAAGTCGAGCTGAGCGACATGTATAATATTCTTTGCCTTATTACCCCTGGTGATACCCAAGAATCCGTGGACAAGTTAATTGCTGCCTTGCGGGTATTATCTGCCATTCATTACAGCAAGGGAGAAATATACGAGCTCAAGGTTCAGGTACCAGAGATTCCACAGCTTGCCCTGATTCCAAGAGATGCATTCTACGCCGACACTCAGCTCGTTCCATTCCGGGAATCTGCTGGTTATATTATCGCGGAATTCATCTATGTATACCCGCCGGGTATTCCGATTCTCCTCCCTGGTGAAGTTATTACCCAAGATAACATCGATTATATCATCGACCATGTAGAAATCGGGTTGCCGGTAAAAGGACCTGAGGACCGCACCATCACCAATGTGAAGGTAGTTGTAGAGGCCGATCCGATCTCCTGATCGGCTTTCTCTTCACACCATCGCCAACCATACAAAAACCCGATACTGCAAAGTATCGGGTTTTTGCTTATGAGAGTCAACTTCCAGGAAAATCCCAGAATAGTCCTTTTCTATCACCGAAAATCTATTCTTGCTGGGCGAGCAGCTCGTTGTATGCTTCTTCAACAGCGTTCCATTCAGCTTCATCTTCGATATTGTAAAGCACCATTTCTTCATTCTCTTCTTCCAGACGCAGAATAATGCCGTCCGCCTCAGGGTTTTCGCGTTCCAGCAGCAGCGCGTACAATTTCTCGCCTACGTCGAACGTTTCTACCAGCACCATCTCTACATCTTCGCCCTGCTCGTTCGTCAAGGTCAGCACAAACTCCTCGTGCTCATGGTCGTGATCATGTCCGCAACCGCATGCTTCCCCATGTTCATGGCCATGCTCATGTTTGTGATCGCTCATTGAAATACCTCACTTTGAATTGTATTAGCCTACAGAACGTATCGTAACACGTAGGACAACTTCAGGTCAATTTTGGGAGTGATCCAACTTCACTAATTTAGTGCAGTTATGACTTTCTCCGACACAAGAACGTAATCTCCGTTCTTAGTTGGCCTGATATAGAAGCCTACCCGGTATTTTCCCGTTTCCTTGAAGTCATACGTAATCTCAGAGCTGGAGAACCAGAAGTCCTCTTTCTTCGTTCCTTCCATGTTGCGGGAGTCGATGTCCTTGGTGTTTCCCGAAGGGTCTGTGATCGTCACCTTGACCGAAGAAATCTCGTCTGTTAGACTATCTACCTGCGAGAGCACCTTAAACTTAAGCTTACCCAAATTCACATTGCCGAACACTGTGTCACCCTTGAAGAGGACAATATGCACATTCGGTTTGAGAATGGTTACTTTACCGGAGCCATCCCAGATTACAACTCCGCCTGCCTCCCGAGCAGGAATGTACGTCTTCCCGTCAATCAGATAACCGCCGTCCG
This sequence comes from Paenibacillus sp. GCM10012306, assembly GCF_042649265.1. Classification (NCBI taxonomy): domain Bacteria; kingdom Bacillati; phylum Bacillota; class Bacilli; order Caryophanales; family Paenibacillaceae; genus Paenibacillus; species Paenibacillus sp. GCM10012306. The sequence goes on along the minus strand of NZ_JBHRYW010000008.1, from coordinate 215,222 downwards.
TAATTTCTTTTCCGTTGCTCCAGACTCTAATCTTCTGGCTCACCGAATCAGCAAATAATAACGAACCGCCCATCAGGGAAAAGACGAGCACACATAAAGCTATTTTTTTCCATCTCATCGCTAGAAACCCCCAAGTAATTCATACTGTTAATGTATACTAGCTTCCTCCCTGCAAGTTGCGCTCGTGGAAGGAAAAAGTTTCATCCCTGTCCTACAGCATGATAACATCACGCAAACAAACCCATGATATAGTATGTCTATCCCCTTATTATTGGAGGTTCTTCCGATGAGTATAAGCCTGCAGATGCTTGGTACCGGTAGCGCCCTCGCCAAAAACTATTTCAACAACAACGGGCTTCTCCTGGACAAGAATTATACCCTAATGATTGACTGCGGCGTTACGGCCCCTCTGGCGATGCACGAACTAAGCAGATCCTTCCGGGATGTCAATGCCACACTGATTACCCATATCCACGCCGACCATGTCGGTGGACTGGAAGAGCAGGCCCTCACCCTCAAACATAAATACAATCGCAAGATGACCCTCCTTTTGCCGGAAGCCCTGGTAGAGCCCTTGTGGGACCATACGCTGATGGGCGGCATGTATCAACAAGGCGTTGCGTCCTCACTAGAGGATATCTTTGACGTTATACCGCTATCTCCTGGCGTTCCCCATCGTTTGTCGGAAGGTCTTGTCCTGGAACTGCTGCAAACCCCGCATGTGCCAGGCAAAGACAGCTATTCCATGATCGTGAATGGCGATATTTTCTATAGTGCAGATATTATATTTCAACCTGATCTGCTAATTGACCTGGTACGGGAACAGGGTATCCGCCGAATTCTACACGACTGTCAGCTTGGCGGAACTGGACATGTTCACACGACGCTGGAAGAATTGTTATCCTTGCCGGAAGATGTCCGGCGGGTAATCTACCTCATGCACTATGGGGATGAAAAGCCAGATTATGTAGGCCATACCGGAGAGATGGAGTTTCTGGAGCAACATGTGATGTACACCTTATAACTCATGGTCCTATGTATAAATAAAAAGCCGAACAGTAACGTCCTTCGAGAAGACGCCTGTCCGGCCATTAATATCACCGCTAAAATAACGGAAGCTGATCCAGATTATTAGTCGGGTCGCCATCCGCATCTCCGCGGATGTGCAACGCACCGTCCTTGCCTTTGAACACATTGACTCCGGCAATTTTGCCAGCTTGTACTTCCTGCAGTGCCTGCTCGTAATCAAGCACCCGTCCGGAAGAGGTCTGAAAGCTCGTCAGATCCCCGTCCCCGTTCTTCTGGGTCGCTATAAAACGTTCGCGTTCATCGCTGATCGTCACGCAAGATCAACTCCTTGGACATAGATTTGCCATCATCAGGCAACCTTTAGCATGTCCGCAGCTTCATTGGAATATGCGCGTGACTAGAGGGATGCTAGCTACGCGGACCTAGAGTGTTTTTTGCATCCGCACATGCAGAATACCTGCATCGTAGAACGGCTCGGTCGAGATCACTTCATATCCCAGCTTGCGATAGAAATTCTCCGCCTGGCATTGTCCGTCCAGGATGGAGTACTGAAGTCCAAGCTCACGAGCAAGCTCCTCCAGCGCCAGCAGAAGCACCCGTCCATATCCTTTGGAGCGGTAATCTTTCATCACAGCGATTCGCTGCATTTTGGCCGTAGCTTCTTTATAATAAATCAATCGCCCCGTCGCCACCGGAATCCCGTCATCTATCAGCAGAATATGGTGCACATCCGGACTGATCACATCATACTCATCGATCTCCTCTTCCTCCGGTACCTTTTGTTCTTCCACGAACACTTTCTTGCGAATATCAAACCCCTGCCGGAGCTGTTCCTCATTCGTTACACGTACGATTTCTGCCGCCATGACCTTAAAACTCCTCTCTATGTAAAAGACAATAGTCGGTCTATTATACAGAATATACGTTTTTCTGTATAGTTCAGGTCTAGCTGGCAGCACAGGCAACGCGGTATAGGCTAATCGCCCGAATAAACCTCCTGCGGGATTGAGCGATCGTAGACATCTATCAACACCGGTGAAGGCTCCGGGGAGTGATCCAACTCTCCATCCAGCGTAGATAGCTTGTTGACTTCCTGATATTTCAACGTCGGCGCATCCGTACTGCACCCGGTTAATCCAATAAGCACAGCAACGCATAGGCCCAAGCACCACGCTGACAGTCCCCTACGTCGATGAGATTGTGTATTCATAGCCATTCTCCTTTCGCCCTTTTCCTGCAGTTCTTTCTCTACAGTTTTGACGATTCAGAGATTTTTTAAAACAAGGCTCCACCTTCCCAACTAAGAGCATTTTTGTATCTTAATTTTCCCAAAATCATGCTGAAAGGGGTATTGGGGAGGATTTAACATACAATTCTGCACTTAATTCCCACTAACCCTTAGCTGCAGAGTATTTAAGGTACAAAGATGCCGTTAATTACACTTCGGGAATCATTATAATAACCCACTCTGTATAATTGATTAGCTGGTTCAAGTATGCAATATCAATAGAACGTGCTATAACTTCTCGATAGGGAGCAACAAAGACCAGTCACCGTTATGATCTTGCCTAAAATAAAACCCCACCCTCCGCTTGGATTCGGAAAATGGGGTTCAGCTCATATTGCATTTCTTATGTAAATGTATAAGTAAATTTGGATTGAAGTTTCCTTTATCCTTCCGACCATGTAATCGTAATTTCAGTGTATCCTGCTTTAGTTGCAGACAATCCTCCGATGATAGAGACCGGGCTTTTGCCACCCAGCTTACCCGTAATCATCATTGAGCGGTTATCTATAACCTTCGAGGCTTGGGTGATGTTCTTGCCATCGACGTAATCGGTATACTTTTTACCAACAGTTTCAATGCTGTCCTTTGTCAAATAAACCAGTACAGCCTTTTTCTTACCGTCCACCACACTGTCCGTCAAATCCGTAATAATGGCATCCCCGGATATCGGAAAATCTGCAGGTAGATTCTTCGATTTCTTGACACTGTTTGTCGGCGAACCGCCTGTACTTCCCGAGTCACTGCCGATGATCACCTTGTTGGCTACTGCATCATAGGACACGGGAACCCCAAGCGCTCCGGCAATGGCACGTGTCGGCAGGTAAGTCAAACCGTCATACGTGATCGGCGCAAGCTTCTTGCCATTTCCATCTAATGGTACATAAGCATTCCCATTGACCTGAATGGCGATGCCATGATTAAGGAAGGCTTGAATCTGCTGCAGATTGCTGCCAGCATATACGCCTACTGAACCCGTAGCGAGCATGCCGACAACGGCGGAAGCGATACCCCATGTCTTTTTCAACAAAAATCATCTCCAGACGTTAATCATTGGCGAATGTAATCTATTAACCACTCTGGAGATTTTCAAATCGCTGGACTTCCCTTACCGCCATTAAAGATTCACATTCCCCACCAGGTGTACCATATAGATCATACCTCCAAGGAAGCCCGCCAGCGCAAAATAAGCTATTCCGTACTTCCAGCGAGTGGCGGCAGGCACATCATAATATTTGTCATTCTCAAAAGGAGTACAGTGAATCTCGCAACTCATCCTCAGATGTGAGCCATTCTCCAGTTCGGCCTGCTCCAGTTGGATGACCTTCACTTTCTCAATAATGACCTGCTGGGGCAGCATGGCTGTACCATAATAATCCAGACTATCCCACTTCACCCCGATATATTGCTGGTGGTTCAAATCGCTATAAGTTGTAAAAGGCAACTCCCGCTTGTGTTCCGGCCCCGGGATCATATATCCTTCCTCGATAAGACGCTCCACAGGAATCATAAAACCGCGGGTGACCGTCTGGCTCTTACTTTGCTTGCGCCGTTTAACGTATTTGGTATACAAGTCATAGGCGAACAAGCCCCAGATAATCAAAAACAAAATCGATTTCAGATAAATAATGACCGCAAGTCCTCCCACAAGTCCAACCAGCCATAACCATCGTGTAACCGCCGTGACAATACGGCCTCCATCCAGCGGATGAATAGGCAGCAAATTAATCAGATTTAGCAAAAATCCCACGTATGCCAAAGAGTACAGCAAGGGGCTATCCAAGTAATAAGCAGCCCCGAACACCGCTGCCGCCCCAATGCTACCCAGTATAGGACCACCGAAGGCAATGTACGCTTCGCTCTTGGCATCCAGCGGCTGCCTTTTCAAAGCGATTAGAGCCCCCATAAACGGAATAAACAACGGTGCGCTGACGGGGAGCCCCATCCGCTTAGCTGCGAATACGTGGCCCAGCTCATGAACAAGCAGCAGTAGTACGAAGCCTATCGAAAAGCTCCATGGGTAAATGAATGCATACGCCCAAATGGACACCATCATCGAAATTAACGGGCCTGCGATCTTTCCTATTTTTAACAGCGACAGAATCGCCTTTCCCTTCAACAGGAGCATTGCTGCCCCACCGCCCAGCCATTTCAGCGGAGTGGAGGAAGATTTTTTATTCGGCACATTTTGCGGCAACAGTCTCGAGCTCCTTTGTTGATTCGTTATTAGATTTACGTATTTTACCATACCTATTAGAAAAATTCCTTCTATATAAAGGGGGGATATTCGTACCGGGTAATACGGAGCAATGGTGAAAGAGTTTCATCACGTCCTAAATGCAGCGAATTTTTACAAACAGTTAAGATGTTATGAGAAAAAATACATGGGAGGTACATTCGTGGTGAAAAGCACTATTACGGCGCTATTATAGAAGAAGGACTAAACGTTGTTAAATTTCCATATTAATACTATAATTATAAAAAAACCTAAAGGGGCATGACCTATGAAATGGGTTAGCTTAATAATCACCGTATTATCTGTTCTTGCGCTGGTCGGTATGTTTGGCTTCTCTCTCTTTACAGTCATCATGGGGATTATCGGCGGGCTCATCGCTTCCTTCACCATCACAGGATATCTGCAGAGGGTTAACAATGATTTCTCCGAAGATTATTATGAACAGAAGAACCCCAGATATTAATTTGATGTTATCGGATATTAAAAGCAAAGGGCAGACTCATAATCTTTATGTTAAGAAGCGGCTCTTTGTTGTGCAATTTACAAAAAGAAAAGCTACCCGAAGGTAGCAAGAGAAAATTATTAAATGGTTATATAATAGTATAATGTCACTATAAAATTCGGCTTAGATACAGAACCTGAATTTTTTAATTGTACAGATATAGAAACATCTCGGTATTCAAAATTAGTAATTAAGACTAGGTCTCGTTGAAGCAATGCAGTACCTATTTTGGTATCATAATCGCTACCGTACATATCATTATAAAATTCCCTCATATATTTATCTTTCCAAAGTTGATCATCCCTATAATCATCTGTTGTTGGTTTATAAATTTTGCTCAAATCAGAAACTATTTGTTTGTAAAGTCTATATTGATCCCCTGGATATTCGTCACCTTCTGTAATGTAGAACATGTCTTCTAACTTCCCACCTGCATCATGTGCATACCACAATTGTGCCGGTAGCTCGTCATTCCCAAGATACACTCTGTACATCAACGTTTTTTCACCATTAGTACCTGTTCTTGAGGTTATGTAAGTCTTATTCTCTGCCTTTTTAACATCTGCAACGCTTCTCCCCCACTCTATTTCTTTATAGGGATCTTTCGTATTAAAATAAAACGGACCTATGTATATTCTGCTAGCATATTCATCCAATACTAAACTATTATTACTTGCTGATAGCAAAAATTTCAGAGGAGCAAATGTATAACCTTGGATAATTTTCGGAGCAATGGTTAAAGCAGTTTTCTTTCCATTTACGACTCCAGTCTTACTACCTAATGTAAAAGCAAACGATGTATTATTCACCTTATCGGTTACTGTAGTCGTTTTAGTGTTTTTATCGTAAGTGAACGTTAGTCCAAGTGCATTTAAGAGTGGTGCCGTTTGCACAAGCATTGTACCATTCTCATAGACTGGATCTTTATCGAATACAATTCTTTTATCATTGAAAAATATTATCTTTCTGCTTGAGTCTGCATGAATAACAGACCCAAATGAATTAAAAGCAATAATGAAAATAATAAAAGCACTAAACCATAACTTGCACTTCTTCATACAAAAATCCCCCAAATAGTGTTTTTTTAACTATAGTACCATCACAAATAAAGTAGGTCTATAGAGTTATAAAATGACTAGGAAGAGGAATTATTCCTACGATACCTCTGAGACTAGAGTGCTTATACCTTCTCTTATGCGTAAATTATGAATTGTAGCAAAAAAACATTTTCACAGGCGAATGATTTATTTTCACATTAGTACTTATGAAGGGAATCTGCTCATTTTTAGAGCAAATCAAAAATGGTTACAATGCAATTGTTTTTTCATAAAAAACAATTGCATTTATCGCCCAATCTATGGTATATTATTTCTTGTCGCAGGACGGTAGCTCAGCGGGAGAGCACTATCTTGACAGGGTAGGGGTCATGGGTTCGAACCCCATCCGTCCTATATTGAAAAAGCCTTGTTTTATAAGGCTTTTTCTTTTGTTTAGGAATACGTTGGAGTGTAACACGAGGAGTAAAACTGGTCTTTGGTCAAGAATAGTTTTTAGAGTATTTTGCAGATGAAAATTGCTCCATTAACGAGATATACTAATTAAAAATCAAAATCATGAGATAAGAAAATCCGACCATGGGTCGGATTTTCTTAGTTTTAACCATTTACTAAATGATTATTCTATCTCTGAAATAATAAACTAATGTGTACCTTCGGCTTAATCACAACAATTATTAATGACACTGAAAAATGCGATTTCAGTGGTTTTTCATTATTCATTTAATACTGAAAAACCAGGTTTTTAATTCATAACCAAGCTGCAGTATTCCTATAATTCTCCAAGGGGATTTAATTCATAAAAACTTTATCAATTTTAAATCCTGCTTAGCCAAATACTTAGGGTGTCTTGGTTGTCCTTTTTTGGTTAATCCAGTTTTCTTCCTACTTTCCATAGAGAATACTCCTTTAATATGTCTTAGCTTTTTAATTCCCTCCAAGATTTTTTTCGTCTCATCTTTATGAATCACAGCACTTATTTTTGGTGGAACATTTCCCCATCCTAGGACGACATAGTGACTTTTTTTAAGTTGCTTCCTTATATGGCGTTGATTCGTATTTAGTAATTGTGCAATACCATTAACTTTCTTTATTACCTCACCTAAAGACTTTGAGGAAGGTTCATAAAAAGGAAACAAATTTAAAACAACCACTTCATGAACCTTTTCAAATCGAGCGTCTTCCTTAATTAGTCGATCTACAAAGATTAACATGCTATTTACTGTGTCATCCGACTGTAGTGTGTCGGCCAAGCTAGGATTCATTAGGATAAATGAGAGCACTTCACCATTTGTTTTCTCAGAAAGTGACAAAACAAGATTATGCCTAACACGAATACCATTTTGCAATTTGTACTTACCCATATTCTCAATTTTTACCTTATTTATAAAAATTGGATATCTTCTCATAATACCACCTCTTACCTTTCAGATCCCGATAAAATTTCAGCGATAATTTTCGGTTTCCATACTCGCCCGATTTCGATACCGTCCCCAATTCAGTCAGAGTAAATTCCCAGAAACCTAGTTACCATCGGAACACCAATCAAGTGCATTCCATTTGATTGACAGTAACCACTTGATATTCTAAGGTAAACCGGTGACCTCTGGTGGTAGCATCGATTAAAAAACCTTTTTAAAGTCAAGCGGGAATAGATTTATGTCTTTGCTTGGAGTAATAGGAATAGCAACAACATCTATCTCACTTCCTTGATAAGCTTGATGGATCAATGTCACTAATATAACTATTAACTCCCTCATTCATGGATTTCCCTCCTGTTTGTACAGAGCAAACTTACTAATTATACAATATCTTCATCTAGTTTTTTTAATCACCTATAAATATCGATCGTTATAACCGATCGCCCTCCTGCTGTATTGAAACAATGTTCCCGTTAGTTGAATCTTACGCCCATATATGTATTTTTCTAACCTTTAGGTACTCATCTCGGGCTAAAAAGATTTTATTTATGAAAAGCTCTACCCACTACGAGCTACCTTCATTGTTCTCCAACATAAGATCTGTTACGCTGATATGTTTATTCATAAGAATAGGTAATTTCTCCCCTTGACTCGAAACCAAATATAATTCGTTCTGGTCAAAGATCATTTTAGAGAATCCCCCTTTGTGATAATGAACAAAGGAGTGGTGGTACGAACAAAGACACAAGGCATTGGAATAGTGATCGAGCGTTTCAATATCGGATTTCGTTTCAGCTGTACCAAGTGGTGTAATATGGTGCACTTCGCAATAGAATGTGCCGTCGTTTTTTTCAATCCGTGGTATTTGTGGCTTCTCTTCACCACAAATTTGGCAATGATATTCGTATAGCTTTTTAAGCAATACCACCATTTTTCTGTTTCGGGCAATGCATTCCGCCCAATCCGCTTCATTTTGATTTACGGCCTGTAATTCTTTCAGCTTATCGAGAAGGGCACCACCGAGACCAAGCCGGGACTGATATTCTTCCTTATCCAACCGCTCAAGTCCTAACCTGTTCAAGAACGTTTGGATGGATTCACTTCGGCTCCGTAAAAAGTAGTACAAAGAGCGATACAATGTTCCGTCCGTCGCCAAGTAGACATATCCTCCAAAGGATTGTTCTAAAATCGACTCTTCATACATTGCAAGGCGCTTTTGGTGTTCAGAAGCATAATCGCGGCGTCTCCATTGGAAACCCAACATTTCAGCATATTCTTGTGCGTTCATTCCGAATTCTCGCGCTCGGCGAGATAATCCCGTTTGATCACTGGAACCATGGGGAACACGAAGAACACCATCATCATCAACATGTGCCAATAGTCGTTCGAACCACTCTTCATCCGTAATGGTTTTCCGATCGGTAAGAGGATACACTTCTATCTGTTTTAGATAATTTTCATAATCAAGACTGCGTATTCTACAGTATTGTTTAACATTTAAGGTTTCTACCTTTTTAGGCTTTGTACGGAAATAGGTTTGTCCACCAATGGTTACCTTCTCATACATACGTCGATGGGCATAATTCTTAGAATCCATTCGATCGCGATTCTTAGATCGTAACCATGAAAGTGTCTCATCATCAAAAGTAAAATGAAACCGAACGGATTCTTCATTTCGGTGCAAAAATACTGGCCCTTCTGAAGATCCTGTTAAGAATGCTTTGTTACCATCATCCTCATAATAAAAGAGTTCCCCCTCAACCATAATTTTCATAATAAAACGTTCTTCTTCAGTTAATCGCGTTACCTTCCAGTCTGCCCCACCCGCTGTAGCTTCTTGAAGACGCTGAGACACACGCCCCCTAGACATTCCTAACAATTTCCCCAAGTCGCTTCGATTGATATCATCATAATGTTCGACAAGGTAATGGGCGGAAGAATAATCAAACTCCCCCAATACTGTAAACTGTCTCCCCACATAATCAAATCCCAGGGATCGTATGTACTGCTCCATGGATTGTTCTGGAAAATTTTCCTGTATGTACCCGTAAATCATTCCATAATATGATCGATCTTTTGTGCTGAGCCCTTTTACTACCTTGTTTGGAAATAGGTACATCAGACGATCGTGTACAATCTGAGAATCCCGGTCCATTATAAGTCACCTCATGATTAATTATATCATGTGGTTGATATATTTCAGATTTCATCCTACCTCTATTTTATCCTCTCCATTTCGTGGGAAGAAACAATGACGACTCCCTGTAATGAAAAATTCATCAGTTAATCATAAAGGAACTATTAGTATTAAATCAAAACCTCTCGCTCCAGAGATCATTTGGACAGTACCTATAAAAAGCTCCAAACAGAAGCTATTTATAGAATTGACTAGTGATACGACTGAGTTTATCGAAATAAAATATAGAAAAATATTATATATACTAACTTCTAAAAAACTAGGGCGTGTCTGAAAACTAAAGAAGTTTGTGGTATGATTTGAGGAAAAGGATTGGAGCATCCACTTAGTTGAGTATTTTTTCAATAAAATCAAACACTTTCGTCGCGTAGCTACTCGTTACGACAAGCTACCTAAGTCATTTTTATCGTTTGTATATGTCGCTGCCGTTTTTAAATTGACTCAGTGACGAGTTTTCAGACACATCCTAGTTGATAGCCTTAAAAAGGATAATAAAGTGCAGGCCTGTCGCTGCTGTTCTAGAAAATGAAGTATCAGGCTGTTGATTCTATGCAGTTTTTGAATTATCTTCTCATCAGACTTCGTAAATTAAGCCTTGCTCCGAATGAAATACGGCTTCCGAAACGTCTCTTTTTCGTGTCCACTGCTTCACCGCATCCAGAACCAGGCTTACATCGTTACGATTGGAAATTTGCCAGGCGACAATCTCATTATTTAAAAGATCCTGAATCGCAGACAGGTAGTAAAAATGGGTGCCATCTGAGATATAGGTAATATCGGCGACGAGCTTTTGTTGAGGGGAAGTCGCATGAAACCGGCGCTTCAGTCGGTTAGGATACACCACGGAAGGTGTATCGTTGGAGCGATTTCTCTTCTTTGGATCACAGATTGGATCGACAATTCTTTCATGAGCCGCCATACTTTTTATGGTTACGAGATAACCCGCTTCCCACAAGGTTGTCCGCATTCGGGGGTACCCAAAAATAGGGATATGCCAAGTGGATGGCTACCATATGCTCTTTAATCTCATGCTCTCGCGAGTGTACTTCCCCTAGTCGTGACTGTGTGGCTTACCACTTGTAATAACTGGATCTGGAACTAGTAATAGGCTTGTAATACCGTGTAGGTCGCGCAGCTCCACAATGGCCTGATAATGATCCCGAGGTCTTAATTTCAATAATTTTCTATATTTGGATACCGATTTTTTAGATAGTCCACCTGCGCTTTCAAGTAATCCCGCTCTTCTTCAATGCTGGAAAATGTCGTACGGGATTATCCTTTCATGGGATTGGACAGGCCCTTGCGTGTACCGAACGCTTCTCCATCACGATGCTTCCTTACCCACGCTTTCAGTTGGGTACTGCTACGAATACCCAACATTTCTGCCACTACATTATGGCTGGAAGATCCCTTAAAATATCCCTTGACTGCCTTCATCTTGAAATCTTCGGCATACTGTTGAAATACTTGTCCTTTTCTAGTCATAAAAATACCCCCTCCAAGTTGACTCGTTCCTAATGATAACATTAGGCTTTTTACGAGTGTTTACTTGAAGGGGATAATACCTCTCTCCTCTTATGCAAAAGACGGATTGTAATATGAAGTGCGACAGATAAAGAACACCCATGGAAGATTCGTGTAAAATGGAGTCACCACAACAACCATTACACAGGAGAATCAAACCATGGGCTACTCACATCTTAACATAACTGAACGCAGTCAGCTAGAAATCTTACTTCGCTTGGGATGGTCCAATCGAGAGATTGGCAAGGAACTAGGCAGACATCACTCCACCATTGCTAGAGAGCGAAACAGAGGAAGTCGCAGTAAGACGTACGCCGCAGAAATTGCAGAGGCTAGTTACACGGAGCGGCGAGCATCGCATAAACCAAAGGGGCGCTTTACCCTTGAGTTAGCCAGCGAACTGGTAACGAACCTACAGCAGACTTGGTCACCTGAGCAAATTGCCAAGCATAGGAGAATCAACGGTAAAACGTTCGTTTGTTTCAAGACGATCTACCGTTGGCTATATGCTGGACGCCTTGCGGCAGGTGAAGTAAACGTACTGAGACATAAAGGTAAACGGCGTAAGCCCATGGAGACACGTGGACGCTTTCTCATTGGGAAATCCATTAACCAGCGCCCTAAAGAGGTTCGTAAACGAGAGGCTTTCGGACACTGGTAACTAGATGCGGTTGTATCCAGCCGTGGAAAAAGCCGCGCCTGTGCCGCAACATTCATCGAGCGCAAGACACGGATGTATCTAGCCCTAAAAAGCCAGATCGTACGACTCATTCGATGGAGGTCGCTTTCGGAGTGATCGCTAGCCAGTACCCTCACAACACCTTTCTAACCGCTACAGCAGATCGAGGGAAAGAATTCGCCTGCTACGCTGCCCTAGAGACCTTTCATAAAGTGGATCTCTACTTTGCCGACCCCTATTCGTCCTGGCAACGAGGATCTAACGAAAACGGGAATGGACTTCTTCGGGAGTTCTTTCCAGAAGGTCATGACTTTGGACAGGTTACCGACGAGGAACTCGCTCATGCCATCCATCTCATTAACAACCGTCCTCGAAAATGTCTAGGATGGAAATCTGCTCACGAATCTTTTATGGAACAGGTGTCGCACTTAGCTTGACAAACCGTCGTATATAATCATTTCACATCGCCTTTTTTATTAAAGAAGTATATTTCATCAGTCTTTACATCTTTCAAAATAGCCTTTGCAACTTTCTCTCCTTCTATTTTAGAGACTATTTCAGATGAAATTACATTATAGCGAAATTTTATACTCTTTATTTTCAATTTAGTTTTATTTATGTCGTAAATATAGGCATTTTCAAATTTATAAACATGTTCCAGATTCTCCGCTTCTTCAATAGTCGGTAATTCATTTTGAAGATCATAGTAAGTTTTAATAGCGTTATCATCACCATCATAAATTATAACTTGATCAGCCATTCCTCCTAACATAATTCTATCCCCTTCTCTGTATCTAGTATTTTCTAGTATCCAGCCAGAGTCGTAGTTAGGTTCTTCATGAGTTATTTTCTTGAAAAGAAAAGTTCCTCTGATTTCAAAATCTCTTATTAATCCTTCCCAATCCTTGTCTTCAGGGAACCTCATTTCTTTTAAAGAAATACCATAATATTCTCCGAATTTTTTTGCACCGCTTTGGTATCCAACCTTTGTCACAAAAATCCCTTTGGTATTATTGCCCAGATCATGTACCACTCCAAAAAAATCTCTTATTTTACCAATAGAAACTTCTCTAGTGTAATTTTTACATTCCACTGCAATTCTATGAATTTCTCCAACCATCTCAAATTCCCAATACACATCAATTTGATGTTCACAACCAGATTTCCCAGGAACTTTTACATTATGCTGAATGCTTATTGTCCTGACACCTTCTTCATTATGAAGGGTTTCATAAATTTCCTTTGCAAGTAATTCGTATTGCAAGTGAGGGTTTGGAATCAAAATATAAACACCTTTCTTTCATAATATTTTCTTTTTATTGTAACACCTTCAATACTAGGAAACATTACATGTATAATAACTCCATACAAATATAAATTAATAAAACTGCACAATGTTTCTTGGTCAAGATTTTTTGTGTTCCTGTTGATTCAATTTCCGAGCAGTATGCTTATTTCATTTCCAGAACCCTTGCCCTACTTGACTTTCTTACGCAAATCCCTTTCTACTCAGGAGCGTCGTTTCATCTTGACAGGGTAGGGGTCATGGGTTCGAACCCCATCCGTCCTATATTGAATCATTAGAGAAAACTCTTATCTTATACGGGGTTTCTCTTTTTTGTTATCTTTACCGGTTACTCAAATTCAAAATTATATTGATTTGAGGACGAATTGGGAACGGAATTTCCGTGTTAAAAACCCTGACAGTATCAGCGCTGTACAATAAGATGTTCCAATACTTTTAAACGAAAAGACCTCGTCAGCATAATCACTGACGGGGATTTTATTATTCAATAGTATACGTAGAAATAGTTACTTTATCCGATAGACTTCTAGTTTGCAAATTATGATCATATTTAGGGGAAACGATATGAACAAAAAGGCTAAGACTTTCCCGGGGACTATCAGTCCCGTGCGGTCGCTATAGACTCAATCAGCAAAAAGTTAAACGTTGACGAAGGTCCTCTGCAAGATACCATTCAGGACATGTTCAATGACCACATCGGTCTGATTGAATCAGTGAACAAAGTAGACGGATCGCTCGAGATGTTATGTTAATTGGACACGGTGACAGCACTGCTGCATCAGGCTCTAATTTAATGCTTCTATCGGATCGCCAATTTTGGCTGTAAATCCTGATCCGCCATCCACTGCGGTCGGAAGTGTGCTTACCAAGCTTCGTATTCTAGACGACGGGGTTGACTTCGCAAGTATTGATGCGGCCACTGTTAGAAATGGAATACGATACCGTACCATGGGATCTGATGTGTTTGGCCTAATGTTCACCGCCGGTGACGCCACCGGCAAATAAAGAAACCTTGGAAAGATACCATTATGTAATGAATGAACCCCGTAGCCATTTTAGCTACAGGGTTCTAGGAACTTACTCAAACGGGAACTAGCTATCCATAAATACTACACCATCAATCTCTTCATTTCATTATAACCACCGCTTTGCAATCACAGGACACTTTTTGCTAAAGTACACAAGATTCTTTCTGTATCCATTAAATTCTTGCTTTGGTCTAATCTATCTTTCCACATATTCCCCTGTAATCTCAATCAAATTCCCATCGGGATCTTGGAGCATAAAGCAGCAATACGGCTGCACCACATTGATATATAGAAATTCGGTCACGGTCGCAATATTTAATGACTGAATTCGCTCATACTCTCTCTGCAAGTCAGGAACATTGAAGTTTAAAACCACATTGTTACCATATTGGGTAGTGTGATCTTGTTTATATTTCAAATACGCTTCATTAAAATGAACGGATATATCTTCACTATCCTTGATGAGCCGCTGGTCATATTCCGGATTCCACAGGGCAATGGTATTTCCGCAATGAAATTGCGCCCATCTTTCGAGATTTTTGGATATAGCTTTCATATTCAGCAATGCCTCATAAAAGGCGATAGACCGGTTCATATCCTTAACGACTAAATAGGTACATCCTAATTGCACTCCACATCATCTCCCGTACATAACTTCCAAGTATTTACTTCGAATGATAACGAACATACGATCCTATTGCAAGCTAAAAAAGCCCGACCAATGGGTCCGGCTTTAACTCACGTTTAGCTTCCTATCATAGCTACTCTCTTCTTTCATAAAATCCCCTCAAG
The DNA here is from genome assembly GCF_042649265.1 of Paenibacillus sp. GCM10012306. Classification (NCBI taxonomy): domain Bacteria; kingdom Bacillati; phylum Bacillota; class Bacilli; order Caryophanales; family Paenibacillaceae; genus Paenibacillus; species Paenibacillus sp. GCM10012306. Next base: position 200,168 of record NZ_JBHRYW010000008.1, on the reverse strand, counting down.
CCAACACCCGCAGCACATCATCAATCTTCCTTCTATGCGACAGCACCCCATAATTCATCCAGCTGAGAAAATCCACCTCGTACACGTGGTTATTGCGGACCGCGGGCAGGCTTTGCCAGAGCTCCGTCTGGAGCAGTTCCCTGCCCTCTCCTTCGCCTTTATCGAAGGTAATGAACAGGTGGTCGGCATCCAGCCGGGCCAACATGTCTGGCGGGAGGTTGATGCGTCGCTCTCCCCGGGCTAGCTGCTGCACCAGCGGGTGCGGCTGGAGGCCCAAATCTTGGTGCAGTACACCTGCCGTATAGCCCAGATCTTCGCTGCCATACAGCGTAATCCCGCAAGCTGAAAGCCGAAGAAAGGCTACGGTCTGATCGCGAACGGAACGGGTAAGCAGATGTCTGGCTTCCTTGGCTTTGTGCTCATAGCTACTGATGATTTCGTCCACCTGGCCGGTTCTTCCGAACACCGAGGCCACGGTCATCAGGGTGGAGCGCCAGTCCTCACTGCTCATCATCGGCACCTTGAATAGTGGGGCTACGGTCCGGCATTGCTCCAGTCCCCAGCGTTGGTACCCTTCATCCAGCAGGATCAGCTCTGGCTCATACGGGGAGAGTGACTCCCAGTTTCCGGACGAAATCTCGAACGGCGGAACCTGGTGCAGGCCGAGATAATCTTGCATACCCCACTGGGCGTGTGCACACTGGGCAACGGGAATGATGCCAAGCGCCAGCAGGTAATCCTCCATAAATGGAGCGAACACACGAATATTGTCCTGATGGGTGCGGCGGTATTGTCCTGGCGTAACTCCTACTGCCCCTTTAAAGCGCCGGTTAAAATAATACTCGTTGCTGTAGCCCACCGTCTGGGCAATGTCGTAAAGACGGTCATTCGTCATCAACAATAGTTGTTGTGCACGATCAATGCGCAGGTCATTCAGGTGATCCAGGGGGAATTGCCCCGTGATCTCCTTGAACATTTGGGTGTAGCGGGACCGCCCGATCTTGGCTATGTCTGCCAAACGGTCTACCGTCCAGACCTCGTTATAGTGCTGTTTTAAATACTCAATAGACTGCTCTACAGCACTTCGAACGGTATGCTCATGCTTGTCCGTTGTCCTCTGCCGGTAGAGCAGCAGCAATAGCTCCATAAAGTGAATTTGACCCATAAGACGGGCAGCCTCCCCGCTGCCGGCCTGGTCTTGGTGAAGCGTCTCCAGCAGCAAAAGACACTTAGAGAACGGTTGGCAATCCACAGGTCCAGGCACCACCAGTTCTCCAGCTTCCGCCAAGCTAACCCGCCTATATCCCGCCTCGCTTTGCCTAATCACTTCAAAACCAATCTGATAATAGCGAAGTCCCTGTGCCCCGCATTCCAATCCCCCCGTCATGCCGGGAGAAAGCAGAAATCCGGTACCTTGCTTTAGAGAAAATCCCGTTCCATCTGCAACCAGCCGTCCTTGTCCCTCTACCGCCACCACTAGGGTCCATTCCTGAAAGAATTTAGGCATCTCTTTGGAATCCGCAGGTCTGTTTAGCAGTTCTATTTGGTTCAAAGCGTATAACAACGCCTCCTTGTTTGGTGGCTCCCTATGATCCACGACATTCTTCCGCTCCTTCTTAATTGAGAATGATTTTCACTAATTCAGTGTAAAACAAAAAAGAAAGCTGTTCAACCGAAGTTGAGAGCTTTCTTCTGATATTTGTCTTATTTCACCATGTATTTCAACAGATCGTCCAATTTCATGGAGTTAGCGGTGATGGCGCCTGACTGCCAGTGGGAACGCTCCATTTTGTACACCTTGCCATTTTTGATCGCCGGGATGTTTTTCCACAGGGGACCTTCCAATGTCTTGTAGGCTTCCTGATTCTCCGGGTCATCCCAGGTTCCGTTGGCCGGGAACACGATAATATGATCCGCTTCTAGCTCGGGGATAACCTCTTCTGAAATAATCGCTTGAGAATCCGTCATATTGGCTGCCATAGGAACAGGCTCAAGTCCAAATTCGCTGTAAATAACCCCGGTATACCGGTTCTTAATCCCGAACAAAGCCAGTGTCTTATCAGCAACATTCAGCCGGATCACCGCCACGGTTTCTTTTCCAACCGCCTGTTGCAGCTTAGCCTTTCCGTCTTCCTCCTTCTGTTTGTATTCGGCTAGCACACTCTCCGCTTTCTCAGGAATGCCCAGCACATCTGCAACAGCCTTCAGCGTCTCGGCAGAGTCCTGTAGAACTGCTTCCTTCAACCGGTAGGTCGGTGCTATCTTGGAATACTGATCGTACTTCTCCTTGTCCACGCCCCCATCCACGATGATCAGGTCAGGGTCCTGGTCCAGAAGTGCTTCCAAGTTGCCGCTAAAATCAAACAATGGAACATCCAAATGAAGATAATCCTGTTTGCCCCAGTTCGGATGATACCATTGAACCACCGGTGTGACGCCCAGTGCTTTTAGATAATCTTCAATATATAGACCGACTACGCGCTTCGGATGAACCGGAATTTCCACCTCTCCGAATTCATCGGTTACTTTCCGTGTTGCATTGTCTTCAGTGGTGTTTTCGGTCTTGCCAGCCGTCTCAGCACTTGACTGAGTCTTCTCTGTATTATTCGTTGCAGCTGCTTCTTTAGGCGTATTATTGGCCCCGCAAGCTGTCACCCCAAGTACTGCTACCATTAACAAAGCTGTCCATGCAGCCTTTTGACCCCATCTAAGCATCTTTCTCCACCTCAACTGTAATTGATTATCATTCTCATATGATGACAAGAACAATGGTAACCTACAGCTGATCCTTTGTTCAATGCACTTTTTCTCCCGATTTCTTATACAAACGATTGCTCCCGCTTGACGACGGCGGAGTCCATTATGTTGTAGTTGGGCTGCGCTCTCGTCTTCTGCCAGCCTCAACCACCTGTCAGAACACGAAATTCATACAGCTCCCGGCTGTATGACAGCCCACGGATACGGACACAGTTGGGGGTATACTCGCAGATCCGTCCTCCAAGCTCCAGAATATCCTCAGCTTCTCCGCCTTTGACGGCCACTGCTACAAGCGTCTCGGACAGCGCCAAGGCCAGCAGATCGATATCACTTTCCAGCACTTTATATGTAAAATCCATCTTCTTTTATTCGCTCCTTGACCTTATCGCTCATTTAATAGTAATTATTACTATTAATAATATAGCTGTATTTAATCAGTGCTGCAAGCCTTAAATTTCCTCAACTCAGCATAGCGGAATAAAACAGTTGTTGCCGGACAAGCTATTTACACGTTCATAAACTATTTATAAAGGAGTAATACGCAATGGGCATTCTAAGCGGTAATCCTAAAGACGAACCCATGCACTACGGCGAAATATTCGGGGTGTGGCAATTTTCCGCCAAAGCAAAAATGTCGTTATCCGCCCTGCAGGCCTACCATTATCATGCAGGCGATCAGGATTTGAAGAAAATTATTGATGACTTGATGGATCAGGCCCAAGGGGAGATCAAGGAATGCGACAAGCTCCTTAAAGCCAGCGGTGTCTTCCCTACTCCTACGCTGCCAGATCGGCCTTCCGCCAAGATGGCGGACATTCCAGCCGGAGCCCGATTCTCCGATCCGGAGATTGCCGCTGCGCTGTCCGCCGGGGTGGCCATGAGCCTCGTCGAATGCAGCCAGATTATGGGCATGTCTATCCGTGAGGATGTCGGCGCCCTGTTCATGAAGATTCATGCCTCCATGGCTTCCCTGGGGCTTGCGCTCCTGCGGATCAACAAGCAGAAGGGCTGGCTCATCCCGCCCCCGCTGCAGCTTAAACGGCCGGAACCCGTGCCGGTCTAATCCCCTCACTCTGATCCTGCGCAAGCAGGGTCTTTTTCCATATTGGAAGGTGTTCACTGCTTACACGGCCCCATGGTAATGGCAGGTTCATGATAAGAGTTTTTCTTCTTCCAGAAGCAATTTTTTACCAATGACAAGCATATTCATAAGACATGCCTAAATGTGGAGATGTTGAATATGAGGTCTTGGTCCAAATACGCCATCATTTTGCTGGGAAGTTTGCTTATTGCCGCAGGGACCAACTTTTTCCTTGTCCCTTATAAAGTTCTAGATGGCGGAATTATCGGCATAGCTCTCATTATCAACTATTTGTTTGGTATCAATATCGGAATTGCCATTGTGGTCTGCAGCCTTCCTGTGTTTTTAGTGGCCTGGCTCATCAACCGCAATGTCTTCCTCAATAGCCTGATTGGCCTGTTATGCTCGTCCCTACTCATTGAACTCGTGGCCCCCTTCCAGTACCACTTCCTCTATTATGTAGAACTCGGACCCATCTCAAGTGCGATTATCGGCGGGTTCCTGATGGGATTGGGCCTTGGACTGATGCTGCGTTTTGAAGCTAGCACTGGGGGCACGGATCTGTTGGCCCAATTTTTTACCCGCTATGTACCGCTGAACGTCGGGGTCATCATCTTTGTGACGGATGCCCTGATCATTGGCGCTGGCGGCCTGCTGATCTCCAAGGAGACCTTTGTTCACTCCCTCTTCACCATCACCTCCGGCGCAGTGGCTACCGGCCTGTGTACCTTACAAGACTGAAACGAATGGAAATAAATATGCATATACACGATCATATGTTCGTATTATAATAACAATCAACTATCACCCCCGTCAAAATAACGCCTCTACGTATCTGCTTCTACCGCTTTACTTGGAGAGTGACGAATATGAATAAAGAACGCATCATTATGCTGTCCGACTTAATTAGACTATTATTTCAGGTAGGTGTTAACGTTTATAACGTTAGCATCTACCTCTTTTAAGTTTAATTGTAATCTTTTTAATTGCACTAAAAAAATATAGATTCTAAAGTCTATATAGATAAGGAGGTTTGACTACTCAATAAATAGGGCACATATTCTGTTGGGGGAAAGGGAGAAGTATGAAAGTACAAGAAGTAATATTCCCTGATGTTAACGGGGAGAATAAAATCAGATACATGCTGTTAGATTCTCACGGGAATCCTATTATTCCTGCAATCAAATATCTAAAATACCTGGATGACATCGGTAGAAGGCCGAATACTCTTAAAACTTATTGTTATCATCTAAAACTGTATTTTGAATTTTTAAAGGAAGCTGAGCAGCTATATACAGATGCCAATTTTAGGCTACTTGCTCGATTCATAGGGTGGTTAAGGAATCCTTATTCTAAGGAAAACGTCTCTCCTATGATGCCAGTCACAGCTTTGAGGTCCGAGAATACTGTGAATGCTATTATGACATGTGTTAAAGGGTTCTATGATTTTTTAGAGCGAACCGACAACATAGATCAAGACATCTTGAAAGACATCACAAAAGAATCATCACAAAAAAGGATTACATTCAAACCCTTTCTTCATCACATAACAAAAGATAAAAAAATCGAGAAGAATATTTTAAAGATCAAACCACCAAAAAGGAACATAAAAACACTCACACAAGCACAAATTCAATCAATACATCAAGGGTGCAGCAATATTCGTGATCGTTTAATTCTCCATGTTCTGTACGAAGGTGGATTACGAATTGGTGAGCTACTTTCGTTGTGGATTGAAGACTTCAATATTAGTAACAACAGCATAAGAGTAAGAGAATCAAAATCAGACGCTGGAGAAGGACGGCTCGTTTATGTTTCTGAAAATACAATAAATTTATTTCAAGATTATATCATTGATATTCATACTTCAAATTTTGATACTAATTTTGTTTTTGTTAACCTTAGTGGACCTAATAAGGGAAAACCTTTGAAGTATTGGGCAGTACGTTCGTTCGTCATTCGGATAATAAATAAGTGTGGGGTTGACTTTACGCCTCATATGTTGAGGCATACATACGCAACTGAAATGCACAAATACGGAGTAGATGCTGCTATTCTACGCAAATTACTTGGTCATGCACAGGTTCAAACCACAATTGGAATGTATGTGCATCCTTCGGATGAAACAATAAGAGAAGAATATCAGGCAGCTCAAGAAAATAAACAAAGGAAAAGAAAACATGAAAAATCCAACGATTAAACTGAAACCATCTGCAGTGCATCTGCAACAAATAAATACTGCTATAACCGGATATTATGAGAACGACATCTGGGCGGTACGTGACTTTCCTTTATTGGATGAAAAAGAAATAGAGAAATGGACCCAATGCCCTAGAGTCATCAATTTTGGCTACTTCTCAAATCATGTGATTAAAAATGAAATCAAATATTATTTTTACCATAAGTTATCAAAAGGTGCTTTAACAACAACCACGGTATGGAGGAATTATAGTAGTGTACTGAAAAGCCTGGGTAAATTCTTAAATAGATATTTCCCCTACATGGAATCTATCATAGAACTACCTATTGACGAATTCTCTACACGCTTTCGAACCTTTCTACTTGAAATTGGTAAGCCCGTTTCCAAAAAAAGATATCCTGGTCTCGTAGAAAAAAAATACAATGCTTCTGATCAATCAGATAATACACGAATAACAGTATTGAGATCGATACATGCTTTTTTTGTTGAATTATATGACGAGGTTCCCGAGTTTGAGAAAGATCGATGGAATATACAGAAACTTAATACAGATTTTAATGTCACGTCTACTTCAAAATATCTCAAATTCTCTTCAATTCCAGTACCTTTCAAACAATTGTGCAAAAAGTATATCCACGAACGCGTAATCCTTAAAGAAAATTTGAAAGCTGTAACAGCAGTCGCCTCACTATTCCGTCTTAGTCTATTCCTTAACTTTATATATCAAACACATTCCGATTGGAGCACATTGAGAGATCTTGCCCGAGAAGATATTATCAAGTTTATTAAGTATATTCGTTTTATGCCTATGGGTGGAAATAGCTCAAAAGCTGGTCAAAAACCAACCGAGCATTATGTATATAGATTATTAATTGAATTACAAGTGTTCTTAAACTACATTCAAGTTTTTGAATATGAAGAAGCACCTTTAAAGAGCGTCGAATATTTGATTCTCTCTGAGGACAGGCCAAAACAAAAAAAGAGAAAAGCAGAAACATTAAACTATATTCCCGATTACATCTGGGAACAAGTTATTGAAAACATCAAATTTCTCCCTTCAACCATAGTTCCTATAATCTTGCTCATGGAAGCAACAGGATTTCGGATTTGCGATGTGTTACTGATAAAGTTGGATTGTTTATTAGAACAAGAAGATGGCTTTTGGATTCAGGGAGATCAAATCAAAACAAAGAGAGTTAATCATAAGGTTCCAATATCAAAAGAAATTGCGGATGTAGTAATGGCCCAGGTCCAATATATTAGCACGATGCTCTCTCCCTCTGAGAATCCCAATAATTATCTTTTTCCGAACGTAAAGGGTAGAAAAAAGGGAACCCCTCCTCTTGGTTCTACAGTTTCTCGAAATCTTAATAATTTGGCTTATAAACAGAACATTAGAGATAAGAATGGAGAAATCTATTGGTTTAAAAACCATGCTTTTCGTCATCGTTACGGAGTAACATTAGTCAATCATGGAATGAACATTGTCTATATCCAAAAGCTGATGGCTCATGCTTGTCCTGAAGTTACTCTACTCTATGCAGAAATTCTGGATGGAACATTGCGCAATGAATGGGAAAAAGTACAGAACCATCAAGGTTTGCGATTCAATAATACAGGTGTTCTGCAATCTGTTGAAAAAAAGCAACAAGTTAGCGAAGTTGGGCTAGAACTGAAGTGGATTAAACATAACATGGATTCCATACGATTAGAACATGGGTTTTGCATTAAGCATACAAGCCAACATTGTGATTTTCTCGATACAACCTTAGATCCTCCTTGCATAAAAAATAAGTGCCGGAGTTTTCATGTAGATACCACATTTATTGCTTATTACGAAGATCAAATCCATAAAATTAATGATGATATAAAAGTATATACAAAGGCAGGGCGGTTACGTTCAATTGAAATTATTACTCCCAAGCTAGAGAGATATAAACAAATCGTTCAAGAAATAAAATTAAATAATGGGATTATGGGCTTATCAAAAGAAAAAAGGGAATACACCCAATAATTAACAGAGGAGATATAAAGCTGAACATTCCAGAAAGTACCGTTCAAACCAACATTATTTCGTTCGAGCAGCATAGACAAATCGAAAAACACTTGAAGGGATATTATGAGTCCGATGTATGGAAACTTTGTAATTTCCCTGACCGTAAAGAGGCTTCATCGAGTTCGAGGCGTGAACTTAATTTTCAAATTTTCAAAAGTATCTCATTAAAAACAGAGATAAAGTACTTTTTTTATATTCGATTAACAAAAGATAAAAGAATATCAGTATGGACTGAAGACTCATCTGCCTTAAGGAATTTGGGAATGTTTATTAGTAGCCACTTCCCTAATATTTCATCCATTTTGGATGTGCCCCATGAGAAATTCTTATATCAATACAGATTATTTCTTTCTTCTTTAAACCTCTCAGAAATGAGTTTCTCATATCGGACACGTATCAGTGCTTACATCAAGTTGTATAAGTTTATTCATGAACTCTATGATAGCCGTCCCGAAGTAGAAAAAGATAAGTGGGATGTTCGGAAGTTGGGAATTGGATTTAATAATACCGACGCGAGATATTGTTTAGATTTTCAAAAAATCGCTACTCCCTTTAGAGAATTAGTAAAAACATATCTTTACCAACGTGTTGTTATCCAGCAATCCCTTGCTTGGAGTACTGCTTTTACATCATTCAATTCTTTAAGGTTATTTTTTGATTACGTTACTGTGAATTATCCTAGTTGGGACAGTTTAAATGAATTAAATCGAAATCATATTATAAGATATATCAGTTTCCTTCGAGAAACGCCAATGGGTTTTGGTAGTAACACCGGAAGAAATACGGGTAAGCTGGCTTCAAAAGACCATATCAACAAGTACCTAAATGCACTGGAGGCTTTTATGGCTTATATTCAGCGGCATGAGTTCAAAGAGGCTCCCAGAGCCCTTGTGAAGAGGCTTATTCTTCCCATGGATAGAGCGAAACAAAAGCGGACCCGAAGTGAAGATATAAAATATATTCCAGATCACATTTGGAACCAGGTGATCGATCACATTCATAATCTTCCTAAAGAGATTATCCCCATTATTTTCTTAATGGAAGCAACCGGATTTCGTAGTTGTGATGTCTTACTATTAAAGAAGGATTGCCTGCTACATCAAGAAGAAGGGTACTGGGTTTCTGGAGCACAACGTAAAGTTGGAATTGATAGTCATAAAGTTCCCGTATCTGCAGAAATTGCAGATGTCATTAAAGCACAAATAGAATATGTGGAAAATAGTATTCCAAATGGAAACCCAAACGAGTACCTATTTCCCATCTTATCCGGCAGAAAAAAAGGACAACCCTATCTTACAACTACGATTTCTCATCACTTAAATAAGTTAGCTTACAAATTTAATATCGTAGATGAATCTAGCTCAGTTTTTAAATTTAGAAACCACGCTTTTCGTCATCGTTATGGAATTACTCTAATCAACAATGGAATGAGTATTCTTCATGTACAAAAATTAATGGCTCACTTAAGTCCAGAAATGACACTGATTTATGCGCAAGTTCATGATCGCACAGCTAGAAAAGAATGGGAACGAGTTAAAAATCAAGGAGCCGTCAGACTTGACGTGGATGGCCATATAATCGAGGCGGATCTTGTTCAGCAAGCGGAAGAAAACAAACTTGAACTGGAGTGGATTAGGCATAATCTTGATTCTATTCGTATGGATCATGGATTCTGTATAAAAAGTCCGAAGATCACTTGCAGCTTTCTAAACGATAATATTGAACCTCCTTGTATTAAGAACAAATGCCCCAGCCTTCATGTCGATCAATCGTTCCTTTCGTATTATGAAGATCAAATTCATAAAATAAAATCAGATATAGACATATTCACAAAATCAGGTCGAACTCGTTCCAGCGAGATTATTCAACCCAAGTTGCAGATCTATCAAAAGATCGTATCATCGCTCTTAAAATCTGAAAATCTCTTTGAAGAGCCCTAAAAATAAAGCGAAAGAAAAGGCGGAATTACGATGTCTAATCCTCATCCAAATTACAAAGGACTTCTATCCCATGCTAAATTCAAAAAAGAGACAACCATAAAAAAAGTGGATTCAGCTTTGAAACTAATGATAAAAAAGCAAATGAAGATTAACTTTAACACAGTTTCAGAGGAGGCTGATGTATCAAAAGCGTTTCTCTATAAGGATGCTCAGATCAGAGAACGCATTGAAATCCTCCGCAAGCAACAATTGGGTCTTTCGTCTCCAAAGCAAGTAAAACGAAGCACCAGTGAAGCTTCAAAAGATGTAATTATCGTATCGCTACGTAATCGTATCACCCTACTGGAAAAAGAAAATAAGCAACTCAAAGAGCAGCTAAAAATTCATTTTGGATTAGTCTATAACGAAATATAAATACAAATGTCATAACTCAAAGAAATAGATTCTTTAGGTCTTTGTTCTAAATGAAGAGGTTCCTAGAAGGGATGAGCGGTCACCAGAGGTTCTGAACATCTCCACCCATGATCAATCCCAGGACCCTTCTAAGACCTTCTATGTGCCTTCTGAACACCTTCCGCTTCTCTACAAAGAATAAACCCCTTACAAGAGGGAGTACCCACGTTAGACGGCAATTGGTTGATGTCAGAAGCACATAAAGTTATACACTAAAAAATATAGTGCTAGACTCGGAATATAAAGTTTTAGACGGACACGCCGGATCTATATGCCGCCTTGTGCTTTTGAATTAAATCACTTGCTGCAATCATACCGATGACGACACCTGGTTCTGAGTCTGCTTCCGAATACCTCCCGCCGAGCAGCGATTGGTATGGTCGCCGACGGCCAGCTGAAGAATAAGCTGTAGCTCACTTCAGGTTGTCATTTCAGATACATCGCTTCAACACGATGGCAACGGCGGAGCTGCACTAAGCTTGTCCGTCTATTCCCAAAATGATGTCATTACATAGTTTTCTTCAAAATATAACAGATACCTTTTTTCCAATAGAAGAGTGCTCTGCACACACGATTCGTTGTTTAAACCAGCCCTGTTGGTCAATTACTTTAATTTTCATTTCCGCCCGCTGCTGTAAATGCTTGTCGGATTTTGCAAACAAAAAAGCAGCCACAATAGGCTGCTTTTTTATTTCAAGTCCAAATCAAGCATCTTAATCAAATCCCCAATCAACTTATGCAATGCTCTGACCTCATTGGTCGATCGCTTCTGAAGAGAACCACTAATCAATTCAATTAATCTATCTTTTTCGTTTTGCTCCGTTCGAACTGGAGCTTCAATTATTTCACTGGGCCTAACCCCCAGTGCAGAACATAACTTTTGAAGTGTTTCTAAAGAAATGTTCTTTTCTCCGCGTTCAATCCCACCAATATAGGACTGAGGCTGCTGCACTCGTTCCCCAAGTTGCTCCTGAGATAAACCCCGTTTTTTTCTAAGCGCTTTTACGTTGGAACCTACATAACCGGCTAATTTAGGCAAGTGTTTATCACCTCTTTAAAAGAGTAGGAGAATAAACACCAAAGTTGAATATACTCAAAACATATATATTTCCATTTGAAAATAGTCTTTAAAAAATCTATATTTATATATACATGACTATTTCTCGAGGAGATTTATACACCATGAACATGCTACCAAATCAAGTTGTAATAGAAAATGTACTCCAATGCAAAATGCGCGGCAGAATCGCTTATCAAAGTTACTTTCCGGCTTCGATTGGCGTGCAGTTAACCTATGTCAAGCCTTTTGATTTACCATCCGGAAAAGGCTATCAACGCCCGGTGGATTCCAAAAGATGCGATGACTTTGCAATGTATTTGTCCAAAGGACAAGATGCTTTATTTACGCCGATTTTACTTAATGCAGCTTCTCAGTGGGAGTTTTCCCCCTATGATGGCCAGCGTCCAACCTTTGGGCGGCTTCTATGTAAAGGGAAGGCTTCATTGATGGATGGTCAGCATCGGATGGGTGGAATCCAGAAGTATATTGGAGAAACCCAATCGGATCTGAATGTACCTTTTCTCGCATTTCACTCTTTGGATGAAGATGAAGAAATAAAGCTTTTCGATACGATCAATACAAAGGCAAAGGGTATTGGGCCATCCCTTAGTAAGTTTCTTCGACGGGATTCTGACGATATCAGCTGGATTTCAACGGAACTGATGGTACGAAAAGAAAGCCCCTTTTACAGCATTGGGACGATTATTGGGAAACGAAGCAAAGGTCGACACGTGACGCTGCAGAATCTGTATCGAACTCTTCATTTGTTAACTGCAGATTATCGAGTCTCCAGTCTGTCAAAAGAAGAAAAACTCATTATTGCGTTGACATATTACGAGGCAATTCAGAAGAAATTTTCTGAAGAATGGTCTAATTATAAGGAATACCGACTGACGCATATCGTTTGTCTTGATGCACTTTCATTGGCCGGCCATGATGTGCTACTTAAATGTATGAAAGAAGGAAAAAAACACGTCGATCTTGCAGCCATCCCTAAGTATATCCAAAAACTCTCTGTGGACTGGTCTGCGCAAGGAGCACTAAGATACCTAAAAGGGATGAGTGGTTCCAAAACGCTAGCCATTGATCTTAAAGAACAAATGCTTCCCCGATAAGAGCAGCATTTGTTCTTTATTACTAGGAAAAAATTTATTGATTCCTAAGATATCAACTCAACTTCTTTTTTTATTTCAATCGCTTTAATGAATTTATTTGTTTTTTTGCTTTGGTCGTATAACACAAGTGGTAAATCGGCTTTTGGCATCCAAACTCTTCCAAGTTCTATTGCAGTAGACGCAGCTGTTACCGGAAAGACGTGGATGCAATTATCCTGCCCATGAGTGAGTTTAATCTGATCAAATAGCCCTCTTAGCGTTTGCCGGAATAACATAAGCTGTTCTTTTGTTTTTATGAAGTCATTGTTTGGGGTAGCCATTGTTACAGTCCAAATGGATGTTTCCTCCCCCAGAATTTCAGTGATTCTGGAGGGATCGATAGTAGCACTCAAAGACAAGGCTAACGCGATGGTTGGGTATATTTTTTGCGGTGGATAAACAATGAACTCAAGTGGAGTTTCATCAGCCACCCATCCCCACTTTTGTTCTGGCTCTCTTTGGAGTTGGTAAACATCCGTCGGGAATATATCCGATAACATCGTCCCTAAGAAGGTTAATAATGGCTGAGGAGCAAGGGCAAAAAGGGAGGCGTGTTTGTATTGGCCGGAAGTGAGATCAGGTATGAGCTTCGATTTTACTTGCCGCTTGAGATTCTCTTGTTCCATTTCCCAAAACTTTTCTTCATGATCATAGAACGAACTGTTCTTCCAACTTAATTCAACCGCTCTTGATTCTGCTGGATACCGATGAGGCAGAAGCGCCGGAACTACTTGCTCATAGGAGATAGGGTAACTATGCTCTCCGATATTTGAACCGTACAGAACCACAAGACTCTGCCTTTCTGATTGTACATTTGTGGCCAATTCAATACGTTCCTCATGTTCTTTCTTCATTTCTTGAAGTAGCGATGCTGGGTGGCCAGCGACGTCTGTTACGTCAATCAAGCGATGATGGGCGTCGCAGAGCAACATTACGTTCTCCATTGCTTTTGCTAATTTCGGAGAAAGCTCTTCATCTCCTCTCGGTCCATTCGGACTATCGGCAATGATATGAGCAACGTAAGATCGATTCATGAGTTTTTTTGTTGTAGGGTCGATATGAAGCTGTACATTGCATCCTCTATACTGGCAACGACCTGCTGCTTTTCCCCAAAGCATTTTACAAATATGCGGAGGAACTGCGGTTTCAGACATTCGTTTTTCGCTCCTTAATATAATTTTTGTAATATAAATGACAAGCGATTAGATCAGACTGAAATTCTTCTGGAGTTTGATACTTTTGAAGCTCTAAGAGAGAAGGACCATGGCAGCTTCTTAATTTATTACTGCTTCCACATGGGCATGGTGCATGTCCACGATATCTTCGAAAAGCCAAGATAACTAAAAAATTCAAGATGGCTACTGGTTGTCTGGTTTCAAATAACCTCATATAGTAATTCATTAGACCACTTCCACCATGCGAAAGTTCACCGTACGGCATCGTTCCCTGATGAGTTGCTTGAAAAGAATAGGAATATAAATATGGGATTAGGAGTGAGTGAACAAACCCCAATAAAGTGGGATTGTTTGCAAATGTCATCTTCACTGCAAGTGGTGCTCCGAGACAAAAACTTCTGTCTTCGAACGAGTGAAATGATGGGGGAATCCGTTCCCCCAGATCTCTTGCAACGGGAGGAACGGATGGATAAGAATTGGGTATCTCAATTTCGATAAGAAATGCATCTTCTATGGATTCATGAGTCGAGTACTGGGCGCGAAAATGTATGTTTCCTCGAACAAAGTACTTATTTTCTTCAGGGATAAGTATAAGATCCGGAAAAGCATCAGACAGCTCGTAAAAGTGTTCCCATATAAGAGTGCTGTCCATTATAAAGAGCCCCATGGTCGAGTGGGATTATTCAATTGGACTGTTGGAACAACAATAGATGCAGGTGTCGTGGCAAAACCTAAAGACTTGGCAGCTGTATTAGAGATTTGGCCAAGCGTTGATTCGAAAGATTTGACGACTTTCCCAATATCATTTGTTTCTGTGATTTGGATGAGATCTTTCTTGACCCATTGAGTCCACTGAAAGAAGGTTTTTGCTTTACGGTGATCATTTTCATGCCAACGATCTGCAAAGTTCTCTTCTGGATTCACAGGATTTAAGATTGACCAGGTTCCGTCATCATTTCTTCGTATCAAGTCTTGTTCTAGAATAGCGGCGTTTTGTTTATAGCCAGGCTGCAACAATCCACCAAGTGCATCTAATTGGTCTACAATATTAGAGAGTGCAGCATAGACATTGCCTTCGCCGTTGTACAGTTGAGCAGCAAGTGTGGTAATAATCATGGAGATGGGCTTATCAAAAGAAAATTTGTGGTTGATAAAACGAACATCACGATGCCGTTTCAGGATTTGAATAGCTCGTTGCAAGGGGGTCTTTATGAGGGCATCGGGAACATCTTCAATACGTGCATATATGTCCTGATTCTTTTCGAAGATACTACGTTGTTGGACTGACTTCACTTGCTCGAACGCAGTTTTATTTTTTTCACTGAACCACTGAGCATATCCGTTAGGATTACTCGAACACCATTTATATGTTCGATCCTCATTTTTGTGGGTAATCGCAATCGCCGTTTGTTGATAATTTGGATGGACAGGAAGATTGGTTGCTAAGAACTCTTCAGGTACGGCGGGTAGAACATCTAAATGGAATCCCACTCCGTCATCTTCTGCGTAAAGTAAAGTCCAGCATCGTCTTCCTTCTTCATCGAGCATTTTGCGATACTTTTCATTTTCTTTTAATCGTTGTCCAATTGCCTGTTTAATTGCTTGAGGTGTAGTGTCTGATTTAGGGATCTGGGCTTCACACACCAAATCAATATCGTATTCCGAATCCTTTCCACCGCGGATAGGTCGGATTACTGTTCCAAATCTGAAGGATCCCTGAGGATAAAAGTGGAGCTCGCCGACGCCATCGGTTTGGCCTTCCTCAATCCAACTGCATACAGCCGTATATCGGTCAACAGCTTGTTTGTATTTGGAAGGGGATAGGTCTAATTGGGATGCAATTTCGTCTAGTAGCGATGATATGTTTAATTGTAAATGAGAGTTCATAGAATCATCCTTCTTTTATTATTTTTTGAAAAGTAGAAGGATATACATCTCTGACGACGTATCTTATATATTATAGTTTTGGAGCTATACATATATCTTGAGTTGTGATCCCCACGATCACAACTCAAACCTTCTATTTTCGGGATTTGGTTGAAGGCTTGAGCGGCTTTGATATGATAGATCCTAATTAAGTTAATTTCTCATATTACTCCTCCTTTCGCCATTTTTATTAGCACTTATATCCCTTGAGTGCTAACTATATCCATTATAAGCATTTGCTTGTCCACATTTCAATAGTTTCTGAGAGCATTTGTTCTGTTTTTTTATAATTGGAATACGCTTAGTAATATTTGTGCCAACTCCTAAGCGGATAAATGCAATTTGATCAATTAAATAGACTGCTCTATTTTTAAATGGGAGAGAATACGAGCTGCGCATTTTGTAAAGTGGACACTGATCTCCGACCGCAGTACTTCTCTGACAATACCAAACTGATCTTCATAACCACGACAAACATAACGATGATAAATAATCCCGTCATGGGTTTCATCGCTAAAAATTTTTATATTTCGTTGTCTTAATTCTCGATTGATCTTGGACAAATCCTTCGTGATGTAATTCATTATGATTTGAATGACCTGTTCGAAAAGTTGCTTAAACAAATGTGTTGAGTTCCGAAGGTCCTGTAAACTCTTGTCACACATGGTCAGCATGTAAGGGAACATAATAGCATCCCGAATCATAGTCAGTTCTTCCGTCGTTATTCTCCCGGTCTGCAGATTTTTATTCCGGTTCTCATATTGTTCCTGATGTTCGGTTAAAAGCATTTTTGATTTCCATCTCTCGTTTCCGTCAAGTTTGCTCATTTGAAATGCCCCCCAATTTGGCCTGCTCGTTCTCGCGCCACACCGGCTTCCAGCAATGAAGAGGCGCGCATAATGGCATCACTGCCGTATCGATCCTTAATATGGTCAGTGGCCCGCTCAATCGCATAAGCAGCGTTCCTGTCTTCAAACAGGGTCAATTGATAAACACTGTCGTCCGAGAGTTGCGTTAACGAAATATGTAGATGGCTAATCGGCAACCCTTTCCAGTGATCAATAAAAAGTTTTTGTGCTGCCTGGGCTACTTCATGCGTGAGGGATGTGGGTTGGTGCAAAGTCATCTGACGACCAAACGACGAAGCCCTTTCTCCATCTGTTTCTACAGCGCCTACAGACACAACCCTGCCTTGATAACCATGCCTGCGCGCCCGCCGGCAAACCTCCACAACTAATTCAAGTAAGACAACTTCAATATCCTCCAAACGCCCATATAAGCTGCTTCTTAAGGCTTTCCCATGACTTATGGATTTGAGAGCGCCTCGAATGGAGGAGACTACGGGACTGGAGTCCTTTCCGTTTGCAATCTGCCAGTAGTACTCCGACTGAATATCCGATTGCTTTCGAAACTCTCTGCGCATTCGTTGCTTAAATTCTCCTAACTCTAAACGAGCAACGTCACCTATGGTTGGCAGACCCATCCGGAGAAAATGCATTGTCATGCGAGAGCCAACCATAAACATTTGGTGGACGGGTAACGGCCATAAATCCCTCTCCATATTCTCGAATCCCAGCTTAAACACACCGTCATTTCTTTTTTTCGCAAAATTATCGGTTGCCATTTTCGCTAGAATTTTTGTAGGGCCAATCCCTACCCTAGACCATACGCCAGTAGATAATTTCACTCGCGACTGTATTAAATGAGCAATTTCATCTTCGGATCCAAAAAGAGCAGTAGAACCTGTTACGTCTAGAAATTGTTCATCAATGCTGTAGGGCTCAACTTGATCGGTTATTGATTCAAAAATCTTTGTAATTAATACGGATATCGTGATATACCGCTGCATTCTGGGGCGTATGACTATCAAATCAGGGCAGAGTACTAAGGCTTCTCCAACTCGCTGAGCTGTTGTTACTCCCTTGGCCTTGGCCATAGGACAGGCCGCTAAAATAATCCCCGATTTACGTGCAGGATCCCCAACAGCTACAGGTTTGTTTTGATATTCTGGATGAGCTGCTTTTTCGATGGAGGCATAAAATGATTGCCCATCCACCAAAAAAATAACTTTAGACATACTTATCACCAGCTTTTAGTAATGGTAATTAGTTATTACGATTATATAATGCGAACACACATTCTGTATACATATTATATACCGAACATACATTCTCTATTCAAGTGTAATTTATGGAATTCGTTCTTTAAGTCCCGACTCTGGACGTTTCATTAAATTAACGAGCAGGATTACTGTAAAGTAGAGTATTAATTTCTTTTGACAAGTGTAACTACTAAAAAATAATGTGATATAATAATATCCCGCAGAGAGTTACAAATAAACTATGTTTTAGGAGTATTCCCCCCTGAGTGACCTTACCCCTTTATTAACTATATCCGGTGCATTTGGTGCAGCTTTTGCTGGTCAATATGTAGCTCATAAACTTCCACGCAATCGTGATATTGAAAACAAAAAACCTCGAAGTAAATACTGAAGAGATGAGTCCAATAGAATGTGCCGAAAAGATATTAAGTTTTATTAAGTCCAATAAGGAATACTCGGTATTTAAGAATTAAGTATAAGAAATGTTTGTGTTTCCTAGATGGTGTATCCATCAGATAACACCATATTCAAGCATTGGCCACAAATTGCGTTTTGACCACAATGTTTACATTAGTGTATAGAGAAAAACCATCCCTAACAATGGAATGGTTTCAAGGAAAAAGGTTCCCATTTATTTGCATTTATTGATTCGCCACAAAAGCAATCTGCTAATGCTTGTGTAAATGGAACAATCATGTCTTTGTTCCAGTCAGCTAACCTGTTATCGTGTATCTCTGTCCATAATCGGTGTTTAGATACCCAGTATGTCAACTCTAAAACACCTGCATCTTCCCCTTGTTTAAGGTGGTAATGTATAGACCCTTTCAACGTTGAACGGGTTGTTTTTTGCGTTATGTTTAACCCATATGTATTTATTATTCCCTCTATTTCTTGTATGACAAAGTCAACATCAAGTGATTTTGTTTGTGGCAGTTTGAAACTTATTATTTCATATTTTATCATGTATTCTATGACCTACCATAAGTGCCAATCTCAACGCCATTGTTCAGGAAAATCTATTCCTGCTTGTTTCAATGCCACATACCATTGACCTTCATGAATGGCTTCATGTTGAATTGCAATACTACATATTTCATCTGGCTCGCCTTGCTTCCTAAACTTATACACGTATTTACGAATCTATCTTTATCTTGTATTCCATACTTCTCAGTAATTTGCCTGTACGTCCATTTATCCTCCTCATGCAAACGTACGGCCTTCTTCCTTACTTCCTCTGTATATAATTTATTTGGTTACTCTCTTTTTCTCCCCCCTAAGTATCACAGATTTCCCATATGGGTTTTTCCAATGTCTACTATAAGGGGGCCCTCACATGGGCTTATTTTTATATTCTTTAGCTAGGTTTTTGTCAGTATAGGTTGAGTGGGTGTTATAAGGTAACAAGAGCTATTTAATCTTTTATAAAGATTTTAGTGTGAATTTTTCGGACTAGATGTTTTAGATTTTCAAGAAAAAGGGTGAATCCTGGAATTTCTTTGGCTAGGAAAAGTGAATTATATACATTATAGTTAAATATAGCAATGAAAAAAATTAACCCTAACAAGTTATATTGCTCACTGAAAATGGTTTCATTACCTGTAACCGCTCCATCTTCAATGAGGAGATTTTTCATTGCAATGATAGCAGTACCTAGCCCTGTTAAGTATAAAATAAGTAAATTAATAGCTCTAAACCAACTAGTGAAGTCCGTAGATTTGCAAAAATAAATACAAAAAATATGTACTATCATAGTTATTATAAAAGCAAGGATAGAAGACATCATGGTTCCATAAACTAAAAATTCGATAGTTTGATTTGAAGAAAAAACAAATATGGATTGTACAAAATCTGTACCATACCAAAAAGAGCAGCCATAAATAAAAATAAACAAGCTAAAGAAAAACAAAGATTTTAACATTACCGAACTAAAACGTTGTGAAATCAATAGTATCCCTCTTTTTTTGTTAAGTCTAAAACAATTATACCTCAAAATATTCTTAAGTAGAGCATTATATGGTTGTCATTTCCTCTCTTACTTATTTTGTTATAATGTAATTACCAACCTTCGAAGGAGAATTTTAGATGTACTTACATAGCGTTAAAGTGTGGAATTGGAGAAAATTTGGACGAGCTGCAGATGGTGGCCCAGGAATGGAAGTTGAATTTAATGAGGGGTTAAATGTCTTAGTTGGAGAAAATGATTCAGGAAAAACATCCATAATTGATGCAATTAAAATGACCCTAAACACTAATAGTAACGATAACTTCTGGGTTACAGAACAAGATTTTTACTCTGACAGCAATGCACTAAGAGTAGAATGCATCTTCAAAAAACTCTCAAAGCAAGAAGAAGCATATTTTTATGATTGGTTAACTATAATTCCAAACGATTCAGAACTACGTGTAACTATGGAGGCAGAGATTTATGAGGATGTGAACCAGCATAAGAAAATTAAAAGGGCTGTGAAAGCAGGGCCACAGAATTTCGAGAGCGGAATGGAAGATACTGTAAGACAACTACTAAATGTAACATATTTAAAGCCGTTAAGAGATGCTTCAACTGAATTGAGCCCAGGAAAATATTCGAGAATTGCTCAGGTTGTAAAAAGCTTGAAATCGTTCTCTGGTGAGAGTGAAGGGAAGAAACAAATCGTTCAGAAGTTCTCTGATGCTTTTGATGAATTGAAAGAGGTGTTATCTCTTCCAGTCCTGAGTAAGATACAATCCACTCTTAACAATTTTTTTGAAGATAACAATCCCAAAGAACCACTAATCAAGAACAAACGTATGGAGTTTGCTGAAATTCTGAGGAAACTGGAATTGAATTTAGGAGAAATAGGTACGGGATTGGGTAGTTCCAATTTGTTGTTTATGGCAGTGGAACTTCTTCTCTTAAGCGAAACAGAGGTGGGACCAAGACTCGCTTTAATTGAAGAGATTGAGGCTCATATACATCCTCAAGCACAGCTTAGAGTAATAAAGCATTTTGAAAATAGTGCTCAAGAAACGGGAATGCAATATATTTTCACTTCGCACAGTCCTATCCTAGCGGCTTCCATGGATCTTCAGAACCTTATATTTATTTATAATGATAAAGCTTTTTCAATGCGAAAAGGTGAAACTATGTTGGAAGAGAAGGATTATGAATTTTTAGAGAGGTTCCTAGATGCGACGAAAGCTAATCTTTTCTTTGCGAGAGGGGTCATATTTGTCGAAGGTGATGCTGAGAATCTTCTTTTACCTGTTTTGGCGGAGGTCATAGATCGTCCTTTACATAAAT
The DNA here is from genome assembly GCF_042649265.1 of Paenibacillus sp. GCM10012306. Taxonomy (NCBI): domain Bacteria; kingdom Bacillati; phylum Bacillota; class Bacilli; order Caryophanales; family Paenibacillaceae; genus Paenibacillus; species Paenibacillus sp. GCM10012306. The sequence goes on along the minus strand of NZ_JBHRYW010000008.1, from coordinate 178,985 downwards.
ATGGAGTATCCATTGTTAACGTGGGAAGCCTTGCCTTTAAAAGATACTCGTCCATTTTCTTAAGAACAGATGAAAATAAAAAAATGAACTTTCCCGTTTCCATAATCACGGATTTGGATTTAAAGCCGGTGGAATATTACAAGGAATCTCTTTGTTATTTTAAAATTTCCAGACAGCAGAATGAATATTTATTATCAGAATTTTTTAAGGGAAAAGATATAGTGCCTGATTTGGAGAAGACTATTTTCGTTGAAATGAATGAAACGGTAGTAAACACTGTAATCGAAACGTATGCTAAAACAGAGTTTAGAAAACTTCCGAAAGAAGAGAAAAAAAGAATTAGAAAACAAATGAGAGAATATCTTGAACGACTTGAACCTCTCCAAAAGCACATAACATTTTTTGAGGAGTATCAGGTAATTAGGGAAACCGAGATTAATAATAGATATTCGCATGGAGTGGAAGAAACCAAAGTATTTCTTTCTAAGCCATGGACTTTAGAACATTCTATTGCTAAAGGGTTTCTACGTGATCAGATAGAAAAAATTATCCTGGATATCAATTATATTGTGGAAGATAACAAGGAGAGCAAACTAGATGATTGGAATGAACTATCTAGCGAAGCAAGAGCTACCGAAGTATATTCATTCTTATCTAATAACAATAAGATTTCCAAGTCTATTGTATCACAGCAACTTTCTAAATATATAATGGATAACAAAAATGACATAAAGACTAATATTAATTCGGACCCTAACCTTGAACATTTAATAGATGCTATAAAACATGTCACTGGAGGAGAATGAGGTGAACTTTGAAGAACAAGATTATGAGTTTGTAGAGTCGTTATTATTAAACGGAGGAAAATTCAACGATCTCCAAAGAAGATTTATTTCACTTTTCGAAACTAAAACGATCGTAGCGGGCCCTGGAGCAGGGAAAACCACTTCTTTAGTAGCTAAGATAATTTTACTATTTAAGTATTTGGAGAAAACGGGAAGCAAGGAAAGTTTATGCATCATTACTTACACTAATGTGGCAGTGAATGAAATTAATACTTCCTTGTCCAAAGCGGGTCTTGGGGAAATCAAACACCCTCATTTTATCGGGACAATTCATGAATTTTTAAATCATTTTTGTGTGATCCCTTATTTTAGAATGAATCATGGTCACACTTCTTTGTTCTTTGATCAATCTCATTCTGGTAATAAAGAATTTTATAAAAGATATTTGCAAAGAACAGAGAGTTGGATGGACGCTGGGGCTATAGAAAAAATAGCTGAAAAAGTAATGGATAGTAATTTATTCTTCAACATTGAAACTAAGAAGTTTGATCTTCAAAATACAAGTGGTTGGACGGAAAAAAGTTTTTCGAAAAATAAGCATCGAATGCTAAAGGCTAAAATAGCTAGGAAAACGCAAGGCTATTTGGAGTACGATGATACTTTCCTTTTTGCCGAAGCGTTTCTATCCACTGACTATTATCAAGAAATACTAAGAAGACGATTTAAATATGTGTTTGTGGATGAGTTCCAAGATACAAAATCTTCAGGTTCTTCCTTGCTAAAACAGATATTCAATTCAGAAAGTTGTATTTTGCAATTAATTGGGGATCCTTATCAGACAATTATGTATGAACAAGATTCAATGCCAGAGATAATAGAGCAGAATACGTTTCGAATGAATTTGTCTAATCGCTTCGGTAAAGAAATATCTCAATGCTTAAATACAATTTTACCCGAAGCTAATATTCAAGTGCCTGACCACTCTGTTTCCTTGCGTCCTCTTATCTTACTTTATGAATCTGAAGAGGAGATCTACGGAGCATACAGACAATTGATCGCTTCATATGAGGAACAAAATCAAGAGTTTAAGTCTTCAAGTAATGAGGATAAGGTTTTGGTGTTGCAGACCAAGTGGACACCTTTAATAAAAAAAGGGCAAATATACTCTAAAAATAAATCTAAAAAAGCAAAATTTATTAATTCGGAATTGAAAAAATTAGTAATTGATTTCCTATTAAAGAGGCTTGGACAAACTGAAAAAAACACCCATGAGCTAAAAATGTGGTTAAAAAATCATAAGGATATGCATATTCTAAAAGGAATATTCGTTGATTTATTAAAAAAAGGGGATTTTGAGGAAAATAGGAGGAAGCTCCTTGAAGTTATTAACCACATATTACAGTCTAAAGAACAAAAGGAAATAACGATTAGAAATAATTTGTTTAAAGTGGTAGAACAATTACTTTCTTCTGAATCTGTAGTTGAGAAAGTAGATGTTGTAAATGATGATATATACACTATACATTCAGTAAAAGGTGAAACGCTACGATCTGCATTAGTTGTAAATTTTGAGGATGGTCCATTAACCAATATCCTATTTCATAGATATGGTATTACAAACGTTGAAGATTATAGGTTCATTGATCAGAATTTACTTTATGTTGCTATGAGTAGAGTTACACACTTGTTCGTTTTTGCTATACATATGGACCAGTGGAATGATAGTGTTAATGAAAAATTAAAAGATCATTGGGATACAGTTTATACCAGGAAATTAGTGGAGGCACACTGACAGAATTTCATTAAAATATGTCTAAATGTCAGAAGAAAACCAGCTAATAGTTGTCAAGCTACAGTGTGGAAAATATTTTAAAAGCTGATATACTGGTTTTTGAGTACAACAAATAATCCTTCATTGGCGTGAAGGATTATGGATAATTGTGGTAACTAAACGTTGTAGGGCTGGTCTTTATTAAGGATGGCGTACATGTGATGGAGAAGCTTGTTGGCGCAAGCAATCACAACCACCTTGTAGGGCTTGCCCTCTTTTCTTTTCATATCATAATAATCCTTTAATCTGCTATTTCTCCCCACCACGTAGTCCGCATTGTACGGCTAAATAAACAGCTCTTCGAAGTCTTTTTGAACCTCGCTTCGTTATCCGATTTCTAGAGGCCGTAAAGCCGCTCTCCACGTGCGTAATACCTTCCAATATTCCGTACGGTTCGTTCCTTCGTAGAAAAGCCTGTATTACGCTGCTTCCTGTAGCCACATCTAATCCTATAACTGGCTCCATAACACACTCCCTAATTTTAAAGTAGCCGTCACTCCCACGATGGTTCCAAACCCATAGCTTCGCTTGTGATACGAGATCGTAGTCTCAACCAGCTCAAACCTGGTCATTGGGGGCAGTGAGAGAACTGTTTTCACTACGGGGTTGTCCCCAATAAAGTATACGTTCTCTCGGCTACCGCCATCATATGACACCTAAGAAAAAAGGCCAACCAGAAATCTCTGGTTGACCTAATAATACGAAATAAAGTATTAGACTAGATTTGCTGCTCCAAGCGGCTTTTCAATTTTAAAAACCGACAGATTCCATAAAATAAGTATTAGACTGGCTCCAACAAAAAAGACAGCGGCAGCCTTAGACGAGAAAATAAAGTCTTAGACTACCAAGTTACAAATTCAACATCAAATGCTTTTAGTCGCTCATACCCCACATCAATATCATCAACATTAAAACTCAGTGTAATATTACCCGATCCCCAATATCTTGAAAAATCAAATTTCATATCTGATTCTGCAGCTTGTTTCGAATGTATCGTCAATCCAGCACCTTCCGATTGAATTATTGCATGGATATGATCCCCTTCGGCTTTTGCATGTAAAATAACTTCATAAAACTTAGATAAAGTTGTTACCTCCTCTGTAATTAGACATACATCAGAAAAAAACATAACCCATATCTCCTTTGAAAAAGTTTTAGGATCTGACTCAAAAGTTACTACCTAATAGTGTAGAATTCTCGAAGCGAATGAATTATTCCTTTAACAAGTTTCAACTATACTGCCCGTTAGCGTAATGGGGCGTTACCAGTCTAATTCTTTATTTTCTTAGTCTATAACTTTATTTTCCGAGTCTAACACTTTATTTTTCAGACTATACTTTATTTTCTGCTGACACTTGCCATTTGTTTTTGTAAAATTCTTTCAAAAAGAATCAAATATCTACATACATATATCTACAATGATAAAGTTCAACATAATCAACCATTTTTTTAAAAATAGTCTTGATAAATAGACTGTCAAAGCTTCTATGCCTCGGTGGAAAAGGCCTCCAACCCCCAATACAACGGCAAACCACTCGCTGTTGCCGGAGATCCGGCCAGACGCAGCGGTATTATTCTCGCTGCCTGCCCCCTGGCCAAGCAGCAGGGTGTAAGCACCGCAGAGACGCTGAAGGAAGCTCTGGCCAAATGCCCTGAACTCATCGTGGTCCGGCCCCGCATGCAGCATTACATTGATGTCTCCGCCCAAATTACCGGCATTCTGCGCACCTTCAGCGACCTTGTGGAGCCCTACTCCATCGATGAACAGTTTATAGATATTACAGGCAGCACTTCCCTGTTCGGCAGTCCAGAGCAGATCGCTGCCGCGATTCAGGACCAAATCTCCAAAGAAACCGGCGTATATGCGCGGATCGGCATCAGCTACTCCAAGGTCACGGCGAAGATGGCCTGCGATTTGTGGGCCAAAAAGATCAAGGGCGGCCTCTTCACCCTGGCACGACAGCAGCTCCCGGAGCTGCTCTGGCCGCAGCCTATCGGCAACCTGTTCATGGTGGGCCGCCGCATGTCAGCCCATTTTCACAGCATGGGCCTCACGACGATCGGCCATCTCGCCCAAATGCCGCTGGCCGAGCTGAAATGGCGCATGCGCGAGAAGTTCCACAAGAACTGCGATATTGACGCAGAGCTGTACTGGCGGATCGCCAGTGGGATTGACGATAGCCCAGTGCATCCGGCGACCTACGAGGTTCCGCCCAAGAGTGTCGGTCATCAGATGACACTGCCCCGCGATTATCACACGCTAGGAGATATCAAGACCGTGCTCCTGGAGCTGGCGGAGCTGGTATGCAGACGCTGCCGGCGCCTGTCAGTGAATGGCGCCGTCGTGTCCGTTGGCTGCCAAGGTGCCAGCTTCGAAGCGCCGACCGGCTTCTCCAGACAAAGCAAAATGAGTGATCCCACCAATGCCACAAGTCTTGTATACGAAGCGGCCGTCGCTCTCTTCCGGCGACATTGGGACGGCCAACCCGTGCGCCGGGTGAACCTCAGCCTCTCTGAGCTTAGCGATGAGAACCAGTACCAGCTGACCCTATTTGAGTCCCGCCCCCGGTACCGGGAGCTGGAGCGGGCCACCGACAACCTGAAGAACAAGTATGGTGATACGATTATCGGGCGGGCCGCTTCCTTCACTGATTCCGGACTGATTAAGGACCGGGCGGGTAAAATCGGCGGACATTACAAGTGAACCTGTGTATCGTCTACCAAAAACACAAAAACACCGCACTCCCCTGAAAAAAATAGCAGGGGATGCGACATTTTTGTACAATACTTTCGTTAGGACTCTTTAAACTAAGAGTTATACAAGATTGATATTCTTAAAATTAGGGATGATAATCAGTCGTCCCTTTCCTTTTTCCTTATCACTCTCGCTGCCCGGAACGAAAATCCCTATCGTTTGAATATTACCAACCTCGATTGCAAAATCGGAATGCGGTGCAACATCAGTCGTAATGGAAGATGCATTATAGCGAGTTATCACAAGCTGAAGCACTTTCTGGCCCTCGTTCTTCAACTGTACCAAAGCATCAATTCCAAAAGGAACTTCTTCTACAAAGTAACCCTGACCAACCCCAGCTTTCTGATCGATATGCAAATCTGCATGTTTCATCCTACTTGACTCCCTTCCAGTTGAGATAATACATAGTATTCGATGCACTGAAGTTGCGACTAGTTATTCAACTATTATTTAAATAAGTAGTTAAAACAACCATAACTTTAATCTATAGAGCACATATATTTACATTATCTGTACCCAAAACTAAGGAGAGATGTCATATGAACTTGCTAAATAGTCTACTAGGCAAACAAGTTGTCGCAGTGGTTGCAGGAGTTGCCCAGCCTTTAGAAGGGACATTGGTAGATACGGGAACTGATGTTATAGTTATTAGCAGTGGAGTAAAATTTCTGTACATCCCGATTGCCCACGTTAAATCCTTAATAAACAATCTAGAAGCTATCGTAGAACAGAACGATATCCCCGTATCCTTACCTACCAGTCAAGAAACAACCATCTCTCTTCAAACGCTTGTGGAGAATAGTCAGGGGAGTTTTACAGAAATTCATGTTGCCGGAGCCCATGCACTTCACGGTTATATTCAAAGAGTTCTGGCAGATTATTTACTCTTCTATTCTCCTATTTTTGATACGATACTCGTTCATATGAAACATCTTAAATATTTGGTTCCCTATCCCCCACAATTTGTTCCTTACTCCTTGAAACAAGATAAGCTGAATTCAGACCTTTCTGCTGTATCGACAGAGCCCAACTTCATTCAGCAACTAGAAAAAATGGAGGGGAGTTCCATCGTAATAGATCTGGCTGCTCCTTTTCAAAAGGCCGGATTATTAAAAAAAGTCCAAGCTCCAACGTTTGAACTTGTCACTCCAACTGGTGAAAGTATATTTGCACCGCTAGACCATATTCAGACAGTGAACTACCCAAGAAAATAAAGTCGATAAACAACCAATATATAGATGGTGAGAAGAAGTCCAGTTTCAATCGTTCATGCTGCTGTAAGAACGGTTGAAGCTCTTCATCAAGTGAACGCTACAGCGCCCGTGATCATACCCTCTTCACTATAGCCTTTAAACAAAAATCAGTTGGACCCAATAGTATAACAAAAACAAAGTTACGACAGTTGTTAATGGGACTACAATCAAGGAAACTTGTAAATAGTCCCTCCATTTAATTTTAATCTTCTTTTGTCTAAGGATATGCATCCAAATAAGAGAGGCAAGTGTTCCAATAGGGAAAAGCAAGGAACCCATATCACTTCCTATAATATTAGCAAGATAGATCGTTTTTAATGTGATAGGGTCAAGTCCCATTTCGGTTAAGGTAATGGTTCCGATCATTAAAGCAGGATGGTTATTAAAAACATTAGATAGAATCGAAACTAGTCCGCCCATGATAAAGCTCGCCTGCAGTAATCCTTGTTCTACAATGGGGGTACAAATTCTCACAAGCATGGTTGTTAGTCCGGCATTATGAAGTCCGTATATAATAACGTACATAGAGAAAGCGAAAACTAAGATGTGCCACGGTACTTTCTTTAGTATATCGACAGGATTCGTGCCCAGATGGTACCATCTCCATAGGAGTAAAATACTTGAACCAAACACCGCGACCCATTCAACCGGAATCGTAAAGTAAGATGCCACAAAGAGGAGACAACGCAGTACAAAAACAAACAGTAATACTTTCAGCATGAATATTGTCCGCTTTCTCTTGGTTTCAAGAGAAATTCTCTTCTTCAATGGATGAAAGTTGTAAGTGAAAAATCTCTCTTCTATATCATATGTTGCAGCTGGCAATACCTTCGGTAACTTTTTTTTCAATACAAAAAACATTAGGCACGACATAAAAAGTAAACCAATAGTTGCAGGTACAAACATCATTGCTGTATGCATGTACAGACTCATATGAACAATTTTCAATGCGATTAAATTAACAATATTACTTACTCCGATAGGAGCGCTGGAGGCTGTTGCGATCAAAGCACCACTTAATAGATAAGGAATCATTTGGTGGGGTTTTAACCATAGATTTTTTAGTAATAATATTAAAATAGGAGTTGTAATCAAGATGCTTCCGTCATTATTAAATAAAAGAGTCATTAAAAAGCATAGGAGCTGAATATACCAGTACAAGCGATAGCCTGAACCTTTGGACATGATCGCTAGTCGTGCAGCAGCCCAATTAAAAAAACCAAAGCTTTCCAATATGACAGCCATGACAATAGTCGCCATAATGGTAACAGACGCTCCCCCAATCTTATCGATGATGTCTACAACTTCATTGCCAGATACGATTCCAGTAAGCAATATAATCGCAGCTCCGATTGATGCTGGCCATGCTTCATTTATACCGCCTGGTCTCCAAAAAATAATTAGCATGGTCATAGTGAATACAAAGAAAGTCATTGCGATGTCGAAAGTCATGATTACACTCCTCCTTTGTGCCTTTCAAAATATAAGACAAGCGCTACACTTTCTAATCAATATATTTATATTCATTGCACGATAGACGGGACTGGTTATACAGCCAATTCAACAAATATGTATCTTTTAAATTATCTAAAAAGGTACTGTTATTTTAAAATTTTATATTAGGGTTGATATTTTCGGGCGATGAGGCGACAATCGGATATATATCATTCCAGGGGAGGATCACAGAGAGTTGGAAAGTACAGGCACCATCAGCAACAGTTCCACCCATGAAATTATCGACCTTTGTCTGTTAGCGGGCAAAATCATGCTGCAAAGCGGCGCAGAAACCTACCGTGTCGAGGATACGATGATGCGCATTGCCGATTCCCTGGGATTTCCGAATGCGCACAGTTATGTGACACCAACCGTGATCGTATTCGCGACCAGTTGGACGGAACCATCCAAGCTGTTTCGCATTGCTGAACGGACCACCGATTTGCAGAAGGTATCGGAAGTCAATGACATCTCGCGCCGCCTCTGCGAAGGGCAAATAACGGCAGAGGAAGCTCGGAGAAGACTCGGGGAAGTAGACACTGCTGCCCATGCCTATCCCATATGGATGCAGATCGTCGCCGCAGCATTGACAGGTGCGAGCTTCACAGTAATGTTCAAGGGCAGCCTCTGGGATGCACTCCCCGCACTGTTCGTCTCGGGCCTCGGTTATGCGGCAGTGATTTACCTGCACCGGCTCGTCCAGGTCAAATTCTTCGCAGAATTCGGCTCAGCCTTCCTGATCGGCCTATCCACCTTCTTTTCGGTCAAATATGGTGTGGGACGCGAAATGGACAAGATCATTATCGGTTCTGTCATGCCGCTAGTCCCGGGTCTGCTCATTACGAATGCAGTCCGCGACCTCATGGCCGGCCATCTGGTCTCCGGGCTGTCCAAGGGTGCTGACGCCTTTTTAACAGCGTTTGCGATCGGGACAGGTATCGGGCTTGTGCTGTCACTGCTATAATCACCCTGTGAAAGAGGTTAGCGACTCATGATTTTGCAACTGATTACCAGCTTTATTGCAGCCGCCACCTTCTGCATTCTGTTCAATGCGCCACGGCGTGCACTGCTGCAATGCGGAACTTCCGGTATGGTGGGCTGGCTCGTGTACTTATTATTGGATAAACAATGGGATACGGTGATTGCCACCTTCTTCGCGACCGTGGTGGTCGGCGTGGTCAGCCAGATTTTTGCCCGCTCCTTCAAAATGCCTGTCATTATCTTTAGTGTCGGAGGGGTGATCACGATGGTGCCCGGTGGCATGGCTTATGATGCGATGCGCAAATTCGTGGAGAAAGACTACATTGATGCTGTGCAAATTGCTACACAGGTTTTGATGCTCTCGGGAGCCATTGCAACAGGTCTTGTACTGAGCGAAGTGCTGGGCCAGATGTTCCGCCGCAAGAGAAAGCAAGGACTGTAAGGCAGACAATATACACCAAGAGCCGCGCGGGTTGTCCCGGCGGCTCTTGATATTTCTATATAAAGATTATAGTTTCATCAATCTAATCTTCCCAGATCGAAGCTTCCAAATGGTCTACAAAATGACGCAGCCTGCCTGCAACCTTCCGGTTAATCTCGCCCTCTTGGTACATCTGCTGTACCTTGTCACGCTGCTCCTGAATGGCTTTCAGCTTAACCTCCAGCTTCCGGGCATCCATCATACCATCCCGAGTCCATCCGCCGTCTCCATTGAGCCTTGCCACCAGTAGTTCATATCTGTCGATAACATGCTGGGAGGCTTCACGGTTCTCTTCATTCATGTGATCCCGGATTGCCGCAATGGCAGCCCGCGACATGACCGACTTAGCCTTGCAGGAAGCTTCCTTATACTGCGCGGCGGCAGCTTGCCAGCCTTCCTCCAGACCACGCTGCCCTGCAAACATGCCAGAGAACATCCGCCCTACCTCAGACAAGGACATCCGAATCTGCGAGTTCAGATGCTTGGCGAAGAAGGCTTCTGTGTAATCCAGCATCTCCGTCATCTTCTCCGCTACCGCCACCGGAACCTCCTCTTTCTCAAGTAGGATATTCAATGCCTTGCGCTCGGCATGCAGTCCGACAATTCGCGCTTCCATGCCCAGTTGGCGCATTCGTTCCGCTGCAGGATCATCCCCCTGCCCCGGCAGGCTCATTTTCTGAATCTTCTCTCTGAATTCGTTCAAAGCAGGCTGAGCCGAATCCCGGGAATCTCCATCCATCATGCTGCGCATCATCGCCATCCCGGCATCAATGACCACTGACTTCGCAGCCTGTTCCGATCCTTCTTCCGAACCAGCGCCTTCTTCTCCTTTACCCGCCAGAACCGGCAAAAAGATGCTGGCGATCAGCAGCGACATCAGAATGCAGCCTGCCGCCAGGAAGATCATCAGGTTCCGTTCGGGGAATGGCGAGCCATCACCCAGCACCAGCGGAATCGAGAAAGCACCCGCCAGCGTAACCGCCCCGCGCACTCCGGAAATCGAGGTGATCAGCACCTCTTTGAGAGATCTTTTTTCAGCCTTTTCCCCGCGATGCATCCATAACGTAAACCCATACACCCATAGGAACCGCAGAACAATGAGCAGCACAGTAATGGCAAGTACATAACCAAAGACCATCCAGTTATCCACAGCGCTGTCACGGTAGACTACGCTGATGACATCTGGAATGGACACCCCGAGAATAAGGAATACCATCCCGTTCAGAATAAACAGCAGGACAGACCAGGTACTGGCCGACACGAGCTGAAGCTTATATTGCGGCGACACCGCCCGGTCTTTCTCAATCGCATGGATAATACCGCCCGCAACAACCGCAAGGATGCCGGACAGACCCAATTCCTCACTCACGAGATAAATAATAAAAGGAGTCAAAATTTGTAGCAACGTATGTACGGTTACATCTTCCATACCAAGTTTACGAATAAACACACTCAGACGAATAAGCAGGAACGCCAGCACGGCACCCGCTATCAACCCGCCAACCGCAATCAGAATGAAGCTGAATGTCGCTTGGCGCAGGGAAAACACACCGGTCACCGCTGCCGCAATCGCAAATTTGAACGCCACCAGACCAGAAGCATCGTTCATCAGCGACTCGCCTTCAAGCACTCGGTGAATGCTCTTCGGCAGGTGAACACGTCCGGCAATAGCACTGACCGCCACCGCATCGGTAGGCGACAGAATGGCTGCCAGCGCAAAAGCCGCTGCCAGCGGAATGCTCGGGATCATCCAGTTGATCGCATAGCCCGCTACCAGGACGGTTGCAAAGACCAGGCCTAGCGCAAGCATCAATATCGGCGCCCGCAGATTCCACAGCTCAGCCCGCGGCGTGCGTCTCCCGTCATTGAACAGTAGCGGTGCAATGAATAATACAAAGAACAATTCAGGTTCCAGTTCCATATGTATCCCCGGCGGGATCAATACAACAAGTACCCCGAGGCCAATTTGTATCAGGGGAATAGGTACGAACGGTATAAACCGGTTCACAATATTGGATACTGCAATTAACCCAAGCAGCACCAGTACAGCAAGTAAAGTCTCCAAGTTGATCATCTCCTCCAGGTAATCCCATTATTATAGCGTAAACTTGACTTCTGGCAAAATCGCCGGTAGGAGCAGATCCGTTTTGAAGTGGAGCCCCTCCCCCTTACAAGATCAAATCCCCTTAAATGTTCACACTCCCCCTCGGCTGTGTAAAAATCCTTCCCATTTATGCAATGAGTACTCCTTTAATTTACATTGACAAAAATATTTATTTATGATATGATTAAATATTTACATATTGAAATCAATATTCAAAATGCTATGATATGCATTAGCCACACGGCAGCACTCTTATCCATAAACGGAGGGATACCATGCATATCGCCAACGGAATAGACATGCTGGAAATCACGGCACAGGTTATGGGCGGAAGCGATACACTCTACCCTGTCCTGCTCCATGACGAGAAAACTGCGGTTTTGATTGACACCGGATACCCGGGTTTGCTGGAGAGATTCCAAGCAGCCTTCGACAAGGCTGGTGTTTCCTGGTCCAAGCTTGGCACCATCTTAATCACCCATCAGGACCTGGATCATATCGGAAGTCTGCCCGCCATTCTGACCAGCCTCGGAGATGCACCAACTGTTCTGGCTCACGCCTTGGAAAAGCCCCATATCGAGGGTGAAAAAATGCTGCTCAAGCATACGCCGGAGGCGCTCGCTGCCGCTGAAGCTATGCTCCCGCCTCATGTGCCAGAGGAGTGGCGGCAAGCTTTTCTATCCGTGCTGAAGAATCCGCCGAAGGGGAAAGTGGACGACACTCTTGCAGATGGTGAGCAGCTTCCACTGGCGGGTGGAATTACTGTCATTCATACACCAGGGCACAGTCCCGGACATCTTTGCCTCTACCATCAGGCCAGCCGGACGCTTATTGCAGGAGATGCACTGATCGTCCGGGAGGGCGAGCTTTATGGACCAGATAACTCGTCCACCCCTGACATGGCGACAGCCTTGGCTTCCCTATCCAAGCTAGCCGATTATCCCATAGATACGGTGATCTGCTACCACGGCGGGATATATCAGGGGGAAGCCAACCGGAGAATTGCTGAATTGTCCGGAGGACAACAGTAAACACAGGATCAGCAAAAAGGCAGAACCGGAATTAGCCGGTCCTGCCTCTTTTTTTTCAAACTACTCATTCTTATTGCTTCACAATAAATTTGATCCCGATATTCCATGGGTCCTTGATCGCTGGCACGCCGTCTTGCTCTTCCACGGCATATCCTGCCTGACGAACGCGTTCTAAGGCAGCGGCCCGCTCCTCTTCGCTAGGCAGCCACAGGGTGAAATAATCAATGTTCGGTACATCTACCGGCGCTGCTGGCGCACCTTCTCCGGCCCAAATATTCAGTCCGATATGGTGGTGATAGCCTCCGGCCGATATGAACAGCGCTGCATCGCCATAGTGCGCCACCTGTTCGAATCCCAACAGATCAATATAGAATTTCCGTGCCTCATTCAGATTTCCTACGTGAAAGTGTACATGCCCAATTACTGTACCTGACGGAAGCCCACTCCAGGTCAGACCTTCCGAAGCAGCCAGCAGGCCATCCACATCAACAGCATCAGTGGTCATGATATAGTTCCCTTGCGGGTCACGTTGCCAAGTATCCCGGGGGCGATCCCGGTACAGCTCAATTCCGTTGTTGTCCGGGTCCTGGATATACAGCGCCTCGCTGACCAGATGATCTCCCTGTCCCACATGAACTTCAGATGCAATCAGGTTGCGTAGAACAAGGCCCAGGCTCGGACGGTCTGGCACCAGAATAGCAAAGTGGTACAGTCCGGCCGCTGAATTACGGCGCAGCACTTTGGCATTCTCAATCTCGCGCAGAATAACCAGCACAGTCTCCCCGTCAGCCGTCAGTTCAGCTTCGTGCGCTGTCTGCCGCAGCACCTTGAATCCGACAACATTCTGATAAAATGCCAGGGAACGCTCCAGGTTGCTGACCCTGATCTGTACTAATCCAATTTCGGTATCCCCAGGCAATATTGCGGTAGCAGTCATATCAATTCCTCCTAAAAGTACGGTACGAAGTCTATCTCCATAAGTATTGTTTCCAGTTTTCTCAGTTCGCTTACTTCTCATGTATGTTTGTAACCAACAAAGTTACACACTAACTATAATTAGTATAGTAACATTCCATAAGTTTGTCAATTACCTCCACGAAAACATGCAAGTAGCAACGGCTTTTCCGTCCTTTAAGGGACAGTATCCGTTTCAGCGAGAAATATAAGGATGATTTATAGCGCAAAACATATAGATTCTTATATTTTTTAAAAAAAGCATTCCCAGTAGCCATTTCATGACTTTAGAGAATGCAGTAAAAATCACAACGTTTTCCGCACAAATTCCATCGTATACTTTTGCTTGAAGCCAAGGCTGTCATACAGATTTTCAGCATCGTTCCCGACAACACACCAAAGGGTAATGTCTGTGTGCCCACGGCGATAGATCTCGTTGCATAAATACATCACAAACTTTCTGCCAATGCCTTGTCGATGTAAGTCTGTACGGACGGAGACACTGCTAATTTCATTACCGCAAATATGGCTATAAGCGACGATTTCCCCATTCATGATGTAGACAAAGCGATCCTCGGCATCCTCTTTCCATGCACTTCTTTCCTGTTCACTAGGCTGGGCAATCACCGAATCAGGAAATCGTCCGACACGAACGCGCATTTCATGAAAAGCTCTGGCATACAGCGACTGACTGTCCATATAGTCACTGTCCACATACTGTCTCACAGAGTGCTCGTTTAGGGGGAAGGGATCACCGGTGCGCTGCATATAAGCCGATGCAAAGTATGGATCATAGCCTAGCTTGCGTGCAAAGGCATAAGATGCTTCGTGACCGGAACGAAAGGAACTTCTAACCTTTTGGGTGCCACCCGCTCGCAATCTATTCTCCGCATACTTCACCACTTCAAAACCAATTCCCCGCCTGCGAAACTGCGGAGCAACAAATACAGTTAAATAAGACTGAACTACAGGCTCATTCACCTGGGCTAACGCAACCAGCTCATCCTCAATAAACGCGGTGATAAACAGCTCTGGTTCTTCAGCAAGCACCCGGAGGAGGTTTTCACCGGCATCGGCGTCATAGCTTAACAACTCTCTGACAGCATTATATTCTGTGTGACTGAAAGGCTCGTATCGGATATCTGATATATTCGTCAACTTTGGATCCCTCCATTTTTATTGCGGTGTTGTAGAATTATAATTGCGAGTTAAGTTCTCCCATTCCTCAAAAGATAGCTTATCGACGGATATGACCCCAGCACATTCGGACTGCCTCAGCTTAATCAGGAGATTCTTGAAATCATTTGGACAATGACTTGATACGGCAGATGGTAGACCAAAACGTTCGGATAGTACCCACACTCACTGTATTAAAAATGCTCCAAGACAAATTAGGAGTCCCGCTATTAAAACAAGGGCTGGATAATGTCCGAAGGTTTGTACAAGCAGGTGGAGAAGTTGGCCTGGGTGATGACTTTATCGAAGAAGAAAAACCATGGTACAGGCTAGGAATGCCGTGGGAAGAAATCCGCTTGTTAAGTGAAGCCGGCCTTACACCGATGCAAATTATCGTAGCAGCAACTTCCGTCGGTTCAAAGATATGTAACCTATCTCACGAGATTGGAACGATCGAAACTTCTAAGAAGGCTGATCTATTTGTCATTGAAGGAGATCCCCTCGTCAATATAGACAATCTACGAAAGGTGAAATTCGTCATGAAGGAAGGTGAAATTATGTATTCTACTAACCATTAACGATAGTTTACAGTGGCAGTCAAGGACTTTAGGTTTCTTACATCAATCCCGCAGCGAAAAAAAGACCAGCGCTTGTGTCTCACATATCGCTGGTCTTACATGTATCCTTCTCTATTCCATTGCTCAGATAACCGGCATTTCATTGGCAATCTCGGCAAGAGTAACGCCCTGCAGTACACTCTCCATCGCTGTTTGCGCACGGGCAAAGACCGGCACAATCGCTCCGGCGATGTTCTTGCCAACCGGACAGTCAGGGTTCGGATGCTCATGGACGGCAAATAGAGAGCCTTCCTCCACCGCATTTACCGCTTTATAAATCTCAAGCAAGGTAATCTGCTCAGGGTCGCGCGCCAGCTTGGCACCCGCCACTCCCGGGCGCACATCCACAAGACCCGCTTTATTTAACATCCCTGTGATCCGCCGGATCACCACGGGATTTGTGTTGACACTGCTGGCAATCCACTCCGAAGTGCTTTTGCCATCCTTGTTGCTGTCAATCAAAGTCAGAATATGAATAGCAACCGCAAACCGGGTGCTGATGTTCATGTTGATCTCTCCTCACAGTAGCATTCTCAGATAAGGGCGTCATTTTCAATGCAACAGTAATAGTTACATTCTACTCCATTGTCAACCTTATGAGAAGAGTGGGCCCTGGTTATTAAGCACGCGTCAGGATCACTGGCTCGCCTTTGGTCACGATAATAGTATGTTCATACTGCGCCACCCGGCTGTCATCCGCAACACTGAGTGTCCATCCATCCGCTTGCGGATCTACATACTCCGCACCGGTGGAGAGGAATGGTTCCACGGTAATGACTTGCCCTTCTTTTAGAACGGTGGTTACACGAGGTTCATAGAAAGGCAAAATTTCATTCGGCTTATCATGCAGGGATTTGCCAATGCCATGGCTGCAAAGGTTACGGATCACCTTGTATCCACGTTTACGCGCCTCTCTTTCCATGACTCTGCCGATCTCATTGACCTTCATGCCGGCCCGGAGATGGTTAATCACGCTCATCATCGTTTCTTCGGTGCTGCGGCACAAATGCTGAAGCTTTTCATTATAGGGCGGGAGCTGGAAGGACACCCCTGCATCTCCGAAATACCCGTTCAATTCGGCGGAAACATCAATGTTGATGAGATCCCCGGCCTGAATCACTCTGGAGCCAGGAATACCATGGGCCACCTCCTCATTAACACTGATGCAGGTCGCTCCTGGAAAATTGTACGTCACTTGGGGAGCTGACGCCGCCCCGGCCTCTTTCATAATTTTCGCGCCAATCTCATCGAGCTCACGCGTGGTCATTCCCGGCACAACACTCTTTTTCATCTCGGCAATGGTGTGGCCCACCACTTTCCCAATTGCCTTCAGACCTTCCAAATCTTTCGTTGTATTACATATCATTAGTTCACATTCCTCTCACACGCTAAAATCTCTTTATGCTGCATTCCTGCTTTACCCCATCATATGCGGCAATGCTCCATGTTTTCCTTCTACTTTAAGCTGGATCCTGCCATTTACCTTTATGTATGGAGAAAAGAATCCCACAGTCTGCGTCATGGAGCGACCCGCTGAAATTCTGTCCCATTCCATTGGTACAGGGCGTGAAGCTCCTGCCCTACCGAGTTGTCGTAATACGTTGTCTTGAAGCTGGTCTTATCCGCCTGGTCTAGCTTAACGGAATATCTCTCTGGACTGCTGATAAACATCTCGCCAGTTGGCTGGATAGGAAGTTCCCGGATGACATGATCCTTTCCTAGTGAGAACAGCTTGAAGAAGTAACCATTGCTCGAACCATACTGTCCGATAGTGAAATCGGGATCGCCGTCGTCATTGTAATCACCGAACTCCAGCTGAAAGAAGCTCTGGAATTCCAGCCCCTCTTGAAAATGACGACTCAACGGAAACGTGCTCAGCACCTTGTCCTCTGCATCGGTAACAACCAGTTCGAACGTCCCGCTCCAGTTTTTTCCCGAGAACGGCCCTTTCGTAGCCCAATCCTCACTGTATTGCCCTTGAAGAAGACGCAGGTTCAAGTATTCCTCCCGTCCCGTTAGCGGGAACAGCTCATTCCGGGATAAGGTGACTGGCCCTTTTACGGCAACAGCAGCTTGAACGGAGCTTGCAGCCGGTTGTTCAACATCCGAACCCTCCGGCCGGAATATCACGTCCCGGAGCTTGTCGGCATATTTCACCGGGATCGAATAGCCTTTACCGCTGTTAACGGAGGCGACGAGCAGTCCCTTATGCCCCTTCTCTTCTCCAAGGCCGAGGGCATATTCTTCGGTGTATCCATCCCCGTAAACCAGCTTCATTGAAAAATCAGGTTCATAATCAAGTTCGCCTTGAATTCGCTTGCTTTTGTTCATCGCCTCCGCTACAGTTTTGATCAGTGCAGCATCAGAGATGGACTTCGACTCAACGAGCGCTGCTTGCTGTTCCGATTGTTGGTCCAGTTGATGATAGGCCAGGCTGATTTCGTGAATCCACTTCGCATTAATATATCCAAAAGCGTTTTGGCACCCGCTTAACACGATCACAGCAAGTAGTGACACGATTAGAAAGAAACGGCGAATGGAAAATCACCTCCAAAAAAACTGTACAGTCCATTATAAACGATAAACTCCCCGAATGAAATTTTGTCTGGCAAAACATTATCCGCAGGTGCAAAAAAAGACTGAATCGGTCACTTGGGCCGGATTCAGTCTTTGGTTTATGAGTTATATGTAGTTCAATACAACAACCCGTCTAGCCTGTGATTACTCCGCGCCAACCGCCTTCAACCAAGCATCGGCAATAAGGCCATGACCCGCAGGAGACGGGTGAACACCATCCGGCGCCCAGTAGGCAGACTCAGCTGTGGCCGACGCTGCAGCGAACAGGCCGTCCAGTGGAACCAGCAGCGCTCCGTATTCACGGGCAAGCTCACGCACCACATGGATTTTAGGGTCCAAGTCCTCGCGCCAGCCCTTACGGTCTTCCGGCACAGGCAATACAAACGGCTCAACCAGCACCAGCTTCGCATCAAGCGTCTTCTTCGTACGTTCAATCAGATCACGATAGGCAGCTTCGAACTTCTCCACCGATGTCGCATCATTGGAATCGTAACGGCGCCAAGTGTCATTAATCCCGATATAAATGGAGACCCAGGTCGGCTTCAGATCAAGACAATCTTTATCCCAACGTCCCTGCAAATCTACAGCACGGTGGCCGCTAATGCCCCGGTTAAGGAAGGTGAGGTTCTTCTCTGGATAGAGATGTCCAAGCTGACTGGCGATCAATAAAGGATAGCCTGTGCCCAGCGATAAAGCGTCTTCATAATTACGTCCTGCATCTGTAATACTGTCGCCCTGGAACAGGATGACGTCATTTTTCTGAAAATCCATGAATAATATCCTCCTCTGACTGCATCTGTAGCATAGCGCGACCGATCCCGGCCTTTCCTTCCAGCCGATCACCTCTAGCGAAGTCTATTATAGCAGAACCTTATCAAAAATGTCATACGCTTTCATAGTGAAAATATTGCATTTAAGATGCATATATATTGAACTTAGAATTTTCTTGAGGTAAGGTCGTCACTGCGGTGAATGTTTGGACTTCCGGCCGCTGTTAGCGGATCAAATCTGGAGACAGCCTATGCTTACGGGTGCGAGCTTTCCTTTGGAAAGCTTTTAGGCGGTCGCTATCGCTCCTTATAGTTCCAAAATCCCCCTCCATTCCTCTCGCCTTATGTTAAGTTTTTTAGTTCAGTCTATATAGATCTATTTTTCAAAAAAAAAGTATATTTCTTCATTGACGGACAACAAAAGGTGTGATACTTTAAGTAAGTAACTAATAGTAAGTTTATTATTTAATACTAGCTGTTGATTATTAACCACTACATATACCTATCGGAGGCGTTCAACATGAGTACATTTACAGATTTGGTTCAATCCCGTAGATCGGCTAACAATTTTGTGGAAGGCATCAAGATTCCCCAGCAAGAACTGGAGGAAATGTTCTCGCTAGCCCGCTTAGCTCCATCTGCTTATAACCTGCAGCATACTCACTACAAAGTCGTTGCCAGTGAAAAGATGAAGGAACAGATTCGTGAGGCCGCCTACGGTCAATACAAAACCCATACCGCATCCGCCGTCATCGTCGTGCTGGGCGATAAACATGCGTATCTCCAGGCTCCGGAAATCTATAGCGGACTTAAGCTTCTCGGTGCGATGTCCGAAGAGGAATATGATCAGCAAATTGAGTCCATTAACGGTGCTTATATCGGCAATGAGGCCTTCCAGCGCGATGAAGCCATCCGCAATGCCTCCCTATCTGCCATGCAGTTCATGTTGATCGCCAAAGACAAAGGCTGGGATACATGCCCGATGATCGGATTCGATCCGGCCGCTGTAGCACAAGTCCTGAATCTGCCGGACAACCTCGTTCCGGTCTTACTGATCACCATCGGCAAGGACAACCAGCACAAGATTAGACCACGCGGGTACCGCAAGCCGGTTAATGAGTTTGTTGAATTTTTTTGAGCCGATAGCTTGAAGTAATGGGATTAGCTTTAGTAATTAATTAAAAAAGACCCGCAGGCGGAGTGACTTTGACAAAGTCCCCTGCTCTGCGGGTTTTATTGACTTTAGACGCTTCATTACAGCTTAATCGCTTTCCAGCAAGCTTCCAGCGTCTCCTTCTCCCTCTTTTCATCCAGATCATATTTTTGAATATAATAGCCCTTTAACACCGAAGCTACAATCCCATAGGTAATCTGATGACACAACCGGGCATCCATATCGCGGATCAGACCTTGCTTCTGTCCTTCGGACAAGATGGACATGATCTCCTGGATCTCACCCGATTCATCCATATTACGCAATTCCGGTGGTATATATGGCGAGAAGGAATAGCTGTCGCTGAACAGAAATTCCTTGCGGTATTTCATTCCAAAGCGTATTCGATTCCGATGAAGACTGGTAAAGCGCTCATACAGACTGGCAGTGGGGTCATAACCCTCTAGCAGACTATAGCCCATCTTATTTCTTGCCAACCTGTATACTTCGTGGACCAGCTCGTCCTTTGTTCGAAAATAATTAAATAACGTGCCCGAGCCTACCTTTGCCTTTTTCAAGATCTGAGCAATCGTAACCGACTGCAATCCAAGCTCGTCAATCAAATCCAGCGTGGCATCAGTGATATCTTCTCTTTTCCCCAATTCATACATCCTCTCTGTTTCTTGCGCCAACTCAATATTCGGATTAAGCCTTCCAAATGGAAGGTTGATAAGTTCACACGAGTAGTCAAGCACTGGATTCCAACTTCAATTTTAAGGTTTATAAAAATAATAACAGGTTTAGTCTATTAATGAAAAGATGACTTCCGAAATATCGGAAGTCATCTTTTGGGGCCTTATATAAGGCTTGGCTATATCAAATTACCCTTGCACTTTTCTAAAACGCCAGAGAACGCTTTGGAAGTCTCCGTGAAGATCAGGCAGTGGCAATCCGGCATACATAAGCAGATCCCCGCCATATACGCCTCCGCCTTCAACCCACTCATAATCAGCCTCTGGATCAAGGCCTTTCAGACGCAGATAATGAAGCGGATCATTCGGCTCGGCAAGCACACGTGCATACACCACTACAGCTTCGGATTTGTCCTCAGCAGCAATCATCCAGGCTGTTTCATTACCTTCAAAAGGACTAAGCAGTCTGTACTGCTCCCCAAACTGAACCAGGGAACGCAGCTCTTTATAGAGAGCCACTTGTTCTTTCACAGCAGCCTTCTCTTCTTCCGTAAATTGGGTCAGATCCAGCTCATACCCGAAGTTTCCTGACATCGCGATATGCCCGCGCATTTCCAGGGAAGTGGAGCGGTGCACCTGATGGTTCGGAACGGCAGAGACGTGACTGCCCATGGAGCTAATCGGGTAGACTATGCTGGTTCCGTACTGGATTTTGAGTCTGCTGACTGCATCTGTATTATCACTTGTCCAGGTTTGCGGCATATAATACAGCATACCTGGGTCAAAACGTCCGCCACCGCCGGAGCAGCTCTCGAACAGGATATTCGGGAATTCAGAAGTAATCCGCTCCAACATGCCATACAGACCCAGCATATAACGGTGCGCTGTCTCACGTTGTCTTTCCGGTGGCAAAAGCGCAGAGCCAATCTCGGTCATATTGCGGTTCATGTCCCATTTAACATAAGTGATCGGTGCGCTGCGCAGCACTTCCACGATCTGATCGCCAATAGCCTGGCACACATCCTCACGGGAGAAGTCCAGCACCAATTGGGTACGGCCCAAGGTACGGCGACGATCCGGCACATGCAGACACCAGTCTGGATGCTTACGGTACAGTTCGCTGTCCGGGGAAATCATCTCCGGCTCGAACCAGAGACCGAATTGCATATCCAGCTTATTCACGCGCTCTGCCAGATCGCCCAGACCTTCCGGCAGCTTCTTCCGGTCAACGAACCAGTCGCCGAGCGAGCTACGGTCGTTATCACGTTGTCCGAACCAGCCGTCATCCAATACGAACAGCTCGATTCCCAGTTCAGCACCAACACGGGCGATGTTCTCGATCTTCTCCGCATTGAAGTCGAAGTAAGTTGCTTCCCAGTTGTTAACGAGCACCGGACGGGTGCGATCACGGTAAATACCACGAGCCAAGCGGGTACGATACAACTTATGATAGGTTCTGGACATCGCTCCGATGCCATCCGGGGAGAACACCATCACCGCTTCCGGAGTCTGGAACGACTGTCCGGCTTCCAGCAGCCAGTTGAAATCGAATGGATTAATCCCCATAGACAAACGAGTCGTCTTGTAAGAATCCACTTCTACCTGCGCGGAGAAGCTTCCGCTGTATACCAGACTGACGCCATACACTTCACCGTGATCCTCATCTGCACCATGGGACAGCAGGGCTACGAATGGATTGTGGTTATGGCTGCTCGATCCTCTGCGGCTCTCTACTCCCTGCATGCCGGAAGCAAGCGCTCTGCGCTCAATATAACGCTCACGTGTCCATGTTCCGGACAAATGCAGCAGTTCGTAATCCGAAGTACGGAAATCTACGCTCATACTATATCCACGCAGCAATTTGAGAGAGGCCTGTCCTTCGTTCACAAAACGAACAGAACGAGTAACAGCATTCAATTCCTCAAATACTGTATAGGACAAAATAATGCGGAGTCCCGCAACAGCGTCAACCAGTTCAAGCTCCAAGGTCTCTGCTTCATCTTCATGTTCTGTATACGTAGCTGGGAGTCCTTCCAAGGCAGGCTTCCCTTTATAAATACGGTGTTTGTCATACAGAGCCTCAGAGGCGGTGGTTCCATTCTCAGCCTGAATCTGATAGGCCGGATTGCGGAAATCGCCCACTCCGTATGATGGATATTCCTGAGCAAGCGTATCATATGAGAGCGTCATATCGTCCGGGAACGGACTTGGTGAGAAGGAACAACGCTCTGTGCGCTTCAGAATCGATGACAATGCGCCGGAACGAATCTTGCGGCCCCAATATACATGTGCTGGGACTCCGGTATGGAGAAGCTGAATAACATAGCTGGTTTCTTTAGTCTGGAGATGAAAAATACGTTCGTCTGCAAGATATTGAATTCCCATAATACCCTCCGTAGATGTTATGCTAGTAATCAATCAACCTCCATTATATTATGAAATCGCTTCATTTACGATATAGTAATATTTCACTTGGCATATTGCAATATTGCAATGGCTGCCCGTTCACGCCGCTCCGCATCGGGACTCTTCAGTGCTTTTTTCAGAATATCAAGCGCTTCGGCCAGTGTCTCTTCCTCCACATGAACTCCCTTATTCAGGAGATTTCCGGACGTCTCTGTATTCCTAATCCAAAGCTCCAAACGCGCAGCGGCAATCGGTTCCTGGAACATTGAGACTGTTGATTCTTCAGCGAGCAGTGCTTGTACCACAGAATTCAAAGCTGCGTATGGAATGCTGGTCAGCCAGGTTACTCCGCGCCGGTGGCATCTACCATCTTCCGCTGTGTCGAAACGTTCATCATAAAAGTAATCGCCGAGATCGCCCAGGTGTACCCAGTCTCCGTCTGCAACAAGCAGATAATCTCCATCCTGCATATTATGGACAAACATGCCCACGACCTCGGCATGCTCTGCCAGCTCCTGGCCCTGATAACCGTATGCCTGCTGCAGTCTATCATCTAGTTCATCCCGGCCAATCCCCTCCAGATCACCAACACCCGGATAGCCGATGCATACATAATGATCTTCCAAAAAACCCTTTAGCCACTGCTTTTCTGCTTCCCCTGACTTCAGTTGGAATAGATTCATCCCTTGTTGCTCCCCTCTTCGTTGTCTTTCATAGTATCCATGGGCAGTATTAGAGTTTAATGAAGAGTAATTTGAATATCCCCAAATAGCGATTGGAGGCATCCAGACCAGGCAGCTTGAAAATAGAGAACAAAAAGTAGTTTTCCCGTTCTGTGAGCGTGTTCAGCACAGGTTTGCCGATCATATTGGCGATTCCTTCTGCCAGTTTACCTCCGCTCTCTACATTTACATTTTTAATGGCATAATCCACAAAATCCTCTTTACCAGGATTCGTAGCCAACAAAGCAACTAACAGCACAATAAGGAATAAAAAAAATCTGCCTGCCCCACCCCTTTTAGTGCTTCTTCCCGTGTACGGCCGATCAAATTCGTTCATATCCATCCCTCCTTATCTGAACAATAGAGCATTTGGGACAATCTGTAAATCAAAACAACTCCGGTCTTCCACCAATCAATAAGATTCAGGCTGCTCCTTCAGCTCTTGACGTATAAAATTGTATAGCTTGGCGCTGGCTCTTACCAATGGATAATCTGCCGTCTTACACAGGAGTCCGCAGCTCATATCGATCTGGGCTCCAGCCAGTTGTCGGGATACCGTACCGTTTGGTAACGGATTTAGCATTACCGCTGGAATAAGGGCGATCCCAAGACCGGCAGCAACATAATCTTTTAGCGCTACCATGCTACCGATGACCATTGTATGCAGTGGAGCGCCGCCGGATTCCTGCAGGACACTCTCCAGCTTTTTGCGATAAGGGCAATGGGTTGCCGTAATCAGAATACGGTGTTCCCGCAGGTCTTCCGGGGTAATACGCTGATTGGCAGCCAAAGGATGTCCTTCCGGCAAGAGCAGCAAGAATCGCTCAGTGAACAGCGGCTCAAAATAAAGCCCAGTGACCAGCTCCGGGGCAGAACACAATGCCCAATCCAGCTCCCCGCGCAGTAGCTGCTCACTCAGCACCTGTGTGCTGGCGATTTCCACCTCAACCTCCACCTTGGGATAGTCGTTAAGAAAAGTCTTCAACAGATCAGGCAAGCGATAAGTAGCTGTCGGGTCTGTAACGCCCATCCGTACGCTCCCGGCATCACCGGTATGCAGCCCCGCCAAGTCGCTTTCCAACCGCTCTATATCCTTAATAATCTGCCGTCCCTGTTCATGGAATAACCGCCCCGCCTCTGTCAGCACGATTTGTTTGCCACGTTCAAGTAACTGTACACCCAGTTCTGCCTCTAGCTTCTGTATTTGCATAGTCACAGTCGATTGAGCATAATTCAGCTCCTCGGCTGCACGATTGAAGCTACCAGTGCTGACAATCGTCTGAAAGGTTTTCAGTGCTTTAATATCCATCCCGCTTCCTCACCATTCCTCAGTATTGAATTCAAAAAAAATGAACGAACGATTCAGATCATTCAATTATACATAATTCCATCACAGCTATAAAATAATATATATCCACAACACTAACAAGGAGAGAAGCCCCATGGAATTGAAAAATAAAATAGCGATTGTAACCGGAGGCGGAACAGGGATCGGTAGAGCTACCTCTCTGGAACTGGCGAAGCGCGGTGCAGCTGTTGCTGTCAACTATAGCCGCTCCAAGGCCGAAGCGGAGGAAACTGTCCGCTTGATTATGAATCAGGGTGGTCAGGCTTATGCCATACAGGCCAATGTCGCTAATGATCAGGAAGTACGGGACATGGTAGCAGATGTGGTGAAGAGGTTCGGCACCGTTGATCTTCTCGTTAATAACGCCGGGATCACCAGACATATTCCATTTACTGATCTGGAAGCTGCTACCGAAGAGGTTTGGGACGAGCTCTACGACACCAATGTCAAAAGCATGTTCTTCTGTGCTAGAGCAGTGGCAACTTATATGCGACAAAATGGCCAAGGCGCCATCGTCAATGTCGGCAGCATCGCCGGTAAGACCGGGTTGGGCTCTTCCCTGCCCTATGCCGTATCAAAGGCAGCCGTACATGGGCTGACCAAATCTCTGGCCCGAGCCCTCTCCCCTCATATTCGCGTCAACTGTGTAGTGCCAGGAGCTGTCGCAACACGCTGGTGGAACGGGCAAGAAGAGCAAATGCAGAAGTTAGCACCCAACCTGCTCCTGCAGCGTATTGCAGAACCCGGAGAGATCGCCAACTTGATTTGCGCCGCTCTGGAGCAGGAAGCAATGACTGGGCAGATCATCACTATAGACAGCGGCCAAACCTTATAAAGATACATTCATCTAGCCCCCACTACTCCCTATATGTTACATTCAAAGGTAAAGGGAGAGATGACATGGGGATCAGTATATTAAAAATCATAGGAGGGCTCTGTCTTGCCCTCGTGTTGGCGCTTGGCTGTTTTCTGGTCTATGTAACAGTAACCGATTACAAGCCTGCCGAAGTTACACCGCTCACCATCTATAACAACAATGGATCTGCACTGCAGCAAGGCCAGCCTTTACAGGTAACCACTTTTAATATCGGTTATGCCGGGCTGGACGCGGGTCAGGATTTCTTCATGGACGGCGGCCGTATGGCCCGCTCCAGCAGCAAGGCCCAGACGGTAAGGAATCTTGAAGAGATCACGTCCTTTCTGAAGACTTCCACTTCGGATATCTATCTGCTACAAGAAGTGGACCTGAAATCTTCCAGAAGCTACAAGGTGGACGAAGTCTCCTATATTACCTCAGAAATGCCGGACTACAGCCATGTTTTTGCTTTCAATTATAAAACGGCGTGGGTTCCCCTTCCGATCCTGCATCCTATGGGTTCCGTGCAGAGTGGGTTGATAACCTTGGCCAAGCCCAAAAGCAGCAGCCAAATCCGTTATGATCTGCCGGGCAAAGAAAGCTGGCCTTATCAGCTGTTTGAACTGGATCGTGGATTCATCGAGAGCAGGTTCCCGGTTAACAATGGCAAAGAATTGGTCCTAATCAATGTTCATCTGTCCGCTTATGACAAGGGCGGCTATATCCGTAAGCAGCAGTTGGAATATCTCGGTGCTTATATCGAAAGAGAAAGCCAACACGGCAATTATCTTATCATCGGCGGTGACTGGAACCATACCTTGCCTGGTACGGATTCAAAGCTATTCGAGACCACCCAGGGATGGCCGGCATGGCTTCAACCTTTTCCAGCAGACTTTCGTCCTGAAGGCTTTCATTGGGCGGTTGACCCGGCAACCCCTTCTGTCCGCACCCTTGATGTTCCTTACAGCGCGGGCGTGAACTTTCGGGCCGTCATCGACGGTTTCCTCGTCTCGCCGAACGTAGAGGTAACGGCGGTCCATGGCCAGGAGCTGAATTTTGCCAATAGTGACCATAACCCGGTGACGGCGCAGTTTGTGCTGAAATAGGGATAGGTATGCAAAAGGACCCCGCCGGGTCCTTTTGTTTTTTGCATTTCTACGTATGGGAATTCATTGATCTCCCTTTACAGGAGTCCATTTCAATCCGTCTCGTGACATGCTCATTAGACGGCCTGTAGGCATCGATCTCTAGCCTGTCCCTATTTGCTTATTCCGTCTTGAACTGAGCGGACGCCTTCGCTAGATCTTTAGTTAGCAGCTCGATGGTTTCCACCATTTCGGCAAGCTGGTGCACCATCGCAGATTGATCATGCATCGTCGCTGTCACTTCCTGAACAGAAGCAGAGACTTCTTCACCGGAAGCAGACAGGTTCTGCGAGGATTCCAGCATTTCTTCTTTATCCTGCTGCATACGGGATACTTCATCCGCCATTCCAATAATCTGTGCATTGATATCTTGTACATTATTATAAACGGTACGGAAAGCCTCTCTGGTTTTGCCTACATATTCATCTTGCTGGGAAGTGATATCTTTAATTTCCTGTACACTGTGATGATTCTCTTCCACGAACGCCAGGTTCTGTCCGATGATTTCGTTAATTTCGCTCGCCTGTCTCGTGCTCTGTTCCGCCAGCTTGCGAATCTCGGCAGCCACGACTGCGAACCCTCGGCCAAACTCTCCGGCTCTGGCAGCCTCGATGGATGCATTTAAGGCAAGCAGATTGGTTTGCTTCGCGATATTATTGATTGCGCCAGTAATTTTACTGATATTGTTAGAGCTTTCCTGCAGCTTCACGGTGATAGCCGAGATTTTTTGCACTTCCGTTCCATTCTTCTCGCTAATCTTGCCCAGTTCCTGTACGATCAGACCGCTGGTATGGAAGACTTCCACGATTTCATCCGCCCGGTTTTTAGCCGATTGAGCTTTTTCATTCATAGAAACGAATTTCTCGCCGAAGCCGACAAACTTGTCCACGATCAGCTCGGTATCATTGGCCTGTGATTCCATCGCTTTAGCAATCTCCGTCGAAGTCGAAGTCGTTTCGGAAATGGATTGCGCCGCCTGCTTGGAGGCATTGTCCAAGTCCTGAGTGCTTTCATTCAGTACTTTAATCGAAACGTTCATATTGGAGATCAATTCCTTGTTCTGCCTTACCATTTCATTGAAGCTGTCAGCCAGTTCTCTGAATTCACTATCGTAGCGCCCTGTTGCCGTTACCGACAAATCACCGGAAGACAGCTGACGGAACAGCTTGCTAAGTTGGAAAATTGGTTTTGTAATCGAGCGGGAAATCAGGAGTCCGCAAACTATAGTCAGTAGAATCGCAAAAGCTGTAACTACAATCAGCTGGTTCAGCATCAATTCAATCGGCTTCTTGATATCTTTATAGGTGTCGATAACGGCCACAATCCAATCCGAATCCGGAATTTTGTTGTAGCGTACATATTCACCATTATCCTCATCAATCACACCTACAGCGATATCGCCTTCGGACTTGATTTTCAACAGATCCTCAATGTTTTCAATCTTGGTGCCGACCTTCGTCTCATCCTTGGAGTTATACAACTCTATTCCACTGCGGCTCACAATTTCAATCCGGCCTTCCCCGTTGATTTGAATGTTGCCGAGCTTCTCCGTGAAGAAATTGGAGGCTATCGTGGATGCATAGACACCAATCACCTTCCCGTCTGGTCCCTTAACCGGCTGGGAGAAGACAATCACGATTTGGCCCGAGCTCTTGGATTTGATCGCATCACTGATGAATGCCTCCCCTGAGATGGCCTTCTGGTAATACTCCCGATCTGAAAAATTATTACTGATCAGTTCCGTGTTATTCCCGGCGACCATGATCCCTTTGGTATCCAGCAGAATCAGAGACTGAGTGCCCGTAGTCTCCTCCTTGAGCTTGATCATTTTCTCCTTAGCAGAATTCAGTAGCGTGTTCTTGTCAGAGAAAAACTCCTTGTCTGACAGGGTGCCCGATGCTCTGAGTTTCAGGAGATCTTGAAAAAGACTGTCCGTCGAGATCAGGTATGAAGCCTGCTTCTGCAATTGAGCAGCCGTCCACAGTCCTTCCCCGATGCGATCGGCGCTTGCAATAATTTCATCTTTACTTTTCTTCAACAGTAAGTTCGACCCCAAACTGTAAACGGCCATCGCCAGTGCGAACATGGCTACGATGACCAGCCCGGTGATCATTGCAGGAAGTTTGATCCGAAGAGACATGTTTCTGATAGCAAAGACCCCTTTTTTTAACTGTTTCACTTGGTTAAACTCCCTCTTGTTCAAATGTGCATTCATTTTTATGCCTTTTTCTACATTTTTATCGGAAGAAGTTGATCATAATTTAAGAGGAGTTTTTATTTAATACACAAAATCAAAATAAACCCTGACGCCATCTAGGGCATCAGGGTTACGGAGTATACTAAGAATATAAAAGATTGTTAGCGAAAATGTACGCTTATGCTTGGCGGCGTCTGAATAGTCCGATGACTGCCAGAATCAAAGCCAAGATAGAAGCGATTAGAGCAATATAGCCGACTGGAGAAGTAGAAGACGCGGTAGCCGTATCCGTATCCTCACCCATATCCATGTCCATGCCGTGGGAATGGCCGCCTGCCGAAGCAGTACCGGAGATTTCCGTAATAGAATGCGGACTCTCGCTACCTTCTTCACCGGACCATTGTACCAGCGATCCATCTGCATAATGCTGATAAGCATCCCAGGCTACTTTGCCGGCCTGATCTGGATTTTTGGCAGTAAATGTGAAGCGCTGGAACTGTCCGGACTGAATTCCGTCTCCTGTAGCGATCCAGCTTACTTTATTACCGTCAATTGTTACTTTCCAGCCCGGAGTGGCTTCATATTGCTTAAATTCCACGCCTGCCGGCATACGCAGATCGATCTGCACAGTAGGTGAATCCTTCTCTACAGGTACCTTCAAGGTGTAAGTCTCCCATGCGCCTACGCCCGATTGGGATGGGGAAACGGTAACATGCGCACTCGCTACAGCTGCGAAGAGCAGCACAAGTGCGACAGATGGTGCGATCAGAGTCATTAGTTTGAGATAAAGATTTTTCATAAGTGACCTCTCTTCTAAATCATATGATATTTATGATTTTTCTTTGGGAAATTGCACGGAGCGTGATGCTAGTCCCTGTTCCAATGCGTATCTGGTTAGCTGAGTCCGGTTCTGGAGCTGAAGCTTTTGCAAAATATTCTTCAAGTGATTCTTCACCGTATGCTCCGAAATGCCCAGAATAACACCGATCTCCCTGTTCGTAGAACCGGACGATACACAGCCCAGTATCTCCTTCTCCCGTGCGGTTAATGCCTCTCTCTCCTCTATCACAGAGGGAACAGCAAATTCCTTAAGAATCTGCACGGCCAGCTCCCGGCTGAGCGGAACCTCTTCATGCATAATGGACTGCAAGTATTGAATCCAGGTCGACGGAGCGAGGTTTTTCAGCAAATATCCCTGTGCGCCCTGTTTCAAGGCTTCGAATAGATAGGAGATTTCGTCCGAGACGGTGACGATCACGATTTTCACATAGGGATATTCCTGTTTGATCCGCCGAGTGGTCTCCAGCCCGTCCATCTCTGGCATCTGGATGTCAATCAGGATGAGGTCAGGCATCCACTGCTCTGTAAAAGCTATGGCTTCCGCCCCGCTCGCCACCACCCCTATGACTTCAAAGCTGTCATCCATGGATAAAATCTCACTCATCGCTTCACGCGCATGAGCATGGTCATCTACGATCAGAACCCGGAATCGCTTCATGTCGGAACGCCTCCTTTGGTAATCTCCACAACGGTTCCCCCGTCTCCTGAATCTACCCGCAGCCCCCAGCCCATGCCTTCAGCACGTTCCTTCATGATCTGGAGACCATAGCTGCCGCTCACCTCAAACGGGTCATGCTGGAAGCCTTGGCCGTCGTCGGTCACCGTCACTCGCCAATGGTCCTTATCTCCCTGGCCGGAGATCGACACCTTGGCTGCTCGCGTATGCTTGCGCACATTGATGATGGCTTCGCGGATGCATGACAGCAGCTCGGCTTTTTCTTTGGCCGTGAACGCCTGATCCGGCAGCGTCCAATCCAGAGAGACGTCGATCATAACCTCGCCTGCAATTTGTTCCAGCTGGCCTTTGACAGATTGCTCCAGCGAGAAGGGAATCTGGTCTGAGACCGGAATTTTGAGATTGGCTATGGCCTGACGCACATAGCGGTCCACCTCATGTACCGTCTTCGTGATCTGACGTACACTGTCCTCGCTGACCTCGCCATTCTTGCGGTTGTTCTCCAACCGATCGATTTTGACCGACAGCAGAAATAGCGATTGTGCCATTCCGTCATGCAGCTCCTTGGCCAATCTTTCCCGTGCCTCCATGGCGTCCTTGACCGCACGTTCCTGTTCCAGCTCCCGTTGACCCCGCTCCATGATCGAGAACAACGGGACCAGCAGCACGATGCTTAGCAGGAATACAAGCACCGGCGTCAAGTAATTCCCCATATCCATAGAGATGTAATCCATCAGAAACTGATGGCGGACAATCTCCCAGACCCCGACCATGAGCGTCGGAAGCAGCAAGATCATCAGCTTGATTCGTTTATACGTGGCTGTCCCCTCCCAAAACCTTAATATCTACCATATCACCGCAAGGATGTCGTCGGCATGACTCGATAGGGCTATATCCCCTCTATAATTGT
Organism: Paenibacillus sp. GCM10012306; assembly: GCF_042649265.1. Lineage (NCBI taxonomy): Bacteria > Bacillati > Bacillota > Bacilli > Caryophanales > Paenibacillaceae > Paenibacillus > Paenibacillus sp. GCM10012306. The sequence continues at coordinate 147,231 of NZ_JBHRYW010000008.1, read as the reverse complement.
TACAATTTTAAGTATTTAAAATGGATCGAAGTTGATTATCTTCTATTCCGATTCATCCACCCTAAGGCGTAATCAACCATTTCTCTCTGCGGTATCAGATAACTCTTAGCTTCTCCTACTAGTCCCTCTTTTACCAAGTTACTATTGGACTTGAAATCATCAAAAATCAGGCCAAAATCATCAGACTCATTATTAATGTCATCATAAGTGGTCCACTGTTCAACTCCATCCACTGACATTTTCACTCCCCAAACTTTCGGTCGAATAAAAGTGTTCTTCTGTCTATACTCCGCTAGATGCAATGAAGTATTTGTATCCGCTGGAACGCCAAGTAATAGAATATATCCCTCTAATTCATAGATCCTGCCCAAGGGAGAGGTCTCGCTTAACCCATAATTCAAGCTATGGTTGTCCGTTATGCTCTTAGCATTCTTCCCCCACGCAGCAAATGAAACATGAGGATGTGAACTTCGGAGCACTCCATTTTGTTTTCTAAACGTTTCAGGGATAAACCCCATATATGAAGTTGGCGTAAGATCAGGGTAATAGATAGGCATATTTTCTTTTATTATTTGTATTTCTTGTTCAGTCAAACCATCGTCATATTCCGTCGGCTCACACAAATGTTCAGTCTGTGTCGGCATAACGATATTTCCATTCAGCCCCACCGCTTCTTCCAATGCTAGTATAACAGTGACAGGTCCCCCTACAACTTTTCCTAAAGCTTTCAGGGAAGCATGGACGATCAGCGTCATGCCCTCTTTAACACCGATTCGTTTTAGATCGTTAATGATTGAATTTCTTGTTTGCAAAGCATGGGATGGTTCCATTTTGGGCTCCTTAGAAATATATTGAAAAATAAAGTGGAGCTTTCTGATAATAGAATATGTTTATTGTATCATCTAATGGAAGGAAGTTACGTAGGTGTAATATAGTTAAAACAAAAAACTCCTGCTATGCAGCAAGAGTTTCTATACATAGATGATTCATATGGAGATTTCATCAATGGGGGGAGCTTGTGTCTACAACTTACAATTCCGAATCTCTAAGTTCAGATCGTAGAACTTTGTGTTTACTTATCTAGGGCATCGCAACCGCCGCAATAGCCTCCACTTCTATCAGTAGGTCGTCGTGAATGAGCCTTCTGACTTCGACTGCTGAACTTGCCGGAGGATTGTTTGCATTAATATATTGATCTCTTACCTCACGGATACTTGCCATTTGTGAAATATCTATCATGAAAAAAGTCAGCTTAATGACATCTGAGAACGAAGCTCCTTCCGCTTCTAAAGCAAGCCGAATGTTCTCAAACACCTGCCCGGTCTGGGCGGACAGATCTCCTTCTCCGACAAGCTTTCCATTTCTGTCCAAAGCAATTTGACCGGAAATATAGAGCATTCTCGCATTTTTGACCTCTACTATATGCGAGTAGCCGAAAGTAGGCGGCAGAGTTTCAGGTCTCGTAAAACGGATAGAATTATTAGATTCCATAGTTATTCTCCTTTTAACTTTTTTCATTGATATATTGGCGATTGAGAGAAGCTTATCAATGATGGCGCTTCCCCATTCTGAACGATCTAATAAATCCCTGCGGATGACAACTAGCCTCTTGGTTATGCATCATACATCATATAAAAACTACAGCACTATATATTTTATAATATTTTCTATCTTTTTCATAATTAAGTATAGGGTAAAAGTATGGCGAACGAAAAAGCCGCCAATTGGCCAGCTTTACTGTTCAAAAATATTCCACATGACCAGGAGCACTTAGAATTCCCCCATCTAACATGCAAATATCTATACCCGGTCTATCTGCCCCAATTGCTTTAATTCCTGCCTCACTAAAATCTTAGAGGACAATCGCCGTGCCATGTATTTAAAGAAAAACATAAGATAAATCAACGACAAAGTATTGGGTTTGGAAAGGGGCTCTTTCATTAATGGGTAGAATTCAACTATTTAAACCGGTATACCGGGTGGAAGAGTGTTTGGACGGGATACGGGAGTGCCTCGAAAAAGGTTGGACGGGATTGGGATACAAAACGGTTGAGTTTGAAGAGCAGTGGAAAAAGTATACAGGATTACCGCAAGCTCACTATGTAAATTCGGCGACCTCCGGACTTCACTTGGCTATCAAAGTATTAAAAGAGAATTATGGTTGGAAAGACGGAGATGAAATCATTTCGACACCATTGACCTTTATTGCGACCAACCAAAGCATATTGTATGAACATCTAAATGTCATTTTTGCAGATGTGGATCAGTATTTATGCCTAGATCCCGATGATGTGGAAAAGAAGATTACCGCCCGAACCCGAGCAGTTATGTTTGTAGGTTTGGGCGGGAACACTGGCCAGTATAAAAGGATTGTAGAACTTTGTGCTAAATATAGGTTGAGCTTAATTCTTGACGCAGCCCATATGGCGGGCACTCAGCTTGACGGAGTCGTTCCTGGAAAAGAAGCGGATGCCGTAGTCTACTCTTTTCAAGCGGTAAAGAATCTGCCAACCGCAGATTCCGGCATGATTTGTTTGCGTGAACCTGAACATGATCTCTTATGCAGAAAGCTTTCATGGATGGGAATCGATAAAGATACTTACAGCAGATCTCAGGGGAACTATAAATGGATGTACGAAATCGGAGATGTGGGGTACAAATATCACGGGAACTCGATTATGGCTGCAATAGGTTTGGTTCAACTCAAATATCTGGATGAAGACAATGCCTATAGAAGAAAAGTTTCCGACTGGTACGATGCCTGTTTTGCGCAAGCCAAGGACAAGGTGAGACCCATTCCGGTGGCAGAGGGCTGCCTTTCCTCAAGACACTTGTATGTTATTGAAGTGAATCACAGAGATGAACTGTTTGAACATTTGAATCATGAGGGGATCTATCCGGGCGTCCATTACCGCGACAATACGGAATACAATATCTTTGCTTCGTCGGCCAACACTTGTCCAAATGCAGGAAGATTGAGTCATACCATTATCTCTTTACCTTTGCATTTGGAAATGACCCAAACAGATGTAGAAACCATCGCTTCCATCATTTTGAACTATTCATAATCCATCCCGTATGCCTTTCCTGGGAAGATAACCATCATGATGATACATTTACTAACGGAAACTATACTAGAAACGGCTGTCAGTGGGCAGCCGTTATTATTTTAGCACATGTGAACAATGCCAGCAGGAATGGACTCTGAGCATTGCGGACTATCACTCAGCGGAAATACCGATTTTCGTAAGTCCATCGACAGGCTTGCCGCCCTGGTTCAGGTGGTTAAGCACCCATTTTATTGACACAGTTCTTTTTCTTTATCCTCTCCGGACTTTTGACCTCCTTCTTTCCCCATCTGTTCTTATCCCCCATTTCTTTGCCCGAGCTGGTACGGCAATCCCGCATGCACGAATGCAGCGTTCGCGCTGCGGTAACGGGCGATATAGCCTTGGTTGACGAATGGACAATGGAGAATGAAAGACCTTACGGAGACGAGTTGGCTTGAAGCTTCTGTACCCGGTTCCGTTATGAATGACCTTTTAAATGCGAAAGCAATTGAAGACCCGTTCTACAGGGATAATAAAGAGGACAGCTATTTCCCGCTCGCATTGAACGATTACGAATATGTGCGCACCTTCACGGTCGATCCTGACTTACTTAGCCACGATAGGCTGGAGTTGTGTTGCGAAGGGTTGGACACGCTGGCCGTGGAAATTAACGGTCAATTGCTCGGCAAATCAAATAACATGATCGGACTTATGTGTCCTTAAAACGGTTATTGTCTCTCATTTCGTAATGTACATAACGGAACTTTCTTTTTTCTTATCCGATTGTTACGAAAATCTTAAGAACTGTTCGACTGCCACAAAGGAACATAACGAACCACGCAAAAAAAGCCCGGGCGTGGGTGAGCGCTTGAACTGTTTATAAATAGAGATAACGGCATATATGGAACATCTGATTTCGTCACTGCCAGTGCCAGCCATGTGATCTACCACGGTTGGTCATTTACATACCCATATTCCTTTGACAAGAAACTACAATGACGCTATCCTTATAAATAGAAGATATTGGATGTAGCTGGATTTGGAATTATCAATAAAGCAAGGTCCAAGGAGGGAAATGTCGTTGTTTGGAACCATACTCTACTTAAATAAGAAATTGATAAATGAATTCAGAGCAATAGCTACAAAGTTACCTAATGTTAAACAAGAAAACACAAAAGTCACTACTGAAAGATCGGCTAGTGGCAAGGCCTCTCTTTTGTCTGCCAGCGCTAAATCAACTGAATCCTACGATGCAATAATTGAAGAAAACCTTCTACTCGAATGTCGAAATTTCGAAAAAACACTCACGGATAATCAATACTATCATGATTACGTTGAATCCGAGGAATTCAATGATATTAGTACAGAAAGTCAGGGGACTATCGTTAAGTTTAAAGGGTATATCTCTGTACCTGAAGCTTTTGACCTCACACAACTTATTATCCAAATGAAACCGATGCTCCTTGATTCTATATCTCGTGATATGGAACCGACTGAACAAGAAGCCTTCAGAACCTTTTTTAGTAAAAAAGATGCGAAAGTTCCTTTACTAATTGAATCTGACGATGCATTATTATGCTCCAAAATTGAATCGCAGTATTTAGAAGTAGAATATGCTGAACTAGAGGACAGTGACGCAATTGAGGTAACAGTTCTAGCCAAGGTTAATTCGAACTCCCTTGTTCCAAAAAGCAAGGCACTATTTGATCCACTTAAAGATTTCATACCTTTGAACAGAACAATGCGGAGATCAATGGAAAAAGACCGTCCTAGAGAATTGCAAGCAATCTGGGTAGATCAAGACTACAAATCAGTAGATATTATTGCAATGTATAGATAGAATTAATTACAGTCTAACCCCATATAAATTCCAGAAAACATTTCAATTCTAATAATTAGAGAAGCTCCTGCTGTTCGTAGGAGCCTCTCCTCAATCTAGTCCAACATATATCTCGTCAGCAACTTAGCGATATTTAAACAGATAGATTTTGTAAGAACCGAATAAACTCTACTGCCGCTCCACTAATGAATACAAAGATAATCCCAAAAAAAATAATATCACCTTTAATCAAAGTCTTAATGTGTTGAAGGGGTTTGTTTGCTAGTATCTCATAGATTAATTTTAAGTAAGTAAACAAATAAAATACTATCATTATTAATCCACCAATTTGAAACGTTAAAAAAAGCGATGCATTGGGATTACTGCTATGAAGGTCCCATAATGTTTTAGGTGCAGAACTCACTTCAATTTCACTAAATTTACTTAATGCATTATTAAGTTGATCTGGTGGGTATATCGGATGACTAGATAGAATAATTAGCCCAGACAGGATAACCCAAACCAATAGTATGTAAACTTTATATCCTTTTGAAAGAGAAGCTTTCAGAGTAACTACCAACAAAGCTGTCAACACCCCAACTATCATAACTACAGAAGATATGCCGATAATAAGAGTTCTAAATTTAACATAGTAAAATATCAGTATCGCTGACACAACTAGTGCTGCAATTCCACCAACAATTTTCATAGCTGTGTCATCATCTTGATTAATTTGCTTGGGCTGGGCTACTGGGGTATCAGTAGCATAATTGTGATTTTCATATATAGTCTTACGTTTATCAACGATCTTTGTATGATTAAAACTACCATTAATATTGCTATTATGACTGTTCCTATGACTTACTTTATTTACTGTAACCAACAAGCCAATACATGAGATAACGATACTTATTATACCTAACCACGTACTTAAATCCATTCATGTCCCTCCGATTACTTCTTTATTCGTTAGAAGTTATAATATCCTATTCCTTTAGGGGAATCCAAAAATTTTTCCCAATTTCGACAAATGATAAGACCCTACCAACGGCAGGAACCTCATATCAATCTAGTTCTATATACCTTACCCAATTACCTTATCAGAATCCACCAAACCATCAATCTCGACACCCATCGTACCAATGAACTGGCCAATCCGTATTTTCTTTTGTCGGACTGTAGCTTGGGTTAAACACCTTGCGCCAGTTTAGGATATGTTGCAAAATAGTAAAGCCCAAACGGTAATATGTTCGGACTCTAATAGGTAAATGCGGCTCCAATATGCTATTTCCTAACCAACAACACACAGCTCTCCACATGTGTTGAGTAGACAGTGTTGAACAAATGTATATGTTATGCCTATCACCCAGCCACTACTATTGGCTCTTTTTGTTTTCTTAATTATGCAGGTAAAAGTGATGAACATTCCTCTTGTATTAGTGAAGCAATTTCACTGACTTGCAAATCAAAAACGCTTTCCCCCTTACTCCGAGACTTTTCAATCACAGAATCGATAATACGATTCTCGGAAAAATAGGAATGATAATCAGAAAATGTAATGGAGGAAAAATCATAATTCCCGTACATCTTTTGAAATATATAAGCTATGGTAGTCTGTTCTAAGAGGGTAACAGCTACTTTATCTTCCGATATCATTGGATACGTAAGTAATAAATAATTAAATACTACATCTGATCTAACAAATGGAATTAATTTGTATGAAATAGCTATTAGAATAATATCCATGATTTGCATGAAAAACTGCCCTATTGCCATTAAAAAAATCTCTGCATCCCCCATCCTTTGTCTTAAAACATCAAGAGACAGAGTATCATTTAAATTCATTTCAATTCGTTCTTGCAGAGAAATAGAGACATCACTCTCATCATTGAGGATTAATTTATCAAGTAAATCTGCTCTGATATCTTGTTGTATCTCCATAAGGGAATGATATTTATCTAAAAATTCTTCCTCTGTTGCACAGGGGTTAACAAAAAGGCTTGAGATAAACGAGTAAGAGCTTTTCTTCAAAAAAGCCATACGATCTTCTTGATCTTCCGAAAAGATATCATCCAAAGGTAGAACTATGAAATAGTTCGAGTACTCTGATAGGACATTTATGCAATCATTTACAACCTTGACTAAGTAATCCCTTACTCTCTTTTGTTTAATCGCAGTGCTTTCGATTAAAAAGAAAGTTCTCATTTTCGAGACAGGATCTGTAAATATACGATATTGCCCACAAGGTGCGAATTCATAGTGCCCATCATTTTTCAGATCAATATACATTGCTCCAGCAAGAAAACTACACTTATCATCTGTACTTATCTTCTTTAGAAAAAAGTCAATTATCTCATGTTTTCTACGCCAAAAAAGTGATACTTCCTCAAAGAAATATGCCAGTTCATTGTTTGTGGTTTCTTCATCCATTAAGCAATCGACATATTTACTTATCAGGTCTAAATATTCCTTTTGAATCTTAATGATCGGCTTCAATTCAATCATCTAGACCACCATACTTATCTATAAAGAAGTCTGGAAATTCATAAAATGAAGATAACTGATTAAATAGTTTCTTCAGAACATACTCACAGTCATGTTCCACGCTTCTAAGTTTCTGCTCAAAAGTAATGTCGGGGACAGTATGATATTTATGAGAAGGATTATCACAAAAAATCATCGCACTTTCTCTAATAGCCCCCCATAATCCATGAGTGAAGTTAGTATCATATTCATAATAAAGATCGTAAAGATCATTTTCACCAATGGCTTCAAATTTCTTTCTTACATTTTGATTATCAAATAGCCTTGTGTCCATATTAGTGAATTCTTCGTCTTTATCTTCGTTAAGCAATGCTTCTAGTACAGGAAGTGCAAAGTGGTGTTTTTCGAGGTCTGGTTCAACTTCTCTAGCTTTGAGAATTACATATTTATACTTACCTATTCCGTATTCCTTAAAAGCCTTCCAAATGTCTGGTTGGTCTTGTTCTTTTAACGACATATATTTTAAAGTCACATACACTTCTGTAATAGTCCTTAAGGCATTTCTACCTAAGATTCCATCTCCAATTTGACTTTCAATCACTTCTTTATAAATTTTCAGTGCATAAGTTGCTATACCCAAGCAGACAGAAAATTTCTCGTCCGTAAGTAGCGATTCTTTATTATTAGCCATTAAGTAATCGATAGTATTAACGGCATCCTCTAAAAAAGACATACTTCCACCTACCTGTTCACCATAATCAATAATAAAAGTTCTACACTTTGTTAATAACCCAAGACTATGCCAAAATTGTTTTGCGAAATCTCCGTTATCTTCTCTAAATCTTAAAGCCATTTCAGATGATCTAATTAGCGGGCGATACAATCTCATTTCTGGATGGTCATGAGATAGTTTAGGATACTCAACTAATGCCTTTGTTATTTCCATTCCTCTAGCAAAATGAATACGATCAGCGAAAACGTTAAACCATAAAATTAGAAACCTAATATCTGTGGCTTCATTTGTTTGATGGAATAGATTTTTTTTAATTACATTTTGTAGGGTACTAGTTTTTTCATCTATTGATGTTTCGCAGTCTGAAAAATACTTATAAAAGAGAGCATATTTATCTGTACGGTATATTATTGTTAGAGGGGATAATACATCTCTAGTAGCCCATTTACATATTACTTCGTAGTAAGTCCTCTGCTTTTTAGGTTCTAGCTCAAAATCTTCGATAGAACAGGAATGCTCAATTCCTTATCAATCTTCGATAATTCCCCTGCAATGCTGCCAACTAAATTTAGTCCATCTTCCCTGCCGTAATGCTCTAGAATCAATGCCAACCATAAATATTCTGGTAACCACTCAATAGCCCATGGAGATAAAGAAAGCTGATCTCCTAAACTGCTATTAAATGGTGGATATAATACGCCTTTTTTGAATGAATGATCAGAGAGTTTACTGAATTGCTTCCCCATACCTATCACATCACAATCGTATTAATTAAGTAACTTTCAACTAAATCCCTTGAATGCCATTTCAACATCTCACGATATAATATTTCGACATATAATTCCAATATCCTCCACGATAATAGGATATCTAAACCAAATCCAGATTGAAATGTTATGTTTGCTAATACATCTTATTATAAAAAGCTAGTCTCTTGTTGCTCCTATAAAAAAGCTTCCGCCAAAACATCAGCAGAAGCTTATTTGAAAAAATTTATTCAAGCGAACATCCCATCAATGGCACCTTCAATCCCCTCGCCAAAATAGCACCTTCTGCTATCTGATCCGCCGTCCACTCACTTATCCCGACATAGAGAACCTTACCTTGACGCACCAGATCCGAAAAAGCCAAGAAGGTCTCTTCAAGGGATACTGTTGCTGCTGTTACAAAAAGAATTCAACGAGCTAAGAAGAAAATGAAAGGCTATATACAGAATCTTAATGTGGATGGCGTCTAATTTGGAAGCGAAAAGATATTTATTTGTTGAAAGCTAGAATACTCCGGTGAGTACTAACCTCTAAGCCTTGTTACCACAACTAACAGTACAATAATTCCGAGCAAAATCAGCCAGCTTACTGGGTGACCGAAATTTAATCCCCAGCCGACTCCGAACCTTTTCTCGACGATTAGGTTTGGATCCTTACGATTGAAATAAATCATACCTAACAGCCATTTATCATCATCATGGACAGGTCTGACATTGGAGTAATCGGCAGATCGCTCCAAGCGGCTTCCGCCCTGACCAGCCCAGAACGATAAGGCAAAGGCGTATAGGATGATAAAGGCTATTATGATTAGGATAATGGGGATAGCCACATTGATGTTAAGCAGAGATATCATGTTTAGTTGCACGACGGAAAACAGGATAACTAATAAGAAGCTTGCTGTAATCATAAAATATGACCAAGTACGGCGGAAAGTTACGTCTTGTCTAATGGAACGGTTCGGATCAGTGGGTTGAACCTGCTGCTTCACTCTGCGAATACTCCAATTCTCAAATATGAACAAAAGTGTTATGAACACTTGTATTATCGTAGGTATAAATACAAAACTATAAGATTTAGCTGCATAGCGGTCTACGTTCCAACTGCTGTTGTAATGGATCGGAATTTGATCAGGAATCAGATCGTAGTTACGTAGCACAGTTACAATACTAACAACAATAATTAAAACATGAATGAGGAACCAATTATTGGACAAGCCAATGTTTCTTTTCCGAAAACCAGTGTCCACTGCCATGATTGATGGTTCCTGAGCAATCGGCAGCATAGGTAGTAAATTTTTCATTTTGAAATGATTGCTAATGTTTATGAATAGGGAGATTACAACCATGGCGAGTGAATAAGTGACAATGATCCAACTTTGTTGCTTGGAATGTTCATCACCGTATATTAGGCAGATGATACAAACAATGAATAGGATGGTATGCAAGGTGGCACTAATCCTAGCATATGACTTCCGCATCTGGCGCAGAGGCTCACTGTGGAATTGTACAGCGCTGACGGTGACCCCAAAACTAATCGTCTCTCTTGTTAAATAAGGCATGCTTACCATGAGTACAATGGTAGGTACAAATACAAAGATCATTACTATAACAGGCATTATCGTTATATCATTCGCCTCCTCTTGCAATTCATTTTCCAACTTATCTAGATCCATAATTTTACTAGTTTCTAATTAACGAACGCATGATTGAGAACAAAACTAATACCCTATTATTACTGCCCCCAAAGAGATCACCCACAGTAATGGAATTGCGCTAATAAGAAAAATATTTAGTGATTTTACCTTTTTCTTTAATAGCCAAGACAAAATTGAACATATTACAACAGCAACAGGATACAAAGAAACTACAATCATTATCGATATACCCCATAATGAGATTCCATTATCAAATACCATAAAGGATAATCCCCAAATAAAAAACCAAGGAAGTAGAGACAATAAATACAAGCCTTGAATGATAATTAAGTATACTTTCATCGATTAATTCCTTTGTTATTATTTATTTTCTAGTCAAGCTTTTAAATTATATTCACGAAGTTCATAAATATAAGGAATGCAATTGATTAAACGAAATCATCGTGTTTAAATAACCTTTTTGAAGCATGTTTTTATTATACTATTAAATGGAAGAATATGACGATCACTAATCTTATATTTTCAAACAAAAAGCCTCCGCCAGTTTCTTTGGCTGAAGCTTCTTAATTAATTGATTCAAGCTAACATCCCATCAATGACAGGTTCGTATTCAACAACTAGCTATACCCTATCGATAAGAAGTGGACTTGTTGTCGATAGGATGATGTTTCCTTGGCTAATCTTTTGTGTAATTTTTGAATTACATAAATCAGATGTTTCTGAATATCCCCACCCAATCGCACCACCACATATAAAAAAGCCACCAATCATCATTCAAACACAGTGATTGGTGGCTTCTTATAATCATATATCATCAGTCTTGAACTTAAGCGAGTCCTAACTTCACCTCATCCAGCTCTTTTCAATCTATAGCTGAACCTCGCTCCTCGACCTTTCCTTATGTAAAATCCTTTTTATATCGGACAGCCAAGTAAATTCCACCAGCTAAAAAGGCCAGCGAATATTTGAACAAGAAAAAGATGTTCCACATATATTCTTTAGGAAAAATCACATCACATAGAACAATTGCCAACAGCATATAGTAACTGCTTTTCAAAAAGATTGTACTTGTCCGTTCGTCGTCTCGCCCAATCATCTTATAAAATACATAGAGCATAATCATACTACCCATGAGCAATAAAAAACCAACTCCAATGAGAATATTCCAATTTCCCGGAGAGTGTTCAGCCCAGGACTTTAAAGAGAGAAAAATTGCATCGTGGATACCTGAGAAAAATTTACTTATCATTTTGATCATTTCCTTTCTCATAAGTAAAAATATCATTTACATCAACGTTAAAAAATTTAGCAATTCGAAACGCTAACAACAGAGTCGGAACATAATTTCCTTTTTCCATGACGAAGATAGTTTGTTTGGAAACCCCAACTTCATCTGCTAATTCTTGCTGAGACATTCTGGCAAGTACACGATATTCATAAACCTTATTTGATATTGAATCACCAAAATCTTTCTTCATGACCATCACCTCTTGAATAAAATTATAAATTAACTTTTTATAAAAGTAAAGTTTACTTATACAAAAACAATAAATACATTTACTTTTGATTATATTGCTTTGATTGTGTAACAACCTAGCAATCCCCTTCTGGACAAAATCAGATTGAATTGGACAAACTTTCTAATAAAAACCTACTTATAATAACAGTAGAGAAAGGGAGAGAATTCAGATGGAACATGTAAGAATGATATCAGGAGTTTTGACAACGATTGAAGAACATCTGTACAGCCGGGATTTAACGCCTGAGTCCTTGGCGAAGCAATATTATACCAATGTCGCTGATTTGCAAAAGGTATTTCAAATACTAACCAACTTCACCATAGGTGAGTATATCCGCAATAGAAGGTTAAGTAATGCCAGTATCATTTTACAAAAGAATGATGCGCCTATCCTTGATATTGCGCTTGAAATTGGCTACGAGACACATGAGGCTTTCTCAAAAGCCTTCAAAAGATTTCATGGTATTTCGCCTAAAGAGGCTCGTACTGAAACCTGTGCTGACAAAATCAAATACTTTGGTCCTCTACATATTAAATTCAGTTTAGAAAATAGCCCCCCATTAGTAGGGAAGATAGAGCAATGTCCGACCATGTACTTCGTTGGCAAGATTATCGATGTTCCCACGGATAGCTTGGAGTATCTACCCATTATCGAGCATACATGGAAGCAAGAGATGAGACGAGGAACACTATATGATCTAAGCGACCAATATCACTCGGATGGGCTTACAGGTATTAGTCTTTCTGAAGACAAGGAAGCACTTCAATATGGGATAGGTATCCTTACACATCTTCCTCCTGAACCATTACCCATGTACGAAACAATAAAACTTGAAGCCAGGAGATGGGTTAAGTTCACTGTAAATGGCATCCACGATGAGGATTTCCGATTAGTTCGCAATCGGGTTTTAACAGAATGGCTGCCAATGTCGAGTCACTCCATCTCCATGCTGCCCGAGATTGAGTATTATCCAAATCTGGATGAGCAGTCTCCAGAAATATGGTTTCCTATATTATGAGCATTGAAAGAAAGGGATTTAACATGATGGAAAAGATAAACGAAACAATGATCGTGGATTTGAATGATCTTTACTTGGCGCAGGCAAAAGAATTGGTAGACCGGATTTTTGGTTACGATGATGAGGATGAAAACCCTTCACAAGAGTTGGAAGCGAGTCTTAGTCAAGAGCTGCTGTATCAATACCGTGATATGGTAGACGATCAGCTTCGTTCATTTCGATATTATGTAGCTGTTGATGGTAATCAGGTGAAGGGCATTATTGGGTTATACGAATTGGAGCATGATTATAAGAGTAATGATTGGGTAGGTTGGTTCTGTGTGGATAACCGCTTCAGGGGGCAGCAGATAGGTAAAAAACTACTTTTCCACGCGATTAATGAAGCACGTATCCGCGGCAAGCAAAATCTATGCCTGTATACATCCACACATGAGAATGAACGGGAAGCTCAAAAATTGTATGAGCAAAACCAATTTTATGTTACTCGTACAGTTCCTCGAAATGGATATGACTTATTGTATAGGCAAAAACACCTGACACATAATGATTAAAAGAGAAGTTCAGCCTGGACCAGTGGATGTATATTTACAACCTTTTTAATTCAAACTATAAACAAAATGTCCGCGTAAGACGCTAATGTTTAAACTAACACACCATTCAGACTGCCAGTTATTATAGAAAGGATATTTTTATGAGCAGGAAAAAACAGCTTAAAATGAAGAAGGTTGGCTTGGAGCATCTGAAGCAGTACAATCAGCTCCTTAGGTATGTTTTTCAGGTAACCTTTCGGGATTTATATCAGATTGGGTGGGAAGAAGATGAAATCATTCGTGCCAAATCGCCTGTTTTGGAGCAGGCTGATGTGCTCGGGTGGTTTGATGAAGACAAGTTGATCTCTCAGGTAGCCGTTTATCCCTTGCAAGTACGCATCTTTAATCAAACCTATGATATGGGCGGGTTAACTGGAGTTGGTACCTACCCGGAGTACGCTAACCAAGGGCTCATGCATAAACTTCTTTATCAATCGCTTGAAAATATGAAAAATCGGGGTCAGTCCATCTCCTTCCTCTATCCCTATTCGATACCTTATTATCGTAGAAAAGGCTGGGAGATTATTTCCGATAAGATCACATACGAAATTAATGATTATCAGCTGCCCAAGAATAAGCCGGTTCCTGGCGAAATCGAACGGACTACAGTAGAAAGCGAGCAAGTGAAAAAAGCCTATGAACGTTTTGCGCTTCAAACCCACGGTGCTTTGTTACGAAATGACTTGCTGTGGAATGAATATTGGCTGTGGGAATCAGATGATATCATGGCAGCTCTTTATTACAACACGGATGATCAGCCGGACGGCTATGTGCTCTATCGTATCTCAGATGAGATTTTTCATATCAAGGATATGATTTTTATCAACGAAGAAGCTCGTAGTGGTCTGTGGAATTTTATTAGTGCACATTTTTCCATGATCTCTAAAGTAAGGGGCAACACCTATACGGATGAACCATTAGCATTTTTGCTGGAGGATGCGGATATCAAAGAAACCATTTCTCCTTATTATATGGCTCGAATCGTAGACTTTAAGCCGTTCATCGCGCAATATCCCTTTAAACCGGATACCGTTGACCGAGAATGGACTTTTATGCTAGATGACCCTATGTTGTCTTGGAATCAAGGTGTATTCAAACTTAAGATCTCTGCCGCAGGCAAAGGCGAAGTTGTGCGAGTATCTGAGAAATGTAGCGATAAAATTGACATCCAGACTATGGTGACTATGCTATTGGGCTACAAACGTCCAAACTATCTACACAAAATCGGCCGTATGGCCTGCACCTCGGAAATCGTAGATATGCTTGAAGATGCTATTGAGCAGCGGATACCCTATTTCTCAGATTACTTTTAAATTTCAAAAACTTTTAGGATCAGTCTGCTTAAAATAATCGTACTAATGATTAGCCGATATATTAAAAAAACGCCTTATCAGGCGTTTTTCAATACATACTCTTCTCCAAATACGCTACCGTCGTCTCTCAACCAACTGCAAATTATAGCTCAAGCTTTCCAGCGTAACAGCAATTAATCCATTCATATAATGCTCATGCGGCTGATCTAACACGATAATTTGTGGCATATGCTCATCAGGAATGACACCCGAGCAACGTTGGTAGATCCCCTCAATATGCTCTTCTTTCGCCAAGTCTCCAGTTAACGCAATCGTCTCAGGGTTGATAACCGCAATGAGCGACATAATCGTCGTTGCTGCCAAAGACACAAATGTATCTTGTTGGTGCAGCCTGGCAAACTGCTCTTGACGCGAGATTCCAAAGGGTAGAAAGGATACCTCTCCCGCAAATTGAGTTGTGCCTCGATGAATATATCCGTCAATCATCATGCCCGATCCAGGAAAGTTATTCCTTGGGAAGGTGACCACTACAATGGTTTTGTCTTCTTCATAATCCTGCTTTTTATAAAAACCATAAACCGTCAGGTTCATATCGTTGTCGACGGTAACTTCGATCTCATACTTTTCTTTTAAACGTGACTCTAAAGGAACATTAATTAACTCATCTATGTCACAGACGTTAATGACCCCTTGGTGGACAAGACCTGGTATGCCAATGCCAACGGCCTTAATCTCAGGATGCTTGCTAATCAGCGATTCGATTACTTGCTCAATAACAGTGACATCAGCCAACTCCACAGCATGAAAGCCAGCATCCACCTGCTCACCCGCTAAGTTTGCTACCCTATAAGTTAAAGAATGCTGATCCCCTTCAGCACTAATATATATGCAAGCGATGTAAGCAAAGTTGGAATTATATATGAAGCGCTTCGCTGGTCTTCCCCCGTTAGGCTGCTCCATTTCAGTTTCGATCACTTCACCTGTTTCAAGAAATTCATTCAAAATATTGCCGCAAGTAGCAACACTTAAGCCTGTTGCGCTGGCAATCATAGATTTTGTGCCTTGCTTCATCATTTTTAGAGCTTGCTTGATTAGTTCCTGGTTAATTTTTTTAACGCGAATCGAATTGTTCGTGATCTGGCTAATTTTGCACACCTCTTTCATAGCTATTATCAAAAGTACACTGAGCTTTCCTACTTGCTTGTATGGAGAAATCTAGGTATCATGGTAACAAACCCTTTTAATAAATTACTTTTAATAACATTTTTAATAATTGAATATACTAATTCCCTTATCAAATGTCAAGTAAGAGTTACGGAATTACAAACTACTGAGTATTACTACATTTAAACCATAGATTGACCTTGGATGCCGGAGGAATAATTATGAACGAAAAAGAAAAAGCAAGCAAAGGATTGCTATATGATAACAACAATGATCCTTTACTTATTAGAGAAAGAACATATGCTAAGGATCTCTGTCACGATTACAATCAATTACGTCCCTCTAGCATAGATGAACGTAAAGCAGTAATTAAACAATTGGTCGGGAAAACGGGTAAGAACTTCCATATTGAACAACCATTCTGGTGTGATTACGGATATAACATTGAGCTTGGTGATAATTTCTATGCTAACCATAACTGCGTTATCTTAGATTGCGCCAAAGTAACGTTTGGAGATAATGTATTTATTGCCCCAAACTGTGGCTTTTACACCGCCGGTCATCCGTTAGATGTTGAACAACGTAACCAAGGCCTAGAATATGCTTACCCAATTACCGTCGGCAATAATGTGTGGTTTGGCGGGAATGTCGTTGTTCTGCCAGGAGTGACCATCGGTGATAATAGCGTCATCGGAGCAGGCAGTGTGATCAACCGCGATATCGCATCAGGCGTGATTGCTGCCGGGAATCCATGCAAAGTTATTAGAGCGATTACCGAAGATGATAAGAAGAAATATTGGAAAAGCTAGAGCCTATTAACCTACCGCAAAACCCTTTTTGAACAATTAAATCATGCTCATATCTATAAATAACAAATACCATTCATTTATTCGAATATATAAGATGCTGGACAGTGAAAAGTTCTACATCACTAAGAAGCCACAAAGCACAAGAAGTCAAGGTCCAACAGCAGCAGCGCTTGACCGAATCCTTCGCGGCTGCGTCCCCCTGTCCCATCCTTTGAGTGACATGGGAGGGGTTCCTGGCTCCTGGATCCTGACTCAGCGTCGGTTTGCTTCCAACCTCGTGAATACGGAAATAGGAGCATTTTTGCACCTTAATTTATCTACAAAGGATAGATAATTTCAATTAAGGGCATTTTTGTATGTTAATTCTTGCCGTACAGCTCCTTTTGAGGGAAAAGTAGGGAAATAAGGTGCAATAATGCCCTTATTTCCCTTTTTTACTCTAAAACGATCAATATAAGGTGCGAAAATGCCGTTATTTTAACCGTTGAATAGATGTTAAGTTCCCAATGTACTTCACAGTTCAGCCTGTTTCTCAGCCTGGCTCTCGGTAAGCTTCCAGTACATACTCAGTTAAGTGCGTTTTATACGGTGTTCGTGTATAAGCCGCATAGGCAGACACTGCTTTTGTAATGCATAGCAGGTTACGATTTTTCGACAAGGGCTTTTTGACTGTCCAGTAAGATGAACAAAAAGAAATTAACAATACGTGAGAAGGAACGAAAGGGGGAATTTGGAGCTATAGAAGAGAAAGCGTTCTCCTGAAAGTTTTTCCGCAGGAAAGCTCGCACCCGTAAGCACAAATTGTGCCCAGATTCCAACCGCTAGAAGCGGTTTATAAAGAAGGAATCTGGGCACAACAACGACCGGAAGTCCAAATATTCACTGAAGAGACGACGAGTCTTACGTTTATAATTTAAGTTTGTCTTATATAGCTAAAAATAATATTTGTTTTTATAAAGGAGAGGTATAACGCCCGTACTGAATGTCCAGTTCCTTGAATGTCGCCCCATGCTGATCCAGGAAAAAGGTATTGACCCCTTCCGCCCCCCACCAGTTGATCCCGAGGAGGACACCGTCTGCTTTTTGCGCAGCAAATAGCACTGAGAACATATCGGGAGTCACCTCTCCGCCATCATCCACCCGCCATACGGAGTAGTCGTCATCCTGAGCGACCGCGGGATAGTCCATAAAAGCAAGGGATTCCCCTTCTTTCAGCACAAGACTGAACAGCATATCTTTATCCTGCCGCACAAACTGGACAACATATAACTCGCGGTCCGGGGATAGATCAGCAATCTTCCCGATACTCTGAATTCCCCGCTTCTTGACTGCACTTATCGCTTTCTGTACGTCTTCACCTACTACTGGAGGGTTCGCGAAATCTTCATTGGCTGGTGTAACATCCAGTAAAGACTTAGTGTTGAAATCCGCTCCCGCAGTCAAATAATAGGTGGCATCGGGGAAGGCGTTTCCTTCCTCAACTGTGAAAAGGTATCCTGGCAAATGCGCAAAGTTATGAGCCATCTCCCGTCCAGTTCCCTCATCGCTGCCGGGCTGCCATTTCACGTACTTCACGCTCAGCACCTGACCGTTATTGCCGATCGCCCGATCCAGCAGTGATAGTGCCTTGTCCTGTCCCTCTTCCTGTGCGGTAACCAGAATCTGCTTGCCCTCCGCATCGGCAAATCCAAAATTCTCGGACAGCTTCCCAGTATCCAGAACCTCTGCGGTTCCGGCGTTCTCCGCAGTCGGGGAAGCTTCTGCCACAGGCTCCGGAGAAGCTGTCTGTGTAGCAGCTGGACTCGAAGACGCTTGCTGAGTAACATTCCCACCGCTTTGTGTGTTCCCTGTATGATTCACAGCAGAGCATCCCGCCAGCATCACTGCCAGCACTGCAGTAAGAGTCATCCCCGCAATTTTCTTCATTCCTATACCTCCGCCGTTAGTAGAATTAGAAAATCCCCATGCTCAGGTAGCGCTCACCGGTATCTGGAGCGATACATAGCACCCGCTTGCCTGGCTCGAGCCGCCGGGCTTCCCGCAGAGCAGTCCATACCGCCGCGCCACCGGACGGTCCGATTAGAATACCTTCCTGTGCTGCCAGTGATCTTACGATATCTAGAGCATCTTCATCCGCCACCTGCACAATTTCATCGTACACCTCAGTGTTGAGAATCGCAGGAACGAAGCCAGGGCTGGTACCAACCAGCTTATGCGGCCCCGGGGTACCGCCCGACAATACCGGTGATCCTTGAGGCTCCACCACAAGAATACGGATGTCCGGTAGCTCCTGGCGCAGCACTTCCCCGGTACCGGTGATGGTTCCGCCTGTACCTGAAGTGGCTACGAACACATCCAGTCGCCCTTCCATCTGCTCCAGAATCTCCGGCGCTGTCGTGATCCGGTGAATATCGGGATTAGCCTTATTCTCAAATTGTTGTGGAATAAAACTGTTCTCTATACTTCGGCCAAGCTCTAGCGCTTTGGCAATAGCGCCCGGCATCCGCTCCGCAGCGGGCGTTAACACAACCTCGGCACCATAGGCTTTTAGAATATTAATACGTTCCTTGGTCATGTTGTCCGGCATAATCAGAATGGCCTTATAGCCCTTCGCAGCTGCATTCATAGCGAGCCCAATGCCTGTATTCCCACTGGTCGGCTCAATAATCGTTCCGCCGGGCTTCAACAGTCCTGCTTGTTCCGCTTGCAGAATCAGGTTGTACGCGGCCCGGTCCTTGACACTTCCGCTGGGATTGAACATTTCCAGCTTGACATAAACCTCCGCATCCCCGGGTCCGGTAAGACGGTTCAGACGCACAACCGGCGTATCCCCGATCAGCTCAGTGATATTATTGACTATTTTTGGGGACATGGTGTAGCCTCCTCATTCCATTTCATTTCTTTTCCTTAACATTCCTATTCCTTCATTGTAACTGGTGAGCAAGGCTGCTGTCGAATCCAAAAGCACCTGTGAAATGGCCGCACGACAAAAAGCCGCTCCCCTATAGAAGCGAGAGACGGCTTTTTGCAACCGACTACTAAACCGGTCAAGTCATGATGCTTTACGGATTCACATTAATAGTGAATGTCGAGGTGTTGTTCTTGATTGGTGTTACGGTGTTCGTAATCTTCAGGTTGTTGAAGGTCACCGAACCGACTGCCGGACCTTGACCCGGCTCAGCGGATTCGTTCGCCCAGATACCAACGCCGGATTTTGCGTCAAACGCGTCACCGCTCTTTTTCGCACCGGAAATCGTGATGTTCGTGAAGATGGTGTCTTTTACTGGGAACTGCGGTGTATTGCCGACATAGTTGGTCTGGAACATAATACCGTGGTACGTTGGATCAATGATATCTACATCGCTAACTCTGATTCCCTGGAACACCTTGGAGGCTGAGAATACCCAGATGGCCGGGAAGGTCTGAGCGCCCCAGAAATGTCCACCCGCCCGCTCAATCGTGATGTTCTGGAAATTGGTGGTCGGGGAAGCCCCGAAACCATTCATCGGATAACCAAAGTCAAGTGAACTGATCGTCACCCCGGAGTAAACCAGCGTATCGGCGATATAAATGTTACGGAATGTATTGCCATAACCACCGTATACCGCGAGACCCGCTGCACGCCAGGTCAGGAGCGAGGTCAGATTCTCATACACATTGTCCTTCATGTCAGATCCACCCGCATCGATGGCCGAGAACAAGGCGAAGCTGTCGTCTCCGGTAGCACGTGCTTCAATGTTGGAGACCAGGTTGTTCGTACTTCCGTTTGTCATATTGATACCGTCGGCAAAAGTATTGCGGATACGGGAATTCTTGATAACCATGTAGTCCGTGTTAGCACCCCAGTACATGCAGACCTGATGCTCGGTCCAGATGTTGTCGATGGTAATGTTGGCCACATTGGAGAAATCAAAGACTTTACCCGGACCGTCGATACGAGTTACATAGTTGCCGAAGTAAGCGAAATTGGCAAAAGTGGAGCCGTTCGCCGTGTCGGTAGCTCTAAATCCGATATCTGTATTCGTTTGATTGGCCGGGGCCACGAAGCGTGTATACCATGGACCTGCGCCAATGATTTTTACAGGCTTGCCGTAGACCTGGAACTTGTTTGAAGTCTGATACGTGCCGGCAGGCAGATAGACACCGACGAGGTTGCCGGTAGTATCCATGCGGAATTTATCCAGTGCGTTCTGCACGTCCTGATGAGTAAATCCGGCAGGCACTACATACTTGGCTGGATCTGGATTCGGAATCGGGGACACCTGTTCCAGGTTGATAAAGTCGATCGCATATTGCGACGTATTGGCAGCATCCTTTTGCAAACGAATCTTGCTTCCTGCCGGGATGGTGCTGTCGAACATAATATTGGCTTCATCATAGATATGGCGTGGTGAACCTGCGCTTGGTGTCTTGCCAGGGTTAGTCTCCGAGCCATACAGCCAAGAATACTTGGAAGTCAGATTGATTGCCTTTGTGAAGACACCGTTTACATAAATGTTAAGTGTAGCATCTGTTCCGCCACCGCTAGGGGAGTCTGGAATGGAGAATCGTGTCACCAGTGTATTCGTGCTGGCTCTGGTGGTGAATTCTACGTAGCTGCCTGTGGTATTCAGAGTGACCGCTCTGCGGCCGGAAGCTTCACCAGCAAGATCGCCGACGTTGCGGTTCGGTGCAAGCTTCACGGCACCACCACCCACAACAGCATCCTCAGCTTCGTACATATCGTAAGGCATATTGGCCCCGCGTCCTACGAAGAGAGATTGGTTCTGGATGTTGTTACCCTGTTTTACAGGAAGCTCATTGGCATCGACAGCAATTTCACTCTTAATGTTGTACTTGCCGTTGCCAGCCGTCCAGGAACCAAGACTGATTGGAGCTGTCGTTTGTCCACTAGCAATTACGCCATTGTAAGAGCCGCTCAGCGTCTTCACTACGGCATTGGTTGTGGCATCCGTAATGGTCAGGGTAACAGGATGTGCACCTGCGGCGGAAGCTATCGTACCCTGGTTTTTGATCGTAATCGTAAAGTTCACCGTGCTACCTGGCGATGGATTGCTCGGTGACCAACTAACTGAATCTGCAATCAGGTCAGAGCTAGCTACTGGCGTAACCGTCAACTGGGACGGACTAGTGTAGCTGTTGTTGGATTTGTCGAGCTCAATAATATCGTTATTCTCATTTACCTTGGCGATTACTGTATAAGCTGCCGCATCCTTAGCTCCGATGTTCACAGAGACATTCGTGGAAGAACCTGCAGCAAGACCTCCAACGGGAGCATTACCGACAAGCGTGGTACCCAGGTAGAAGTTAACACTGGTGGCTCCAGAAGCAGCCGTACCGATATTCTTCACAGTGGCATTAAGTGTGATGGCACTAGTCTCAACCGGCGCTGTCGGAGTCCAGGACAACCCTGTGATCGTCAAGTCCGGATTAGGAGCTGGTGTACCAAAGATTTGGAATTCGGCAACTTGCCCAGCGCTAGAGCCGGAGTTTGTCGTGATTCTGAGTTGAACTTCGCTGGCTGTAGCGTTAACCGGTATGGTCACTGAATTGCCAGTGGCCGGATTAAAAGTATAGACGGTTGCTGGTACAAGACTGGAGAACGTGGTTCCGTTTTGGTCACGACCAAGAACCTGAATCGTTTGTGTGCGCGTTGACCAGGCTGAAGACGGGTTCAGTTTCAATACGACGGAGCTGATATTGGCATTCGCACCCAAATTCACGCTAAGCGTATTCGGATAACTTCCGCCTGCACCTTCCCAGTACGTATTGACATCTCCGTCATTGGCATTGGTCGCCACGAAAGTAAATACAGAAGAAGAAGCGGTGATCGGTTTGTTTAGCGCCAGGTTGGACCCTGGTCCGGTTGTCGGTGTTGGTGTTGGAGTCGCAGAAGGTGTTGGTGTTACGGTCGGCGATGGCGTTGGTGCTACGGTCGGCGACGGGGTTGGTGCTACTGTTGGCGATGGTGTCGGCGCTACGGTCGGCGACGGGGTTGGTGCTACTGTTGGCGATGGTGTTGGCGCTACGGTCGGCGACGGTGTTGGTGCCACAGTTGGCGATGGTGTCGGCGCTACGGTCGGCGACGGGGTTGGCGCTACAGTCGGTGACGGGGTTGGCGCTACGCCCGGCGTGAGATTCAGGTTATCCAGATTTACATTGCCAGTATCCCCGGCATCGTACTTGTAAGCAATCGTGTTAGTGCCGGCATTCAAAGCCAGTGTCTCTACTTTAGTGGACCAAGAGTCCCAGTTCGCCAGATTCGGCAAAGAAGTCTGTTTGATCTTCGTCCCGTTGACATACACGCTGATCGTTTTGGTACTGCCGGTGGCATTGGCATAACGCAGTGCTGCGTCATAGCTGCCGGCTGTAGGCACATTCACTGTGAAGGTAGTAGTGGCACCTTGCGCCAGGTATCCATCCACAAATCCTGATCCAGTGTAACCACTGTGATCCGTGTTCACCTTCGCACCACCGGACAACGCAGCCGCTTCCGCTTCATACGTTCCCGAAGGTGTCGCAGTTGTACCATAGACTTCAAACTCGGAGATTTGTGCGGCTGGCCAGCCAGTATTAGCTGTGATGTTCAGTCGCACATATCTTACGCTTGTCGCGGTAAAATTGATGGTCACCGTATTGCCATTGGCTGGATTAAAAGCATAGCTGGTACTAGCGACCAAATTGCTGTAATTGGAATCGTTGCTGCTACCCTCTACCGCCAGTGTCTGATTTCTTGCCCCCCAAGTGGCAGGCAGCTTCAGCACAACCTGGTTCACATTGCTGGCTTCACCCAGATCCACTTTAAGCCACTGTGGAAAAGCATTGCTGCTGCTCTCCCAATACGTTCCCTGGTTGCTGTCGTTGGCGTTAGATGCCACATATACATCACCGACGGAGCTAGCAGTAATCGTCTTACCCTGAGCCAGATTTCCGGCTGCTGAACTCACAGATGGGAAAAAGGCTAGCTGGCCTACAAATAATGCAGCAATCAGGCAGTACATCAGGACTGACCTTCTCGTTGAAGCTTTGCGACCTGTTATCATTAACAGCCAACCTCCATATTTTTTATGGTGAAGCATGAACCCTCTGCAACCTTCTGAACTGCACGCAGCATTCGAAAACAAAACATGTCCTTAGATACGAAATCTCGAAATCTTGCAAATCCCCATCTCGTATACGCTTTCAAAACTGATCTTTTATCATCTACCGCCTCCTCCAGGATACTGAAATCGCAGAGAAATACATGTGAAGCAGCATTCTAGTACTAGTAGAAAGCTCATAGTAATCCTCTTAGACACAGAATAGCTGCATCTTCGCATAAAAAAGAACGATCCCCTTGCTTGCGTAAACATGCATAACTGCAACTCAACACGCAATATAAGAAGACCGAACCTCAGAGGGTGACTATAAACTAACTAATAATGGTAACAATATAAGATATAGTAATCTTCCAGTCGATGGCAATTTCTATGATTTGTGTGTGGTATCTTACGATTTCGATAAAATATGCCAATAGTCTTACTTCAATAGACTGACCTTTCACATATAGAAAAGCAAAAAGACCGCTTCTTCCGGCCGCAGCCTGATTTAAAGCGATCTCTGGCAGTCACTTATGCCGTTCTATTCGTACAGACTGCCGCTTGCTAGCTCAGCCAGTTTACCTTCATCCAGAATACTTAGGCGACCATGCTTCCGTTCGATGATGCCCTGTTCAATAAATCTGCGAACAATCCGGTTCAAATGCCGGTAGCTGGTACCTAGCAATTCCGCTGTTTCTGTCAACGTGGAGGTGCGAATCTCATCTACGTATCGTACCCCCTCACGGTCCGTGAACAGTGACAACAGATAACTCGCAAACCGATTCTCGACCGGATACAAGAGATTCAGCGCAGAAGTCTGTCCCAGCGTGTAGAGCTTATGGCTCAGTTCTCCGTATAGAAAACGCAGCAGCACCGCATTATGCTCTATTTCCTTCAGCAGCCGTTTACGACTGGCAAGCAGGAGCAGGCTATCTCCCACCGATTCGACCTGGTTCTTCACAGGATATTCCCTTAGCAGCTCTACATCTCCGATAATCGACATCGGCCGTGCAAAACGTACTAGCATTGACTTCCCGTTTGGCAACAGCGTATGAATCTTAAGGTTCCCCTGTACGAGGATGAATAGATATTCCAACTTGTCTCCAACCGAACAGATCGCCTCGCCATCTCCGTACAATCGCAGCTCCATAGACTCGATCATCGGACTGCCAAAAAGTTCGTCAAGACCGTTTTTGTCCGCCAGTTGGCGAACAGCCTCCCGGTCATATATCATTTGCATTCGCCATATCCCTCCGATGCTCCAGTGTAATGTAGAATGCCCCGTAAAAAAAGGACATATGTCCTTTTTGGCGAATTATTTTCTCTCTGCTGTAAAATACGCTCTCAGTTCATGTTCTGCCCTATACCGCGCTACATTAAACGACTGCCATTTGTCAGTCGCCTGGCTGACTTCCCATTTGTTACGCAAATCATTATCGAGTATACCATTCTGACTACGACTGAAATCAATTAGGGTCGGAATCGCTTGCGGCGATAATGTAAACAAGTAATTGGCATCCAGCTTGCCACTAGTGAGATATCGTTCAATATTCTTGTTCGCAACAATTACGTCCAAAGAGATATAGTTCATCACGACGTACGACACCAGCCCCAGCACAATATAACATTTTGCCAGTGAAATCTTCTTACTGCCAATCCGTAGAGCTGCCAGACCAAGCAGCAGGCCCAAGAAAATCATAAAAGCATGCACCAGAAAACGCGTGTAGGTATATCCATACGCTTCCTCATATAAGGACAGCCGGGTAAAAGCCGAATACAGCATGACGCCGGAACAACCTACCAGGATGTATAGTAGAAAACGAGTGATTTTTCGCAGTAAACCTTGCCCCTCGCTTGAAGGCAGAAGGCATAACAGAAGCATTATGAAATTGATTCCTGTCACCATCACCAACTCGAAAAAACCGCTCCGAGCATAATCAGCATACGTACTGCCCGTTGGCAGAATTCCCTCCCAGGCACCGAACAGATAGGAGAACTGTACGAACACAAACAGCACATAGACCGTATTAATCGAAATTAGAATCGTCGCCATGATCACGGGATCTATTCTGAAAACCGGCGGTTCCGTTGTCTCCATATTTAGCTGCTGTAGCGCAGGATTTTGGGCATTCCAGCTGTAATCCTTGGGATCAACAAAGCCCCAGACAAAACCGAAAAAGCCAAGTCCGAACAACAGTACCCACAACACCCGTACAAAGCCCTCGCCCAGAGACAAGTTACCCAAGAGATTAGGAAGCTCCTGCATCAGATGAAGGAAGACACCGTCGGCAGAGGAGAGCAGCGAGACCACAATCAGCAGGATTGGACATGAAATGGTCAAACCAATCAACACCTTAATTAGAACCTGCCTCCGCTCGTCCTTCATTTTACCACCCTGTTTGCTGCGCAACTGAGCAAAGGCTGTGCCCCAATGCCGAAAACTTTGCGGAAACAAATGTTCCAGCATTTTGCCGATCAGCTTTCCGTCACTCCATGAGAGTCTGTCTGCTCCCAGCATATATGTCATATGTAAAAGAATCAGGATCGGGATGACTAGCAAATTGAATGCGAAGAAGAACATATCCTGGAACAATGCATACGTTAGCGAGAGTAAACCTATGGCAGCCAGCCATAGGTAGCTGAACCACGAGAATGGGCGTCTTTGCTCCCTAGCATAGTACAGCATAAAAACGTAGAACAAGGTCACAAAGATCGGATATGAAATGCCTGGTTGTGCGCCAGAGAACAGATACTGGTGAAGAATAGCCAGCAGAAATGCAGCACCCAATACGACAAGTGGGCGGACCCGCCTTACTTGGTTTTCGAACATGGTAAATACCTCCAGTTTATGACTTTCTAATCCTTATTTTAGATGTTAAAATAAGAAGATAAATAGAAAAAATGAAATTATTATTTCCTATTATCAAAGGAGGCTCTCTTTCGTGAAGCTGCACAGCCATTACTTGAAGCTCCATTCACGCTACGGAAGCGCCGCCGAAGCAACAGTTACCCTGGACGAGCTGGCACAGACCTTGGGCTGCACCCACCGTAACGCCTTGCATGTCGTGAATAAAATGGTCCAGCAGAGCTGGATCGTCTGGACATCCAGCCGCGGACGGGGGCGGCGCTCCACGCTGCGCTTTCTGCTGCCTTCCGAGGAGATCGCTCTGCAATCAATGAAGCAGGCGATAAGCCGCAAGGATATCCTTAGCTCCATCGAGGGCATTCGGGATCATGCCCGCTCCTCGTCACTTCAGGACACCCTTCAGGGCTGGCTGCTGGACTATTTCGGCCATCATTCCGAGATGCGCAGCGATAAGCAAATTGATACCTTACGTCTGCCCATCACACAACAACTGCATACCTTTGATCCGTTATATATGAATTTGCTGGCAGAGTCTTTTGTGTCCAGTCATGTATTTGATGGTCTGCTGCGCCAGAGCGGAGAACAGAACATGATCAGTCCGGGGCTAGCCCATGCGTGGGAAGCTGATGAGAGCCGGACGACATGGACTTTTTTTCTGCGTAAAGAGGTCCTGTTCCATCATGGCAAGGTGCTGGGTGCCGAGGATGTTGTCTATTCCTTTGAGCGGTTGATGCAAACTTCACAGCGAACGCTCTACAGCTATATTTTCAAGGAAATTCAGGCGGTTACCGCTATTAGTCCGACAACTGTACAGATACAGCTTAAGAAGCCTAATGAACTCTTCCTCCCCTTCTTATGCACCAGCCGGGCGGCAATTGTGCCCCGGGACTGGGAAGGCGCGCGTGGTGCAGACCTGGGGCGTCAGCCTGCCGGGACAGGACCGTTCAAGATCACGGAAATGCATGAGAATCTATGTGTGCTAGAAGTGTTTCCGTATTATTTTCAGGGACGGGCTCACCTGGATCGTGTAGAGATTATCTATGTACCGTGGGAGTTCGATGCCTCTTCTGCCGATTCCGGTGCCGCGTTCCATGTGATCCAGAACCCATCCGCCACCGAGTCTTCCAGTTGGAGTCGTATCCATTCCGAATCTTCCACGCGCAAGTTTGTGACCTGCAATACACACAAAACAGGACCGCTGAGCGATCCATTGGTCCGAGGTCATCTGATTTCCTGTCTGCAAGGGACGGCAACTGGCAATATCCCGCGAAGTTCCCTATCCCACATGGGCCCATTGCAGATTGCCACCATCCCCCAATATGCTGGCGATGCCGAAGATATTGCCGTTAAACTGACTGCTTCCGGCTATTCCTGCAGAGTTGTCACCGTGTCCCCGGAGGAATTCAAAGGGTCTATCCGTCTGGAATCAGATCTTATTGTCTTCTCCCTATTCCGTGATCAGGATGAGCAGCTGCGGCTGTTCGACCTTTACCAGACCTTGTCGCGGCATCTGGAGGCGCACACGCGAGGCGACATCGAAGGCATGCTTCACAGAATCTCCCGGGAACCCGATCCGCATGTCAGAGCCGAGATCTTTCAGCGGATTGAGCAACGTCTGACGGACGAGCATCATCTGCATATTTTATATGAAAAACCTACCCAAACTGCCTACCTCCCCTCGGTTCGTGGCGTCACCTTCAACAGCCAGGGCTGGGTGGATCTACGTCATCTCTGGTTTCCTCCGGAAGACTTGAAAGCCCGGTAACTGCTAGTTACCGGGTTTCTTCATGGCTGGGAATAGGGTCCTATTCCCGGCCGGGCAGGCTAAATACCAACCCTTTGTCTATCAAGTTAGCGGACACCGGCGCCTTGCCAATCTCTCTGGCCCATACCGACAGCTGTCCCATATGATGAATCTCGTGAGCAATCACATGACGGAGCACCTCACCCCAAGCCAGGGAGCGCACCTGCCCGTCTGGCAGCAAATCATCGAACATCTTCCGTTCCAGCTCTTCCCGCCAACCTAATACGAATCCCTCTACATCTTGGCGGAAACGGGCATCCAGCGCCCTCACCTGTGCCAGACTCTGGTACAAATTGAAGTCCTCCAGGAAATCCGGCTTGCCCTGAATGGTCTGGATCCAGCTCCATTCAACATCAGCGACATGGAACAGTGTCTTCAGAATGCTTCCTACACCGCCTGTCCTTACTTTGAGTAGCTCCTCCTCAGGCACATCTTCACACCAACGGTACCACTGCTCCCTGACCATCCAGTTATATCGAAATAATGTCTCCAGATCGAACGCCTCCATGATAATAATATTCTGAGTGTAATATGGCGGGAGTTTTCGTAGTATGGAAAAAATAGCTTTAAAAAATCAATCCCACGTATGTTCTCCTTATCCTCTCATCGTCTCTTACGGCACAAAGCAGCTACGCAGCCACTTCTGGTTAACCCCTAGCTTAAATGCTTCCTATAGCCCTCTACTTTCTCGTCGCGGAAGCCCAGCCTTTCATAGAAAATATGCGCTTCCTTCCGCTGTTCGCCTGAGACCAGAATCATGTAATAGCAGTCTCGCTCACGGGCTATTTCTTCAATGCGCACCATCAGCTTCTTACCAACGCCTTGACGGCGGGCACGTGACGAGACCACAACATTCTCAATCACCATAAATGGTTGACAATCCCCAACAAGGTCATAACACAGAATACCCATTACCGAACCTACCAGCTCTCCATCTATAAAAGCACCCAGCAAAATGTACCGGTTGTCAGCCTTCACCAGCTTAAAAATTTGCTCTAGCTTGCCCCGATCTGCCGCTCTCCCCACCAGTTCATGATACAGATCGTTTAACGCATCCAGATGCTCTAATTCTATTTCCTTAAGAATAACCATGTTTGTCCTCCGTCGATTTATTTTTTAGGGACTTTCAGTTCGAATTGCTCCTTCTGACCATCCCATTCAACCTCAACTTGAATTACGGCGTCCTCTTGCTCGATAGATCCGTTACTTACAGACCCAGACTTCAAATCAGCAAAGTGAACTGGACCCTCGATAGTACTACTGCCTTCCCCGGTAGTTCCTTTATAGCTGTATTTCAATTCCTTAATGTCACCGAGATCGGTTTGCTTCCCCTTGTACTTGAGCTGGAAAATGCGCTCATTCGAAGAACTATACTGCGGTCTCTCGTTTTTCCTTTCGGTCAGCGTTGTTGATGCTTTCTGCACATACTCCGCTGCCCACTGCTTCCCCTCACCTTTAAACGTATAATTATACTTATGAGTCTCTGAATTACAGGACGCAAGTAGTAATAGCGTTACCGCCCCCATCAACAATACACGCAGTGCCTTCATCATCATACAGACCTCCTGTCTTATTTGATTAAGACCACATGTCAGCCGTTCGTAAGATCGCCCAAATGTGATTACA
The DNA here is from genome assembly GCF_042649265.1 of Paenibacillus sp. GCM10012306. Lineage (NCBI taxonomy): Bacteria > Bacillati > Bacillota > Bacilli > Caryophanales > Paenibacillaceae > Paenibacillus > Paenibacillus sp. GCM10012306. Next base: position 116,935 of record NZ_JBHRYW010000008.1, on the reverse strand, counting down.
GTGATTAGTATAATTTTACAACAAAAAGAACTTTACCTTCCAGTTCTATTGTCCGCAGGAGTAAACTTAGATAATACCAGGATCTGACCAATTTATCATGCCGCGTGATATGCGTACAGACTGTTTCTCTTAAGAAAGGATTGATAAGATGAATGACTTTGAATTCCCCTCCTTGCAAACTGCTAGATTGACCCTAAGACTATTGACACTTGAAGACAGTCAGGAGGTATATAAACATTTTGCAGATGAGGAAGTCACGAGGTTCATGGATATTTCGCCCTGCAAGAGCCAGGAAGAGGCTGAAGAAATCATCCAATTTGGGATAGATCACCCGGGATGCCGCTGGGGAATATTTGAGACGATCACCGGCACGCTTATTGGCACTTGCGGTTATCATTGTTGGGTAACTAAGAGCAACGGCGAAGCCAAAGCGGAAGTCGGTTATGACCTGTCAAAAGCATACTGGGGGCAAGGATTTATGACAGAAGTCATGGCTCCCGTGATTTCATTTGGTTTTGAAAAAATGGGGTTGTCGATGATTGAAGCCACAGTGGAACCCCAGAACGACCGATCTATACAGCTGCTGAACCGGTTGGGTTTTACTAGGCACCAAGAACTCGTAGATCAACTTGTATACTTTCATCTGAACGCACCACTATGTGAGACCTCTCCTGCTGACTCCTAGGCTCCAGTTACACAGCAAAGAAGGACAGCCCTATCAGCTGCCCTTCCTTTATCTAAACCCCTTAGTGCTACTCTTTCTTCGCTTCTGCAGAAAAGTCCGGGGGAATCCGGCGGGCTGTATCCGTTGCAATCGCCGCCTTTATCACAGCTGAACGAACCTGCTCTACCACCTTGTCGTTAAAAATACTGGGAATGATGTAGTGCTCATTCAATTCGTCCGTCTGCACCACAGAAGCAATGGCTTTAGCCGCTGCCAGCTTCATATCCAGATTAACCGCTCTGGCCCTGCAATCCAAAGCCCCGCGGAAAATACCTGGGAAACACAGCACATTGTTAATCTGGTTCGGGTAATCACTTCGACCAGTGGCTAGCACCCGCACATGCGGTTCAGCCAGATCCGGTTCAATCTCCGGCGTAGGGTTCGCCATTGCAAAAACGATGTTATCCTCAGCCATGCTTTTGAGCAAATCGACAGTCAATATCCCGGCTCCGGCCACCCCGATGAACACGTCTGCACCCCGGATCGCCTCCGGCAAGCCGCCGGTAATCCCTTCGGGATTCGTTTGTTGGGCCAACCGACTCCACTCTGCGTTGCTGTATTGTTTTTTAGCCGAGAGGATGCCTTCCCGGTCTACCGCAAAAATATTTCGCGCCCCTGCTGCCAGGAGCAGATTACATATGGAAACACCTGCCGCACCAATCCCTACCACTACAATTCGTGCAGTTCCAATATCCTTATCCACAACCTTGAACGCGTTGAGCAGACCCGCGAGAGCCACAACAGCCGTGCCATGCTGATCATCATGAAAAACAGGAATATCCAGCTCTTCCTCCAGCCTTCGCTCAATATCAAAGCAGCGCGGTGAACTAATATCCTCCAGATTGATTCCGCCAAACCCAGGAGCAACCGCTTTCACGATTTTCACAATTTCATCCGGGTCTTTCGTATTCAGACACAAGGGGAATGCATCAATGTCTGCCAGCTGTTTGAACAGCATGGCCTTGCCCTCCATCACCGGCATCGCCGCTTCAGGTCCGATATCGCCAAGTCCCAGCACCGCGGTGCCGTCGGTTACAACAGCTACTGTATTTCTTTTCATCGTCAGGGAATACGCTTTGTTAGGATCTTCGTGAATGGCCATGCTGACCCGGGCTACACCTGGGGTGTACACCTGCGACAGATCCTCGCGGTTCTTGATCGGCATCTTGGGTGTAACCTCAATCTTACCGCCAAGATGAGCCAGGAAGGTCCGGTCAGATACGTTGATCACTTTGATGCCAGGCATGTCCGATAACACACCGACAATCTCGCCGTTCGCCGCATCCGGCACATTCACCGTAATATCACGGGTCGACACATCCTTGCCTGCACGTATGACGTCAATCGCTACAATGTCGCCACCCACTTCAGCAATTCTGGATGCTACATCACCAAAAGACGCAACCGATTTCCGTATTTCCAGTCGGATAATCATTGTTGTCGCTATCGACATACATTCTGCCCCCTTGTCTCAAAGTCTGCTTCCACTGTACAACACTCATATTATAGGAGATAGATTCCCATTACAATAGATGGAAATTCGTATGCCCTAGCCACTGGCTGATCATTGTCAGGATATCCAAAAGACACGACATTAAGACGCAGTGTAACCCACTCCAAGCGACAAATGCGCCGAAAGTCTCAATTTCATTCTGCAGAGTATTGGAGTAACTGGAATTATTCCTGTTATTTTCGTTAAATTCTCTTCTTATCAAAAAGTAACTGGAAAAACTCCTGTTAATCGCCTCAATACTAGAGCATTACGGGATTAAAGAGGTTTATAACGGGAGAAATTCCATTTATTTATGATAAATAAGGTGAAACGAAGTAATTAACGGTATAATTTCCCGCTATCCAATTCCCTCTTAGGCTCGAACGTGAGCTCAGGTGATTGTTCCGGCGAAATGTGGACTAGAGGTCGGTGTTTTGTGCATTACAACTATCGATCTGGCAAGCCATGGATAAACCTAACGTTCTAACGGTAAACTTTGCTATAATTTGAGCAGTCAAGAACCTACATAACATACATACACCAGGAGGAATACCATGACGCTCCCCGCTTCTGAATTGCCTGCATATCTTGAGAAATATATTTCCTTTTTAATCATCGAAAAGAATCTATCATCTAAATCGATCAAAGCCTATACTTCCGACCTCAACATGCTGCACTTCTGGCTCATAGAGAACGATATAGAAGGGATCTCAAGCGAGAGCCTCCACCTCTATTTTCATAGCTTCAACAGTACAGGTACGCTCAAAGACTCGACCATTAAGCGCAAATACATATCTATCAAGGCCTTTTTTTTATTTTTAGTCCAAAAAGAGTGGCTAGATCAATCCCCTCTTCAGAATTTCGGAAAAAAGTTCAAAATGGCCAGACGAATTCCGAAAACACTGGCCGTAGAGGAAATCGAACGATTGCTTCACTCCCCGCAATTGGACCGTGAAACCTTAACGACTCCTTTTCGCCAACGTTTATCCATCCGTAATGATGCGATAATCGACTTATTATTTTCAACAGGAATGCGTATTGGCGAACTGACTCAAATTCATTTGCAGGACATTGATCTCAAGAATAGAGTGGTGGTCATTTTCGGAAAGGGACGCAAAGAGAGGTTGTTGTATTTGTCCAGTACGGAGCTTATTGAGAAGCTAAATGAGTGGTTGAACGTGCGAGAACTGTTCCGTCCCCAAGTCGATACCCTGTTCGTGAACAAATACGGCCAAGCATTATCTATTTATGGTGTTGAAGATATTTTTACGAAATACAGGCAGCTCGCTAACATTAATGAAAAAGCCACACCGCACTACCTGCGCCATTCTTTCGCAACTCAACTGCTAGAAAACGGAGCCGATCTGCGCGCTGTCCAAGAAATTCTGGGTCACTCCAGCGTAAGCACCACCGAAATCTACACTGAAGTATCTGTCAAAAGAAAACGGGACGTCCTCTCCCAGTTCAATCCCCGGAACCGAATTATTACCTCCAAATAACTACGAATTATTTGGAGGTACTGTCATAAGTTAATTTGAACCAACGACTAAACGGTATATTAAAAGTTGTTTTAAGACAGCTATATGAAGTGATATATCAATACAATGAGACTTATTATCTATAGTATAGAGGTGTCCAATGATTTTTTTGTGTTTTTCTGGAAAAGACCGCGAAACAGTAGTAAGATCTATTCTCTATCATCTGGAGAATTATGGAATAAATGTTTGGTATGATTATCATGAACATTATCTTGGTGATAATAAATTTGATAATTATGTAAGAGGAATCAAAGAAAGTAAATACGCTATTATTGTAATATCAGAACACTTTTTTGAAAGCTCTGGTGCTATTGAAGAAATTGAAGTTATCTATAAAGAATTCCAAAGAAGAAAGATACATATATTCCCTATTTTTTATAAGATTAAAGCAAAGGATCTTCCTAGTAAGTATGATTGGTTAAGCGACTTAATTTACAATGAAGTCGATAATACTACCGGTACCTTAGCAATATGTAATCAGATAATATGCAAATTTTTAAAAGATACAATTTCTTTTTATAAATACGCAGATCTAGCTGATTGCTATCATAAATTGAATGAGCAGGTAGGAAGAATTGATAATAGTAAATATTTATCTGAACTAATTAACACATATTATAATATTGATCGTAACAATTTAAACGGTCGCATAACTATCTTGTATTCTTTGTTTCTTTATATTTCAAATTTGAGGGATGTCTGCGTCCCAAAATATGTAACAAAAAGCATAAGCTATTTATTTAATCTTACAAAACTTGACTTAATATCTGATTTTAAGGAATTAACCATTGTAGAGTACGCATTGGTAATTTATTTAAATCAAATTATAAACATACCTCTTCAAGGATTTGAAGAATAACTTTTGTAATACAGCTTGGATTATTCTCAGTTTTTAAAATATCAATATATCTTTCTAGATAAGGATACAGTGTGATGTTATTTTTTACTTCTTCCCATATCTCAGCTGCGGAATAAGACGTCACACCAATTGGAATTATTATTTTCTTATGTTTCTTTGCTATTTCAAATTCTTCTTTTACTCCGCGTGAATTTACATATCCATCTTGATATGGACTCTGTCCAAACATAAAAATTGCGACGTGGCAGTTTGTTATCAACATTTCTCGATGAGCATATTGTTCTGCTGGTGACATGCTTGATAGAAAAGGCCGCATTAGTAAATGTTTTTCAATCTTCATATTATGATTTAATAAATGCTGAATACTTGTGCCGGCCAAATAATTTCCCATTTTTCTTCCATATCCTGTGTAAATATAATACTTATTTAATAGTAATCCTTCGGATAATTTGTCACAAAGTTCATAAGCGAAAAGATCTTCCTTCGAGGGAAGCATTTCGAAGGTTCCAGAAAAGAAAATATTTTTCTTTTTGATAGTTTTATTTAGCTCATTTAAAACAATTGGTAAATCGTCATAATTATCAATGAGTAAAACTCTTATTTTATATCTTTTTTCTAAATCTTCTATAAAATAATTAAAATTGGTATTTTTTTCATCTTTCATAATCGCATAATGATAGTTTGCAGAATTACCCAGACATTTATTAATTGTGTTGAGACATGAAAGCACTAAAGTATCAGAAAAACTATATCCTAAAAAAAGAAAAGTGTTGGACACTAACTCCTTTTTAAAAAATGTTAATAATAACTCATGGGTACTATTATAAGAGTCTAAATCATTCTTACTAATTACAATTCTATCAAGATTTGAAACATCGCCGTTTAGTTTATAAATATTTACTCTATTGTTGCGGCTTATGTTTGCTAGGTCTTTATCGTTATTTACGCTATTTGATTGAATATTTCTTTTGTGTAAGTTCTTCTCAAGCACTGTATCATAATTAGTAGTCCAAACTGTTGAAAAGTTAAGATTTAATAATTCATCTATTAATGAACTCTCATGATTTAATATATTAATATTATCGTTTACTATTTTTTTAAGAGCACTTTCACCAAACGTATTAGCATAATATTGCGCTAGTAAATACAAGTCTGTAGAATCAGTGATTTCAATTCCTAGTTGCCGCGCACATGGCTGTAATAGTGACTTCCAGGAGGGATAACCCGTTGTCGCTGATACCCCTGATCCCAAAAACAATGATGCTTCATCAGCCAGTGTCTGTTGTGAGTAAAAATCCAAAAATTGCTCTTTCGTTAGCCTCATCTACGCACCTCAAAATAAATAATTAATGTTTGCCGCATAATAGGAAGTACCTCCAAATAATTCGTAGTTATTAGTCCATAGGATTACACTTGAGCACCTCATAGAGGTAAAAGATAAACAACATTTTCTAACTATAATTCTTTATATTCGTCTCAAAATTACAAATCCCTCCTGTAACGAACTTATATTAATCAAAAATATAACAAATGCAGACAAAATAAGACAGCAGAACCTTACAGTCCTACTGTCTTGATGTGTCCTTCAGCCTATCTCCTTCATACTCTACTCTTTCTAACCCAGCACCTTCCGCAGAACAACATTCCCCTCCCCACCGGGACCAAAGACATCAGGTATGGTGGCTACAGGGCCAACTCCGTTTTTTCCATAGAAGGAAATGTGTCGTAATCTTCAACATACCTCAGCATAAGCAGGCAGTAGGCTACGCGAGACTTCACTATCTCTTCTACATGTTGCAGCAGGATACTGCCGATCCCTTTTCTTCGATGCTTCTTGCTCACACAATATCAAGTACCTCAGCCCTGGGTGCTAAGTGTTACACTCCTCGGGGGCGCTTCGTAATGAAAAGCAGTGATAATTCCGTACGCTTCATCCAATTTCCCCACATGAAAAGCAAAGAACATAGAGAGCTTAACTATAATCATGCTCGCTAACTGCCCTACTTAACAGTCTTCTCAAACGTGTACAAACCACCATTTTTCGGAATAGTAAATGCTTCCCCCTGGTACCCTCTTCGCAGCAGCTCCTTACGAAGAACCTTCATAAACGCGCCGTGAGTCACGAGCAGTGTAGCTGCATTCTGATCCTGCTCCATCTGATCAATGACATTTCTTGCTCTTAATATTGTCTCTCTCCTGCTCTCTTGCTGAGAGCGATGTGACCCATACCAAGCTAGCCTTCCAATTATCATCCACCAGCTTAAAGGCAGCCTTATAGGGAGTTTGGTGAATGCACGAACATCGATTTCCCTAAGTTGGTCTGTTATAACAATTTCTCCAGTGTACATCGTTTTGGCTGTTTCAGCCGCTCTATATAGATTGCTCGACAAGCATCGATTCCAGTCCGCATCAAGAACATCTACGACCCGAGGCCTTTCTATACTGCACGTGTTATATTCATCCACCCAAGCGTTAAATTGCTGCGCGCTCATCCATGTTCCCTCTGTCTGCAGATCAACTTTGAAATGTCTGAGCAGTCCAATTTTCACATTCCCGCTTATCGTTGCCACCTCATCCCCAACAGAGTTCGTGTAGCCGCTCAACAATGGCTTCTTTTCCTAGATCTTTATGTGCAGTATGCAAAGCCCCCCAATTTCAAATGGGTTCCGGTCCCTTACTAAGCACATTCCACACCGCATCATAACAGGATTTCTTAAACACAGCATGCAGCTCATCCCGATCCGACATCAGCCATTGAATCAGACAACCGTCAATAACGGCCCGGATCACCGGAGCCGTTGTGTCAGGGGAGAGATGGGGGGCAAAAACTCCCTCCTCCTGACCGATCAGCAACACTTCTGTGCTAATACTGGTACAGTTGTCATAGAAACGCTGGTTGATCTCACGGTACACAGAAAGACGGCTGGCCCGGGCCAGGAAATCCAGATATACCCGGTAAAAGGACCGGTTCTTCTCCGGAGAGACGAACACGGAATCAATATACGCTCCCAGTTTACCGGCAGCCGTCGTCTCTTGCTGAACAGCTGCGCGTTCTTTTTCATAGATTCTGGCGGTCAGCCACTCCAGGAGCTCCGTCAGCACAGCTTCCTTATTCTCAAAGTAGTAGTGCACTACCCCCTTGCTCACCTCGGCATGATCCGCTATGACTTGTAAGGTCACGGCATCATATCCGTATTCGGCCAACGCCCGAAAGGCTGCGGAGAGGATTTGCTTGCGTTTTTCCTCAGATTTCTTATAACGTACCATAATACCTCCATTAAACAGGCAATAATGCATATTATATCACAGACATAAAAAAGTTGACCGGTCAGAATAAATATTATATAACTGTCTTACATTTCACTTCGAGCAAAGGAGTCCTTCGTACATGAACTCACAACTACCAGACTCATTTCAAGCCCTAATGGTTGATAAGACCGCTGACTCATTCTCTGTCGGTATCCAATCCCTTACCTTGGCAGACCTGCCTGCCGGAGAAGTTGTCATCAAGGTCGCTTATTCCAGTGTAAACTATAAGGATGGTTTAGCCAGCATTCCTGATGGAAAAATCCTCAAATCCTATCCATTCATCCCAGGTGTGGACTTGTCAGGTTATGTAGTCTCGTCTAGTGACGAACGTTTTACCGAAGGCCAGCCCGTGATCGCTTGCGGCTATGGCATTGGCGTAACTCATTTTGGCGGCTTTAGCCAGTATGCACGTATTCCCGCTGACTGGATCACCCCCCTCCCGGACGGGCTTACCTTAAGAGAAGCCATGATCTATGGAACCGCCGGCTTTACAGCAGCCTTGTCCATTCAAGGACTAGAAGCTCATGGGCTATCTCCTGAGAAAGGAAAAGTGCTGGTCACTGGAGCCACCGGTGGTGTAGGCGGAGCTGCTGTGGCAATGCTGGCTGCCAAGCAGTACAGCGTCGCAGCCAGCACTGGCAACAGCGCAGCTGGAGACTATCTCAAAGCGTTAGGCGCTGAGGAAATCCTCTCCCGTGAGGATGTGCTTGGGGCTTCTACGAAACCCCTGGATAGACAATTATGGCAGGCCGCCGTCGATTCTGTCGGCGGAACTACATTGTCAGCCGTCCTGAGCAAGCTCGCTTACAAAGGTTCTGTAGCCGCAAGCGGTTTGACCGCAGGAACCGCCTTGCCGACTACTGTGCTGCCATTTATTCTGAGAGGGGTTAACCTGCTCGGTATTGACTCCGTGTTCTGTGATGCACAGACAAGAGCAAGCGTCTGGGGACGCATGGCAACCGACCTGAAGCCTGAGCACCTGGATCTTCTGGTTGACCGAGAAGTGACACTGGAGGAACTGCCAGGAGCGCTGGAGGATATTTTGAAATTCCGGACCCGTGGTCGTGTGCTTGTTACTTTATCCTAAAGTTCATATATACAAAATAAAGGGCGTCTCCGCAGCCGTGTTCTGGCTTAGGGGACGCCCTTTGATATCTGAGGATTAGACGGATTCAGAACCTCCGACATATTGTACAGTCGGCTGCTGTTGTGCATACGGCTGCTGCCGAGAACTCTCCCCATACAATTGATGGGTATATACTGGCTGCCCATAAGACTGTGGTACTTGTGCATAGGGTTGAGGCGCTTGCGCATAAGGCTGAGCTGTCTGGTTCCATCCTTGTTGCGGTGCATTCCAGTGAGGCTGCGGTGTCTGTGCCCATCCCTGTTGAGGCCCATTCCAGTGAGGTTGAGGAGATTGCCCATATTGCTGAGGCATAGTTCCGTAAGGCGATTGAGCATGAGGTTGTGGATTCGGCATCGCATTCTCCTTTTTACCCTTGACTGCCCCTTTTACACAGCCCACCGGTGGACCGATGAAGGTTCTCTTTTGAATGGGAGCGAGCGCATCTTCTACTTTAGCTTCATCCAGGCAGTAGGTATGGGCAAGCACCTTCGTCGGAGTAAGCTTCAGAATATCCGAACCCAGAATAACCTCTGGAACCGGCGCATCAAAAATAGCCAGCAAATGCGTATCATCCATCGTAGCCACCTCATAATGCCACCAGCCTTGCGGAACATTGGCTACCTGACCAGGGGTGAGCGGGAAATGCAAAAGCTCATTCGTAAACGGGTTAATCAGTGAGACTACAGCCGCGCCACAGATACAATAGACCAACTCTGCCGCATTCTGATGATAGTGGGGCTCTACCACATTTGATTTACTGAGGAAGATATCCAGCAGTGAAGTGTTCTCCAGCGTGTTCAATTGTTGAACAGACAGTACATTGATAAAGTTCCGATCGTCTTTTTTGAATAATAGGTTTTTGTTCACATCCGCACTAAACTGTGTCCCTGGAGACGTGTAATCCATATAAGAAGTCAAAATACATTCCTACCCTTCTGTCATCCCAATTTTGGACTCTCTGTGGTAAGATATGTGTTTGCCTAGGCCCAGGTGCGGATTTTTTATGTTGACCCGTCCATCAGTTAATCCTGGCAATTACCCGGGAAATTGCGGAATCCGACCGAATTCGCAGCGGCAGGGCCATCACTTCAAACTTCTCCTTGCCTAGCAGTGCATCTACATTCGTCAGATTCTCCAGGATTAGTACATCGTTCGACAGCAGATACTTATGGATTTCAAAAGGAAATCTGTCCGGTGAGGGCATGTCCATACTCCCCCAAGATCAATAGTTGTTTAATACATCAAGATTGCTCTGGTTCACTGCCGGAAATAATCGTTCTATTTCTCCCCGTATTTTTGGCATAATATAGCGCCTGATCTGCATTCCTCAGCAGCATCTCGCTGGACTGTGCATGGGTAGGATAGTGGGCAATCCCCTGCGATACAGTTATTGGCGTCGCGGTTGGAGCCTCGCTTGCTGCCAGGGCTAAACGGAAGCGTTCAGCCACAATGTAGGCATCCTCCGCTTTGGCATCAGCCAACAAAATAATAAATTCCTCTCCACCATAACGGCTGCAGAAATCCCCTGGTCTGACGGATGCTGCTAGAACCGTGGCAACACGCTTCAGTACCTCATCCCCTGTCAGATGGCCATAGGTATCGTTAACAAATTTGAATTTGTCCACATCCATCACAATTAAGGAGAACGGAGTACCCTCCGCAATCCACTCTTCCATTACAAGCTCCAGAGCCCTTCGGTTCGCAAGACCTGTTAAGGAATCCGTCATGGCATGGCGGGTTAATCGATCCGTCTGTTTCTGCATAACCGTTAGGGCTGTAGTGAGTGTCTTGGTCAGCAAGTCAGCTTCTCTGTTCCAGTGGGAAATGGCAGTAGGGATTTCGATCTTCCCCTTCCCGACTTTGCTCACCAAATTCGCAAGATAGACGAACGGGCTGGCCAGCCTGCGAGCCACTACAATAACAACGACCAACAATAGAATGAAAGGCAGCAGAGTGTACCAAAAGATTTTTTCCATATGACCTATAATCTGCTCGTGTATCACCTGAGTAGGGGACACCACCACAACTCCCCAGCCGCTGGCGGGAACATTGACATATCCGGCTAGCATTTTCACACCTTTGGTATTAATAATCTCTTGTTCGCCGCTGTGACCTTTCATTAGCTCCTGAACAGCTTTATTAGTGCTGGTATCCTCACCGATTCGCGTTTTATCCGGGTGATACAGCATATGCCCCGTAGAATCCACAATATAAAAATAGGACCCGTTCTCATCCCGCTTGTTATTTTCAAAGATCATACTGAAGATATTATTATCCTCAAGGTATATAGTTCCACCCAGTATTCCCTTATATCGTCCCTGCTTGTCGAATAAGGGCTGGCTCACGAACACAGTCATTTTCGGGGTATTTTTCGTAGTATACGGCTGTGAGATATAAGTCTTCTTGGCAGCCAAAGCATCCAATACTGGTGTGCTAGTAAATAGTAGCCCGGCGGTTCCCAGCGATTCTGGAGACACATTACGGATCATCCCGTTCTCGTTCACCAAAGCTATCGAATTGAAATAACTGCTGCTTTGGCGCATTAACTCAAGATAATGATTGTATAAATCCTCCGTTGGTCCATCTTCCCTCATAAGATTATGCGCACTGTATTCCAAGGTACTGAGCATGGACTGGAAAAGAGACTCTGTCGTTTGACTCATCCGACTTGCGCTCGAAAAGTTCAAATCCAGTGTAGTTTCAGTCAGAGACTCCTTCTCAGATTGGTAAGATGCAATCAAAAGAATAGCTGAGGTTAGGACAAAGACCATTGTTACCAAGCCAATGAGAAGCGCTGTAAGGCCTATTTTTTTTCTGCGACCCAAATGGGCTTCTTGGTGTAAAGGCATCCGGCACCCCCTGTGTTTTTACGTAACGCTTACTATAAAATAATGATTAATATTATTATAAACGAAAGTTTCACATGAACGGTAAGAAAAAAATGCTATATCCATCTTCTACTCTGCTCAGCCGCGTTAGCCAAAAATGCAAAACAGCGATCCCCCCATACGAGAGAATCGCTACTCTGCTCACTATTGTGATTGTTTGAATGAAAATGGCTGTTATTCGCCTAAAAGCTTGAGGAAGCCGGAAGGCAAGGAAATTTTCTGATTATTAATAATAATCCGCTTCAGGTCTTCTATCATGTCGTCCTCACCCTGTGCGTCCTTGATTTCCTTAATCTCGCGGTGTAAACGTTCCATCTGCACATCCAGCATGTTCGCAGATTCGGCAGCCTGTTTCAACTCGCGGGTGAGCCGTTCCGGAACGGACTGGTTGTATTTATAGAAGATTTTATGCTCCAGGCTAGCCCAGAAATCCATAGCAATGGTACGAATCTGCACTTCGACACACACCAGTTCCTGACCGTCAGACATAAATACCGGAACCTGAATCAGCAGATGCAGGCTTTGATAACCGTTAGGCTTGGGATTCTTGATGTAATCCTTGATCTCCAGCACCGTCAAGTCGTCTTGCTTCTGCAGCATCTCGCTAACTTGATAAATATCAGAAATAAAAGAGCAGGTAATGCGGAGGCCCGCGATATCCTTGATATCATTCTTCACAGCGGCCAGTGAAATCTCGCTATTCTTGCGCAGCATTTTATTCATAATACTCTCAGGAGACTTCAACCGTGATTTCGTATGCTCGATGGGACTATAGTCATGCAGCGACTGGAATTCCTGCTTCAGTATATCAACCTTGGTCTCCATTTCATCCAGAGCGAACTTGTAGAGCAGCATAAACCGGGTAATTTCGTTGCGGAATCTCTTCATTTTCTCAATTTGATCTTCGGTCTTCATGGAAATCTCCTTCATCAGGTTATGAATTAATCATAGCCAATCCGTTACCGGAATTCAAATTTGGAAAAATCAGGGGATAAAAACAATAAAACTGCCCTTCCGGTCGTTGGACCAAAGGACAGCTTTATTGTCATAGCAAACTAGATAAAGACTTCTTCAACAGACAGATTGCGTTCTTTGGACAAGTCTCTGAAGGATTCATCCACCTTCACGAGCGGTCTGAACATGTCCAGCGGATTGTTCATGATAATGGTACCCATCTCTCCATTGCTAAGCTGTACAGTCTTACCAACAAAGTTAGGCAACAGATGTCCTGTCAACGCTTGTACTGCATTTCCGTTCAGCTTGCCAAATCCAAGCTCATGCACCTTACGCAGCACTGTAATCAGACCTTGCTTAGGTTGGTTGGCTCGGGCTGTCGTCAAACCCATATAAGTATTGGCGACAGCGACAATCCGTGTATACGGGTGAATGTCGTTCTTGTGCATATTGCGCGGATAGCCGGTGCCATCTTCAAACTCATGATGCTGGAGGGCCACTAGAGCGGTAATTCCGTCTTTCATCGATTCACGAATAATCTCATAGCCATATGTAGTGTGGCGTTTCAATTCTTCCTCTTCAGAAGGAGTCAAGACGCCTGTGTTATGCAGAATCGCAGCCGGAACCTGGCTTTTACCAATATCATGCAGATAACCTGCTCTGCTGATCTCATAGCGTTCTGCCTTGGAATGTCCCAACCAGGAAGCAATATAATACGATAATAATCCGACTTGCAGGGAATGATTGTATGTATCAATATCGTTACGGTCGAACAAAAGCAGGAGCGAAACGACATCCTTTTGCTCATCTAGACTTTCAAGCAAGGGTTGGAGCGTATTATCAACCATGCTTTGCGTAAAACTTCCCTTGGCAAGTGCCTCCAAAAAGATGGATTCATAATTCTGGATCGCAAGATCCAGATTGGCTTTCAGATCCTGCTCTAGATTATTGACTTGCACTCCCTGTTGCATGGAGCGTGGCTCAATATCCACATAATCAATCTTGTGCCGGATGAGGATGGTGATTTCTTCACTTTGGACGACAGTCCCTTTCGGGAGCACGTGCAGACCAACACTATTGAAAGTGTCTGTCAGAAGACAGTCGCCGTGTTTTAGATCCGTGACATGAACTTTCAAGAATCAGCACCCTTTCTTATGTATAGGAATTTTTTCCTTTTGCCTTTACTTGATCATAGTCTATTTGCGTTTGGCCTGACAATATGGGAAAAGTCACATTAACGCCGTCAACTAGTTCCAAAGTATCCCAACTTTAGCATCACTAAATTTACCAAAGAGAGGAATTAGCCTTACCTCGCGCTTTTCCATGTTTTATTGACAAAATTCTTTGTGGTAAGCTAAAGCGGAACCGTCCATTAGCCCTACACTTTATGTATAAAGGAGTTTTATTTATGTTCGAACATTTGGTTCTCTTTAAATTCAACGGCAACTATGATCCAGCGACAGGGCCCCAGCTTGTGGAGACTTTATTGTCTTTTAAAGGAGATATTCCGGGAATTGTGCAAATTACGGCCGGGGTGAATGAGACTGAAGAAGTGGATAACATACATGGTTACACACTGGGACTTCGAGTAACTTTTGAAAATAAGGACGCCCTTCGCCAATATGGCCCGCATCCCAAACATCAGGCGTTTGTGCAAATGCTGACAGGCATCCTCGATAATGTCATAGTAGCAGACTATCCAATAACCAAAATTCGCTCTCAATCTAAGACGACAAACGTGCAGTAGTTGTTAAGCACCAAAGATTCCATTGCAATCCTGCTCTACAATCTTAAGTTGTTTCTCAAAATCAGTATCAGGCTTAATATTGTCCAGAACATGCCAATGGTTCTTCAGATCCCGCCAGTAAATGCGCCAACCCTGATCACTCCTGCAAAATTGGGCAATTCCCCATTCTATCCATTGTCCATTCAGAAAAATCGGCCGCTCATCCAGCAGCGTTACCGTATTCTCATGTATCCGATACTTGAGTTTACGCTGCGGGTTGGAGCGCCCGGAGTTTTGGGCCTTGATATAGTGATCCATGATCTTCTCTATACGTTTCTTTGTAAAGTGATCCAGCATTTTATTCTCACCTCTTAACAAGCTTCCAGAGGTTATCTTATTATATTTACATAAACATAATCTGAACCGGGAACTCCGTTAACGCTGAAATAGTAGGTGGGTTGGGATTTCCGCAATTACTTTTCCAATCAACTTATCCTTGGCGACAAACGGATTCTCCCACAAATGGCCATCATAACTGATATTCCGGTTATCCCCAAGGAAAAAATAGTGGTCCGCCGGAACGGTAACCGGTCCAAAGCTATAGTTCATCGGCTCTTTCAGATAAGGCTCATCCACCTTGAGGCCGTTTCTGTACAGAGCCCCCTCCTTGATCTCTACCGTATCACCAGGAAGTCCGATGAGTCGTTTGACATAACGTTTGTCTTCATCACCAGGCACCGGTGGGTAGAACACAACAATATCGCCATGCTCCAGTGAAGTCATCCATAATAGTTTCTCGACAATGAGACGATCATTAATCTGAATGGTCGGAATCATCGACCCGGTAGGAACCTTCATCGCTTCAGCAACATAAGTTCTCAGGAATAAGGAAACGACAAGGGCAATCAAGAGTGTCGGTACCCATTGCTTCGCATATTTCTTCATAATTATTCACCTCATCAATTCGTATAGATAACTCTTGTTTTCAGTCCCCAAAACAATCAATAATGCGGCTCATTTCGTCTTCCACATCCAGCACAGCGTCCTGCGGAATATGAATAACGACCAATCCGCCAAAAATCTGCTCCCAGCTTCCACCGGCGCTATTTACCCGCTGCTTGAAAGCTGCCAGAATCGGTGAATAAGCAGTATCCTGGGTTAGCAACCAGGCGTATCGTTTTAAATTGGATTTATGGACAGTCTCCTGATAGTAGTAGACTCCCTGTTCTTCCTTTAGGCGAATTACATCCCCCATAGACACCCCCGGATTAAAAATCGGTGTCTCCTCAATTCGGTACATGTCCCGGTCCACCGGGGTAACATCCAGAACCTCAATCTCAAACCCTCGTTCATCAAAGCATATATGCAGCTCCAATGGCTTCGGCATCAGCATACCTCAATTCTCTCTCTTAAATATCAAATCCATATATGATAGTTTACCTTATTCAGCCCAAGAAACACAAAACTTCACTACTTCTTCAAATTCTTATCTATAATCTTTTCGAGCCATTTCCAGGGCAAAAGCGTCTTGCCCCATCTCAGGATACGCGTTCCTTTCCCGATGGGATAACGTAGCCTTGGTGAAGACATCCCTGCAATCCGCCCGATCAAATCTGCTACCTGCTGTGGGTCAGGAGCCGATTCAGCAGTCTTTCTGGTGTAGTGCAGCACGGCATCAAGCCGCTCACTGTATGGCGAATCTGGGCTGCTGTGAATGCTGTCCAGTCCTTTATCCCAGATGGGGGTACGGAATGAGCCCGGCTCAACAATGACGACCTTGATCCCAAACGGTGACATCTCATGGCGCAGGCTTTCACTGAAACCTTCCACTGCGAATTTGGATGCAGCATATGGCGCATATCCGGGGAACCCGGACAGACCGCTGATGCTTCCAACGTTGATAATCGTCCCGCTCTTCTGTTCCCGCATCAGTGGCAGCACAGCCTTGGTAACGGCAATAAGGCCGAACAGGTTCGTATCTATCTGTCCGCGCCACTCCTCCATCGTTACTTCTTCCACGAATCCACCTACAGCGTATCCCGCATTGTTCACTAGTACATCTATTCTGCCAAAAGTTGCGGCCACTTTGCCCACGGCCGTATCAATAGAAGCTTGGTCTGTTACATCCATATGTATAAAGTACAGCTTATCGAGCACGCCCTCCTGTCGGGCCTGTTGCTCAAGCTCACTGCTGCGGCTAAGATTCCGCATAGTTGCAGCTACCTTGAAGCCTTTCTTAGCAAGCGTAATCGCTGTCAGCAGCCCAAAGCCGCTGGAACTACCAGTTATTAGGGCTACCTTTTCCTTCGAACGTTCCTGGTAGGGAGTCATTCTGCTCCTCCTTCATTGAAAGGTGTAATTTATGTTAACAAAAGTATATTTCATGATTAAATAGAAAACAAATGTTCTATATTTTGATTGACTATCCATTAATTTTCAAGTTATAGTAAAAGCATCAATTATGATAGATTTGCGGGCGAAGCACCTCGCAGGACAGGCAGAAATGCCTTTCTTGGGGGTGCTTTTTTTGTGCCTACTACTATTCAGAGAAGAGGTTGAGATCAATGTGGGAGCCAATGATTGTAGACAAAGTACGTGACAGAAAGGGTAATCGCTCAGCAGTTAATACAAAAACAATGGTATATCGAAAGTTCGCTGCTGCTATTTTGCTAACGCTGTCCCTGTTTTTTCTGCATCTGCCTCAAGCCCAAGCGGCGACATCAGACTGGGACATGGCGCTGGAACGTATTAGCAATCTGTACAACGACTATTCTACCTTACAGGAGAACATCACCCAGAACACGGGAACGCTCCAGAAGCTGCGCAAGCAGAACAATGATGACTTGAAGGCAATCCAGGGGAAGCTCAAATCCACCGATCAGGCCCAAATCGACAACTTGAAGCTGCAGGTTGATGCAGCACGCAAGAAACATGCGCCACTGCTCGAAAAGTATAATACACTAGGACAACAGGCTACGGCTGCACGTAATGCCAAGGATCCCAAGACTGCCGCGGTACTTGATCTGCAGCGCAACAAGCTCAAAGCAGCGGCGACAGCGGCACAGGCCGAGATCAAAGCGAAATCCGCAGCATTGACGACAGCCCGGAAGCAGACCACTGACAAGACCCAGCCAGCTAGAGAAACTATTGCCGCTATATCAGCGCTTCGGAAGGTGGCCACCACCGGGAGTAAAGAGCTTACTGCTGCACAAAGGCTTCGCGCAGAAGCTCATAAGCGGTATCAGACAGGAATGAAGCAAGGTGACGCACCCGCTGCTGCAGCAGGAATGGAGACCTCTTTTGCCCAGATGAAAATCATCCAAGCCTTGCAGCTAAAGCTGATAGGCTGGGAGAAACAAATCTCTACCCTGCTTCGCACTGCGGAGTTGAAGCTTCCGAAATAAACACCAGGAATGATGGACTGATGGGCTGCTGATACCAACCACCTTGTATTATTAGATCAGCTTGACCAACATGCTAATGAAGAGCGCAGCAGGATACAACACAACTTGGCCGAGTAAGGTGCCCAGGAATCTGGAGCCCATCAGTACAACGTATATTTTTCCAAGCTGATCCCGATATTCTACATGCTGAGTAGCCTTATGCGTAATAATCCCCAGCTGCGGGTCAATGAATACTGTAAGCATAATCGTCGCCAGCCCATTAATGAGTCCTGAAGCTTGTGAGGCTGTTGTACTGAACTGTGGAACGAGATGTGCAGCGTAGAGTGAAGACAAGACACCAACGGTGTAGAACGCCGTAACGAAGATATTCATAATAATAAAACGTTTAGGAATGCCCAGATACCTGAAGCTGTAGAGTCTTACTTTCGGTTTTTTTATGTATTTTCGGGTATTCTTGAGCTGGCTTATCGTGACACTGTTCAGTAACTTCGGAATAGAACCTTCGATTTCCAGCTTGGAGATGACCCTTTCGAACAGACCTACAAATGTCGGAAAGACACCTATAGCAATCAAAGTGCCCAGCGATGAAGCGAGCATAATGATCATTAAATAGTTAAGCAGCGGGAAACCCGGATTCACTTTGGCATAATCGACGAATTTAGCTGTCAACGGGGCCTGGATCATATTGGCCGTTCTGGATACCAGAACAATGATTCCGGTCAGAGATAGGGCAATCGCAATCTTGTTCAGTCTCACTCCGGCAAATCTGATCGAATAAGATAGGGTCTCCGCGGTATGGATGATCAAGGTGAGCAGGCATACAATAATTAAGCTGTTCGTCATGTTCTCATTCATCTCCAATGCTTGACTTTATAGCGTTGCGAGATTGCTCTATCCAGAACAAAGACGACAGTAATTCCGATAGTATACCTGAGTAGATCAATCCACAGGAACCCTTTTCCTAATACCAGGCCTCCCAGTACAGTTGCGCGTATGTTGTTTATCCAGTCCGCTTGATACAGCTGGCTGAACTCAATGCCGTAGCTGAACAGCAGGCTTAGCCAGAAGGAGAACAAGAGCTGTCGTCTCGTCCATAGCATTCGGAAACCAAGGTAGACCATACTCCCCCATAACGCATCGCCAAAATGTCTGGAGACGAACGGTGGTAGCTGCTCCGCAAACGCCCTGGAACCAAGGCCAAGCACGATGACGAGCAGAACGGCGGAAAGGTAGATTATTTTAGTTCTCCACATGACAAGAATACCTATAAATATATATTTTCATTATTGCCTCCTACTACTCTATGTCGCTGACTTCTACTAACAGACCATGCTTTATTCAAATATTGGCTTTGAGGATGAACTGCTTTTGGCAAAAATCTCTTTCGGATAAGGAATTGCTAGCTCCGGCAGTTCTTCTTCCTTAAAAAATTTCAGTTCCTCCGCCTCTCCTTCCAGTCCCACAAGCGTTCGATTGATCATTGAACATTCAAATACCATGGCCAGATACTCCACCTGATGACCATTGCTATACTCGTATCTGAATTTTTCACCACCAAAAACGCCGATCATCCGGTCCGGATTAACCATTAGTCCTGTCTCTTCATACACCTCTCTGCGTAGAGAACGCACAGGCTTCTCTCCTGGTTCGATGGCACCTGCAGGCAGGCCCCACATTGTCTCGCCCGGTTTGCGAATACACAAGATCTCGTCTTCTTCATTTCTTATAACTGCCGCTACAGAGGGAATCAGTAGCAACTCTGGTCCGATCTTTTCCCGTAATCCTCGATAATACTCAGACATTGGCATGATTAATCATCCTTTGGGTTTATGACGTGACCTTGATTGAACTACTATATATGTATATTAGACAAAGCCCTGTCATTGACCTTGTTCACCCTTAACTTTTTCTTCCATCGCTTCAAGAGCGTACAATACACGCACCTGTTGTAATGAATTTGCATAGTCGAGGCTGAATACTGCCACAATAGATACGAACCACGCCTATCATTTCATACCAGGGAGGATTATACAATGAGTCCAGTTAAACCGGATAAAAACCTAATCAACACAGTAAGTGATCTTGAGACGACACCTGTGACAAGCCAGCAGGCCCAGCAGCTCGGACAAAAGAAGAAGGATCACCGGAAAGAAATGATCAGTAGCGATGATCAAAAATTCCAGAAGAATGAACAGAATACGTATAAGTAATGTGAAAAAAGGGAGCTCTGTACCTCTGTACAGGGTTCCCTTTTGATTGCCAAGCCGGGCGTTTTATTGTATGAAGACTATTCGCCCTTTATGGTATTGTTTCGTAGCAATTCGTTATCCCTCTCCAAGCTCCAATTCTTTCTGACCCCGAGCTCGGGTCCAACAGGTCCATAGCAAATCTGCACTAAATAACAGCATGACTAACGGCATGGCTATCCCCCATACTACCCCCACCTGACGGTACAACACCACCATGAGCGGCTGAAGCACATACATACAGGCAATGGATAGCATCCACCAGTATACAGAAAAACGCAGGCAGATATGTCCATGAAGCTGGTAAGACATACCAGAGTAGTCCCACCATTGCTTGTGAAAGACTTTTTGCAGCAGCCAACCACTAACGTATTCAACCGCTGACGGTATCAGCAAGGCACATATCAGGTGTAGTGGAAGCGATACTCCCAGCTCCCGAGCAGCCAGCAGCAACAGCGGAGCCAAGCCGTACATCGGTTTGAACGGACCTCGCAGAAATCCTTCCTTGCGAAAGGTTCCCTGACTATATAAATTGTAAGTTCCTTCGAGTACCCAGCCCAGGAAAGAATACACCATAAAGTAAAAAAAGTACTCACTGACCGCGGCAACTGGCCCATAGTTATACAATGAGATAAACGATGCACTTGTGAAAATTGAAATGGATCTCGCCCCCTGTTTGTACATCTAATGCATGAACATCGGGACATAGTATGCCTTCCTTAGAATGGAAATATTCTGCACTGCCTTCACTTTCGTACAAAAAAGACATATCCCTGAATAGCAGGCTTCTACAACGTTTCATACCAATCCTTTTTGCTGTAAGCACAACAAAACAGACCATCCATATGGACGGCCTGCTTAGCGGTTCTTAGCCCTGATTGTTCGGAAGCGGGTCAGGATGCGCGGATTCCGCGGGCTTGGCGACCCAATCGTCCGCCTGCGTCTCGATATCGACACCATTCTCAATCTTCTTGATTTCCGCCAGTGAATCACCGGCTTTATTTTTCTTATTGCGAATGTCCGCTTCGTCCTGAATATGATCCGTCATGTGGAATCCTCCTTTTGGGCTGTGCGATGTTGGTTCTTAGTTATCGTTACCCGATGAGGTTGTTTCCAATCATGACACCAGCTTTTTCATAGGCTCATTCGCTGTAGACTCTGAACACAATATCCTGCTCGTAATTTCCGCTTCCGCAGCCGTATAATGCCAGCCGGCCTCGCCTTCGGTTCACTTCTGCAGCCGTAAGTCTGAATGTCCAGTCCTCTTGATCCCAACAAATATCAGCCAGCGTCACCTCGGAAATCTGCTGTCCATCCATAAATGTCCCGCTGGCGTTGATCCGCAGCACTTTTAGCAGACCGCGCCGATGACCCTCATTCTTCCAATAATCCGGGGTCAGGCGATCTCTCAGTTTGCTTGACTCTCCAGGTCCGGTCCATCTCCCCAAATCTCTGTTGTTCAGCGTAAAAGTAAGATCTATCGGCCATTTTTCGTTCACATGAGCCACCTCGGAGCCGATTTCCATGGAGATTTCAATCTCCTGCATCGCTTTGTCCCTGAAAAGATAATTGGGTACTTTGTATTCTACATAACCCTTATCAAGCCATAGGACACTGGCATCGGCATGGCACGAATCCCGAAACCTCCGCGCATCATCATCACAATAGCCCACCACTTTATCCGAGCCTATAATTCCGCAGCCGGGAGCGGCCTCTAGATCGCTGTAATGTCCGACAGGAACGGACACCTCGACGACTTTTCGGGCAACCGCATGGGAACCATCCAGTTTCACCAGAAAATAGTTCGCAGACAGCGAACAGTACTTATAGGTACCGCCGGCGATCCGCTTCATTTTGGAGCTGACAATGCCCGCTTTCTGCAATTTGACCACATGAGAGCTAACAATTGCGCTGCTGAGATGAAGCTCCGCAGCGAGCTCCTTGATATGCATTTCCCGCTCACCCAACAGATCTACAATTCGCAAACGCACTTCGCTGGCGAGCGCTTCATACACCCGCAGAGATTGGGTATCTGTCGTTAAGTACATGTGAAGACCTCCATATTCATGATGGTCATGAAATTATATATCAAGGAACAGAATAAATACATAATTTTGGATAAAGATTGGAAGGTTTCATAAAAAAAACAGGCACAGAGTTATCTGGCCTGTTCTTGATATCATTTCTTACACCCACTGGATTACCTGTCCGGCGTCTTGCCGAGTCTGCACGCGCGGCTCGTTAAGTCGATAGCCGAACGCCACCATACAGGATATTCCAAAGTGGCCCTCGTCCATAATTCCTTCTGCGGACAGGATCTCTTCAATTTTACGTTTGTTAAAGCCCTCAATGGGGCAGGAATCCACTCCGATTTGCGCTGCAGCCGTCATCATATTGCCTAGCGCTATATAGGATTGTCGGCAACCCCATTCAAATAATGCCCGTTCATTATCTACCAGTTCAAAATCAGTTTTCAGGAAAGCACCGTACCTGTTTTTCCTTACCTCCATGGCCTCAGGTGGCAAATTTTTAACATTTTGCATTAGTCCACTGAGATAATCGGAGTCAGGATGCAGATCTTTAGGCAGTCTGGACAAAATAAGTACGAAATGGCTAGCCGTCCGCAGCTGTTTCTGCGCTCCCCAAGCATAGTCATACAATTTCTCACGGAGTGCCGGGTTCTGAACCACCACAAATTTCCATGGTTCAAAGCCAAAGGAGCTTGGGGACAATCGTCCAGTCTCTAATATAAATTCAAAATCCTCATCGTTGATCTTTTGGCTGCTATCAAATTCTTTAGTCGCATGTCTGAATTTGTAAGCTGACAGGATTTCTTTTTTCACAGATGTTGTTTCCACAATTATTCCCTCTCTTCTTCTCATTGAATTGACGTATAACCGATCACAGTTTTAATATTAAGTTATATACTTCGTTTTTATAAGTACGCACATTAATGTGGTGTAGTATACAAAATGATACCAAGGGGAGAAGAACTCATGCCTAACCGAAAAAGCCGCTTTAGCGAGGATATCTCACTGGACACAGGGCAGGCTTGCCCTGTAGAACATACACTGAATGTCATCGGTGGCAAATGGAAGGGAATTTTGCTGTATCATCTAATGGATGGGACCAAACGATTCAGCGAATTCCGCCGAATCTGTCCGGGAATTACCCAGCGGATGCTGACCCTACAGCTTCGTGAATTGGAAGAAGACGGTGTAGTGCATCGTGAAGTGTATCAGCAGGTCCCTCCCAAAGTGGAGTATTCGTTGACCGAATTTGGAAGAACCTTAACTCCGATCATCATACTTATGAGGGATTGGGGCAAGGAATATAAAATAAAGCAGCTTTCAACAGAAAGCTGCCAAATAGACACAGAAGCCGGCCATTGAGGCCGACCTCTGTGTCGAGAAACCCAGGTTATTTAAAGAACTTGGGTTTCTTTTTTTGCATTTCAGACAAGAGCCTGTCGGAGGTACTTGCCATCCTGATTCAGAATCCTTCATTACGGCGCCAGAATAACCTCTACTAATTGCCGAATTAATTGTTCCAGCTCATTCGAGTTTTTGGCGACGATTTTGAACCCGCGCAAAGAGCTTGTTAAGAGGTAAGCCAGCTGCTGCGGATCCAGCCCTCCACGTTTCTCATTACTTTCGAAGTGTTCTTGAATCAGTGCGGCCAATACATCTTCAAACTTCCTATAGCTCATATCTAACGCTTCGCGGGCAAATTCATAAGAGCTGTCCGAAATTTCCCTGATTTCTGGCGAATGCAGCGCTTGATCGAATATATTGATTGCCCAAACCTCAAAAGCATAATAGATTTTTTCTTTGGGTGTGTCCCGCTGCGACAGCCCTTTTTGTATTTCCTCTATAAGGTTTTCCCCATTGAAAAGTATCGCTGAGTTAAAAATCTCCTCTTTACTCTTGAAAAATAAGTAAAGACCTGCTCGTGAGATTCCAGCTGCCTGAGAAATATCATTCATCGATACACGCTTGTATCCATACTTGTAAAACACCTCAAGTGCGGTCGAAATAATGTGATGCCTCTTTTGATCGTCCATTCAACACTGCCCCAGTCTTGATTTTCTGTAATTTTATTATATAGACACTTTACAATATCTGTCCACTCGTTTATTATACACACATA
Organism: Paenibacillus sp. GCM10012306; assembly: GCF_042649265.1. NCBI lineage: Bacteria > Bacillati > Bacillota > Bacilli > Caryophanales > Paenibacillaceae > Paenibacillus > Paenibacillus sp. GCM10012306. The sequence continues at coordinate 92,520 of NZ_JBHRYW010000008.1, read as the reverse complement.
GACGATTATCGTAATTTGTATAATAGTTTAAAATGAGAGGTGTTAACTGGATAAAATCTTTAACAATTCCTTTTATTGAATACCTGCCGATCCTGCCAAATATATGATCTACAAAGGAGAATACTAACAACATGAGTACAGAACAAAAACCGCTGCAATCAGGTTTCGGATTTCATACTACTGCACAGGAAGCTTTAGCTGGGCGTGATCTTCACGGGAAAATTGCCATTGTAACTGGCGGTCACGGAGGGATTGGTCTTGAAACAACAAGAGTACTCTCGAAAGCCGGAGCTACAGTTATTGTCGGGGCCCGCAATGTAGAGCAAGCGCAGCAGAATGTAAGTCAATTCAATAATGTAGAAGTTCTTCAATTAGACCTTTCTAATCCGGCATCCATTGATGCTTTTGCCGCCGAATTTCTAAAGTCTGATCGTCAGCTTGATATTCTAATTAATAATGCCGGTGTTACAGCACCGCCAGAAATTAAAGATTACCGCGGATTTGATACTCAGCTGGCGACCAATTATTTGGGTCATTTCCAATTGACCACCAGACTTTGGGAAGCACTGAAAAAGTCAGGGAACGCCCGAGTAGTGTCGCTTTCTTCCATCGGTCATATGGATGGTCAGGTTGATTTGAGCGACCTTAACTTTAACACCAGACCCTATAACACAGACATTTCGTACGGACAATCTAAAACGGCATGCTCGCTGTTTGCGATTGAACTGGATAAACGGGGTAAGGAGCATGGCATCCGGGCATTCGCCGTCCATCCTGGAGGCATATTGACTGGCTTGACTCGCCATTTATCTGATGAGGTGCTCGCACTTTGGGGCGTTCATCGTGATGCTGCAGGTAATTTCATTTCACCTGAAGGGTTTAAAACCGTTGAGGAAGGTGCCGCCACAACTGTCTTTTGCGCAGCAAATCCATTATTAGAAGGCAAAGGTGGCGTATACTGCGAAGACAGTGATATCGCGGAATTTGTTCCTGATGATTATAGTGAGCGTAGAGGTGTTCGCAGTTGGGCAATTGATCCGGCACTCGCACAGTCACTGTGGGAACAAAGTGAGGAGCTGCTTAACATCCCTCATGGCACGATCCCACAGGGTTCAAACTAACCAAATGTAGTTAACGAGGTACTCAGACCCTTCACATAGGAGGAGCTGAGTACCTTTTCTTGTCACTCGACATTCCTCCAGACTCCCCCAAGGGTTGTACTGTATGAAGTTCCTTCTTGGTGCGAACACTATGTAGCGCCAATTCACTCCAGCCACTGAATTATTCCCTCCGCCGATACACGCCAGGGGATACCCCGTAGCGCTCCCGGAAGACTTTGTGGAAATAAGTATAACTGCCAAAGCCACATTCTTCTGCGATACGCTCCAGGGTGTAGTTACTGTTATCCATGAGACTTAGGGCCATAGCCAGACGGATTTGCTTGGCATATTGGATCACAGAGTATCCAAACTGCGCCTTGAACAGATGCACGGCTCTTGTCGGACTGATCCCAGCATGGGAAGCCACATCTTCCAAACGAATAACGGAGGTAGCGTGTTCTTCGATATAGCCTTTCATCTTGAGGGCAAGCAGTAGTGATGAGGAGGAAGTCACAGGCGCCTCTTCAATGGCTCGGTCGAGGAGCAGACATAATGCCTTGAATAAGGCCTGAAGGATTTCCGCATTGCCTCCGTCCAGCCTTCTTTGTTCAAAGATAAGCTGCTGCCATACGCTGTGTATTTTGCCGACATCAGCGATTCTGATTTTCTTCGGGCGCTCACGTTTGTTCCACCAATAATCCACCCAGTCGCCCGTACACATGACAAAATAATCGCCGCTGTGGCCCAGCGGACTTTGCTTCTCTCCGATCCGCAGATCGTAGACCTCCCCCGGAGGAAACAAAAGCATGTCCCCAGGCAGGACGGTCACCATCTTACCGTCGATCAGCGCTTCGCACTCACCTTCTACCTGAAGCCGGATGATATAGGTTTCGAGACCGTTTCGGAATAGTTGCCGAAAGGGCTGATCATGGCTGATGTAGCCGCTGAGCTGTATGTTTACACCAATTTTTTCCATAGTAATCCCTCTTTTCTTACACTTTCATGACCAGATTGATGAGGTTATTAGCCATATTGTTTCTTCAAAGGAGGCCGGAATTCCTCCTATAATAAATTTATGAAATTACCTAGGAGGTTATCATCACTATGAGCCAAGGAACTATTCGCGTCATCCAGACCGCTAAAGATACCGCAGATCGTCTGACTGAAAAGCAAGCGCTTACGTTCACTCCTGACACTGAGGGAAAAGAAAATACACTCATCAACATTTATGATGATCTTGAATATCAAGAAATTGAAGGCTTTGGCGGTGCGCTTACCGAAGCTTCGGCAGTAACGCTGGCCAAGCTGGGCGAAGAGAACCAGAAGAAAGTCATTGATGCCTATTTCGACCGGGAGCAAGGCATTGGATACACGCTGTGCCGCTCGCACATTCAAAGCTGTGACTTCTCGCTCGGCAACTACGCTTATGTAGAAGAGCAAGATGCCGAGTTGGCAACTTTCGATATTTCCCGCGACCATGAGTCCATTATTCCGCTGATCAAGCGCGCTTCTAATGCAGTAGGTACAGACTTCCGTCTCTTCTCCTCGCCATGGAGCCCTCCAGCCTTCATGAAGACGAATGGCGAAATGAATAATGGCGGTAAGCTTAAACCAGAATACAGAGAAGCTTGGGCCAACCTTTTTGTGAAATACATCCAAGCCTATGCCGAAGAAGGTATCGATATCTGGGGAGTCAGCGTACAGAATGAAGCCAAAGCTCAACAAATTTGGGATTCCTGTATCTACACCGCCGAGGAAGAAAAAGATTTTGTCCGTGATTACCTCGGACCTGCACTGGAAAAAGCCGGCTTGTCCCACGTTAAGGTGCTGATCTGGGATCACAACAAGGAACGTGTCTATGACCGTGCCAAAGTTGCTTTTGAAGATCAAGCTGCTTCCAAGTACATCTGGGGCATCTGCTTCCACTGGTACTCCGGAGATCACTTCGAAGCCCTGTCTGCGGTACATGACCGCTTCCCGGACAAGAAGCTCTTCTTCAGCGAAGGCTGTCAGGAAGGTGGCGTTCAACTTGGTTCCTGGAAGACAGGCGAGCGTTACGGCCATGATATCATCGGTAACCTGAACAACTGGATGTCCACTTGGACCGACTGGAATATTCTGCTCGACGAGCAAGGTGGCCCTAACCATGTAGGCAACTTCTGTGATGCCCCGATTATTGGCGATACTGTACAGGATGAACTCATCTTCGAGAGCTCCTACTACTACATCGGGCATTTCAGTAAATATATTCGTCCAGGCGCCAAGCGCATTGGAAGCTCCAAGTATACCGACAGTTTGGAGACAACGGCGTTCCGCAACCCAGACGGAACCATTGCTGTTGTCGTCATGAACCGGACGGACAATGAGCTGCCGTTCACCCTCCGTTGCCGTGAACAGCTGGCTGAGACCTCCATTCCAGGTCATGCGATCCAGACCCTCTTGTTCAAATAAGTGAACAAGAAAACGGGTACCCTCCTTATTATTAGGACGGTACCCGTTTTCTATGTTGCTAATGGTACAGCAGCCAGGCTACAAGTGGAGCAGTGAATGAACCTGCAACCGCGCACACGGTCATCGCGACCGAGCTCATGGACAAGGACTGTTCCCCATACTCCAGTGCCTTGGCCGTTCCCAGTGCGTGAGATGCGGTTCCTAGACCAATCCCAATGCCGAGCTCGCTGCGGACTCTGAACAGCTTCAGGATGTACGGACCAGCAATGGCCCCGGTAAATCCGGCAATCATCACAAAGACAGAGGTCAGAGACGACTCTCCGCCCAAGCTGCCAGAGATCTGGATCGCTACCGGTGTCGTGATTGACTTGGGCAGAAGGGATAGAATATACTGCTTCGGAAAGCCCATCAGCATAGCCAGCAGAATTCCACTGAACATCCCTACCAAGAGTCCAGTTAGCGTACCTCCCAGAACCGCTGGAAGGTTGCGACGCAGCACATGACGCTGGTTATAGAGCGGATAAGCTAACGAAACGACAGCGGGACCTAGCAGCTTGTTAATCCACTGTCCGCCGATCATGTAGGTCTCGTAGGGAATTTCAAAGTATAGCAGCAGGACGACAACCATGAACGTCGCAGTTAAGGCTGGCATCAGAACAGGGATGCGGAATCTTTTATAGATCAAGGCCATCAGCACATATATGCTTACATTGGCCAGCACAATTGCAATCGCAGTTAGAATCATGAAGCTTCCTTCTCCTTCTCTTCCATTCCCGGCAGGGCCTTTGGTACATCCATGCTCCATCTGGCAAACCATCTGCTGGAATGTGCCGCCGCACCAATCGTGACTGTCGTACTCAAGATCAGCACTACAATCAGCAGTAGCCCTTTTCCGCTAAACAGGCTCAAATGATCCACAATGCCCGCTGTCGCGGGAATAAAGAACAAGGGAAGATACGCCAGAATCGCCGCAGCCCCATGCTCAATCCAGCGGATAGGCACAACCCGGCATAGCAGCAGAATAAAAAGAAGCAACAGACCGATAATACTTCCCGGTATAGGAAGATGCAGAAGCTGCTTCACAGCCTCGCCAGCCAGGGAGAACAAGTACAGCAGTACCACCTGAGCAATAATTCGCACAATCTTCATCACACAAAAGTCCCTTCACAGAGTAAACTATCCTTAATGTTATTGTAAAAAACGGACTCTACCAGACTAACAGAGATTTCATGATTTTTTCAATGTATAATATGAAACTCTGATGTATTTTCACTGTGTGCCGATTTTTGTTATAATCAATTCAATTCGTACTTATGAATTAAGACATAGAAGAAGGGGACGTTTGCATTGTCAAAGATTATTAAGACTTTAACTATTGCCGGCAGTGACTCCAGCGGGGGCGCGGGCATTCAGGCTGACCTGAAAACTTTTGAGGAATACGGAACATACGGCTTCAGCGCTCTCACCACTATTGTGACGATGGACCCAGACAATGGCTGGCACCATAATGTCTATCCGGTGGATGCGGCTATCGTTGCCGAACAGCTTAAAACCATTTTCGCCGGCGGTCCAGTTAATGCCATGAAGACCGGCATGCTGGGGAGTGTAGAAATTGTCAAGGTAGCCGAACAGGCAATCCGTGAGAATCTCCAGACCAATGTTGTCATTGATCCTGTTATGGTATGCAAAGGAGAAGACGAGGTACTGAATCCGGAGAGCGCGCAAGCGATCCGCGATTTGCTGTTGCCTCTGGCCACCGTGGTTACACCTAACCTGTTTGAAGCAGGTGTATTGTCCGGTCTCGGCAAGCTCACCACCATTGAAGATATGAAAGAAGCTGCACGTTTGATCCACGAACTGGGTGCCCGCAACGTTGTAGTCAAAGGCGGCAAGGCGCTGGATGGCTCCAAAGCGATCGACGTCTTCTTCAACGGTACAGACTACACCGTCTTTGAAGCGGATAAAATCGAACCGGCACACAACCACGGCGCAGGCTGCACCTTTGCAGCTGCGATTACCGGTGGACTCGCGAACGGCCTAACCGTGGACGATGCGGTGGCCAAGGCGAAAGACTTCGTCTCTGCGGCCATCCGCAACGGCTTCGCGTTCAACCAGTACGTAGGACCGGTCTTCCACGGCGGCTACCGTCTGGAACACTAGGTCTCGCCAGTCTGGCGAACAGTCTTGACATACAAAAGAGCAGAGCCGAGAATCTCGGTTCTGCTCTTTTTATACGGCTATAGTAAGCTGTTCAGCAGCTTTCAACTTGTTAACGAGATGTATTTACACCCTATCAAGCTAGGTGCGCTCTACAGGTTATTTTCCCCAAACTGCCGTCTTCTCAGCTCTCCTTGACAGTCTTTCCGGCATCTTCCCGTTCATTCACGAAGCTCAGATGGCTTCTGCCCCAGCCGCACATGCTGTCCAGCACCACAGCAATCGTCCTGCCATGCTCAGACAGGCTGTATTCTACGCGTGGAGGCATCTCTTGATAAAAGATCCGGTCAATGAGCCCGTCCTCCTCCAGCTCCCGTAGCTGCTTTGTGAGCGTGCCCTGGGACACGTCTGGAATTCTCCGCCGCAGCTCCCCGAACCGCTTCGTTCCGTCCACCAGCAGCATGAACAGGATCAGCGGCTTCCATTTACCCCCGATGACATCCAAGGTTGCCAGCACACCTGTCAGTCTAGGCTCCTGCGAATTTCGTTTCATCATTATCACCTCTCCTGTTCTCTCCATCATACCTGGGACACTCCTTAATTGCACGTCTCTTGCCTGGAGAATGGCAAAACATCCATTAGTACGAATTTTCGTACCGGGTACGAATAAAGTGCGTACTGGGCAGCGCTGTTATTTTACCCAATAATAGAATGGAAACCATCATACGAATAAAGGAGAACAACCTATCATGTCAACTCTTACTCTACAAAATCAGCGGGTCGTTATTATAGGAGGAAGTTCCGGAATTGGATTCGCTACAGCCAAACAAGCGGTGGAACAAGGCGCTTCCGTCGTTCTGGCAGGTCGGTCCTTGGACAAACTGGAACTAGCAAAGGAACGACTGGGCGCTGACTCCGTGGAAATATATACGCTGGACAATAAAGATGAGGAACAGCTCAAATCCTTTTTCGAGCAAGTGGGTCCATTCGATCATCTGTTCACGCCTGGTGCCAGCTATGTCAGAGGGCCGATCACGGCAAGCGCGGAAGTTGCCCGCAGCTGCTTCGACGCCAAATTCTGGCCACAATACAATGCTGTAAAATACGGTGCCCCTCACATGAACCCTAGTGGATCGGTGGTCCTAATGTCCGGCGCCTTTGGGCAAAGACCACTCACAGATGGAGCATCTTACGCTGCCTGCAATGGAGCCATCGAGAGTCTGGGCAAGGCACTAGCGGTAGAGCTCGCCCCAATTCGTGTCAATGTTATTTCCCCAGGAACGATCCACACAGAATTTAACTGGGAAGGTGCCGAACAGGCTGTTCGGGATGAATCCTACAACGCCTATGCCAAAATCAATCTGCTCGGCCGTATCGGCACAGCCGCAGAAGCCGCACATACTGTCGTCTATCTGCTGACGAACGGATACACCACCGGCAGCACCCTGTTCCCGGACGGCGGCTATATTTTACGCTAATCTTCTATACTCTAAAATAAAAGGTGTCCCGATTAGCCAGAAAACTAACTAATTCGGGACACCTTCTATGTATTTAATGGATTATTTCTGGGCAGTCATGGCCTGATAGCTTGTCTCACTCACGACACGACGTGCGGTAACATAACGTTCAGCATAATACGATTCCGACAATTTGCTGATTCGAACGCCCTTGCTGCTGGAAGAATGGGCGAACTCGCCATCACCGATATAAATGCCTGCATGAGAGATCCCGTTACCAAGAGTATTGAAAAATACCAAATCTCCGACACGAAGATCTTCTTTAGCGACAGCTGTACCAGCTTTGGCTTGGGACTGCGAGGTGCGTGGAAGATCTCCAGCATTGAACTTATTGAATATGTATAAAATAAATCCGGTGCAATCAAAACCCGCAACTGTTGTGCCTCCCCATACATAAGGAGTACCAATGAGTTGGTTTACTTCATTGTCGATCTTAGCATTAACGTTACTGGCAAATGCGGCTGGTGCTGCAGTGAATAGAATAGCGGCTCCAATTACAGAAACAATAAACTTCTTCAGAACGTTATTCTCCCTTCAAATGCCTACGGAGTTAGCTGAGGGTTCGGTTAAAGGTTTCCCTATATTCCCTTGCGTTCAGGAATAATTCACCCAGATGTGGTTCCCCCGTTTTCAACGATTGAAATTCGGCAACATTAATTAATATTTTGTAACTATTTGTATAGTAGTATAGATGCACACCTCCTGTCAATGCTATTTGCTAGATTCATAACTTTATTTGCTTCTACATTCTTTCTACATATTCATAGATTATACTGGCTTTTTTCAGTTGTTTTTCAGCTGATTTTCGATCATTTCTTCTCTATTAATCCCTCGGGGGTAGATCGTAATACAATTGTAACAAAAGGTAACATTCTTGTAATCACTGCAGATAACGCAGTATAGATGTCGGAATTGGGCGATGGAATATCTCTGACTCATTAATTAATAGAATTTCATTTGTTCATAATCTATCTCATCCATCTTCTTTTCGATAGCTTGGATTGGGGCTTTTTTCGTTTATTAGAGAATTTCCCCCTATAGTTAGACAACAGCTTGTCTTCATTTAGATAGAAAAAGGTTGGGCAGAAGATTATTCTGACCCAACCTTTTTTTGTGTATCCGCAGTCGACGGATATAGATTATTAGTTAGTTCAATAAATCCATTACTTTGTTTGCATATGCAATCCAATCCTTATTGTCAGTATTTATCTCTATCGTTGGCAGGATTGATAAACTAGATTGTTTACGTAGTTCTGATTGTGTTTGTATAAATTCATCGGCCGACTTTCTGATTTGTTCTCTTGATTTGCTTGTCCATTCATGAGGTGTTCGACTTTGCATTCTTTGTTCTACGTTGCCAGAAGAAACCGTTAATAATACACATGTAGCACCAAGGTGGAGCAGTTCATTTTCAAGTGATTCAATTTCATATAAGGAGTCGGAGGGGAAGGCCACTCTGTGATTCAGATGGAATCTTTCCAATATAAAAAATATACCTCTAGACGCCCGAGATGCATCTGGACCCAAATATGTTGACCACTCATTTAATTGTCGTAGCATACTAACCCGTTCTTTCAATATATGAAGATGTTCATCACGGCTTAAGCGTTTAAATTCTCCATGAACATTGTTTAATACTTGGGAATACTGTTCGCTCAAGACAATGATACTGCGCTCTGCTGATTCTTCTTGTGCTTGAAGTAACTTTAGAGCTTTTAGAACAGATGTTTTTCCTGCGTGTGAGTAACCCTCCAAAATAATTCCTCTTATGTGGCTCATTAAAGACCTCCAACTAACAATTATTTGAAAACTACTCTTTGAGTCCATCTATCCCTCCAGGATTTTTAATTATACACAATAAAGGTTATTTTTGGGTATTAATATTTTCAGAATAGTACACCCGGGTTATGAATCCTCTCTTTTCCGCGCATACTACTCTTACACATTCAATATGAATCACTGCGAGAGGAGAATGCCGTATGACGCAATTATTCCGTAATTCTCTGCCCGCCGGAGCGGGTCAGCCTGCGCCAGTGCTGCCTGTTCCTCTTTCTTTTAACCGCAACTGGATGCAGGATTTGGAGTCAAAGCTCGATAAAGGCGGTCCCTGGGGCGACTGGCGATTGTCACAGCTGGCCGTGCAGGGCGAAAAAGCGACTCTGGTCAGTAGCTTCGACGAATTGCAATGTATGAAGCATCTGTCCGGACTCTCCCCACTTCCCCACCAAATCGACACTGCACATAAGGTGCTATTCCAAATGTCGGGCCGGGCCATTCTCGCCGATGAGGTTGGACTTGGCAAGACGATCGAGGCTGGGCTGATCCTCAAAGAGTATCTCGTACGTGGACTTGTATCCAAGGTATTGATCCTCGTTCCGGCCTCCTTAGTGCTGCAATGGGTTCGGGAGTTGAACGCCAAATTCGGCATTTCTGCCATTGCCCAGAAGAAATCCTATTCCTGGGGTAACGACATAGTTGTCGCTTCCCTGGATACCGCCAAACGTGATCCGCATAAAGAAGTGCTGATGAACAACGAGTACGACATGCTGATTATTGACGAGGCCCACAAGCTCAAGAATAAGAAGTCAACCAATTACCAGTTCGTACAGCAGCTACGTAAAAAATACTGCCTCCTGCTTACCGCCACCCCCGTGCAGAACGACCTCGGCGAACTGTTCAATCTCATTACTTTGCTGAAGCCGGGCCAGCTGGGGAATCAAGGCGATTTTGCCACCAACTTTGTTGTTGATAAGCGTCAGCCTAAGAACGAAGAGCAGCTCCGCGGGGAGCTGTCCAAGCTGATGATCCGTAATCGCCGTGGAGAAGGCCCGGTCAATTTTACGAAGCGCAAGGTCCGTAATATTCCACTGACATTGTCGGAAGAAGAGAAGTCACTTTATGACGGGGTTACCGCTTTTGTCAAAGACCAGTATCAGGAGGCGGGCGGCAATCTCAGCAGTATGCTCTCTCTTGTCACCCTGCAGCGGGAGGTATGCAGCAGCCGGGATGCCGTCTTTATCACCTTGGTGAACCTGATCAAGAAACTGCCTGAGGACTCACCGAAGCGTGACCGGATGATGGAACTGCTCCAGACGCTTCGTACGGTAAAAGCCAATACTAAGGCGGAGAAGACGATGTCTCTAATCCGCGAAATGAACGAAAAGGTCATTGTGTTCACCGAATACCGGGCCACCCAGGAGTATCTTCTGCAATATTTTCGCGAAGGCGGGCTGCAATGCGTCACCTATTCCGGGGGCATGAACCGTGGCAAAAAAGACTGGATGATGGATCTGTTCCGTGGCCGCGCCCAGGTCATGATCGCTACAGAAGCCGGTGGCGAGGGCATCAACCTACAATTTTGCCACCATATGATCAACTTCGATCTGCCCTGGAATCCCATGCGGGTAGAGCAGCGGATCGGACGTGTCCACAGACTGGGACAACAAAATGATGTAGTGATCTATAACCTGTCGACCCAAGGCACCATTGAAGAGCATATTCTGCATCTACTGCATGAGAAGATTAATATGTTCGAGATGGTTATCGGCGGACTCGATGTCATTCTGGAAAAGTTCGAGAAGAAGGAATCGCTGGAAAAGAGTCTGTACAAGCTCATGCTGGAATCGCAAGACGAGCAGCAGCTGCGCAGTGGTCTTAACCAAATCGGTGAGTCGCTTACTCAATTGAACACCAGCATCAAGAAGGAAAGTGAGACAACGTCATGACCCTCTCCCCACAGCAAGTGCGCAAGCAGGTTATGGATTATCTTGAGGCCACGGATTGCTCCATTATTGAGACCTCTCCCCTGCATGTGACGGTCAAGCTCTCTCCGCGTGCAGACCAGATGCTCACAGATCGTCCCTATTATTGGGGCTTCGTAGAACGCACAGGAGTGGAACCTGAGACACTGTCATTCACGTTCGTGTTCAATCCTGAACAATATGACACTCAAGCCGAAGCCCCTGCGGCACCCCGGAGTTCGGGATTAGGAACCTCCGGAGTGATGAGGACAGGCATCAGCAGTGGAAGCGTTAAGCCTGCCGAAATAGAAGCAGCCACAGAACCTGGAGGTACCATTACCGCAGGCTCTGTAGGATCTCCCCCTCCTCCGGGCAATCCGCAGGACAGCATTTTGTCCCGCTATTTCGGCGTTATGCCCGCCTTGCCCAGGATTGGCCCTGGCCTGATCAGGCGCGAGGATGTTATTTATGGCAGCAAACGGCTGCGCCAGATCTGGGACGCTGCCCGTGAGGAAGGCAAATGCCTCTACCTGTTCGAAGACCCTGGCAATCGCCAGCGAACAACGCTGTTCTCAGCGGCCTATGAGCCATGGCTCGGAGTCTGCTACAAAGTGGAGATGTCCTGCGACTTGAAGCGTGAGGAGCTGCATTTTATGGCTATCTCTTTGGTGTCGGGTGTCATTACCTATGAATTTGCGAATAAGCTTGCACCACTCAAGCTGACCCCGCGCCTGCCGGAAAATGTCCATGTTCAGCCGCTTGAAATGTCGGTGACGGCAGGCGCGGAACAACTGGAAGCCAATCTTACCAACCGGCTTGCAGGGCTGGATTACAGCTGGGCGGAAGCGGCCCGTGAACGGCTGCGGCTGGAGCTAGACATCATCGACGTCTATTACGAAGAGTTGCTCAAGGAACCGGATGAAGAGAAGCGTAAAGAGATCGAGGAGCAATATGCCCGGCGCAGGCAGGAGACCGTGTGGCAGTATGAACCGCAAATTGCAGTTTCTGCGGTGACCTATGGACTGTTTCATCTGCGGAAGGCATAGAATGCGACCCGGCTCGCTAAAAGCAGGCAAAAAAACAACGGAATTCCCGCAGCTGCTCGCGACAGCTTGTAACACTCTTTTTACAGCTTGTCCTTTACAATATCAGTATGCTTATGGAGAAGAAAGGTGATCGGTGCTATGAAAATATTCGTTCAGCGGGAACGCCACCGCAGGCTCCCCGCTTCCCTTCTGCTGCTGTTATGCCTGGGACTGGCAGCAGCAAGCTTTGGTTTCCCGTCACAGCTCGCTGCGACCGGCAGCCGCGTAAGCGTTGTGCAATCCGTCTCGCAGGAAGTACCGCCCATCTTCCGGTTTCAGGAGGCTTCCGCCCCTGTCACTCTGGAAGACTTCGCCCAATCGAACATTATAAAGCTCTCGGAGCAAGCGCCCTTCAAGGAATGGGCCAGTGCAAAACCCCAATATTACCCACTGGGACCGGGAACGCACGGCTGGCTGGTCAATGTGATGAATGGTAAGCAGCGAATCGGTTATATGATTATCTCCGCCTCTGAGGATGGAGGTTATGTACTGAGTGAATACGGAGCCGGAACCTATGGTCTCCCGTACAGCTTAAGCGAACTGCACCGGTTATTGGTGCAGCAAGGACTTATTTCTTCTACTTATTCAGGTACACTGGAACTTACAGCGTTGTATGCCCCCCTTCTGCCAGTATGGAAGCTGAAAATCGACGGTAAGCTTGTCTTTATCGACGCCGCTGCACCACAGGTGCTGCCTTGGACCCTGAGTCAGGTGGATAACGCATTCAAGAATAGAACAGTCAGCTTAGAGGATGTAACCAGTAAAAAGGCTACCATCCCCCGCACCGCTTACCGGACCGGAGGAACAGACGATCCTTATGCGGATCTGCTATGGCTGACATCGCCCAAGCTGGTCGTTACGGATGCCGATAGTTTTACTGCTGAAATCTCTCCTGGTGTAAGCCTTGTCTTTCAGGCACCTGGACGGAATGACCTGTTCGGATCACCTTTTACGATTACAGGCTATCAGAGCTGGCTGCCAGCAGAGAAAACTGCGGACGCCAAGACGGCTCTATACGCAGCTACAGGTGCAGGAGGCAAACGTTACTTACCGTTGTCCGTATTGCTCCAGAACGGAACGCTTCAGAAATTACCCGGAAATCGTACAGCATCATTCAATTAGAATCACGATGAGAAAGCGAACATTAGGATATGTCAAAGAACCTTCCAACAGCCATCTTGGCATAGGGAAGGTTCTTTGCTGTGATATAGGCTGAGTCCAAAGCTACGCTGAATTGGCCTAAGCATCATGCCTGTTTAGGGATGATACGGTACTCTTTTCCTTTCGTGGCCAGCTCCCCCGCCAAACAGACCAACCCATAGGGATCATACCGAACCACTTCTCAGACCAAGGCTCTTTCACCATTTCTTTGTGGGAACGGATGCTGCTGCGCGGGTCCTCGATAAATACAACTATTTTCTCGGTGATATACTTCACCAGCTCATCGCCGCCTGAAGCCATATTCACCACCTCCTGCACTGTTTGTCCTTGATTTGATGGACACTCCATTATAGCTATAGTGTGCTCCGCCGCCGTGAAATCTAAACCCATGGAAGAGGGTCGTATAGGTTTGCCTGTAGCGGCACAATCTAACAGTGTAACCACTCCCAGATTTTTTTCCCATTTCAGGTAAGGAGGCGTATTTAGATGAAGTTGACCATCGGGTCGGGCTCCTCCAGGTTCCTACGCCGGATCAGTCTTTGCTGGGCAGCTGGAATGCTACTACTGACCCCAGGTTATATCGGAGCTGAACCGGTGTATTCCACGCAGGAGCAACAGGATGATGATGAACGGCACCACATGCTGGGCCATGGCCAGCGGATGATCCTGATCGATGCCGGGCACGGGGGCGTGGACGGCGGTACATCCTACGGCAAAATTCTGGAAAAGGATATCACACTGGATATCTCCCGCAAGCTGTTCCTGCTGCTCCGCAGCGATGGCTTCGATGCGATTCTGAATCGCAACGGTGACTATGCGCCCAGTGATGAGAACCGCTGGCTGCGCAGTTCCTCCCGTCATCTGCGCGATCTAGCCCAGCGTAAAGAGCTGGCCGAGACACTCCCGGCCAACGTTGTCGTCAGCATTCATATCAACTGGGCTTCTTCCCCTTCCAAGCATGGACCGTTAGTGCTGTATCGTCAGGAAGGACGCAGCTTCATCCTCGCCAAAGCGATCCAGAGCCAGCTGAACCATCTGTATGGCACGCAGACTGATCCAAGACCCGGCAAGCCCTTTTATCTGCTTAATAAAATAACCGCCACAACGGTAATTGTCGAGGCGGGCTTTATCAGCAGTCCAACGGACCGGGCGAAATTGTGTAGTCCTGCGGGCCAGCAGGAGATTGCCGAAGCTGTAGCGAATGGCATTGCCGCTTATCTTATGGAAGTGTAGGCCGAGGAGTCCACTTCCATTCTTCTTTTACAAGATCGGAAATTCCAATGAAGTCGACCGTGTTCTTCATGTCTTCAATGCCGCTGCGAATCCCCGCTGCGGTATTTTTGCCTTGTACACCGACGTGCCCGATAGTTACACAGTAACGCAGATTAAGGGCCCGTTCCTGTACAAGACGCATCTGCTTACGCACATGGTTGACATTATGAACATCGTCCAGGAAAATGTGGTTCTCAACACGGGGCAAGCCGAGCTCTTGTGCCACCTCTCCCACCACAGAACGGTAATTAGTCTTGCTGTCCACGAAGAATAGTCCACGCTCCTTGCAGACAGCCAGCACAATGCCCATGATTCGGGGATCTCCCGTCACTTTCGAACCCATATGATTGTTGATGCCGATCGCATAAGGAACATTATCCAGTGCCGCTTCGACCTTCTGACGCACTTCTGCGTCGCTCATCTTTGCCAGCACTGCACCTGGACCGAGCCACTCCGGTCTCCCACTTTTTGGCTCCATCGGCAGATGAACCAGTACATCATCTCCCCGTTCATGGGCACGCTTCGCGTCCTTCTGGGAGGTCGGCAGGAACGGCATCACCGCTACGGTGAGCTTAATCGGCAGGGAAAAGATCTCATCCGTGCCCTTCATTCCGTTGCCGAAATCATCAATAATAATGGCTACCCGGCTGCGGGTCTGACGAGAATGCTTGCCCTCTTTGCCCGCTGGCACGGTACTGCCCGGCCCGTTCAATGAAGCCTTCGGTTGTCCATCGGCAGCAGCAACGACACCTACCGTCTGAACGTCCTTACCATAAGCCCCTTCAGCTGCTGTAGCAGCATAGTTCCCGGATATCGCCAGGCACCCGGCGGACAGCAGCACGGCAATGTTTCTTCCCCCGGTCATGAGCCGATGACGCCATTGGTACTTTCTCATGCCCTCATCTCCTTCTCACTTTGGATTGTGTTCTCATTGTTTGAATTTTGGAGGGCAATTATGTAGAAGTGACTCTACGCAATAATTAACATTCGCCTTGGAAGGATCACGATCGAGCCACATCTGGTTATTTGCGAGAATTAACGTTGTGTTGTTTAATGCGCTATATAATACAATTGAATCCGTTTGATTTTTACCTTAATATTGAAAATAAACTAAAATTAATCTCTCAGAAAGGAATGATTACAATCCTCGGATACCTCTTTATTTTTATAGCTAATTTCATATTCGCCTATTTTATTTATGATGATGCAAGCATGGTTAAGCCTTTATTCCATTCTATTATTATCGTACTCATAAGTTTTATTATGGATCTCGTAAGCAAACACAAGAAAGAAAAGCTCAATAAGCCACTATAGAAATGAGCCTTCAATAAAATGATTTTCCCACATAAGGCCCATAATAATGATACAGTTTCAAGCATATTGATCCCTTGCATTGGAGATTCTAATCCCATGGACATAAGTATCGTTGCCGACATCACCAAAAGCCCACTCAGACGGTCGTTGTATCACTTCACCAGAGCCTCTAATCTGCAAGCCATCGCCCATTTCGATGCCCTGTATTCACCATCTGTTATTGCTCCTCATCTGTCTAAAGGCATTCGTCGCAGCTTGAAACATTCCACCTTGTTCAATGAGCAATCAGTCGTTCTGAACGCTCATTTGCGCATTACCGACGACGCAATGGACCCCAGCACTACACCGGAGCAATTTAGAACCTGTCTCGACCGTCATGTATTCCTCTGGCCTACCAAGCGCGATTGCCTAACAATGCTCGGGATGTACTCCCGCCGGGAGCCTGACGAATCTTTCGCCGTTCTCCAACTGGATGCCGCTGCACTGCTGACTGATCATTTTGACGTAATTGCGCTGTCCAAATACGATTCCGGGAGCTCTCCGCGGTATCCGCACCGAATGTCCTACCGGAAATCCTGCGAAATGTTTCTGCCACTTCACCGCTTCAAGCAATCTACAGCGACTTTTGTCCCGAGCAAGCCCTCAGAGATCAAAGAAATTCTGGTTGCAGGTCCATTGACTCCGCTCAGCAAATACCTGCAAACCATTTATTGCACAGCAGAGTCACTAGTTCCACTCAGGTGGAACGCCTTGGCGAAACCGTTAGCCACACTCCATGAAGACGGTAAATGATCTGATTTCTATATAATTAACTACACTACATCGCTCAATCCGTCACACTCACCAGCACCGCTCTTGCGACCTGAACGTCATCATCGGACAACCATATTCTAACCGTAGGATCAGTACCTTTTTGTTTCAGCAAGGAAGCCAGATCCCCTGTAGAACCTTCTTCATATCTGGAAATGAGCTGATTTTTCTCCGAACTTATATGTCTGATGAAGACTTTCGTTGCAGCATTCAAGGAGATGTCGTTATACAATTCACTCGCCGCTTTTTCCGTATCTGCGGTTGACAATGTGGTCATATACTTAGGATTCTGATAAACCGTGATTGTCCTTTGCTCCGCCGCATTCAGATCACCGAACAGATCAGCTGTACTCTCATCCAGTCCCGCCATAATTCCTTTATTCTCATCTATATATTCAAACTTCTGATGCCCAAACGGCAGGAGATTACGATCCACAGTTCCAATTACGGCTATACCGCTAATCCCTGTTACAAGGAAAAAGACTACGAGGGCATTCATAATCTGCTCTCTCGAAGTCGTCCTCCGCTCCAAACTCTTATACACAGCAATGCCAAGCATCCCGCCGATCAGGTTCAACAGAACATCATCGATATCGCTGCTGCCGAGTGCCAATATATACTGAATGATCTCAAACGATACGGTGGTCGTCAGTATGATGCCAAATTTGTACCGACTAGAGCGCATTACACCCATATGAGATACAAAAACCCCCAAGGGAATAAACAGCGCAATATTGCCCAGAATATTCTCCAACAATCGTTTGAGCCCCACTGAATCATCACTGAAGTAAGATATAATTGTGTAAAAGGGCATGAGATTCACACTTCGCAATAAACCAGGGTAGCTGAAAATAGCTGTTATAGGAATCGTCTTGAATAAGATAAGGTTGACGGCTATCACAGCATACCCGGCAAATAGCAGATAGAATACCACCTTCACTGTGCTGTTTCTCCTTTCGATATGTTCCATTTGCACATTCCTCCCCAATCATATATGCACCTTTTTTCACAACACCTTCGCTCTTTCTTATCATAACGGGCTTTCTATCATTTGTAAAATATTCCAAAATACACAAAAGCGGCGAGTCTCCTCTGAACAAGAAGACTCGCCGCTTACTAGAATTGCAGCCATTACCCATGGTCACATATTAAATTTTAAATGCCGCTTCCGTATCCTTGAGATTGCTCAAGAGTACCTTCACCTGGTCAGACATTTCCTTCATCTCATTGACCTGGTTCATCTGGCTCTTGACACTTTCGGAAGATTCATAGGTCTTCTCAGACGACTGCCGGGCGATCTCGGTCATCTGTACGATCGAGGCTGTCGCTTCTTCCGTTCCTGCAGAAATTTCCTGAGAGGCAGCGGATACCTCCTGAATGCGGTTGAATACGGCCTCTATTTTACCCCGAATGTTCTTGAGAATAACTCCGGCTTCCTCCGTCAATTGCATCCCGCCAGTAACCTCATCGTTAACTGCCTCCATGGAGTTCAGGGCAGCTTCAGACTCTGCCTGCACCGTATGGACAAGCCCGGAGATCTCCTCAGCCGATTGGCCGGTTTGCTCCGAGAGCTTGCGGATTTCTCCTGCCACTACCGCAAATCCACGGCCGGACTCACCGGCTCTCGCTGCCTCAATGGCTGCGTTCAATGACAGCAGATTGGTTTGGGAGGAGATCTGCCGGATAATCTGGAGGATCTCGTCAATTCTCTTTGTTTTATCGGTCAAGCTATGCAGCACTTCGTTCAACTCATTCACAGTCGATTTGATCCGACCCATCTGATGAATTGTCTCTTCGAGCGAAGTATCGCCTTGATGAGCCAGCGACGTTGCTTCTTCGCTGATATCAGCAACACTCTGGGATGAATCTGCAATGCGCTGAATGCCACCAGCCGCTTCCTCCATGGCATCGGCATTATCTTGTGACAGCTGCAATTGCAGATTGCTGCCGTCATACAACTCTTGAATACTGGCTGCAATCTCCTGCGCAGCCGCTTCCGTCGTCTCTGCATTTACCACCAGCCGGTCCACCGCCCTACTTACCTGTCCGGTTCCGAACCGTACGCTGCCGATCAAATGCGTCAAACTCTCAGTCATTTGGCCAAAAGTCTGGTACAGAAGGCCGATCTCATCCTTACCCCGCTGCGCTGGAATTTCGATCCGCAGATTGCCGCGGGAAATCTCCGTCGCCAGCTCCATAATCCTACGGATTGGCCTCGAGATTTTCCGGTGAATAATTATATACTGGATCGATCCGAATATCACCAGCAGGATTAGGCCAATGATCGAAGCATTGAACAATAGCTTGTCCGTTGATTGCAGTGACCGTGTTAAGGAAAATACGACATCCACCACATAGGCGTCTTGATTATTAATATGTATTGGGGCGATATATTCGAGCTGTTCATTCTTATACAAGCTCTGATCCTGATTATGACTTACAGTTTGTAGCACTTCTGGCGTGATATCCTGCCCCACTAGCGAAGTATCCTTGGCGGCAATGACCTTACCGCCTTCCACCGCCTCATAGATTTTCATCGATACAATATCCGGCTGCATTCGCACCTGCTGCTCCAGATAGTTCTGCAGACTATCTTCGCTGGCCTGAATGACTGTACCGAAGGTCTGTACAATACTCTGCGCCCGTTCCTTATTTTCATCAATAACCAGATTTCGGTTCTGTACATGCACAACAGTAATTATGATTATAACCATCAGTGTGAACATGATCAGCAGCATGAGGTTTAGTTTACGGGGCAGATTCCAGAACGGAAGCTTGATCTGGGTTGTCCCCTCAATCATTGGTTGGTTTATCTGTGTATTGTCCATCACTGCTCTCTCCCTTCCGTAGTGCGGGTCAGGGGATAACGATTTTGACTTCGGTCCCTTGTCCGGGCGCGGAAGTGATCGTAACTCCGTAATTCTGCCCGTAGTATAGCTTGAGACGTTCATCCACGTTGTGAATGCCGATTCCGCCCAGCTTGGATCTTACCTGTGGTACCGGCTCTTGTCCGGAAGCCTCAGCGGCGGCTTCAAGAATGGCAGGATCAAAGCCTGCTCCGTCATCCTTAATGATAAACTGTATGCTGCCATTGACTGTTCTGCCACAGCTGATCGCAAGAGATCCCGGTCCATTCTTCTCTCGTATGCCATGGTAAATCGCATTTTCAACCATCGGCTGCAAAATGATCTTGGGAATGATCAGATCCGACAAAGCGTGATCATAGCCCAACTCGTATGACAATTTGTCGCCATACCGTTCCTTCTGGATGATCAAATACTTGGAGACATGCGCCATCTCTTTTTCAATCGTCGTGAACTCTTCACCACCACTCAGTGACAGCTGGAAGAATTCGGCGAGCGCCTTGGTCGTTGATATGACTCGCTCGGTATCCTGAAACTCGGCCATCCATACAATCGTATCCAGCGTATTATATAGAAAGTGCGGATTAATCTGACTGTGCAGCACACTAAGCTCATGCAGACGCAGCGCTCTCTCTTTGGTTTCAATATCCTTCAGCAGCTGACGGATCTCCAGCACCATAGAGTTGAAATGCCGGGCAAGGCCCTGCACCTCTGTAACGCCAGTCTCAGGCACACTGATGGCTAGCAGTCCGCTCTCCACCTGCTGCATCGCCTGCTCCAGCCGATGAATCGGCCGAGTCATACTCTTCGCAATCCAAGGCGACGTTATCAAGATAAGCAGCAGCAGTGCTGCGCCGACCATAATAAACGATTTCATTAACTGCATGCGGATCTGCTGCAATCCGTCCAAAGAACTTACGCCTACCAGCGTCCAGTCTGTCCCCTTCAGATGGGTCTGGTAGACTAGACGGTTCTCCTTCAGATCATACCCCTGAGCCTGCTGACTCATAGCAATTAATTGCTTTTGCTTGGCACTATCCATAAAGTACGAAACGTCCTTATGATAGACCATTTCATGCTTGCTGTTGATGATAAAAGCATACCCTTTACTACCCAGCTCCAAGCCGTTGAGATAGTCCTCAAGTCCCTTGTATTTGATATCCAGCAGCACTACGCCGAGATTCTGCCCATGCTCATCTTTGACCTCCTGACTCAAGGAAATCACCCAGTTATCCTTGTCCATGGAGAACTTCTGCATCCTTGCAGAGGTAAGCGCAGGAATGTTACTATGTATGGCAGCTACGTACCATGGCTCTTCCATCATATCCGACGAACGCCTCATATTCAATTTTTGTTCATTAGATAGTACATAACCATCCTTACCGATCACGATCACAGACTGAATAAACGGATCCGAAATCAGTACATTCTGGATGAACTGAAGGACATCCCGCTCATCAGTCTTATTCTTATTTGCCAGCGTCCGGAGGGTCTCGGGATTGCGGGCGAGCATCGTGGACAGCACGTTGAGACGGTCAATATACATCTCCACATACGTGCCGCCCTTGGCAATAGCCATCTGGCTGGATTCCACGGACTGGTTCATCACCACTCTGGATATGCCGACATAAAGAACACTGCCAGTGATCCCGACCGTCAGAATGCTTATTAATATGTAAATCCACAGAATACGAAATTGTAGTGAGCGAAAGAAGGGTTTCATTACTCTTTGATCCTTTCACGGTATTGCAGGGGTGACATGCCAAATTTCTTCTTGAAAGAAGAACTGAAATAATTCGGGTTGTCGAACCCTGCTTCTGCGGAAATTTCGTACACCTTTTTATCTGAAGCCAGCAGCTGCAGCTTGGCCCGTTCCAGTCGCAGCGATACGATGTAGTCCTGAAAAGATACCTTGAACAGCTTTTTGAACAATGTGCTCATATACCCCGAACTAAAGCCCATCTGCTCCGCTAATGCGGTTAACGAGAACTCCGGATTAGCAAGATTGCTCTCAATCACCTGGGCTACATGCTGTTTTTCACCTTCCGGTTCACTGACCGGTACGGTCCCGTTCGTCCGTAGCTGCATATCCTTGAGAAGGGTCAGCAGTTCAGTCTGCTGACCCTCATTTTTTAGCTTATTCACCAACTTGCTCAAGACCTCAAACACATCTTTTCTGGAGACCGGCTTCAGCACATAATCATCAATCCCGATCTTCAATGCGGTTACGGCATAGTCATAATAATCATAACCGGTAATCACGGCAATCTTGACATCCGGCTTCAACACCTTGATCCTTGTCGCAAAATCCAGTCCGTTCATACGTGGCATGTTGATATCCAGCAACACCAGATCCGGGAGCTGCTCCTCAAAAATACGCAAGCCTTCGTCACCACTCGCAGCTTCATAGATTTCCACAATATGCAGTTCATCAAAGGGGACGAAACGCTTGATACCGTTTCTTACCAGATCCTCGTCTTCAACAAGCAACAGCTTATACATAACCTTTAGACTCCTTCATTCTTATTTGGCGACAACAATCAGGTCTCCATACCCTTCCTTGTCCATGTCTGCCAGCGGAACGAAACGGATGGAAGCACTATTGATACAATAGCGTTTGCCGCCCTTGTCTGCCGGACCATCATCGAAGACATGACCTAGATGAATATCGCCCGCCCGGCTCCGCACCTCTGTACGGGTCATCCCAAAGCTGTGATCCTCGTCGTAGGTTACGACATCCGGAATAATTGGCTTGGTGAAGCTCGGCCAGCCGCAACCTGCATCGTATTTATCAGCGCTGGCGAACAGCGGCTCACCTGTTGTAACATCCACATAGATGCCCGGCTCAAACTGATCCCAATATTCATTGGAGTACGCATGCTCAGTATCAGCAAGCACGGCTACTTGATACTGGATCTTGGTTAGTTTCTTTTTCAGTTCCTCATTGCTTGGTTTAGGATATTTAGATGCATCAATGTGGATATTCACATCCTGCACGACGCTCAGATCAATGTGGCAGTACCCGTTCGGATTCTTCTCCAGATAGTCCTGATGATACTCTTCTGCCATATAGAAATTGCTGAGTGGCAGCGCTTCGGTCACGATGGTCTTGTCATATTTCTGCTGTTCCTTCTTGATAGCATCCTTAATCACAGCCAGGTCCGCTGCATTGCTCGAATAAATACCAGTCCGATATTGAATTCCCTGATCATTGCCTTGCTTATTGACACTTGTCGGGTCGATGACCTTGAAGAACGCCGCGATAAGCTGTTCGAGAGTCACTCGTTTCGGATCATAGCTGACCTTGACCGTCTCAGCGAACCCCCTGTCCCCGCGGACAACATCTTCATAAGAAGGATTCTCTCCGGTACCGTTGGCATAGCCGGATACAGCATCGCTAACCCCGTATACCCGGGCCATGTAAGCTTCTATGCCCCAGAAGCAGCCGCCGGCAAAATAAATATCGCGCAGTTCACTACCTGAGTAATCCACATCCTTGTTCGGATTCGGCAGAGAAGCGGTTGTGACCTGGCCCCCGCCTGCGGAAGCGATCCCTCCATCACCGATTAAATTATACGGCGTGCAAGCACTTAGTACCAGCAATAGCAGCAGTGAACCTATCAGTCCTAGTCGTTTCATAATTTCCTCCCGTATCCTTCTGTTTTAATGTATGGATTGAAAAGTCTCGGCAATGACTTCGTTCGTGTTATGTCCTGGTGCACTTTTGACCAGAATGCCATCCGAGCCGATATAATAGGAAGAAGGATATCCTCTCACACCAAATTTGCGAGTCCACGTTCCCCCGTCATCCATCAGCACCTGAATATGGTCGTACCCTCTTTTGGAGAACCAGTTTGCAAAATCAGCAGCCGATTGTTCCCCATTGTATCCAGGACTGACAATCGTCAATACCTTATAGTCATGCTGTTCGCTCGACAGCTGGTCCAATTCATCCAGTCCCGCCAAGCAAATAGGGCACCAGGACGCCCAGAATTTCACGTATACCTTCTGCCCTTTGAAATCAGCCAAGGACACTTCATTTCCCTGCAAATCTTTGAGCTTGAACGCCGGCGCCAGCTGCCCCTTGTTCACTGCCCCTCCGGCTACCGATGCTGAAGTGACACCCTCTCTACCATAAATACCAATCGCGCCGATTACCAATAGGGCAGCTATTGCGACCCAGACCCATGTTTTCATCTTTCCCATGACGCTTTCCTCCTTCTACACTTGAAAATAGCTTGTAATCATGTTCAGCTTATTACTGACCAGCAGCAGTCCCATCACAATTAATACGATGCCTGAGATGGCTTTCAGTACACGCATATGCTTGTAGATCCGGCGCACCTTCGTTAACAGCAGGCTGGAGAATACGGCCATTACCAGAAACGGTAACGCCAAGCCCAGAGTATAGACCAACATATACATCCCTCCCGTGCCCGCCGAGCCGCCGCTTGCCGAAAGGCCCAGCACAGCCGCAAGCACAGGACCGATGCAAGGGGTCCAGCCGAAGCTGAATGTGAACCCGAGCAGAAAGGCACCGCCAAAGCCTTTTTTATGCTGCAAATCAGCGTCAATGCGCTTTTCTTTTTCCAAGAAAGAGAGCCTGATCAAGCCCGTCTGGTAAATTCCGAACAGAATCACCACGATTCCGCAGACTGTAATGAAATACGAGCTCCCCAGGACTCCGCCAAGCGCACCTGCCCCGAAACCAAGCATTACGAAGACTGCCGATAGCCCAAGAATAAACATCAGTGTTCTACCTATTAGCAATGGTGAGACTGTCATCTTCCCCAGCTTCCAGGACCTTTCTTGACCACTGCCCTGCTCTGAACTGCCGAGGTAGGCGAGATACACAGGCAGTAAAGGCAAAATGCAAGGGGAAAAGAACGACAGTACACCCGCAGTAAACACACTTCCAAAATAAATCGATTCCGTCACCACTTTTGCCCCCCTAACTGCGTCTCCATTTCAATCATACTTCTAGTGTAGGTTAATCTATCCAGAGATAACATCCAAGTTGATCAGCATTTTCTATAAAATAATCATGTGTTGCAGTCAGTATAGCCAACCTAACATGCAAGAAGACCACTCACCCAATGAAGGATGAATGGTCTTCTGCTGTATTTGCTTATGATGGGGCGATTAGCTAAGTCTCTTGTCCAGCGATCCCGACTTAAGAACCCTGTGCAGGCGCAGGGTGTGCCTCGATATAGGCCAGCGCGTTATAGACCAGCTCCGCCGCTTCGGCGCGGGTGATCTTCTCCTGCGGTTTGAAGTTGTTGTCCTGATCCAGCTTGGCAATCCCAAGCACAAGTGCTCGCTGAACAGACCCGTCAAATTCAGTGCTAAGCTGGCCCTGATCGCCAAACTCCAGCGGTTTGATTTTGAACAGCGGCAGATTGTTACTCTCCTGCATGGCCAGAATCAAATGATGAGTGAACTCTTCCTTGGTCCATGCTGCTCCGGGGTCCAGATCTCTGGACAAGTCAATGTTGTTATTGGCAGCAATGATTAGAGTCTTGGCATACCACGCAGCATCATTGGCCTTAGGGAAATAATCGGTCGCATGTGGTTCTTTGATAAATCGCAACAGATCAATATTCAAATCAAAGGCGTTAACTAGTAGCTGAATTCCCTGAGCCGCAGTCAATGTCCCTTTAGGATCAAAGCGATCACTACTGACACCATGAATGTAGCCCTTCTGCTGCAAAGAGATAATCTTATCCTTGGCCGGTATATTCGCAAGATCGGTAAAAGCCACCCCAGCGGCAAAGCTTTGTCCAGTAATCGCGAGGGTAAGGATAGCTGTTGCCCCCAGCATTGCAAATTTTTTGTTCATCATTGTTGTCTCCTCGCCAGTAATTGGAATGTTACATCCCCATAGACGAGTGTTAGCACATAATGTTGCAGCTGTTTGAACGAAACCGCTGAATCGTATTCTGATCTGCGTTTTGATACATTGCTAACGTTATTTCCTGAAGTTGATTTATGGGCTCCTGTTTTAACTCTGGCTTGCAGGCAACGGTTGTCTTGCATAACGATTGACTGGAACTGAGAGCCCGAGATGTCCCCGCAAGGTAGTGCTATCATATTCCGTTCGGTAGATACCCCGTTCCTGAAGAATAGGCACGACCAGTTCGACAAAGTCAGCCAGGCTGTCCGGCAGTGCAGGTGGAACGAAGATAAACCCGTCGGCGGCGCCATTTTCGAACCAATACGTCAGCGTATCCGCCACTTGCTCCGGTGTACCACGCAGGGATTCATCCGATGACACATTGCTGATTTTGGAGTAAAGCTCGCCGATGGTCAGGTCCTCTTCACGAATGATTTTCTGAATTCGATCAAAATCACTCTGGATGCTGTTCACTTCCTTCCAAGCCACTTGCGATGCAGGGGTGTCCAGACTGTAGGCAGTCAGATCGACATTCCCCACATAGCCGGACAAGAAACGTAGCGCCTGCTCCTGGATAACCGTGGAGTCCAACAGCGCCGCTTTCTCCGCTGCCTCAGCTTCCGTTCGCCCGATAATCGGCGAGATGCCCTGTAGAATAAGCAGTTCATCCTCGCTCCGCCCATACTTGGACATCCGACCTTTCAATTCTTTGTAAAAGTCTTTGGCTTCCTCGAACGATTTTTTGTGACTAAACACCACTTCAGCCGTTCTCGCAGCCAGTTCTTGCCCCGGGTTGGAGGAGCCTGCCTGGAACAGCACAGGATGACCCTGCGGTGTACGTCCGATATTGAGCGGCCCCCTTACCTGAAAGAATTCACCTTCATAATTGAGCAGATGCACCTTATCCGGATTATAAAACTCGCCAGTCTCCTTGTTACGGATAAAGGCGTCCTCTTCCCATGAATCCCATAACCCCTTCACTACATCAATGAATTCCTCTGCAACCTTGTAGCGGTCATCATGAAGGAGATGCTCCTTGCGGCTGAAGTTAAGCGCAGTAAGCCCTGTCGCATCAGCAGTGGTCACCACATTCCATCCGGCTCTTCCTCCACTAATAATATCGACCGAGGCGAACTGCCGGGCCAAATTATAGGGCTGGTTGTAAGTGGTAGAAGCAGTGGCTACAACCCCGATATGGCTAGTGGCGCCTGCAATAGCAGTAATCAGTATAGTAGGGTCGAATCTATTCAAGATTTGTGAATGTGAATTCTCATCAACAGCCAGACTGTCAGCGATAAAGGCAGCATCAAACAAGCCTCTTTCCGCTTCCTGGGCGATTTTTTTATAAAAGCCAACATCAATACTGGCATCCGCTTGCGCTTGCGGCAGTCGCCACGAACCAATATGCATCCCGGTTCCGACAATATATAAGCCAATTTTTATTTGTCTCTTGGCAGACATAGATTTCATCCTTTCCGTAATAGACCTGAATGATTGCAGATAGAAAAAATATCGTTAAACATAGTTAATAAATTGGTATACTCAGTTTTAAAATTTTAATTTATGATACATTAGATTGCAGAGGAAATCAATTCCTCAATTGAGCAACTAAGGATTGACATTCGAGACAAAGCTGTTATGATTTTAATAATTCTCATGTGTTTACTAGGAATTAATCACTATTATTTTTCATTCAATTTTAGGAGGGTCTTTACAGATGAGTAAGAAATTAAAATGGGGTCGGCTTTTATTAACAGTATCTACGGTATTGGCAGTTACGCTAGTATCGGCGTGCAGTAATAAGGGGACAGGCTCTGGCAGTGAAGTTTCATTGAAAGTAGGAACGACAGATATTCAAACTGATTTGTGGAATTTCGTGCGAGATGAAGCCAAAGGCGAAGGATTAAAGATTGAGGTCGTCACTCTATCTGGTCAGGTAGATATAAACCAATCTCTCGCCGACGGTGACCTTGAGGCCAACGCTTTCCAGCATGTTGCTTATCTAACAAGCTGGAACGGTATTCACAATGCCTCTCTAGTGGCTGCGGATACGACGATTATTGCCCCGCTCGGTATCTACTCCAAGAAGATCAAGAATCTGGATGAGATTAAAGACGGCGCCAAGATTGCGATCCCGAACGATCAGTCCAATCTGGTCCGGGCCCTGAAGCTGCTCGAATCAGCCAAACTCATTAAGCTGCCTGAGAACTTTGACCTTGCTAAGGGCGGAGTAGATCAGATTGCAGACAACCCTCACAAGTTGGATATTATTACAGCGCAAAGCGGGATGCTCCCAAGAGTGCTGGATGACGTAGACGCAGCCATTATTAATAATGGTGTGGCTCTGCAGGCGGGGTACAAGCTGGACACCTCCCTATTCCATGAGAATGAGCAGGAGAGCGCCTATGTTAACGTAGTAGCAACGAAGGAAGACATTTTAAAAGACAAGGCGGAAGCCTTCAAGAAGCTGAACACCGTGCTCCACTCTGACAAGGTCAAAGAGTATATTCAGAAACGATACGAAGGAAACTTCATCCCGGTTACTCGCACCATCGACGATGTTGTAGAATCGTTCAATAAAGAAAACGGAACGAAATAGCATAACGTAAAAAGGATCGAACATCTGATTTTCCAGATGCTTTGATCCTTTTTCTTTTGTCCGCAGGTTGTTATTTCTATACCAAATGTTCTTCCAACAAAGATACAAACAATTCCATCGCCGGGCTCAGCCATTTGTTCTTATGATGGGAGCAGATCGCTGTGATACGTTCAGCTTCAAGCTCTGTCGTCAGTTCAATAAGAGATTGATTCCTTAGCTCCTCTTCCACTGTAAAGCGAGGCAAATAGGCCACTCCTAAATTACTGCTTACACAGCGCTTCGTCGCTTCAATGCTCCCGACCTCAATGATGTTGTCCATTACAATGTTCTTGTCTTTAATATACTGATCGAATTTTTGCTGAAAAATACTGCCCGGATCATTAACAATCATGCTGACCGCTTTAGCCTGATCCTTCGCTGTAAAGTTATGCTGATCTTCGACCAGAAGCGGTGAAGCGATCAACACCAGGTCATGTGCAGACAAAGATCTATTCATTACAGAGCTGGAACGTCCCCCTACATCATAATGTATCCCCAGATCGGCTCCCCCGCTAATGATTTTGTCTTTAATTACATAGCAGTTCAGGGCTTGCAGAGATAGTTTTACACGTGGAGCCTGCTCTTTAAAAGCTTTTAGTAGAGGCTGTAATTTATAGATTAATAGAGATTCTGGAATAGCGACATTTAGGTCGCCACTAATTTCAAGCGCGCTTTTACCATAGTTACTAATCTGCTCAGTAGACTTAATGATATTATCAATCAGCGGCAAAATCTCTTTTCCGGCTTGTGTCAACACCATTTTCCGGCCAATCTTTTCAAAAATCTTGACGCTTAGTTCCTGTTCCAGCTGCTGCATCTGAAAGGTAATTGTGGACTGTGTATAGTTTAGCTGCCGGGCTGCATTTTGAAAGCTTCCGGCTTCGAGAATGGTTTTTACTGTGTACAAATATTTCAATTCCATGGTAATATCCTTCTTTCAGTTCGATAGAATCGAATTTAATTATTCAATGTTTCAATTATATTAAAATATCGATTTATGCTATCGTAACGTAAAAGGAGGTGCTTTTCAATTGAATGTTGCGCTATGGATCTCTTTTTTCACATATGCAATAACAACAGCCCTTTCGCCAGGGCCAAACAACATTCTCGCATTAAATGAAGTCAGTACTTATGGGTTGAAGAAAAGCAGACCGCTGCTGTACGGAATCTATGCTGGCTTCCTGGCTGTGATGATTCTTTGCGGTTTCTTCAGCGTAATCCTGGGAAGATATCTGCCCGGCATCCTGATCTATTTAAAATATGTCGGCTGTATTTATATCTTGTACCTTGCCTACCGTACGATTACAAGTAAACCAGCGAAGAATGAAGATCAGAAGTCTGGCTCTTCATCATTTTGGCGCGGCTTCATTTTGCAATTCGTGAATGTGAAAATCATATTATGGGGCCTCACCGTCTTCATTGCGTACATCCTGCCTTATTACTCCTCATACCCTGCCATTGCCGGTTTTATCCTCTTGTCAGCTGCAATCGGTAACGGGGCAACTCATATATGGGTTATGGCTGGCGTGCTGCTTCATAATGTCATCAACAACTACTGGCGAGTGGTCAATGTGATAATGGCGTTATTGCTAGTTTATAGTGCTATTAATCTACTACTAGATTGAGAAGGAGTTCGAGATAACGATGTCGTATGAGAAAATTGTTGCATATTTTGAAGAACAGGAAATGACCGGTCGAATCAAACATTTTGACAGCTCCTGTGCAACGGTTGAGGAAGCGGCGAATACCATTGGTGTTGTGCCTGCCCGAATTGCCAAGACACTGAGTCTCAGAAAAGATGAGGATTGCATGCTGATCGTAATGGCCGGTGACGTGGGTATCGATAATAAGAAGTTCCGTCATTACTTTGGTATGAAAGCTAGGATGCTGACGGCATCCGAAGTGGAGGAACAGCTGGATCAGCAAGTCGGCGGCGTCTGTCCCTTCGCTGTCGCGGATCACATTCCTGTGTATATCGATGTCTCGGTTAAACGTTTTGATACGCTGTTCCCGGCTTGCGGCAGTCCCACCAGTGTAGTTGAGCTGACGCCTGATGAACTTTTCACCCATGGGCATGCTACGGAGTGGGTGGATATTGCAAAATTACCTGTGGAACAATAAAATTAAGTATCGTTAATTAACAAAAGCCCCCATCCCACTTTAGCGTGGGTTTGGAGGCTTTTGTTGATATTGTTACCGATAATACCTTAAATCGAATTACCGTACAACCGTTCTGCTCATCAGCAGCATTGCTTTCTGATATTACTTCTTCATAATCGTAAACCAATTCACATTTAAGCCGCCTAAGGTTGGAAAAGCTAACGCAATTTGCTGTTCTGTAGAAGTAAATACGACATCATGGGAGATCGTGGTCCAGTTCTGCCATCCTCCCGTTGCTGGAACAGTGATGGTACCGAATACAGCACCGCCGCCAGCCCGTTCGAATTGAATTTGACTGCCATTGGGGCTAGCTACCCGATAGCTGATTGTGTAAGTTCCGGGAGACAGCGGGGTTGGAGTTGAATAAGTCATCCAGTCACCAGGGTCAATCCAGCCCACATTTTGCCCTCCCCCAACGTCTGTTGTATCTTGCTTCTGCACGCCATAACTTTCGATATAATCCTCTGCCTCAATTTTTATAGTCGGTGATTTCTCTTCGATTTTGATCCAGTTCAGATTAAATCCGCCGGCGGGAAAGGATAATCTTAATTGCTGCTCGCCAGCAGAAAGGCTAATATCACTGGAAGCAGTAGTAGTCCATGTCTGCCAGCCACCTGTAGAAGGAACTTGGGTGGAACTAAGCACCTGACCTGTATTGCCTTTCTCGGCCCGGATGGTTCCGCCGCCACTTGGACTTGCTACCCTGTAACTTATCTTATACGTACCGGAAGAAGCGACATTGATGTTATACGTCAGCCAATCGCCCGGGTCGATCCAGCCCACATTTTGGCCGCCGCCTGTATCGGTAGTGCTCTGGGTTTGGATTCCAGACATGCTGGCATAATTCTCAGCTTTTATCGTCCCAGGCACACTAACGGAAGTACTAGGCTGCTGACCGCCGCCCATCCACAGGAGCGCATTCGTAATCAACTTGTTCTGCGTCTCATCTGAAAATGTAAACGATTTCGTAGTATTAGTAGCGTAATCCATCAGATTATGGCCCATATTGAGATACATCATCTTATAATTTTTATTGGACCAAACTACAGGATAATAGCCGCTGTACCACGATTGGTTGGGATCTGTGCCCAGAGGAAAGCTCACCGGATCAATGGAATACAGGATATCAATATTGGGTTTGGTCCGCAAATCCACCGACCAGCTATACCATTCGTTGGCAGGGGTTTTGTAGGTTGCTGGCATATTACTGGTAGCAGGGTGGGTGCTGTTTTCAAGCTTTAAAGTAGCTGGCGTTGGGAACCACGTATTTGATTTAAAAGCTCCCGATCCCAAAAATTCGTTATAGTACCAGTTCCATGACGATGGGTTCGTGGTGAAAGCGCTGACATGAAATCCCAGCCATCCTCCGCCATTTTTCATATATTGCTCGAATGCAGGTCTCTGGGCAGCGGGAGGTGCATCATCTAGGAAAATAACAACCTTGTACTGGGAAAGATTCGAAGTATTAAGTTTACTCCAATCGTTTGTTGATTCGTACGAAAAATTATACTTACTGGCCAGCTCGGGAAATCTCTGGTTTGCTTCTTTTACAAAGCTGATATGGGCCGCATCCCAAGTTCCATTGTAGAAAGCGATGACTTTAAATTGCGGACTGGCTTCTGCAGCCTTGGCACCATAACTGAAAAAAGAGCTTATGAATATGAAACTCATACAGACCGCAAAAAACCTGATAAAAAACGTATTCTTTTTAGTTCTTATGGACATTTTCCCTTCCTCCATTTCATTTTTTGAAGTTCTCTTTGGAGTGATTACACAGGGTGTCCACTACATAATTAGTGGTCTTAATTTTTATGCATTATTAAATTTATATATGATACGAAAATTCACACGGAGTTCCTAACGTGAACGAATCTTCCCTGGAGAAGCGCCATAGCTCATTTTGAACAAATGGTAGAAATGACTGAGATTATCAAACCCGGCTTCATAGGACACTTCAAGGATCGTTAACGTTGTGGTCAGCAATAGATTCTTGGCATATCCAAGCCGCAGTTGATTAATGTAAGCCGTCGGGGTGGTGTGAAGATATTGTTTGAATACGCGATTCATATGACCGACACTGTGATCAGAGAGATCATACAAGCGCTCCAGACCGGCTGTGAAATTCTCTTTCTTTTGCATATCCAGAAGCAGATCGTTCAACCACCCTGGCATAACTTTCTTGTTCTCATCCTGTTCATTGAAAAAGTAATAGGTCAACGCATCCGTCAGAAAGCTTCTCGCCATAATTCTGGCCTTCTGCTTGTCTATACTTGTGTATAGATGGATCAGCTTGCCCTTCTGGACAAGGCTCTCTCTATTGAAGGATGGCAGAAGAACATGGGGCGGCATCCTCATACTTTTTAATTTTTGCGCAAAGATCAGATTCTCAAAATACTGAAAAGCATCCTCCACCACTTCTTTGTAAAAGTTAACGTTAATAAATTGACAATCTGTCTCATCGTAAAAGTCATACCAATGCGTATCCTCTGGCCGGATAAACACCATCGAGTTCTTGTCCAAAATCTGTGCCTCACCATTAATGTGATGGATGCAAGACCCCTCAGTGATAATAAAAATCTCATAATAGTCATGATAATGCAGCGGGGTAGTGTGCTTAATCGAATGCTCAATATGAAAAGTAGACTGTACCTGGGGATCGATCAACGTTTCAGCCTTCAAAAGAGTAGCTTCTGCCACTTCTTCTCACCTCTCCTCATCCTAAACTCATGTTCATATAGTACAAAAAAAAGATAAAACAACACAAGACTGTCATGCCATTCAGCTGATACGATAAATCCATCATACAGATATAGTACAATAAACTACTTCAAAAAGCAGGTGGAACGTAAATGCAAAAGTTAACACTTAGCGGTGTATGGCAGATGAAAAGAAGCGATGAGTCCGAATGGATCAAAGGTACGGTACCAGGTTCGGTTTATCAAGACTTGCTGCAGGCTGGTAAAATGGAAGACCCGTTCTTCAGGGACAACGAATATGAAGCGCTTGAGTTATCCAAGTTTGATTATGAATATACAAGAACTTTTTCAGTAGACAAGGAATTGCTTGACCATGATGTGGTCGTACTACGCTGCGAGGGCCTCGATACACTTTGCGATCTGTCTATTAATGGAACCTCTGTTTTGAAAGCGGATAACATGCACAGAACCTACGAGGTTGATGTTAAGAATGTGCTGGTTCCCGGGAACAATGTGATCCATGTTTATATTAAATCGGCAACCCTATATGCACTGGAAAAAGAACAGGAACAGCACCTGTCCAGCTGCGCCGATGCCGTACCAGGTATCTCCCATATCCGCAAGGCACACAGTATGTTCGGCTGGGATTGGGGTCCGCAGATTCCCGATTCGGGCATCTGGAGAGAAATCTCTGTCTGCGGCTACGACCATGGCCGTGTCAACGATGTATATGTCACTCAGACCCATACTGACAACAAGGTCCATCTGGACATCAAGGTAGATCTTCAGCATTGGTCGGAAGCCGAATTGAACCTGCGGGCCGTTCTGGAATCCCCGGATGGCAAAGTGTACGAACAGACGTCAATCGTCAGCCTTTCTCAGACCTCAATGGAACTGGTAATTACCGACCCACAGATCTGGTGGCCGAACAATTACGGCAGTCAACCTCTGTATACCTTAAAGGTGGAACTGTCTAGTGGGGCTAAGGTCATAGATGACAAGACACTTGCCATCGGACTCCGGACACTGACCGTCAAGCAGGTTAAAGATACCTGGGGCGAGTCCTTCGAGTTTGAAGTGAATGGCCGCAGCATCTTTGCCATGGGCGCAAACTATATCCCGGAAGATAACGTCTTTGGGCGGATTAACTTTGAACGTACCGAGAAATTGATCAAGAGCTGTGTGGCAGCCAACTACAACTGTATCCGGGTCTGGGGTGGCGGCTATTATGCCGATGATTACTTCTATGATCTGTGTGATCAATACGGATTGATTGTATGGCAGGATCATATGTATGCGTGCGGCAATTACGATTTTACCGACGAGTTCAAAGACAGCATCACACTGGAAACGATCGATAATATGAAAAGAATCCGTCACCACGCCTCCCTCGGTCTGTGGAGCGGCAACAATGAGCTGGAGTATGCCTGGGCTTATTGGGGCTGGGGAGAACGGTACGGCGAAAAGCTGAAACAAGACTATCTCAAACAATTCGAAGAATACTTGCCGGAGCTGTCCAAGTCACTAGATCCCAATACGTTCTACTGGCGCTCCTCTCCTTCTTCCACTGGTAACTTCGACGACCCGAACAATGAGAACATTGGGGACATGCACTATTGGGATGTATGGCACGGACGTAAGCCAATCACGGAATTCAGAACGCTGTTCCCGCGCTTTATGTCAGAGTTCGGATTACAGTCGTTCCCGTCGCTTAGAACCGTGGAGTCATTTACACTCCCAGAAGACCGGAATATCTTCTCTTATGTTATGGAGTCCCATCAGAAGAACGGCACTGGCAATGAGAAGATTCTGTACTATATCAGTGAATACTTTAAGTACCCTAAAGACTTCGATAACCTGCTGTATGTTTCCCAGCTTATTCAGGCGGAAGGCATGCGTAATGGGATTGAGCACTGGAGAAGAAACCGCGGAAGATGCATGGGCGCGATCTACTGGCAGCTGAATGATATCTGGCCAGTCGCATCCTGGTCCAGCTTGGACTATTTCGGTAGATGGAAAGCGGGACATTATGCTGCCAAAAGATTCTTCGCACCGGTTCTGGCCTCTGCCTGTGAAGAAGGAACTACTGTCTCGTTGCATGTCACTAACGAAACCTTGAACGAAACTACTGGACACCTAAGCTGGCGCCTCCTGAACACTCGCTCCGAACTCATCCAGAGTGGTGAGCTGCCGGTATCCGTAGCTGCCCTTTCCACGCAGGAGATTACCAGCCTGGATTTCGGTTCTGTATTGGACACCAAGCAGAAGCTGAGAGAAAGCTATCTGGAATTCAACTATCACGTCGACGGCCAATCGGTAAGCAGCGGCAGCGTGCTGTTCGTAAAATCCAAGCATTTTAATTATCTGGACCCACTCATCAGCACTTCTGTCTTGGAGACGATAGATCAGTTTATCGTTGAAGTTAAGAGCGAGTCGCTCGCCAAATTTATCGAACTCAGCTTAAGTGATGCGGATTCTCTTTGGAGCGATAACATCTTTGACCTATCCACTACTGCTACCAAAACCGTCACTGTGCAGAAAGACACCCTGTCGGAGCCATTGACACTAGAAGCCTTTAAAGAGCAGCTTACTGTTCGTAGTTTGTTTGATACATTTGAATAAAAATTATAAGAGGGTCGTAAACCGCTGTAAAAGCAGGTTTACGACCCTCTTGTTATAGTATACTTCGGCCCTTTCCCGTGCAGTTTTTGTGCCTTTCAACCTCATATGCTATACTTTTCTCAGTATTTGCGACAGGGGGTTGTATAGACATGGCAACGCAGAATTGCTCATTAGCTAGGGTGTCCTCATGCAAAGCCTAATACTAGGGCGATACTTTGTGTGAGGTGCGATAGAACAGATTTCTTCGCCCAAGCTTAACATTATCGTTTCTAATAATGGGCTTTGCACCTTATAATTTTCCATTAAAAATAAGGGGCTGAAAAGCTATGAATACACCATTCATTAGAAACCACCAATATAACGTTATCAAGAAACAAAGTGAATTCCTTCAAAACACTCTGCGAACCGTCGCAGACCGTAGAGTCTTGGAGACCGTAAGATTTCGTGCCGCAACGATCGTTACTGAAGCCTTTCCTTCTCTTACACAGGAGCAGCAGCAGATGCTGGAACAAATCTCGACCTTGGAGTCGGGCTATGATTTCCAGAGATATGTTAGCGCATTAGAGCCTTACCTTGAGTCATATCCGACGATTACGCTAAAACAAATTCAGAAGCTGTTCCCTAAGACGAAGAAGCTGAAAGCACCGGACCTGTCATCCATCGATTTTCGATTTGTGACGTATCTGAGCTGGATCGATATTGCTGCGAATAAATTATTCATTGTATATCCATTCGAAGGGCAGTTCATTGGGATTGAGGGAAGAATTACGCCGACACACAAGAGCGGATATTGTCTGTTCTGCAATCGGCATCAAGAGCTTGCTTTCTTCTCGGTCAAGACCAAGCCTGCGGGTGCTTCGCCGGATAATTATTCTGCGGTTGGTCAATACGTATGTATGGACAATCATAAATGTAATGGGATCATTACCGATACAGAATCACTGGAGAAGTTCATTCTCTCAGTTCGCAAATAGCGCTTGATTGTAGAAAAGGTTGCTCGCAAGAGCAACCTTTTTTTATACGCTTAATAAGATACGCTCTTTAACGGTTAGCATGGATAACTGTGCCACGGTATATGAACTTAGAATATATTTATACTCATTTGGATTACAGTTCAAGGATCTCTTCAGCACAAGCTATGAGTAATACTCTATATTTTCAAAAATATAAAAAAGCTCGTAAATCGCTACAAGAGCAACTTACGAGCTTCTTCTCTAACTATGATGCGGTCGAGAGGACTCGAACCTCCACAGTATTGCTACCACACGGACCTGAACCGTGCGCGTCTGCCAATTCCGCCACGACCGCATATTATGATACGGCGACCACAACCGCCTGTACATAAGACTATACGCCTTTTTCGGATAAAATGCAAGTCTTTTTTCGAAAATCTTCTACTCTTGCCACGAGCTAATCAGAAAACAGGTCATCCCCCCGTGTTGAACCAAAGGAATGACCACAATCTCCTGCCAGAAACGATATGACAGCTGCTTTAATTGGTTATTTGGAGCCGCTGGTTAAACAACGCGATGACTTCGTCTATTTCTTCTGCCGTAGTATATCGGCCCAGACTGAAGCGGATCGCCCCTAAGCCCTCATACTCAGTGATGCCCATTGCACTTAATACCGGGGATAAGGTGGTGTTCCCTGAATGGCAAGCCGACCCGGTTGATGCCGCAATTTCAGGGAATTTCTTCAGGATCTCAGTGCCGTTCATCCCCAAGAAGCTAACATTCAAAGTATTCGGTAAACCCTGATTGATATCACCATTGAACCGTATGCTATTACCAAAGCTGGATCGTAGACCTTCCTTCAACCTATCCTTCAGGTCACGGATCGTATGGCTCTTCGCATACTCCGCAGCCAGTTCGGATGCTTTGCCTAGACCGGCTATATAAGGAACGTTTTCAGTTCCAGCTCGCTGACCCGCTTCATGACCTGCACCTTGAATAAAGGATGAAATAGGTGTCCCTTCACGGACATATAGGGCACCAATCCCTTTAGGCGCATATAGCTTATGTCCAGCAATCGATAATAAATCAACACCTAACTGATCGACATCGATGGGTATTTTACCAAAGGATTGTGCGGCATCTGTGTGAAAAAGAACTCCGTGAGTCTTAGCAATTGCCGATATTTCCGCAATGGGTTGAATCGTTCCGACCTCACTATTGGCGTGCATCACAGAAATAAGTATCGTTTCCTTACGAATCGCACGCGCAATCTCATCAGGAGATACACGCCCCTCGGCATCCACCTTCACATAAGTCACCTCTGCTCCGAGTGTCTCAAGAAAGGCGCATGGATTCAAGATCGCTGGATGTTCAATGGCTGTTGTAATGATATGATTGCCGCGCTGACGTAACGCAAAGTACACCCCTTTCAGGGCATGATTATTAGCTTCCGTCCCGCCGCTTGTAAAAATCACTTCGTTGGATATTGCCCCGATAGCCGCAGCAACCCTGCCTCTGGCTACCTCAATGGTATCTTTAAGCGATGCGGAAGCCCAATGCGTTGAAGAAGGATTCCCGTAGTGCTGTTGCAAATACGGCAGCAGTTCCTGCAAGACTTCCGCAGCAATGGGGGTACTGGCGTTATAATCCAGGTATATTGGATTTACTGGCTTTGTTGCCATTCGTATACCCCTTCCTCCAAGCGGAACGCTGTAAATCCTTCGCGCTGCATTTTTTCCACAGCCTGAGTTGAAAAAATGCAATAGGGACCTCGGCAATATGCCGCAATCTCAGTATCCTTGGGAAGCCCTTGAAGATAAGTATCCAGTTCCTCCATCGGTACGGAAATCGCCCCAGGAATATGACCTGCTTCAAACTCTTCTGCCGGACGAACATCGAGTAGAATAATGCTCCCGTTTTCGACCTTGTTTAATGCCTCTTCCAGTGAAACGGTCTGCAAATCCTCATAGTTGTTCATAAAATTCATTTTAATCCGCGTAATTTCTGCAAGCTGACTTTCAGATAAACGCCATAAAGAATTTAAAAAGTCTAAAATTTCAGGGTTAGCCAATGTATAGATGACAAACGTCCCCTGCTTAGTATATTTCACCAATCTGGCATCTAATAAAACTTGAAGATGGCGCGAAACATTCGCTACGCTCATCTCTGTTCCTTTAGCCAGCTTCTCTACCGACTTGGGACCCTGAGATAATAAATGCAGCAGTTCCAGGCGTTTATCACTAGACAGGCATTTCCCGATACGAGCGAACTGTCCATATAACTCATCCTTAAACTCTCTTACCGACGGCTCTTGAGTCATCTCGCCCACCCCTATCATATTCAATAAATTATTTGAATTATAATAATGAGCAGCCTATTCGTCAAGTGGGTTCTTAATCCCGCAAGTTTTCTTATTGATGTGAAGAACCAATTTTCCGATCTCTCGCTGCACCCAAGCCAAAAATAAGGAGCAGCACGGTTGCGCCAACCAGAATCAGAAGCGGCGTTGTCCAGCTATGCGTCACATCATGCAAGTAACCGAAGAGCATCGGACCTGTTGCCGCCAGCAAATAACCGACGGATTGAGCCATACCAGACAACTCTGCCGCCTGATGAGCATCCTTAGTGCGGAGCCCAAAAAACATCATCGCCAGACCAAAAGCGAAGCTACCACCGATCCCCACCAAGATGACCCATAACGCAATTAAATGGACGCTTCCATAGAGTAGACCGAGAATGCCAGACATTATAAAAATAAACGCCATTATAATAAGTGGACGCTGATTAGACATCCGTCCTGCCATAATTGGTACAATAAAAGTAAAGGGAAGCATCGCCAATTGCAGAATCGATAACAACCAGCCGGATTGGCTCGAGCCAATGCCCTGCTGCAGCAGAATCTCTGGCAACCAGGCGATCACCACATAGAACACCATAGATTGCAAACCCATATACAAGGTCACTTGCCAAGCCAAGCCAGAACGCCACAAGCTGGTCTGTTCACCGGCCACCGTATTATTCTGAATCGTACTTGCCCCGTTTTCTTTTCCCTTCCGTTTCCATTGTGGTACCCACATTACAATAGAGATAAAGCTCAGAACGCCCCAAATCCCCAGTGCCCCCCTCCATCCAAGTCCTGCATTAACGGCAAGCGGGATACTGATTCCGGAAGCGATGGCACTCATCAAATTCATCGAAATGGAATATACACCTGTCATCATCCCTAGCCGTGCGGGAAATTCACGTTTGATCAGACTGGGCAACATTACATTGCACACAGCAATAGCCAGCCCAAGCACAATAGTTCCCGCATATAAAGTGATCACCCCAGGAACAGACCTTAATACAATACCAAATGTAAGACAAATCACAGCAGCCATAATCAGCCGTTCCACGCCAAATTTACGACCTAACCGGGGAACCCATGTTGAAAATAAAGCAAACGCAAGCAAGGGCAATGTCGTAATCATCCCTGCCATTGTATTGGAAATCTGTGTGCTGCTGCGAATCAGTCCCACCAAGGGACCTACCGAACTGAGTGGAGTCCGCAGATTGGCCGCGATAAAAATAATTCCTATAATCAAGGTCAAACCCGCTGTGCGCCGGGCAGTTAGACCTGATTCTTTATTCAGTCTTTCATGAAGCTCATTCGATAAAGCCATGCTGTAACCCTCCTAATGTATTGTTAGCTAGATTCTGTAATCTAATGAACCACATAAATTATAATATACTTATAATTAAATAAAGTAAACTATAATATATTTTTAAATAAAATTTAGCATACCAAAAACCCTCTATCCTCAAATAGATAGAAGGTCATTGTGGTTCTTATGATTACGTCACAGCCCCTGAAGACTACAGCTTGTATTTTAAAATAATATGAAGAACTACTTCATCATCCGAGTGGTTAACATAGGAATGCTTACCTTCTGCATTAAAACTGATGGAGTCATATTGATTCAAGTTATGCGCTTCTTCATTCACGTGAATGGTAATGCTCCCGGACATGACGGTGACAATTTCTGTTGAGTATTGGTGATGTGGTTCCGGAAAGTAGGAACTATGCGGCTGCAGATAGGCCCGGCACATCTCAATTTCATTACTGGTGTTCTGAAAGATGGGCTCCACAATCCAGGTTTTCTGTTCACCTGTAATCCTTAAGCCTTGTCCAGCTCGGGATATTTGCGATTTATTCTCTGTTGAGAACAAAGACATGAGCGGAATTGAGAGGCTTTTGGATATTTTCCATAACAGTCCAAGGGTTGGATTGGTCTCACCCCGTTCTATATTTCCAAGGGTCAGCTTACTCACCCCAGATATTTCGGATAGCTCCTCCAGACTCAAGCGCTTCTCTTTACGAAGTTTTTTGAGGCTACCGCCAACCTGTAGAACAATTTGCTTGGGATCATCGGCTTCCATTTGTATTGTTCAACCTCGCTTTCTATTGTACCACTGTGCTGCCTTCCAACTGTTTAAGCGCATAATCTGTGGTCATTGTGATCTTATTCGGGAGATCCTGGATAGGAAACCACTGTACTTCCTCTAACGCATGAGGTTCTTGATTTTGTACATCCCCAGAGACGATCTTAGCCAAAAATGTTGGAGCTACATAGTGAACATCTTCCGATGGAATGATGTGATTCGTCACACACAGTAGTCGTTCAATTTCGATTTCTATTCCTAACTCTTCCCGAATTTCACGTATCACAGCGTTTTCTATTGTCTCCATATAATCGACTTTGCCACCGGGTAAACTCCAATGCCCAGCTTCAGGTGGTTTTTTACGTAACACTAGTAAGATGCGATCATTCTCATCTCTTATAAGCGCGCCTACACCGACTCTTGGCCGTTTTTCTGTTTCCATTACATTTCTCTCCTAATTTCACATTAAGCTTATTATAGCGTATTGCGATACTTAAGCTATATATCAGTACAGGAATACTATATAAATGTTAACGCAAAAAACAGGGTCTTCAAATTACTTAGTAGTAATTCAAAGACCCTAGCACTAACCATTAAAATGACAGTATCGATACAATCATTCTGAGATCTATACTATTTTTGCCCCTCGTTTTTACAAAACTCTTTCTACTTGTGCTCTGTGATGATGATCATGACGTGTCATTTCAACAATAAAATCTTTTAGCACAAAAGGATTTCCATCTACATCATTGTACACATTGGTGAAGGCTTCTTCTGAGATTGCCTGAAGATCTTCCAAAACGGCTTCTCTTGAGGAGATTAGATCAGTAAGAATTTCATCCTTTGTTTTACTTAAAGCCCATTCCCCTGCTTTTCGATTGAATTCTTCGATCTCCTCAGCATTGGATAATCCTAATGGACTATTATGCAAAATGGCGCGAGTAACCTCATTATGAATATACTTGTCCCACAGTACAATATGGCCGACGACCTCCTTTACAGTCCACTTATCCGGACCCAGAGGTGTTAGCCATGACTGTTCTTCATACTTACTAAGATTTTTTGCAAAATTGATCCATTCTCCATACCCTAAAATAACCTCATTTTTCGTGCTCATCGTAAACCTCCTGCATATTTCTCTTACACCCTTTACTGGCTCTTGCCAGTTCACCATCATACTCCTTAAAGTGGACTTTAAGTCAATGTTATTTTTTGCAAGCCAGAAATAATATTCAGGCTTTGGTCTACTATATAAGTTGAACTAAAGATCTTCACGTAAGACTTGATCATCACTGCGGCGAATGTTTGGACTTCCGGTCGCTGTTGTCCACGTATTTCTTTGACTAAACTACTTCTAGCGCTTGAACTCTGGGCACACTACTATACATTACAAAAGCAGTGACTGCCTCATGTGGCTTATACACGAACACCGTATAAAATGCACTTAACTGAGTATGCACTAGGAATTTATTGGGAACTTAAGCTGAGACTGAACTGGGAACTCAACATCTATTCAACGGTTAAAATAACGGCATTTTTGTACCTTATATTGATCGTTTTAGAGTAAAAAAGGAAATTAGGAGCATTTTTGTACCTTATTTCCTCACTTATTCCTCAAAAGGGGATGTATCGTAAGAATTAACATACAAAAATGCCCTTAATTGAACTTTTCCTTCTTTTGTAGATAAATTAAGGTACAAAAATGCTCTTATTTATGTATTCACGAGGCTGGAAGCAAACCGACGTTGAGCCAAGAGCCAGCGAACTCCTCCCATGTCACTCAAAGAATTAGACAGGGGGACGCAGCCGCGAAAGGATTCGGTCAAGCGCTGTCGTTTGGACCTTGACTTCTTGTGCTGTAGTATCCGAGGGGCGGCAGTCGCTTATTTACGCAAGTCTATTTTTCTCCTGTTCGCTCAGGCACCCGCATGTATCCCTAACGAAAATAATCAAATCCAAGCAGGATACCTCTAGTATGGACGAGAATTTGTGAACTTATTAGTGATGTATAACTTATCACTGTCCAGCTATATATCTACTTAATAATAAAATAAAGTTTGACTTAAAGTCGACTTTAAGCCTTAACATTATATTGATGAAATACAGTAACAATGATCAGGAGATTATATTAGTAGCATTCAATTTTATTGAGAGGGGATACGTAAAAATGGAACTAAACGATAAGATTGTCATTGTTGGGGTAACAGGTTACATCGGCGCATGGGTTGCCAAGAAGTTAACAGATATGGGTTATACGCAGATTGTCGGAACATACCGAAATGAAGCAAAAGCACAGCAGCTTCAAACGATGTTGCCAAATATAAACTTTTACAAAGCAACCCTGGGTGATACAGAAAATTGGCGTGAAGTGTTAAATGGAGCAAAGTGGATTTTTAATCAGGGGAGTGCCTCCAGTCCAAACGACAAAACGTTTAAAGATAGGGGCCACACGAAAGAAAAAGGAATCCGCATGCTCTTACAAATGGCTGTTGATACAGGCACTGTCAAAAAGATCGTACACACCACCGCAGAGTCAACCATTGCTTATGGCAACGATGATCTATCAAAAACGACGTTTACTGAGGATGACTGGACCAATGAAAACAGGGAAGGCTTGTTCGACCACAACATGGTTTCAAAAACAATGGAAGAAAAAGCAGCCTGGTCGTTTATCCGCTCCCCTGAAAATACAACGAACATAATCATGACCACGATCCACCCTACGCATGTTATGGGACCAAGCTTTGTGCCTTGGCACAATGATATGATTTATGCCATGCTTCGCGGCGATAGAGCTATGGCAGATTCGCAGCTGTATGGGGTTGATGTGCGCGACGCAGCGGCAATGAATATTGCGTTGATGAAATCGACTGAAGCGAATGGGACGCGTCATTTCGCCTCTGCATTTAAATCAACTTACTCTACCCTTATGGATTTGATTAAAAAGCATTTTACAGATGAGCAGATTAAAGCCGTGTTAGGTCATGCTGCCCGGATTATCCCTGGCGAAGACGCCGCAGATTTATTGAGCTATTGTCATTCAACGTCATATTATCAAGATATGGTACCTCGCATGTTAAACCGTGTAGTGTACAAGACTAACTACCCTGAAGTGTATGCTTATGAGTATACAGAACCGAGTGCTACAGTCATACAAGCCATGGAAAAGATGTTGCAGGATAAAAACAGAGGATAACATGTTATCGCAAAAAAAGTGTAGCCCCCCCATTGGGAAAGGCTACACTTTTTTTATCATTACTTGGGAAAAATCATCATAA
The DNA here is from genome assembly GCF_042649265.1 of Paenibacillus sp. GCM10012306. Classification (NCBI taxonomy): domain Bacteria; kingdom Bacillati; phylum Bacillota; class Bacilli; order Caryophanales; family Paenibacillaceae; genus Paenibacillus; species Paenibacillus sp. GCM10012306. The sequence continues at coordinate 48,387 of NZ_JBHRYW010000008.1, read as the reverse complement.
ATAGATCGGTTCTAATAGTGAGAAGCTACTCATCTGGGACGACATTATCCATAATCCAGCTATCCAGCTATCCAGTTTCTCAGACCCGAAGAAAAAATTATTGTGCCTTAATTTTTCTCTATTATAACAAGTGAATAAACCGTACCCCCGGCTTCACCTCCAGACATGGCACTCTGGCTGACCACTTTCCATCCCCCTTCTAACAGTTGATTCAATTCAGTCAGGTTATTCCTTTTCTCGTTAAAATAATGAACAACAAAAGCCTTTTGCATGAAATACTTCCCTCCTAAAAAGCTTAAATATTTTTTTCAAAGTGCCTCTTTTTCTGTTCTAAGCGGTTATGCATTCATTTCGACATTAAGCTGATCAAGACCTCTATTCCTTGCGTTTCCGGATAGTGAATAGGGCCTCTCGTCTAGCTCCTCCTCTATTCATGCTATAATAATCTTCATAATTTCATTCGTTTTTTCTCCACCTGTCCTTTATCTCAGCCCTGTAAGATGACTTACATCGGCATATGAAAAAGGAGAATTACAGATGGATAAGAAAATAATGAGTGCAGTATTGTTAGCGTTTTGTTTGATCTGGTTAGGATGGGGAATCGTTTGGTCTGGATGGAACGGGCAGATTCCTGCACAAACTATAAATGGTTGGGAAAATAACAGATTAATTGCCCACGCTTTGGGCGGAATACAAGGATCGAGTTATACGAACTCCTATGATGCATTTATAACGAACTACAATAAAGGATACCGCCTGTTCGAAACAGATCTTTTGCTAACAACAGACGGTGAGCTTGCCGCTAGACATGACTGGTCCAAAAGACTACAGCCAGATCTGTCTGGCCAGACTGGTCATTCCTTAACTAGTTCGCAATTTGAAAGCTCTCTTATAGACGGCAAATTCCGCCCCCTCCTATTTAAAGATATTCTTCATTTAATGGTGAAATATCCTGATTTCTATCTGATTACAGATACGAAGGAAATGAACAAACAGAAGATTCAGCAGCAATTTTCTACTTTAGTGGAACAAGCGAGGAAGGTTGACGCCTCTCTCCTGAATCGAATTATTCCTGAAATCTATAGTCCGGAAATGTACGATACCGTCATGAACATCTATCCTTTTCCCAATAAAATCTATTCCCTGTATCAATCCGGGGCATCTGCAGCAAGCATTGTGAATTTTGTAAAGGAAAAACAAATTTCAGTGGTGGCAATGCCCACCTACCGTGTTCTTATAAATCCTAATCTGGTTTATGCATTAAACCAACTCAATGTACAAAGCTACGTCCATACCGTTAATAATCCGGGCGTTATGAAATTAATGTCTCAACTAGGCGTACACGGGTATTACACAGATTTAGAAACACCCCCAAACACGCTGGAGGATACATTTTCCAAGCCTGCTAAGCTGGTTTTCGGGAAATACATCCAGGAAGTACTGGGAACGATAAGTAGTATAATAATGAAGGTGGCAACATAATGGCGATTAATAATATTCTTATTGTGGATGATGAATTGGAAATCAGAGAAGCGCTGGTCATTTATTTGAAAAGCGATAGTGTGGATGTGTTTACAGCGTCCAATGGGTTAGAAGCGCTTGAAATATTGGAACAAGAAACCATTCATCTCATTATCATGGATGTCATGATGCCACAGATGGATGGCATTAAAGCAACATTCAAAATTCGTGAAAATAAAAATATACCGATTATTCTGCTCTCCGCCAAATCGGAAGCGAACGACAAAATCATAGGGCTTAATGTAGGCGCTGATGATTACGTTACCAAACCGTTCGACCCGCTGGAACTGATCGCAAGAGTCCGGTCCCAGCTCAGAAGGTTTACCAATTTGGGATCTTTTCAAATGAGTGAAGGCGAGGAGATTCTCCAGGTACGGGGGCTTGTCCTGAACAAAACTTCAAAAACTGTAGAAGTAGACGGCGAAGACGTTCGGCTCACGCCTAAGGAATATAAAATTCTGGAGCTGCTGATGGAGAACAAAGGAAGAGTCTTTTCCATTGTAGAAATCTACGAGAGCGTGTGGAATGAGCCTATTTTTGCCTCTGATAATACGGTCGCTGTACACGTACGAAACATTCGCGAGAAAATTGAGATTAATCCCAAGGATCCGAAATATTTAAAGGTGGTGTGGGGAATTGGGTACAAAATCGAGAAAAAATAACGGGATTAGTGCTTTATCTCTTGATCTCCGGGTCATATTAGGTACGGCGATTTTATGGATCGTGGTTCAACTAATTGATCGATTCATCGGGTGGTTTTACTGGAGTCCTCTTCTATTTAGCCTGTTCAACTATGTTTTAGCTGCTATTATTATCCTGATTCTTGCAGGCAAAGGCTACTTCTTTTTTGGTAAAAATGCTCCGAAACAGGTCAGTATGGTATCTATTTACTTGGACCTTCTCAGGAAGTATGCTCAAGTCTGGAAAGGCATTTCGGTAGATAACCGAATTACACTGAAATTGGTTGTTTTATTCCTTTTAACAGCGATTGCAGGTATTTCTGTGTGGCGAATCATTAGCTATTCCCCATTTTATGAATTGTTTATCTGGATACCTTATCTCGTTTTGTATATTTTGATTGTCATTCCGCACAGTCTACACAAGGTTATTCAGTTGATGCAGATTGTTAACGGCACGAAGGAAATTGCCCAAGGCAACATTCAATCTACAATCCCAGTTCAAGGAGAAGGCGTATTTCCCAGACTGGCAGGATACATTAACAACATGAAGATCGGCTATCAAAATGCCCTGGAGGATCAAATCAGAAGCGAGCGTTTAAAAACGGAGCTGATTACAAATGTATCGCATGACTTGAAGACTCCATTAACATCTATTATCAACTACATTGATTTGTTAAAAAAAGAACAGCTTGAGTCGGATAGAGCCACTTCCTACGTTGATATTCTGGACCGCAAAGCTCTTCGGCTTAAACTATTAATTGAAGACCTGTTTGAAGTGTCTAAAATGAGCAGTGGCACCGTTGAACTGGATATTCAAACGATCGATGTAGCAACATTATTAACACAAGCGATTGCCGAATTCAGCAGTAACTTGGGCACCTCTCTTGAAGTAAGAGAAAAAATAGCCAAACCCCATATCTATGCCGAATTGGACGGTAATAAAATCTGGCGGGTATTTGAAAACCTGATTGGGAACGCCAAAAAATACTCTCTTCCAGGTACAAGAATTTACATTTACCTTGATGAATCTGAACATCGTGTTCTGCTTAAAATCCAAAACACAGCTTCTTATGAAATTGATTTTCCCGCTGACGAGTTATTTGAACGCTTCAAAAGAGCGGATGAGTCACGTCAAACTGAAGGTTCCGGGCTTGGTCTGGCTATTGTGAAAAGCATTATTGACCTGCACGGCGGTGAGATCAGAATCGAAATCCATGGCGATCAGTTTAACGTTCTTCTTGAGCTACCCAAAACGAGATTATAAAAACAGTAAGCCCCTTCACTTCCACGAGAAGTTGAAGGTTTTTTTTCGTTCTTAGATATTAAAAAAATCTTCAAACAAACTTTAGATTTCCCCTTATTTGATCTTTATTTTTATTGCTTATGATGGAGGCATCAACAAGAAAGAAGGATAACACTATGCACAGAAACCTCCATGACGCCTTACTATTTTTTTATAAATTTCTTCGTATGCCTATGCAGGTCGGCAGCATTACTCCAAGCTCAGCTTATCTGGCCAAAAAAATGATAGAGTACGTACCCTGGCAACAAGCCACGGCAATTGCCGAGCTTGGGGCTGGCAGCGGCGCGATTACGCAGTACATAGCGTCCGCTAAGTCAAGACACACGCAAGTTCTTTTATTTGAGAAAGATGCTGAACTCCGGCAAAAACTGACTGAGAGATACCCAGGATTTCTGTGTTATCCCGATGCAAGACATATGGATATTGCCCTACACCAACAAGGACTCCAAGACGAGAAGTTGGATTGTATCTTAAGTGGCCTGCCGTTTTTTAATTTCCCTCAGCAGCTACGTGACATTCTAATGGAACAGATTAGTACGGCACTGAAGCCCGGTGGACTGTTCATTGCGTTTCAATATTCCCAGCAAATGAGAAAGCAACTGCACCAGCAATTTGAGATAGAGCATGTACATTTCGTACCACTCAATATGCCTCCTGCCTTCGTCTACGTCTGCGTAAGAAGCCCTCTCCCCTTCCCGCAGACTCACATCTTTTTTTACAAAAGGAGCGATCTGTAAATGAACTATGACACGCTTGTATCGCTTATTGGACAGTTTGGCTATGCTGCTCTATTCCTTGCCCTATGGTTCGGGATTATCGGTCTACCGATCCCCGACGAAGTCATAGTCATGACCGGCGGCAGCGTTACCTCAAACGGTATGCTCCATATGTTTCCTGCCTTCATTGTTACCTACTTGGGAGTCATCTCGGGACTATCGCTTGGTTATGTACTTGGCCGCCTGCTGGGGGCCCCTGTACTGGATAAGCTTCGACGTAAAAAGAAGATGGATAAGTACCTTTCATCCTCGGAAAAATTGATACAGAAGTACGGCAGCTTCTCGCTCTGCATCGGTTACTTTTTCCCGGTCATCCGGCATGTCCTCCCCTATCTTATGGGTCTCAATAAAATGTCGTCCCCTCGCTACGCCTTACTCTCTTACACAACCGGGCTGATATGGACGACGATTTTTTTCATGCTGGGACGGAGTGTAGGTAGCCATGTCGAGGAAATTGGTCATTTACTTTACCGGGACGGAATTTGGGTGCTATCGGCGCTACTTGTTGCTCTAACCCTGTATCTCATCATGCGTGTTACTTTTACAAAACGAAAGAAAGTAACAAAAAATGTTGAAGGTTAAAGACCAAGGATGACATGTTAACGCAAAAAAAGTGTAGCCTACCTATTGTGGAAGAATACACTCTTTTTTGCTCGCCCATTAATACTGCTCTGATTTTGTCAGCTTCTTACCAATGAAATGTAGCAACCTAAGGAATGGGAAAAAGAATATGATAACAACTAAAGCGGAGTATACAATATCGGGGAACACTAACAAATGGTTGCGTATGAAGTAATCTATGCTTAGAACACCATAAGGAAGAAGGAGAACAACACTCGTTACAACGCCTGGTGTCCATCTTCTTAAATATAACGACACTCCGATATGAAAGAAGGCATGCAGAAACAATCCTAGACTTAACACAATGTAAAGAAGGAAAAATTCATACTCATAGGCCAAAAAGGTGGCTATCGAAAAGATAACAAATAGGACGCCAACAGCTGCTGAGAATTGTGGGGCTGTGAGAGCTGACATTTTTCCCACCCTTGATCGGAGGGCATTAGGAACCTTTTTCAAAATATCTTCTCTATTTCTGTGAAGCCAACCTGGGATCGGAATGATTTCTTCAAAATCATGAAGCATAAAAATAATTGGTAGCAGCCACAAAATACTAGTGTCACTAATAAAATTATTCATTTGCTTATCCCTTCCTTACGTTATTAGGTTCTTATTACATTAATTCCGAATACACAAAAAAACTTCTTGAATCGTCATAAGACACAATCAAGAAGTTCTTCGTTGTAATGCGGTCGAGAGGACTCGAACCTCCACAGTATTGCTACCACACGGACCTGAACCGTGCGCGTCTGCCAATTCCGCCACGACCGCAAATTATGTACTGGCGATCATCACCGCCTGTACATAAGACTATACTCGCTTTTCAGGCAGAATGCAAGGATTTTTTTATTAAACGGGATAAATAATAGCAGGCCCATCATACAGGTGATCACTTCGGTAACCGTCATCGACCAGATAACACCGTGTAGTCCAAACAGGGAATGTAACAGAATAATGACCGGTATATACAAGACACCTTGTGTGATGGACATAATCATCGTGGGCAGGCCTTGACCTGTGGCTTGAAACACACTTGTGAACAAACCTGTAAAACCATTAAACAATGCGGATATGAGCATCGCTACTACAATATAGGTCCCTACTTTCAGCACCTCTGGATCATTGGAGAAGAAATGGATAACAGGCTCTCTGAAGAGATACACCAAGCCCACGAATAATATCGACATTCCGCCAATATAGAGCGAAGCATAGGTAAACCCTGTTTTGAATCTGCTAATATTTTTACTGGAATAATTATAAGCGAAGAATGGAATCAGGCCTAGGAACAATCCCATGGCGAGGAACTCCGGCACCTGGGCAATCCGTAGCGCCAGACCGAAACCGGCAACAACGCTGTCTCCATACAGTATGGAATAGTTATTGAGCAAAAGTGTGCTGACAATAAGGAAGCCAGCTTGCAACAGCTCGGATAACCCGATCTTGTAGATTTCCAACTGATCCTGAATGGAGATTTTAAAAGACTTCAGGAACCCTCGCAGATACTCGCTCTTCTTTTCCAAGTAATAGATATAATACAGCACGGACCCCACATTAGCCAAAACCATTGCCAGCGCCGCTCCGGCTACATGCCATTTCAGCACCAGTATAAATAACGGGTCGAAGATCAGGCTCAGCGCCGTACTAATGAATATGCCATACATTGATTCCTTGGAGGCCCCTTCAGACCGTACCAACTGCTCCAAAGCAAAATTAAGAACAACGACGAACCCTCCGGCAAAAAGAGTCAAGACATAAATTTTGGTATAGGCCAGAGTAGCAGCATCCGCACCAAGTAATTGAATAATGGGATTCACCAGCAGAAAAGCTAGGAATGCAATCAGCAATCCGGCGATGATACTACTATAGAAGGTATAGCCAGCAATTCTCTTCCCCTTCTCCATCTCTTTCTCCCCGGCCAAGCGTGTAACAAAGGTTCCTCCGCCTACTCCGAATACATTACCAATGGCCATCAACACGGTGAAAATCGGCAGGCCCAGGGTGATGGCTGACAGCATGCTTGTGTTATGCAGCAAGCCGATAAAATAAGCGTTAATCACGTTGTAAATCGTACCGACCGACATCCCGATCATCATGGGAATGGATAAATGGGTGATCGCTTTACGGACAGGTGCAGCTTCGAGATAATATTGATTATTCTCCATTTCATTCTCTTCCTTCTTAATAAGGTATTTAACTGTTAGAATTCTATCTTTATTCATAATATAATTGTTAGAATTTGAATTGTCAATCGTCTAACTATAAATAAAAAAAGCCCGTATACGCCTCTATGACGTGCCTACGGACTTTCTCCATGCCTTGCTTAAGCAGACTATGGATTGTTTATGTTATTGGTTTTCTCTGCTGCTTTGACGATGAAGGTCCCTGTGTAATTCTTGGTGGGGATTTCTATCTCATACGTACCCGGCTGAGGATTGCTGAGTAGCAAGATGTTCTCTCCCTCTTTCAGCTCTACGTTAAAATTCAAATCCTTCGAAACGAGCGTTAGCCCTGTTCCTACAGACCCTTTGACATTAACGATGGCCTTGATCATTTTGGCGGCAATAAATTCAGTAGTCTTAGGAGTAATCCCTGCTTCTGATACCTCAATCGTCGCCACCTGCATATCGTTCTCCTCATCCAATACTGCGGTCTGCGATATGGGCTGACCAATAGAACCTACAGCAATTCGGTCATATTGCAATAGCAGCCCTGCCACGACAATGATCGTAGCTGCTGCTAACAAAATGGTGCTTGCATAGGTAGGCTTGCCTACTGTTTTCTTGGACGTGTTTGCTTTCTTCGCTTTCGGACGCGGCTTGTTGATCAATGCATCGCCTATTTTTTGCACGAGGAAGGAACACAGAATGAACAGAACGACCCCAGACAAAACAACTCGTCCTGAAGTAAAGAATAAGCTTCCCAGCACGGTCCCTAATGTACCGCCGATGACACCAGAAAGGATACTATTAATCACAGATTGCCAGCCAAAAGGGAATCCTAGAGCCGCTCCCGCAACAGCGGACAGCAATGCGCAGATCAGTATGGATAGCACTAGCCCGTAATCAAAGGTTTGGGCCCCGATCACTCCGGCTGCAAGTCCTGCAAGAAGAGCAAAAAGCGAAGCTAGTATCATGCCGCTCTTCCCAGTCAGCCCACTCTTTCTTTGCACCAAAAAATAAATATGGTAAAGCGTAATTAGCAGAATTAACACTAGACCGCCTGTATTCAGCAGCATAACACATTCACTCCATCTTTAATCTATTCTTGCACTATAGACTCACAGCTTAGAGGCAAAATCCCAGTCTGGATAAATATAAGGAATCTCTGGTCCAGTCGAAGGGCTGATATCCGTGACCATGATTTTTATTTCAGTCTGACCATGATGGGTTGTCTTATCAATGGTTCCTGTGAGCTCCACCCATGTGTCATTGGCAAAATTGCTTGCTTCCTCACTCTCGGCAACAATTCCGTAAGGAGTAATATCGGCGATACAATGCGTCATAGCCATTCTATTAATGATAAACTGGTTCCCTTGTAATTCATCTTCCCGAGAGATAAAGCCTTTGATCTTAATCGTCTTGCCTTCAAAGTTATCCGCAAAAGAATTCAGCGCCTGCAGCCTCTCGATAAACCACTGTTCCTTCATCTCAATGATATCTTGCTGATACAAGAGCATGCCCAACTTGGCATAATCCCGGTTGTACTTGTCCGACTTAAACCGTTCCTTTATTTCTGGAGATTCCGATCCGGCAAGCCCAGCCAAATCCTCAGGGATACTACTGCTGGTAGCTGTTCCCTCTAGTTGAAAGCCTCCATTCTTAATAAGAGAGCCGGCAAAAGCCTGACTAGGCAAAAATGCACCCAGCATTAGCGGCAAAATGAATAGACCATACATGATCACATTTTTCAAGAGTGATTTGGACGGCTCATGGCTATGCCCATGATGATCATGCTCATGATCGTGATGATGACTATGATCGTGGCCATGGTCATGATCATGAGCACAACTACAAGCAATCACAGGCTGAGTACGGGAGCGAATTAGAACGTAAAGTTGAAAAAGGGTGAACAGGAATAGACCAGCAGCAGCGAGCTCCGTGTATTTTACCAGATGTGGTGCGATATAAAGCAGAATTTCACCCGTGAGAGCCAGATAAATCATGTAACCGGTGAATCCCATAAGGATAAGCAGTTTTAATGAATCATGTACCAACATGCGTGTTTTTCCCAATTCGGATCCCTCTTTCTATTACAGCAACAGTTTCTCAAGCAGCCAAGTGCCTGCATAGACGAACACAACCACCAATGCGCTATATACGACCACAAACCGAGATTTGAAAACGGCTGTCATCATCAGTACACCCTTCAAATTTAGCATTGGACCAAGCACCATAAATGCAACCAATGCTCCCCCGGAGAAGCTAGTCGTGAACGATTGGGCCACAAATGCATCCGATGTCGAACAAAGTGAAAGCAAGAAGCCCAGCCCCATCATTAGTAAGTTCGCACTTCCCTGTCCATGGCCTAATGCCGCCAGGCTCTCTTTAGGAACGAATGTCTGTAGCAGGCTAACCAATAATGCGCCGAACATCAAATATTTACCCATATCAAAAAACTCGCTGATCGAATGGTGCATGACCTCCAATAGCCGTTTCCTAAAAGAAGAACGCGCAACTAAAGTATTACCTTCCGAATGAGCATGATGGCTGTGACTTCCATGTGAAGAAGCGCCACTGTGTCGCAACTGATCTGGATGAACAAAACGATAGACAATCAATCCTAATACAAGGGCTACCAGAAAAGCTAGTCCCATACGGGAATATGCGAGTTCCGGTCGGTTGCGAAACGCCGTAAATGTCGACCAGAAAACGATTGGATTCAAAATAGGCCCTACCGCAATAAACGTAGTCGCGACATATAATGGCATCCCTTTCTGAATTAAACGACGAACCGCGGGCACCATCCCGCATTCGCAAATAGGAAAAATGATACCGATCACGCTTGCTGTGATGATTCCTAAAACTGGATTGCGGGGAATCATTCGCTTAATCGTCCCCTCTGATACAAAAACCTCCAGCAGCGCTGAAATAATCACCCCGATGAGAATAAACGGCATCGCTTCGATAATAATGCTGACAAACATCATTTTAAATAACTGTAGCTTGGCGTTTTGCAGCAGCGCTCCAGGCTCTTGGGTAGAAAAGAAATAGAGAATGAGCATCGTCACCAATGAGAGTCCCAGCACGATATAACTATTCCACCTGGATGACTTATTTCGCATTACCGTCTCTTGCACTATAGCTTCACCTTTTTTCGTTCATGAATTAGAAGAACAAACGTTGAACCAGCCAAATACCACCGAGTGCAAAGGCCAGTGTTGAGCATCCCAGTACCGCCCGTCTCGAATATTTCCAACGATGCAGCAGTGCCAGAAGCGGCAAAAGGATAGCGACCAAAATCAGTTGAACGGTCTCAATACCAAGGTTGAAACTAACTAAATCAACGGCAAGCTCACTTTTTACAAGGTCCATTTCTTTAAGAATATCAGCAAAGCCCATCCCGTGAATGAGTCCAAACAGGAAGGTCAATACCCAGCGGTAGCTGACACGCTCACGGACCATGTTATCAACAGCAACAAAACAAATGCTAAGCGCGATCGCCGGCTCCACAATAATGGAAGGAACATTGATGATGCCAAGCACGGTCAAGGTTAAAGTAATACTGTGTGCAACGGTGAAGGCAGTGATCATCGCTGCATACTGCTTAAAGGTTTGTCTGGCGATCAGTAGCGAGAACAGGAACAATAGATGATCATAACCAGACAAGATGTGGTTCATACCCAGTTTGAAAAACGATACCCAACCAGAAACCGACTGCTCAGCATCTTCGTCAGTTGTCTGTCCCGCTGAGGATGAATTGTCGGCAACACTAGACTGTACCTGTTCGCCATCCTGCTGCAAATTTGCATACTCTGTGTCAGTGAGCTGCATTGCCCATACCCGGCTGCTGCCGGATAAAGCTGCGGTGCTCTTTTGTTGACCATAATTGATCGTGATCAGATCCACATAGTTCTCAGTAGCCTTATTATTCATGTACAACCGATCTGTCAAAGATATCGACTGAGCCGGCGACACCGCTGGAAATTTTAATTTGATGATGGCTTTCGTGGCATCACCTTTACGATCCATGACCATACTTTCCACTTGTGTCCAAGCCTGTGGCTCGTTATTTATTTTCAAAGTGATATCCTGCTCAAGTAACTTGAGGAATTGATCTTTGATAGCTTCGAATTCCTGTTCATCCAGCATTCCATTTCCATCTGTATCGCCACCAGCCAGCTCGATCACGGACAGCTCATCAATTGAATAAGTCATTTCAGTGTAGGATTTGGTCAGATTAAGCGTAGTATAGCTGGCACTATACGCATGTGCATCGGCTTGCTGATTAAACGGAAGTATTAGCAGTAATATTAATGCGAAACAGATGAATAATTGACGTGCTCTTTGAAGCCTGGGCATGATTTTCCTCCTCTTAAATAAACAGGATGCCATTCAAAAGAAGGGCATCCTGCTTTCCATCCTGTGCCTCTATAAAAATTAGTTGTTCAGCAGATTATAGATGACTTGCGCCGCTTCGGCACGGGTTGTGATTCCTTTCGGATCAAACTTGCCAGCCGCGCGTCCTTGAATCAGCTTGTTCGCTGAGGCCGCATTAACAAATGGTACGGCCCAAGCAGAGATTTTAGCCTCGTCGGTAAATGAAGTAGGATTATTCACGGTTACTTGACCATGAACCACTTCATATCCCCGCATCAACATGGTCACCATTTCCTCACGGGTAATTTGTGCATTGGCATCGAAGAGGGTCTGGGTCTTGCCTTGGACAATGCCCGCTTTGACAGCGATCGCTACTGCCTCGGCATACCAATCGCCGTCCTTCACATCTGTGAATGCCAAGGTTCCTTTATCCGTAAGATGGAGCGCCCGGATCAGCATCGCAGTGAATTCGGCACGAGTAACCTTACGTTCCGGCTCCAATGTGCTGTCGCTGGTTCCGTTCACCAGTTGTTTAGCTGCAAGCTCTTTAATCACGTCTGCCGCCCAATGTCCTGCCGGAACATCCACGAATGACTTGGTATATTCCAGAACGGCATATTTACTAAAGTGAGTAAGCTTGGCTGTCATATACCCGTTGGCATAAGTGCCTCCCACATACTCAATTGATCCGCCATCAGAAATGTAGAAGATTCCTGCCAGCTTAGGATTCGTATCTGCCGCAACCTTCAGCTGGATCGTAATTGGCTGATCGAATTTCGACAGATTAATCGACTGGCCGCTTGCTGTCTGAATCGAAAGAGTCAGCTCATAGATATCGCTGCTCAGTTTCAGGCCTGCATGGGCTGTTTGACTGCTGCCGTTGATTATGCTGACTGCTGTTTCATTACTCAAAGGCGACAGCTTCAACGTAACCGTACTGTTCTGCTGCTCTTCTGTCGACAGCTTGCTGAACAGCTGCTTCAGCAGCTCAGACGGAACGGTTAACGTAATTGCGTCAGATTTGATTTGCAACGCATTTTGCTTAATCAGATCTGCTGTATTTCCTGGAAGACTTATTTCCGTCGTTTTCGCGGGAACTTCGACGGTCGTAACCCCGTTTGCACTATTGTTTAGGTCAGCGGAGGATACTTTGTAGCTGGAGTTAGCGCCAGAACCATTGTCAACAACATTACCAGGAGTGGTATTGCCGCTTGATCCATTAGAGCCACTGCCATTGCTTCCTGTACCTGGGTTGCTGCCTTTACTATCTTTATCTCCGCCGGAAGTGTCCAGTTTAGTGACCGTCACTTCGCTCGTTGCTTCGAATTTACCATCTTCAGTTGTTACTTTGATGGTGGCTGTTCCTTCCGCAATAGCAGTAACTTTACCGCTGGCATTTACGGTTGCTACTTCAGCATTGCTGGTGCTCCATTTTACAGCCTTATTACTTGCCGTATCAGGAGTTACGGTCGCCTTAAGCTCGTCGCTTTCTCCAACCTTCAGATTCAGCGTTGCTTTATCCAGCGTCACACCCGTTACTGGTGTATTTTCTCCACTGGAATCTTTCGGTGATACCGTTACTTCGCTTGTTGCTTCCAATTTACCATCTTCAGTTGTTACTTTGATGGTTGCTGTTCCTTCCGCAATAGCAGTAACTTTACCGCTGGCATTTACGGTTGCTACTTCAGCATTGCTGGTGCTCCATTTTACAGCCTTATTACTTGCCGTA
>NZ_JBHRYW010000008.1:0-35127 GCF_042649265.1 Paenibacillus sp. GCM10012306 | reverse complement strand
GTATCAGGAGTTACGGTCGCCTTAAGCTCGTCGCTTTCTCCAACCTTCAGATTCAGCGTTGCTTTATCCAGCGTCACACCCGTTACCGGAGTATTTTCACCACTGGAATCCTTCGGTGTTACCGTTACTTCACTGGTTGCTTCGAATTTACCATCTTCAGTTGTTACTTTGATGGTGGCTGTTCCTTCCGCAATCGCAGTAACTTTACCGCTGGCATCCACAATTGCTACGTCAGCGTTGCTTGTGCTCCACGTTACGGTTTTATTACTTGCCGTATCAGGAGTTACGGTCGCCTTAAGCTCATCACTTTCGCCGACTTTCAGATTCAGCGTTGCTTTATCCAGCGTCACACCCGTTACCGGAGTATTTTCTCCGCTGGAATCCTTCGGTGTTACCGTTACTTTGCTCGTTGCTTCGAATTTACCATCTTCAGTCGTAACTGTAATGGTGGCTGTTCCTTCCGCAATCGCAGTAACTTTACCGCTGGCATCCACAATTGCTACGTCAGCGTTGCTTGTGCTCCACGTTACGGTTTTATTGCTTGCCGTATCAGGAGTTACGGTCGCCTTAAGCTCATCACTTTCGCCGACTTTCAGATTCAGCGTTGCTTTATCCAGCGTCACACCCGTTACCGGAGTATTTTCTCCACTGGAATCCTTCGGTGTTACCGTTACTTCGCTCGCTGCTTCGAGTTTACCATCTTCAGTTGTTACTTTGATGGTTGCTGTTCCTTCCGCAATAGCAGTGACTTTACCACTGGCATCCACAATTGCTACGTCAGCGTTGCTTGTGCTCCACGTTACGGTTTTATTGCTTGCCGTATCAGGAGTTACGGTCGCTTTAAGCTCGTCGCTTTCTCCAACTTTCAGATTCAGCGTTGCTTTATCCAGGGTTACACCCGTTACTGGAGTAACCTTCGGTGTTACCGTTACTTCGCTTGTTGCTTGGAATCCGCCATCTTCAGTCTTGACTGTGATAGTGGCTGTTCCCTCCGCAATAGCAGTGACTTTACCGCTGGCATCCACAGTTGCTACTTCGCTGTTGCTTGTGCTCCAAGTTGCAGCTTTGTTGTTCGCCGTAGCAGGCTCAAATACCGCTTCAAGCTGTCCGCTCTCACCGACTTTTAAGTTCAGTGTAGCTGGTTTCATTGTCACGCCAGTTACTGGGATGTTCGTTTTGTCCACGATCAGTTCCTTCGTGTCACGAACACGGATCCGGTCTCCCTTGGAGTACTTACCACTCAAGCCCGTGGCCAGTAGCGTATCTCCAACTTTGATCGGTGCAACTTCCCCAGTCTTGTTGACGATATACCCGTCTATAAATACAGTAACTGGTCCAGAGCCGTCATTGAGGATGTACGTGCTCTCATCAAGAATATCAACTACCTTAGCTTTCACCTGTACTAGCTGTCCTTGGTATTCATCTGAGACAGAAGCAGCTGTACTAACCAATTTCGGCTCAACTGGTGGCCCAGAGCTAACCTTTACAATGCTATTATCGAATCTGTCAAAGATAAGTTCTTTTTCATTTTCGAATGAACCGATTTTTCCGTATACACGTACTGTGTCTCCAAGTTGAAGCGCGCCGTCTGGAACATCGTTGAAGGCTACAACGCCGCCAGTTTCATCCTGAATAAAGGCTGAATCATAGAAGGCAGTCGTCGTGACTTTACCTTGGATAACTACATTTGTTTCTTCTGGAAGCTTACGAACCTCCGCGATTGGTGTTACCTTGGTTTCACGATTAGCCAGCCAATTAACGACCTTCAATGCTAATGGAGCATTGTTGGTAGGCCCGTCGTTCTGGGTCATCTGCTTGTCATTAAATATGTTCATACCAGCTACAAAAATGCGGCCTTTGCCGAGTTGCTCCGAAGCTAGAAGCGGAATCTTGCTACCGCCTGTTACATCTAACAAAGCCGGACCATTTTTACCGTTGGCCGTATACACGTTATACGAAACGGTGTCAGGTTTCAATTGCGGTGCATCCTGGAAAGTCGATTCATTTCCTGTAGCCAGAATAGTCACTGTACTACTATTGGTAAGAGGAACTTTATTCCCTGAACCGTCATTCGCGGCCAGACTCGCACCACTATAGAAATCAAGCAACGAGATAAAATCGGTTAGTCCGTTGCTTACCGGTTTTAAGTGAAGACGTACTGAGAAGTTAGAGGTCAATGGAGTGGACCAGAAGTTTCCTGCTGGCGTCTCATCAAACACCCCGTCGTTATTGACCAAAATGCTTGAGCCTACACCCTTCAACAGAGAGTTCACTGTCTGCTGTGTTCCACCGAAATTACTCTTCTCCGTTAGCAATAGAGAACCGCCACGATTAACGAAGTTTTTGATGACATCAATCTCGCTCGCGGAATACTCAGTGCTAGGGTGAGTCACCATCAACACGCCTACATTATTCAGAAGCTGATCAGACAAAGCAGTGGTATTCTCTACAACTGTGTAGCCCTGCTGCTTGAGTTTCAGGGTCATGTCTGTCAGGTTCTTAGCATACGTACCTGTATCTGTTGATGTGTTCTCATTCTTATGAGTCGCATCGATCATCAGCGTAATGCCGAGCGGTGCTTTAACATCAACTATCTGTTCATACCTGTTATCACCTAGGTCAATACCGTCATTTGACGCTAACACGACAATCAATTTGTGATTACCGGCTACAGGATTTGCCCAGATGACACTTGCATTAACATTTTGATTGGAATCTAACGAAGGAATTTCTGCATCTCCAATCAGATGTTGTGCATCAATGCTGTCATAGTAGAAATGCGCGGTAATATTCTTCAGGTTAATCGTACCCATATTGGAGATCCCTGCTTTCAGGGTTACCGGATTGCCTGCGATTGCCGCTCCTTCTACGATTGACAGATCGTTCACTCTTACAGCCAACGGATCTTCTTGCGACCAAATTGGTGAAGAATAGATTCGATCGCCATCTTTTTGCGTTACTCGAACAACGAACCACTGCTGTCCACCCAATACATTGACGTTAGGACTCCAGCTGAAGGAAGTGGAGCTGTCCTTAGGGATATAACTATCAATTACTCGTCCGCCGTTTGTTACTAGCTCAACCTTCGCGATATTATCGTCTGAAGGTGTCTTCAGGTAGCTGTATTTTGGATCGGTAGCACTCTCTAGAACCGGATCACTACCTTTAATATCAAACTTCAAATTCTTGGAATCTACTGTGGACCCCATGTAATAACCATTCGCCAGTACATCTAGCGTGAAATTCGGATCCTCAGTGAAGTAGACACGCATTTTGCGCATAGCTTCCAAAAGAGATTCCTGAGACAGATCTTTAGCTACGATAATCGTCCGCTTCTTCGTTTTTCCCCAGGTTCCATCATGGTTATCTTCGCCATAGGTTGGAGCTACATGCCAGCCCAAATCAAGTGCGCTGAAGAATTTATTCTCAGCATTGACATAAGAATAGTTACCGGAACCATTACCTACTTCAAGCATCGTGAAGAGTCTATTGACATTTTTATCATAAGGAATGAAATTGTCAAAAGCATTTGCCGACATAGCCGGGTGGTTAAACTGCGCCACGATATTATCATAGGTCAGTGTCCATGCATAATAATTTTGCAGGTTCTGATACTTACCACCATTTTGAACGCGATCGATAAAATTGGTTGTTCCAAACACGTTGGAATGTCCCCAAGTGGTCGATGTCATTTCAAAGGCAGGGAACACAACAAAGCTACCGTCCTTGGTGTATTGATTGGCCAGATTTTTGGTCAACTGCCAATCCGATCCACCTTTACGTTCAGGCATGCCGTTATGATCAACCGTGTCCGTACCAGTCAGACTAGAGTCGATATCGTGTGAGTGATCAGAGAAAGCAAAGTAATCATAGCCATAGAACTCCGCCGCTTTCAAAGCATCTTCAGGAGTACCTTTGGCATCATGGGATATATTCGTATGGTTATGTGTCGTTCCCCGGTAATGGTTACCGCCTGTAAATCTTTGAATAATCTCGAACGACCATTTCGTTGACGAAAGGTTGCCCAGTTTATCCTTCGCGCTAACTACAACAGTGTGTACGCCCACAGCCAAATCATCTTCACTAGTCAGTGTAAGCTTGATTTGAGTTTCGGACTTGACTGCTTTGGCTGTAAAATCCTTACCGTCAATAGAGATACTCAGTGAGGAAACATCCACTCCATTCGGGTCGTCCAAATCTATGGATACAACCGGATGGTTCGTCTCAATGGTGTCCATATTCGCCGGAAGCTCATCCGCATACTCTGGACCATCTTTATCCTCAACAATCTCTACCGCGTTAGGGGTAGCTGCGTCACCAGATTTGCGAGGCTCTTGTCCAGCACTTTCAGCCACAATGTAATAGTAGATTTTAGTTGTCTTCACATTAGCTTTATCAATCTTGACGTTGTAATTGACTTTGTCGGCCGTTTCCATAGGAATGGATTGGTACGACGAGTCCCCTTCATTTTTATAATAAAGAGTCACGGAGTCTGCATACTTCGCCGAAGCTTTGATCGACACATCCAGACCGGTGTAAGCCTTAGTCAAAGGAACGTGATTAAACTGCAAATCCCCCTTGATATCGGCAGCATTTCTCGGCAGGATAAAATATCCGCTTGTGTAAGGCGATACTAACTTCGATTGACTAGCAATACCAGTGAAGTTATACGCATCTCCCAGGGACAAAGCACTATTGATGTCAATCCCCGTAGATTTCATAATCTTCACGACAGCTGTATTACCTTCATCATCAGCAACCGTAACATTATAGTCAGGTCCCTCTGATGGAATATTGGTTACCTTACCTCTGAAGGAAATCAGTTTGCCTTCAAGTGCCTCAGCCTTCTCATAGACACTCATAGCATCCAATTTGACAATAGCTGGAGTTGGCACAGCCTCCATACCCTCAGTCGTAATCGTCCCAGCAACCAGTTGAGTCGCCCCGGCAACAAACACCAGCTTACCGGCAACCTTTACTTTAGTGCCCGGCGCGATGGAGGAAGAGTCCTGCACACCAATGACTTGAATCCCGCCTGTTAAATCTTGTACGTAAAAGCTTGTTTTCTCTGCTCCCAAGGCTTGGTTAGCGGAGGTCACAATACCTTCAATAGTCGTTTCATATCCCACATTCAGCAGGAATCCCTTGTCATCGTTTGCACGAAGAGCTGTGATTGGAAGCACTGCTGCCGGATTACCTGCAATATCGACACGCGCATAGGCGCTGTCTTTAGGCGTTGGTTGGGACAAATCCTTATGCGTTACATATACCGTTTGGTTTTGTCCTGCGTTAGTAACATTCAGTGCAAAGGCACCATCTGCTCCCGCAGTGGCTTGTCCTGCCGGTGTCAACGTTCCATTGTTCAGGAAATATGCACTTACCGACGATGCACTCGGTACTGCACCTGCGGTACCTGTTACATTTCCAGTTCCGCCTGCATTCACGAAGCGAATTTTGGAAGCATCCGGTGAAACCATAGATTTCGAAGTTCTAATCACGACCTCGTCCGGATTGGCGGTACTGCCAGGAGAGTTCAATACGAAATCATTTAAAGGATTCTTGGTGAAGTAACCATTGCGCAGGCCAAAAACTCCTCGCGGATCGGAACCAAGGTCCGTCTTGCGAAGCAGTGTCCCGCTTGAAATGCTGGTGGTAAAGAACGGCGAACCCCAATGATCCGTTTTCATGGTGAAGCTTGGGTTCGTTCCATTACCGAAAGCAACAATGTCGATGGCTTTCGGATCATCTTGACTGCTTATTGCAGTCGTGCTGTTCGTAATGGCCAAAATACCACCAGTAGATGCACTTGGATTAATCGTTGTAGTCTGATCCTCTTTAACTGGCAGATCCTTACCTGTTGCACCCGTGCTGCCTGCAACAAGATAATATCCATGAGCTTTGATGACACCGGTCAGCTTCGTTCCGGCGCTAAAGCTTGTCCCAGTAGCGGAAGTATAACCAATGGCCCACTGATTGTTGAAGTTAATATCCTGATCTGTCGTGTTGTACAATTCAAAAAACTTTGTTTTGTAGAACGCGCCGCCATTACCGCCGCCTACATAGATTTGACTGAACACAACATCTCCAGGCTTGTAGTTGCTCCCAGAGAAGCTCAGCGCGATCTTATTACTCGGGTCCTTAGCATTTTCTTGCGCTACAATGTAGAAGGAACTTTTCGAAGCTGGATTGAGGAACGCAAGCGTAAACGATCCGTCCGCAGCAGCTGTCGTTGTTCCCGCAAGTGTGTCATCCGCAAAATACAACTTGACGGATGAGTTGCCAGCTACGGCACCCGCAGTACCCGAAGCATTAGTCAGGGTAGACAAGGTGATTTTGGAAGCTACCGGATCTGCCGTTTTGGCTGTAGTCACATTCACCGATGACGTGGCAGTAAAAGCACCATCTTGTGAAGTAACGATGATAACGGCTGTTCCCGGTGCAATAGCCTTCAATTTTCCTTGAGCATCCACAGTCACAACTGACGCGTTCGAAGTAGTCCAGGCTACTTGCTTGTTGGCAGCAGTTGAAGGCTGAATCGTTGCAAGCAATTGATCAGTGGCTCCAACCGTCAAGTTAACATTGGTTTTATCCAACGCAATACCCGTTACTTTAACGGGTCCGGCAGTTACATCGACCTCTGCCGCAGCTTGGAAGCTACCATCAACAGTGGTCACTGTAATCGTGGCATGACCTTCGTTCACGCCTGTTACAACGCCATTATCCACTGTCGCAACCGTTGCATCACTGGAGGTCCAAGTGACAGAACGCTCGGTTGCGTTCGCTGGCTGGACCGTTGCCGTCAACGTTCCTTTTCCACCTGTAGAAAGAGCAAGAGCACCCGTGTTCAGTGCAACGCCTGTTACGCTGACAGGACCGGCTGGCTGCTGCGAACCTTTAACAACAATATCCGATATCCGGCTATTGCCATTCACAGGAGCTGTTGTTCCTGTATTATTAATCGCTGCTGAAGAGTTGTTTAACCAACGGATATATACCGTAGGCTGATTCTCTACGGCTTTTGGCAGATCAAAATCTTTTTGCGCGATCGTACTGGTTAAGATATATGTTTCGGAAGCATCAGAGAAATCCGTACCGTTGAGACTATATTGAATCTTAAAATCTCTTGGCCCAGTGCTCGTACCATACTGTTTGGAAGAGAGCTTCAAGTCATAGTAGCCTAATGTACTAAGCTGTGCCTCCCAGTATTCTCCGGAAGCCCAGCCGTCCTTGTATATCGTGTTGCCTGCTGCTGAATAAGTAGCTTTTCTATCACTACTTAACTTCAACTTGGCGATATTATTATTGGAAGCAATACCGCTGTTCGCAGTGTCCAAATTAGTCGCTGAAAAAGTCCAGCCAGCGACAATCTCCGGCGCTGCAGCATCCGCCTTGACTACCCCACTATTCGGCAGTACGGTTACAGCTAGAATCATCACAATCAAGGCAGCGCTGATCCATTTCCTGTACTTACTCATTAAATTAAACACTTAAGCAAAACCCCTATTCTTAATGTCATATGTAGCTAAAAAACGTTCCGCAAATGATGATATTTTCCTTAACACCAAGGGGTTAGACAATTAATCAATAAGCATCCCTCTTCCCGCTGTTGTAATCGGTCCAACTGCATCCGAACAATCCAGCTGACATTATTAATTATATTAACTTTTGTAAGTGATATATTAAATTATTGTAACCTCAATGTAAACAGAAAAAATCTAATCATAATAGAAAGAGACATCTAATATTTTCACGATGTTTATGGAATATTGATCCATAAAGCTTTCTGCGAACAAACAGCAAAAAAGGTGAAGCCTGAGAATCTGACGATTCCCTTGCTCCACCAATTTTCAGTTTACAAAAACCTCGTATAGTTATAATTTTCCTCTTACATAAAGCTCACGAAAGCCTCGGCACCAAAGCCTTGTTTCTACAATTATAAAAAAACGCCTCAGCATAAGCTGAGGCGGCATACGTCAATCCTATTTTTTTAACAGCAAATAAGCGAAATATGGAACTCCAATCAGTGATACCATGACGCCTGCCGGAAGACCGTCGGGGTCGACCAGATTGCGTCCGACTGTATCGGCTAACAGCAGCAACCATCCGCCAAGCAGCACTGCTACAGGAATGAATAATTGATTTCGCGGTCCGACCAGTGCTTTGGCAATATGCGGAGCCAGCAGACCGATGAAAGCAATCCCTCCGGTGACCGATACTGCAGATGCTGCCGCAGCAACAGCCACTACGATAAGAAGCAGGCGCTCCCGATCCAGATGGACACCGACGCCAATCGCAGAAGCCTCGCTCAAATTGAGCAGATTAAGCTGTCTGGATTTGAACAGTGTGAACGGAACTAGAAGAATTAACCACGGCAGTAAAGCCCATATAAACGGCCAATCTGTCCCCCAGATGTTCCCCGCGATCCATTTTGCAATGAAATCTACCTTAGAGCGTTCCGCCGAAGAAATGATTACAATCATAATCCCTGACAAAGCCAGAGAGAAGCCTACCCCAACCAATATCAGACGAGTCGGATCAAGACCTCGTGACCGGCTGTAGGAGAATACATAAATAAGTATGGCTGTGATCAAGGCCCCCAGAAATGCCACGAGCGGCAGCATATATACGTATGACCCAGCTTTGACCGGGACGTACAGGAAGAAGATCGCAATGGCTACGCCGGCCCCGGAATTAATACCAATGATGCCCGGATCGGCCAGATCATTGCGGGTAATACTTTGCAGAATCGACCCGGATAATGCCAAGGCCATCCCCGACAGCAAGGTAATCAAAATTCTGGGCAATCTGACAGAGAACAGAACAAAATCCTCTTTAAATGTGCCGTGACCTGATAAAACAGGGATCAGCCTGTTAAAAGACAATGAGGAATAGCCTACGCCCATACTGATTACTGCGGTCAGGACAATAAGACACAGGCTGATCAGAATAATAAGACGTTGTTTACGAACAAGAGCGGACAATGTCATGAGAGTGCTTTACCTCCTTTACGCACGACAAACAGGAAGAAGGGTAAGCCCACCATCGCTACAATAGCTGCCATCGGTGTCTCATAAGGCGCATGTATGGTACGGCCGAGCGTATCGGCCAATAGCATAAAGCTGGCACCAGCAAACACGGAGAACGGCAGGATGTACCGGTAATCAGTGCCAACGATCATGCGGACAATGTGTGGAATCATCAGCCCTAGAAAGGCAATGTTACCAACAAGTGCTACCGCTGCCCCCGTCAACAAAACGACCAGAGTGAACAGGATCAATTTGACCCGCACGAGCTTTTGCCCCAGTCCCATTGCAATTTCATCGCTTAGGCTAAGAATGGTTAAATGATTGGAATACATAACAGCCACCACAATCGCAATTACAATAACAGGCGTGATCACCTGAAGCTGTCCCCATGTCGTGCCGATTAATCCCCCAGCGGTCCACATCGAGACATCCTTGGATATTTTGAAAAGAATACTGATGCCATCTGCAATAGCATACAGAAAGGCGGAAATGGCTGCTCCTGCCAGCACGATGCGGATAGGAGACAGCTTTCCTTGACGCACGGAACCAAGTCCAATGACTAGACCCGCACCTAATGCAGAACCGATAAAACAGGCCAGCATAATTCCGAAGTAGCCCACTCCCGGAAGAAATGCAAAGGTCACAGCCAGGGCCATATTCGCTCCGGAGGTCAAACCCAGCAGACCAGGATCCGCGAGTGGATTACGAGTTACCCCTTGCATGATGGAGCCGGATACCGCAAAAGCGGCACCGACCAGCATCGCAGCCAGTTCACGTGGCATACGAATTTCACGCAGGATGAGAACATTCTCACTGGACGCACCCGAGGAAGTTAGCGCCAGCCAAAGATCATGCAGCGTTATTTCCTTAGCTCCCAATACCATCGAAATAGCAAAGGAGACGATGAGCACCAGCACACTGCCAAGGAGCTTATAGAAAAAGGGGACTGAACGTTTTTTATCTCTCATTGGAATCTCAACTTTTCTCATAATGGATAATGTGGGTGCTGATAAATCATTACTTGTTCAGGAAGCTCTTGATAAAGAAGTCCAGTTGAAAATCAAGGCTCAGCGGGTCATTGAAATAGAACGATTTGGCATCCACTTCATAGACGTGATTATTTTTCACAGCTGGCAGGTTCTTGTAGGTCTGGGTATCTTGGAAGCTGTTATCCTCATCCGCATTTTTACTGAAGATAATATAATCACCAACATAATCCTTCATAACTTCCGTAGACAATGCCAAATAACCGTCTTTCGCTGTTGCTTCTATCGTTTTCTCAGGTAGACTGAAGCCAAGATCACCATATAGAAGCTCTGTACCCCGTCCAAAGTTATATCCATACACGTACAGCTGTTTGTTGAAGGTCTCGATTACCGTCACCGTTGCGCCTTCGCCAACCTTCGCTTTAATCTCTTCACCGGCTTTCTGGGAACGTGCCTTGAATTCATCCACCCAGGCCTGTGCTTCTTTTTCTTTGTTCAATAATTTCCCTATCTCAAGCTGCTGCGTTAAAAAATCAACTTTACCATATGTAAAAGTGACTGTTGGCGCGATTTGCTTGAACTTGTCCACATTCTTGATATCCTCAAGTCCGATAATAAGATCCGGTTGCAGTTCAATGATCTTCTCAAGGCTTTCATCCGTAACGGCCTCAACGTCTTTCAGCTCATCTTTAAATCTTGGGTTCTCCTTGGACATCTCGTCCACGCCCACTACAGGCACACCTAGCGCCATCACATTTCCTGTTAAAAATCTAGTCAGGACAACCACGCGCTGCGGATGCGAAGGAACTTCCACTGGGCCGTTCTCGGATTGATACGTAAAGGTTGCCGCTGGCGCTGCGCCGGAAGACTGGGATGCCTCAGTCGAGGAATTATTCGTGCTCTTCTCAGCATTATTGGTTTGATTGGCACCACAGGCGCTCAGAATAACTACTAAAGATAAGATTACCGGTACGAAAAGCTTTTTCATCGGATGACTCTCTCCCTTTTTATAATGACTATGTACAATGAATTTTCTCATTGATAATGAGTTTCATTTTCATAACCTATTATAGTAAGCCTGATTTCGCTAAACCATGGCTTATTGTTGGGAAAGAAGCTTGGACTATTGAATGCCGGTAAATAATGCCACCGCACGTTGCAGCTGTAGTCGAATAGAAACAGGGTTATAGGGAATCCAATCATCGATGTCCAGATGATGCACTTTATCGTTCCGAACAGCCGCAAGCCCCTTCCAGTAAGAGGACTGAAGAATAGCATCGGCATGGGCGAAAGAACCTTTCGGGTCTGGAAATACAAAAACAAGCAGACGATCACCCGCATAATCAGCAAGCTCCGCCAGCTCGATAGGAATGGAATGAAATTGATTACCGAGCCGTTCTATCTCCTGTCCGATTTTTGCCGGAGGCTTCAACCCAAGCGAATGATACATCACATATCCTACATTTCGAACACCATAAACCTGCATCTGCTCCGGACGTAGAATCAGAATTGTGATCGTTTCCTTGGCGACCGCGCTTTCCTGTACCCGCAGACGAGCTTCCTGTTCCTCTTCCCCAAACTTCACCAGCCACTCTTCTGCTCTTTCACTCCGCTGGATAGCCTGCGCAATAAGGCGGAAATGCTCCTTCCAGCCAAGCTCCATCCAAGATATTTCTATAACCGGCGCTACCGCCCGTATATGCCCAAGATTCAAGCCAAAACTGTGCAAATGCTGTTGTGCCGCGATAATCAATTCAGATTTTGTCTCTAGTAACACCGAATTGAGCTGCTCGGGAGAAGTATCTGCACTGATAAATCTCATGTTTTGCGGTTTCTCCAGTTCGGCGATATTCAAATATTCACCATTCTCGGCAATCGTCACTACTGGTTCCAGTCCAAGCAGCAACAGATGACTGGCATAAGGGGCCAGCATTACAGCAACGCGAGGCGAAGAGGACCGGCGGTTATAGGCAGAAGGCGCTGCACCGGTCTGGCGCTTGAAACGACGACTCAGATAAAATTCATCTTTATACCCTACCTTCTGGGCAATCTCTCGAAGGGTACCCGAACCACTGATTAACAGCTCAATCGCCCGATGCACGCGCAAGCGTGACAGATATTCCTGGGGGGAAAATCCGGTAAAACGTTTAAATAATATAGAATAATGTGAACTACTGATACCGGCCAATGCCGCCAGCTGTTCTCGCGTTATTTTTTCGTTAAAATGGTTCTCCAGGTAGGCAATACTTCGATCCATGCTCGGCTGCTCACTGACCGCATACTTTGCATCCTCTCGCTCCAGCAGCTCAGCAATAATCTGATGAAATACAATTTGATTCTTCACATGTCTGACTTCATGGATCGGTGAACGGTATAGATAAAGTTCTTCAACTTTGGCCACAATATCAGGTTCACAAAGAAAGAAATGAAGATTCTCCCCACCCAGTACCTCACTTCTTCGTACCATTGAACTTGCTGGCGGAGAGGTTGGTCGCTCCCAGACGCCAATGGAGAGCTTGTATGCGTGAAGTGGTTGAAGGGAATTTGTAACTAATGCCGCATGGACTTGTGCCGGAATCAGCATAATGCTGCCTTCTTGCAGCTCAAATGTCTGATCATCCATCCGCAGTATCCCCTTACCGCCTGCGATAGCAATTAGCACTGTAAAGTCCTCATGAATCTTATGCATGGGCTGATTAGAAGTACCATACAATGAAAGAATTTGGGTAGCAGTATATAAAGGAAAGTGAGACTCCGCCCACTCCGAATCAACGTTGTTCAAAACAAAGCCTCCATTACCATCATGATGAGGGGCTGCTCCCATAAGCCAATTTCATGACTTATAGAACAGCCCCAACATACTAGTTTAAGAACAGTTGCTGTCTGTATTGCTCAGGCGACATGCCCATAAATTTCTGGAAGGCACGGTAAAGCTGACTTGGACTCGCAAAACCAACATCCAGACTGATGTCGGTCACGGTATGTCTTGTGGAGTGAAGCCGCTGCTTGGCCTCGTCGATCCGGATTTTCAGCATGTACTGGTACGGAGAACGTCCAATCTGTGCCTTGAAGGAACGGATAAAATGATATCGGCTCATCCCTGCGATTCCGGCAAGCTCCTCTATTGATACTGGCTTCATATAGCAATCGCGCATATACTCCAGCACCCGAACCAAATGCGGGTCCTCACAATCCGGAAGCCCCTTCTGCACTCGAGCATTGGGATTCTTCTGGTGATTCCCCCGCAGAATTCGGGACAAATAGTTCATGACCTCAAGTTCCGTCTCCTCGACGAACCCTGCCTCTGTCCCGTCACTCGAACATAACGCCACACTCCATTTACGGTGCTGCCGCAACAGCTCATCCCCATTCACCCGCTGCTGCATAACAGGCTCCCACGGGCCGTCCAGTTCCCAAATCTCCATGAAATCCTTCAACTGGATAACAACCACACCTTCCCCGTCCTTAATCTCAAAGGCATGACTGTCATTAGGGGACTTGATTAACGCCTCCCCTCTCTCCAGCTGGAAGGAATTATTCTCCAAGTCGAAAGCGCAGGAACCGTACACAGGCACAGTGATCTGGTACATATTATTATGGCGATGCTTTTCGTTAATAAAACTATTCTCAATTCTCCACAGCTCCAGCCGTGGAGTTGTCATGTGTATCTGCATGGTCACTCACCCGAGTTCAGTATAGCAAAAAATGCTCAAAAGAAAAGCATCAATCGCGACGACAGATCATCCGACAGTGCGCTAAGCTACCGAATAAGACAAAAAAGCAAAGGATGATTGTTATGAAAACTGTCTCAAGCCCTGCCCTGGCAGCGGCCCGGTCGTACTCTCTGTACGCCTTGATCGGCGTCACGGTGGCCCATCTGCTGAATGACGCGATGCAGTCCGCTGTTCCCGCTGTTTTCCCGCTGCTGCGGCAAACCCTTAACCTGAGCTTCGCCCAAGTCGGCTGGATTGCCTTCATGCTTAACGTGACTGCCTGCGTGCTGCAGCCGTTCATCGGAAATCTGACAGACAAACGTCCTATGCCATTGCTGTTGCCCGGCGGAATGCTATTCTCATTGATCGGTATTATTGGTATGGCCTATTCGTCCCATTTTGTCGGACTACTAATTTCAGCCATGCTGCTGGGTATCGGCTCCTCTGTGCTCCATCCGGAATCCTCACGTGTTGCTCATCTGGCTGCTGGCAAAAGCCACGGGATGGCCCAATCCGTCTTTCAGGTGGGCGGTAATACCGGCCAGGCATTGGCTCCACTGGCAGTCGGCTTTCTGGTTATGCCTTACGGAACACGAGGGCTGATTATGTTCGCATTCGCTGCTGTCCTCGGCATCTTCCTGCAATATGCCGTCAGCCGCTGGTATAAGGGGCAGCTTGTAGCTCCGAAGACGGTTCAAACGGCTGCAGCTGCAGTTCAGCATCCCCGCGGCTTCGTTGCACTAGCGATCAGCTTGCTGATTGTACTGCTCTTCTCCAAGTTCGTATATATCGCCAGCATGACCGGATATTACTCCTTCTATTACATGGACCGCTTTCAACGCCCGTTTGAGGATGCGCAAATTCCATTGTTCGCCCTACAATTTGCCGGAATGCTGGGTACCTTGCTCGGCGGACCACTCGCCGACCGGTTCGGACGCAAGAAGATCATCTGGTTCTCTATTGCCGGTACAGCTCCCTTTTCCCTGCTGCTGCCTTATGCAACGCCGTTCTGGTCCATCATTCTCTGCGGTCTGATCGGCGCCATCCTGATGTCCGGCTTCTCGGTCATCATTGTCTATGCACAGGCATTGCTACCTGGTAAAATCGGGACCGTATCTGGATTATTCTTCGGCTTGGCATTCGGACTGGCCGGACTTGGTTCAGTTATTATGGGCTGGCTGATCGACTTGACAGATGTCTCTTTTGTCATTCAGATATGTGCTTTCCTGCCACTGCTGGGACTGCTGGCTATGTTCTTGCCATCTGACAACAAACTGGCAGGGAATGCCCGCGGCTAAGGCTATCTTAATCACCGTACCGGCATGCAATTGGATATGAAAATAGCATCGAGAACCGCTTATAATAAAACGGTTTTCGATGCTATTATTAGTGTAGTTAGGTCTTATTACTTGCTGCCTGTAACCGCAGCTACAACATCATCAATGACGTTGCCTTCCGCAATTGGACCACTGGACATCCAACTTCTCGCCGATACCTTAAATGCATGATTTTGTTTGACAGCCGGTATCTCCTTCCAGAGACTCATTTTCTCAATCTCTGTTGTGGCCGCAGCAGCTTTCTCAAATTCTTCTTTCGGGCTAATAGAGCCACCATACATGGCAAACACATAGTCTGCGGTTATGGAAGGCAACTTCTCAAGCGAGGTAGTAATCCCCCAATCATCAGTTGAAGCTTTCTTCAATTCTTCAATACTGGCGTCAGGCTTTAACCCAAGCTTCTCGTAGACAAGAGGTGCAAAGCTAGGGAAGAAGACTTGCAGGTCCTTGTCTGACGGACGCATATAGACTACCGTTTTATCAGCTCCAACTGCCGAAATAATGGTTTCCTTGGCTTGCTTGATTTTATCTTCATTGGCCTGAATCACAGCCAGTGCTTTATCCTCGAATCCAGTTATTTTGCCGATCTCGGTGATCGAGGTTTTCCAATCATTTGGCGCATAAGAAACTGTCGGGGCAATTTTGCTAAGCTCATCGTATCCGCTTTGATCGGTAAAATATTGTTGAATGAGAATAAGATCTGGCTGCGCCGCCAGGATCGCTTCCAGGTTAGGCTTCATATCCGCGGTGCCCGACATTGGAACTCCCTGTTGCTTCAACTGATCTTCCAAATAGTAACCGTCGAATCCATAGGCATAAACCATTGGAAGCCCCAATGAAAGCGCGAGATCTTCAAGCCCGATCACAGCGATACGCTTCGGGTGCGCCGGAACTTTGGTCTCCCCATAAGCATGTTTAACCGTTAATGTCTCGGCGGCTTCCGTCTGCGAAGAATTATTTCCCTGTGCTGAACCAGAAGCATCCTTAGTGGCTGCTACCTTCTCATTTGCTCCCGTATTCGTGTTATTCCCACAAGCGCTGACCAATACCGTCAGCAACAATATGATCATTAACCCTGATATGTTCCTAAAGCTTCTTTGGCCACCATGGATACCCCGTCTTGTGCCATTGGCTCTCTCTGTTTGATGCATCGTATTCCCTCCGTCACTGTAATTGAAAATGATATTGATAATCATTATCGACTAGGACATTATACACCACACTACGAACGACGGGAATACGAAAAGATGCTGACTTTTCTTGGCTTAAAGCGCACAAAATAGTTGTTCGAGCTCCTGCAGTAAATCATAATGCCGATTGGCTGTATACTCGAGAATCGGCTCAGCCAGCCAGGCTTGTCCCGAGGTCAGATAAACGTTCCCCTTCCTGACGGCCTTCAGGTTCCTCCAAAGCTCAGATCGCTGAAGACGTTCCCAATTCATTAGCGACTGCCCATCCTTCATTACGTTAACTAATAGCATATCCGCATCGAATGACGCCAGTTGTCCTGCTTCAACCTGTTCAGTAAATTCGATGTGTTCCACACCTCTTGCACAATGGATCTGCAGATCGTCGTACAAAACTGTACCTGCGCGCTTTCCCCAAACCTCAAATCCCCGTGGCAGAATGTTTAGAATAAGCAGACCACCTTGCCTGATTGAAAAAGGAATCTTCCCCCGGATGGCTTCAACTTTCTTATCGTAGCGGGCGAGCCAGCTCTCCGCTTCCTTATCCCGGTCCAGAAACTCTGCAATCCATTGCAAGTGCTCTCTCCAGCTTACGGAATGCCAGGGCAAGAACAATACAGGTGCTATCTGCCGAAGCTTCTCTTTCTCTTCATCAGGAATCATTTCATCCAATGCAATAATCCGATCAGGCTCAGCCCGCCGTAAGGCTTCTCTATTAAATTCGTAGTCATGCCCCAAAGGCACCTTGATGTCAAAGCGGTATTTCTTGCGGTAATCATCACTCCAGGTCTGGTCGATTGGAGCAGCGTATGGAATAATTTGCAAAGTGAGCAGTTGCCCGATATTAGGCCAGCTGTATGCAGCTACTTTGCTGGTTCGATTCGCGATGTAGATCGTTGGGGAGATTCCAACATGCTTTTTAAACTGGCTGCTAAAATATTGCCGGTCCCTGTAACCAACCTCCTCCGCAACTTTTTGCAGGGATTGCCCTTCGTCCAGCAAGCTTTTAGCCTGATTTGTGCGAAGCTCAGTCAGATAATCCATGGCACTTTGACCAAATCGATCTTTGAATGATCGCATGAAATAATACCGGCTCATACCCGCAAGCTCAGACAAATAATCGACCGTAATTCCTTCTCGAAAATGACCATTTATATACATTCGTACTCGATCCAGTGCAGCCTCGTGTTGACCTTGGTTCTTGAACAACAGATGCAAGAGCTCCTGAAATCCCGCCTGACTGACAAAGCGGTCCGCGACATCGTCAGTATGCCAGTGAAAGATTATTTTCTCACAAAGAGACTGTAGCAATGTGTCTGCATTCACGCTTACCCGCGCCAAATCGGGCAGTATCCGTCCCTGCTGAGCACCATATCTCTCGGGAGCAGCTGTTTCTACATGAAACCAATACAGTACTTGATCCCCATCTAAATCGTAAGTAGTTTCCACTCGCTGCCCCGGCATCACGATATAAACGGTATGAGGGAATAGCGAGTATAACATGCCATCGATGACGATATTGCCATGTCGCTTTGCTGCAACAACAAGTACATAAGTAGGAGAAGTTTCGTACAACAGACGGTAAGTCGAACGCTCCGTTTCTCGGAAACAATCATCCAACCTGATCCAGACGCGACTGAGTAGTTCTTTATTGTGCGGCTCTTCCTCGCGTTCTTGAAGCGGAGTCATTTCCACTCCTCCTTATTTTTGTTATATCTGTGTTGTTTCGATTATGCAAAAAGCTCTTGAATTGTCACAAGGACAAATTCAAGAGCTCATTGATTAATTAATGCGGTCGAGAGGACTCGAACCTCCACAGTATTGCTACCACACGGACCTGAACCGTGCGCGTCTGCCAATTCCGCCACGACCGCATATTATGAAGTCCACATTCTCTTGGACACAAGAGATATCTTACCATGCGAATGGGATTATCGTCAACTACTTTTTTATTAATGTTGTCACCCAACATTTTCTGTATAAATATTGCTTTTATTAGCGGGAAAGATGTATAATGAGAACAAAGGTTCGCATACTATAAATGAGGTGATTTATAATGGCGACTACTAAGAGTAACAACTCCAATCTAACCGAAGAAATAACCAAAGATGAACTGTCCCTTGTCAGAAGCTACTTGCTGCTAACATTTATCCATAAAGTATTTGAACGCGATTGCCGGGTCATCGGCAAGAGCGGGCTATTCAAGACACCTCAGCTCTATGTAGAGCTGGTATCCGGTGGGGCCAAGAAGGCCTCAATGATGCTGCAGGAGGTTAATCGTGAGCTGACTTCACGCCATTTGAAGATCAACACCGTCCGCCAGGACCAACGTGGTGTAGAAGCACAATACAATTGCAGAGGGTATATCGGAGAGATGAATATCCTCTGGCCTGGTTTTCGCAGAGAGATGATGCTACGTATGCGTGCCTATCTCGGACTAACTACAGAATCCCCCATTGTTTCCCGAGAAGAAAGTGTGGTGCAGTTAGCATTATCTATATAATCTCATGGAATTCCTCAGTAACCTTCATGGAACTCCCTGGAACACAGAACAGCTCCCCGCCAGAATGATGGTCAGGGAGCTGTTTTGGTTATGCATTTTTATATATTATCGGGATCTCTTCTCGGTTCTTTGGCAGGCTGAATCAAGTAATTCCGATCAAGCTTGACCACATTTCTGTTGGGGCGGCGAATCATCACTTGAGACTCGTCCCACGCCAGTACGATTCCTCTAATATCGTTACTGGCAATGCCGTCGCGTACCACACGTACTTTCTCACCAGAGATACGGTAGGCATTTAGCTCTTCATCACTAATCATGCTCGTTCCCCCTTCTACTATAGCTAATCTGAATTTCTCTCTATAGCTTATCCGAATTCCTGTCATAACAAAGACCCAAATGAGAATTCACCTGGGTCTCTTAATCGCAAATTCGTTATTCCTATGTCTGTTCCTTATATCAGCGCTTCATTCTTCTCAAACCAAAAATCGAGAACTTTAGCGGACATCACACGTTGTTCCAAATACTCTACCTGATTCGCCGTAAACTTCTCTCTCCAGGCGTAAGTCAGTTCTTCACACAAGCTTGTAATGGTCAACAGCTCCGACCAAGCTACATAGCGTTTGTACCAAAAAAACTGAGGATGTTCAATCATATAGGGGTACAGATCGTCAAACTCCGTATGTTTGCAATCCAGTGCACGCTCGAAGTGTTCCTTGGCCTCGGTTAATTTATCAATAAAAAATTGCTCTGTCACCGGTTCTTTCCCCATTGTGACGCCTCCTCTCCTATGTCTAAGCTTTATTATAAAGGAAAAACCATAGGGTGAAAAGAAGATGTTTGGAAAATAGGCTTGTATTTTGTTGCCACTGCCTTCTAGTCTTCGAAGACAACCGTTCCTTCATTTAAGGAACTGATCCGAACTAGGGATTCCAGAGTAATACCCTGTTCACGGATGGTGCGCGCTCCTGCCTGGAAGCACTTCTCCACAACAACTCCAAGTCCGACTAATTCTGCGCCGGAACGTTGAATAATTTTGATTAACCCTCGCGCCGCATCTCCATTGGCGATAATATCATCAATAAACAGAATCTTATCCTCTGGGGAAATAAATTGACGGGAAAGCATAATGTCGGTAACAATTCCCTTGGTAAACGAAGGGACTCTCTCACACAGCGCATCGGGATCGGCCAGCAGTGTTTTTTTGCGACGTGCAAAGACGAGCGGCACATTCATAACCAAGGCGGTGGCAAATGCCACGGCAATTCCGGAGGATTCCACGGTTACTATACGAGTAATTCCGCTATCGCTAAATCTCCGGGCAAACTCCCGTCCCATCTCCATCGTCAACTCCGGATCTACCTGATGATTCAATAGCGCATCCAGCTTAAGCACTTGATCCGAAACGACGATACCTTCCTCCAAAATCCGCTTTTTCAACACTTCCATGACTTTGAACCTCCAATACACTTATATAATCCATATCCTCCAGCGTAATCCATACAAAGGAATCCGTTAGAAGTCATGTCCTTCTGTTCCCCATCATAACCTGTACTATACAGAGTACACAAGGCAATCCTGCAATCCGCTGCACCATCACCGTTCCAAAATAGCCACTACACAAGGCACCTCTGTTGTGATACACCCAGCAAGCACCTAACAGAGGATCCCAAAAACAAGGAGGAAAGCTGTGAAAACCCATCTTCGAACCTTACAGATCGCATTCACTTATATTGGCACTATCGTAGGCGCCGGATTTGCCACCGGGCAAGAAATCCTCCGCTTCTTTACCCGTTACGGCCATTGGGCGCTGATTACGATCCTGTGCTCTGCTATACTGTTTATTTGGCTTGGCACCAAAATGATGCTGTTAGCCCGGCGGATTAGAGCGGATTCCTATGAGGATTTCAATAGGCACCTCTTTGGCGAGCAGACAGGCAGTATTATCAGTCTGTTCACCATGGTGATTCTGATCGGCGTAAACAGTATAATGCTTGCCGGCGCGGGGGCCATTTTTCAGGAACATTTGGGCTTTCATTATCAGGCTGGACTAATTCTCACTATACTAGGATCTTATCTGCTGCTGACACGGGGCATCTCTGGCATTCTCCACATGAACAGTACAGTTGTTCCGCTCATGCTCGCTCTTTCACTGATTATTGTAATTAATACGGTGCATCAGCCGGGCGCTGGACATTTCTTGTTTCTCCAGACGGACGCCAGCACGTTCTCTGCTTGGCTATCCCCACTGCTGTATACGGCTTTCAATCTAGGAATGGCTCAGGCCGTTCTTGTACCACTTGCCCGAGAGACAGATGACGAAAAGGCACTGCTGCGGGGCGGCATCCTAGGCGGGGCTGGAATAGGCCTGTTACTGCTGGCGGCACATTTCGCCATGAGTTCGCAAATGCCAGGGATCATGCAGTATGAAATTCCAATGGGCAGTATTGCTTTTCGGCTTGGGGCCGTGGTTCAAACGATCTATCTGCTGCTAATTTTCCTTGAAATCTTCAGCACATTCGTAGCGGATATTTACGGTGTTACCGCGCAACTAAAGCAGAGACTACCCTTATCCCAAGATCTTATTATCGCTTTGCTCATGTTAACCTGCTACCTCTTTAGCCAGTTCGGATTCAGTTCTCTCTTGTCAGTGTTCTATCCCATTTTCGGCGGTCTAGCACTTGTATGGGGATTCAAGCTGATACGCACCCCCATCTCCCCACCACCAGAAGGGCCGCGGCCCGAATCTGGCAGAGATGAGGCTTCTTTAGCCAAGCTAAAACCGGCTCCCCGAATTACACGGAAATAACGGCAGCTGAAGGAATCAGCTTCCCCACAGCCTCTGCGACATGACGGTGACAGGTCATCATTACGATTTGTCGGGTGGCCGACAGCTCGCCAAGTAAAGAGAGCGCAGCATGCAATCTCTGTTCATCAAAGTTAACAAAGAGGTCGTCGAACAGTAACGGAAGACAGGCTTGACGAGCCATCGTCTCCGCCAGTGCCAGCCGCAATGCCAGATAGAGTTGCTCTGCAGTTCCACGGCTCAGCAGTCCGCTGTCCAGCAGCCCCGCTGTCCGATGCTCCGCTTTGAGCTCTTTATGACCCAGTGTCATTACTACTCTAAGGTACTCTCCTTCAGTCAGCTTGTTGAAATAGACCGAGGCCAGCCGCAGCACCTGCGGCTGTTTCTCCTGCTCGTAGATTCTCCGCGTCCTGCCGATGAGTTCCGCAGTAATTGCGGTCACTGCATACTGCCCTGCAAGGAGACGGAGCGCGGACCGTTGTTCCTCCAATTGCTGGAGGACCGTGTCCTCCATACAACGCTCCTTCAGGTACTCCCTCTCCTGAAGCAGCTTGCCTCGCCGCTGGAGGAGACTACTGCGCTCTTCCTCTGCCGCAGCAGCCTGCTCTTCTACAGCTGACCGTTCCTGCTCGAGCGCAGAAGCATCCAGCGTATCCAGCAGGGTAAGCAATCCCTTTGTCCCTTCCTGGCTCCAGCCGCCGAACATGGCCAGTTCCCATTGGCGAATGTTCCCTTCTAGCTCCCCCCGGCGCTGAACAGCCGCCGAGCGGCGTAGAAATTCCTCGCTGTCCGCAGCGCCCCCTTGCTCTAAAAGATTTTGGCGGCGTTGATTCAGCCGTTCCAAGTGCAAGCGAGCCTCTTCATATTCTCCCTCCGCCGATCGCAGTCTGGAAGTTAGACCTTCCAGACTGAGCAGCTCTGCCTTGAGCCCGTCCCAAGCGAGCTTCCTCGCTTCCAGCCAGCCGGGAATCATGCGAGCCAATTCTTCCCTCTCTCTACTCCCCGATCCTGAGGCTTCGGGCTGAGAAGCAGATGCGGCGACTTCGTCTACCGATGACCCAGCTTCTACCATGAGGGCCAATACCTCATCCTCGAAAGCTACGCACTCCGCCTCCAGCTGTGCAAGCCGTTGAGAAAGCTTGCTCTCCTGTTGAAGCAGTTCATTCCCCTGCTCCACAGCACTGAAGATCTCCGGCAAACCCTCCGGTGACAGACCCTCAGGCAGTTTGTGGCTTCGTAGCCAAGCATCATAGCGGTTCGCCGTCTCGGTGAAGGCCGCTTCTTCCTGCCGCATCTCGGCGGCGAGCGCCTGCTCCTGCCCGGCAAGGCTCTCCATCTCTGTGCGGCAGGCCTCGCGCTCATCACTAGCGCGATCCACTTTCTGCCGCCAAGAAGTCCAGGCATCCATGAGCCTGCGCAGCTCCCTCATGCCCGCCTCCAGCCCGCCTGCGTCAGGGCTGGCAGGGGGAGGGGAAGACCTGCGCAGCGGTCGTCCCTCTGGGTTGCTCTCCGGCTCCGCCCCGGAGAGCAGCAGCCCCCGCAGCCGCAGCATCTCGGCGGCTGCGTCCTGGCCATCCCCGCCATACCCTGGCGGGGATGCCTTTCGCCGGCCCGCTCCGCGGAGGCCGGCCCACAGGGCTAGATCGGCTGCGGCCAGCAGGCCGAGCGCGATCCAGGCGCTGACCGGCGGTGCTCCGGTCAGCCACAGCGCCGCAGGCAGCAGCGCGGTGAGCGCTGCGCCGGCGAGCAGCAGGCGCCGGTAGAGCGAAGCCATGCGGGTACGCATGGCTTCATGACTCCCCGCGCCATCTTGCAGCCCGTGCAGCTTCGCCTCGCGCCAGCGCTCCGCGGCCTGCTGCAGCTCATCCCAGAGCTGCAGCACCTCCCGCGCGCTGGCCGGGCGCAGCGCGGCGAAGACTTCGGCGCCTGCCGCTTGCTCGCGCGCCAGGGCCCGCTCTGCGGCCTGCAGCGATGACGCCGCAGCCGCAAGCCGGGAACGCAGCGCTTGTCGCGCTGCGCCCTGGGCTTCCATGCGGCGATCATAGCTCGCGAACGCCGCAGCGTAGCGCCGCGCCGCCTCCCGGTCTCCCGCCGCACCGGAGAACGTCGCCAGCTCCGCTGTAGTCCAAGCAGGGTCAATGCTTCGCAAAATGCGCTGTACATGCCCCAACAGTCCGCTAATCTCCCCTGCAAGCCGCTGGCGCTCTAACCGGCGGTCCTCATAGATGCTGCGCCGACGATCCAGCCGCTCCAGCGCCGGACCTTGGGACACCAGCACGAGGTCCGGGCGGTTCTGCTCCAGCTCTGCTGTCAGTTCCATTTGCAGCCGCTCGATCCGGGCTGCTGCTGCGGCGGCGCTTCGAAGCTCAGCTTCCAGCTCCTGAAGGCGAGCCGCCCCCTCCTCCGGAAAGGATTGAATTCGCGGTAATCCGGCAAGCTCCAGCCGGGCAGCACTCCATTGCAGCCACACATTGCGAATTTCCAGCGCCTTACGCAGCATGATCAATCTGGCGCCCGTGCTGTCTCGGCGTTCCTCCAGCTTAGCTAACTCAGCTTCCGTTTCCGCCAGTGCAAAGGTATTGTCGTTATAACGCGGGAGATACGAGCGGCTATCCGCCATCTGCTGCTCCAGCTTCTCGATCGATTGCAGAATCTTCGCCGCTTCCTGAACCTTGCCCCGCGGCTTATAAAGCTTCTCAGCCTCCTGCACCAGCCGACGCTCTGCCCGCATAATTTCACCACCGCCGCCCATGCCGGCATGGAACAAATAGCTACTCATCTCATCCGATTGCAGTGCAGCCAGTTCCTGCAGCTCGTCCAGAGATACAGCGAACAGCTGCCTGAACATGCTGCGGGAGACACCGCCAAGCAGATGACGTTCCAGCTCTGCTTGACCGAGCTCTTCGGCCATGCCGTCTGCCCGATTCACTGTAACTTTCAGTTTCTCTCCCCGGCCTTGTCCTTCTCCACCGCCAGCAAAACGGCGGATTTGCCACAGTCCGCCTTCACGGTCCCGCGCCTTCAGCACTCCACCATGGACCCCGCCATGGAGAGGCTCATAACGTTCTGTAGGATGGCTACGTCCGGGAATCCCGTACAGCATCGCACGGATGAACTGGAGGGTCGTGCTTTTCCCAGCTTCGTTCTGTCCATATAGCACTGTAACACCATCGTTCAGTGTCAACTCACGGCCCTGAATCCGTCCGAAGCCGCTGATCTGCAATTGCTCAATCTTCATCATTTTGCCCTCCGTCAGGCTGTTCCCGGAAGTCAGCATTTGCCTCCCCGGTACCTTCCAGTCCGCTCAGCAGCGTAATGCCCAGCTCTGCCGCGCCTCTAAGCCAGTCCAGTTTTTCTTCTTTGCTGACCTGTGACAATAGCCGTCGCAGTTCCCGGTTCTCCATTAATGGCGCAATTGCGCTACTAATCATATCCTCCAGTTCTTCCCCGGAACCTTCATCTTCACCCTTTTCAGCTAGTCGGAGCATTTCCCCCAGAAAGCTATCTTCTTGAAGCAAGCGTGATCGGTCTACTGCAAGCCCCGACTCCACGGCAAATCCTTCCGTCCACACCAGACCGGCATATTCCTTACGCTCTGCCCGGAGTGCTTCACGCCGCTGAAGTTCGCTCAGTAAATCCGCAGCTGCTCCTTTTTCTGACAACAGGCGGTGTACGTTGCCCCTGCCCGTCAGACGGAAGCGAACAACAGTCATCAGATGATGGTGCGTCTCCCGGATATCTTCAATCCTCCGTTCCACCGACTCGATCCACTGTGCTTCATGTTCCAGGCCGTCGATAGACAGCTCTGCGACCTGCCAGCGGACGACATCCAGCTCGTGAAAATGCAGCATCGCTTCTCCATTCTCACTCACATCAACTACATAACAGCCCTTTGGCCCGGTCTCCTTGACACTACGCCCTTGAATGTTGCCTGGATAAACGATATAAGGCTTTTCATATAAAATGCTGCGCTTATGAATATGGCCCAGCGCCCAATAGTCAAAGCCCTGACTAATCAGATCCTTACGGCTGCAAGGAGAATACGTCTCATGCTGGAGATCGCCGTCCACATTCCCATGCAGCAAGGCAATATGAAACAACTCACTGCCCGGCTTCCGGCGAAACGTCATCGCTGTATTTTCAGTAACCTTGGCCGTAGGATAGGATATACCGCTTACAATAGCGACTTCTTGTCCGTCCTTGCGGCGATATGCTGTGGCATATCCTGGCGCGTCTCCTCCGAATACCGTTACATGTCCCGGCAGCTCGGCAGCCAGACGCGGGCCATCCAGCGGATCATGGTTTCCGTGAATCAGAAATACCGGGATTCCCTGCTCTCCTAGCTCTTTTAGTGCTTCCTGGAACCGTAGCTGCCCTTGCAGCGAAGCATCCGACATATCATAGATATCCCCGCTGAGGACGACAAAATCAACATTTTCCTTAATCGCTAAACTGATAAGCCGCCCGAGGGCGGCAAAGGTGGACTCTCGCAAATGAGAGCGGACCGCAGCCGGCAGATGAGCCAGACCGACAAAACGGCTATCCAGATGCAAATCCGCAGCATGCAGAAACCGGAAAGGGATCATAATGCTCAGCCCTTCTTTCCGGGTTGATGCTGCAAATAGGTTTTTTTGAGTTCATTAGCAACTCGGGTGAGAGAATAGAGGCTCTTAGCCTTATCCCAGGCAGAACGTGATAATTCATAGCGGTAGGCCGGATCGGCAATTACTTTCTCCAGAGCGTCCGCCAGTGCGATATCATCGTCCGGGTTGACCAGCAGTCCATTCACACCATCCTCAATCTGTTCCGGGATACCGCCCACATTTGTGCCGACCAGAGCCAGACAGCTTAGCGCAGCTTCCGCAAAGACAGAGCCGAAGGCCTCCGCGCGGGATGGCAGGACAAAGATATCAAAGAAAGGCATAAATTCCTCTGGATGAAGCGTGTACCCATAAAAAATCGTTTCATTGTAGATGCCAAGTTCCTGCGCCAGCTTTTCAAGCTCAAACCGGGAGGGACCATCGCCGATGATATGCAGTACATACTCGTGACCACGTTTCTTCAGCTCCGCACATGCCAGAAATAGCGTATCAATCCCTTTGGCTGGCACCAGACGGGTGACAGTAACTAATTGGGGAATATTATTATCATGCGGTACCGGCTTGAATCGCTTCTCATCGAACCCGTTGGGAATCACCCCGACGCGGGCAGGTTCTTCCAAATACGGCGACAGGTAATCCGCGAAGGAGCGCGATACCGTCATGAGACGTTCACTGACATGCTCCAACTCACGATATATGGACACCAGAAACTGATGCTCCAGCCCGCCCTCGGCAATGATTCCGTTCAGGATCAACTCCCGCTCATAACTGGAGTGCAGGGTCTGGATTAACGGAACATCCGGATAGACCTGCTTCATCGCCAGCCCCGCTATAGGATGATGCGCATGAATGAGATCAAATTTTTTGCTTAGACGAAGCTTGGTCCACCATAAATAATCACGATAGGTTTGGATATATTTTTGCACAATCTGACTTTCGCCATATTGTGTCCAATCGAAGGTTTCGAACACAACTTCCTCATGTCCTTTTCCGCGTATCCGCTTGGGCAGCCAGAACAAGTCCATCTCCCAGCGGCTCGAGCGAAACCTTTCCTGCAGATAAGGAATCATGGAAGATACCCCGCCGGGCTGCTCCGGCGGAAAGAAGAGCGCTTGCAGCAATTTCATAGGTCTATCCCCTTTACTATTGCCCTGATTACGGTGAGACCTGGCAATTGTGATATAGTTATTCATATGTACACTTTCCAGATGAGGACATCATTTCTGGGGAGGTTTAATTATTCATACTTTGATTTTATCGGTATCATCATGAAACAGCAACTGACAAAAAGGAGAATGACGTATGATGGAAGAACGGCTGCCCTCCGCTTTTACCACAATCATGAGAGACATGCTGGGACAAGAGGCGGACGCTTTTCTGAAAAGCTACACAGCACCACGCAGCCAGGGTTTGAGATTCAACCGGCTTAAAAGTGGGACATCCGCGGGCTTAAGCGCCGCAGAGAACACGGTCTCCATGTTTGGACTGGAGCCAGTGCCCTGGTGCCCTGAAGGATTCTATTACGAAGATCCGTCACGTCCGGGCAAACATCCCTACCATGCTGCCGGGCTATATTATATTCAAGAACCATCGGCAATGTCCGCCGCCGAATTGCTGGCTCCACGCCCAGGGGAGACTGTATTGGATCTTGCGGCAGCACCCGGGGGCAAGACTACCCATATCGCTGCCCTGATGCAGGGCCGAGGCCTGCTAGTCTCCAATGAGATTCACCCTGAACGGGCCAAAATTCTGGCCGAAAATGTGGAACGTCTCGGTATTGCACACGCACTCGTCACTAACGCTTCCCCGGAAGAATTAGCACGGCGCTTCCCGAAGACCTTCGACCGGATTATGCTGGATGCTCCCTGCTCCGGCGAAGGCATGTTCCGCAAGGATGCCGGAGCTATTGCGGAGTGGTCGCCAGATCATGTCGAGATGTGTGCCTCCAGACAATGGGATATTCTGCAGGAAGCCTATACTATGCTTAAGCCCGGCGGCTACATAGCTTACTCCACTTGCACTTTTAATCGCAAGGAAAATGAGGACACCATCGAGCACATCCTGGACAGTTACCCCGATATGGAACTGATATCCAGCAAGCGGCTATGGCCGCATTTGGAAAAAGGCGAGGGACATTTCGTGGCACTCCTGCGGAAGCAGGAAGATGATGACGATGCAGCATTAGCAGCGGAGCCTAAGCGTAATAAACGCAACAGCGGAAACAACAAGAGGGGTCCGGGAATCGCAACCTCGGTCAAAGCAGCCTTGGAGCAGTTTAAGACTTGGGCGGAGTCAGAACTGCCCGGATTTAATGTTCAGGGCGTTCCCCTGCTCTTCGGTGAATCACTATATCTATTACCCGAATCCTTCAATGACGTAATGCATCCAGGACTGCTTGATGGATTGAGAATCCCCCGAGCTGGACTGCATGTTGCCCACATGAAGAAAAACCGGATCGAGCCGGCCCATGCACTAGCCATGTCTCTGCAGCAAGGACAGGCTGCACGTAGTTATAACTTGACTGCGGACGGGCCAGAGACCAATGCCTGGCTACGTGGTGAAAGCTTGTCTGTCCCTGCTGGACTACACGGTTGGACACTGGTTACAGTAGACGGCCTCCCGGTCAGCTGGGGCAAAGCCAGCTCAGGACAGCTTAAGAACCATTTTCCCAAAGGTCTCCGCAGCCTGTAGCCTATCTTGACAAGCAATGGGCTTGTGACCAGTTCATGAAGTCCCCCTCGGCATATGATGTCATTATCCCAAACACACCGACTTATAGCATCGGTATTGGGAAGAAGATCAGACCTAAGGGAGGAATCATTAGTGGGTGCAGGTTACGGCGGTTTCACTTCGACAACAGCGATTTTGGTCCTTTTCATCCTGCTTGTTATCATTTCCCGTTCGTTTTTCATCTAAGATTTACTGACAAAAAGCATATACATGACAAGCAGCTGTGCTGTCCAATTGAGGACGGTGCGGCTGTTTTAATGTTTAGTGCGATCTACACAGACCTCAGATAATTTTGTTCTACAATGACCTGGCCGTAGCTTATTTTGTTCCCACTTAGACCCTACCTTAGATTATTCTGTTCCTGCATGGACCCTACCTTAGATTATTCTGTTCCTATCTAGACCCTACCTTAGATTATTCTGTTCCTACTTAGACCCTACCTTAGATTATTCTGTTCCTACTTAGACCCTACCTTAGATTATTCTGTTCCTACTTATAGACCTGACCTTAGATTATTTTGTTCCTACCTACTCCTGACTTTAGATTGTTTTGTTCCTACCCAGACCTGCCTTTAGATTGTTTTGTTCCCATATGGACTGACCTTAGATTATTTTGTCCCTACATAACATCGCCAGCTGCGGTTCTTTTGGATCCTCACTGTTTTGAACCCGACCTGCCGGAATAACTGCTCTATTTCTTCATTTTGAGTAAATGAATGCATATGGTAATTGATTTTGTAAATTTCAGAGACTATGATAAAGGTTCCCTTGGGCCTCAGCACCCTGAAGACCTCTTGTACATCATTTATCAGATCTGGCCAGAAATAATGGGTCTGTACAGCTGTGATCAAATCAAAGGTATCCTCATGAAAAGGTAATGCTGAGACCTGCCCTGTACTGATGCTGACCCTGCCGCTTGCCACAGCCACCCGATTTTTGTATGTTGAAGTTTCTACAGATTGCGGAGAAATATCGACGCCGTAAATCCTGGCAAGTTTATATTTTTTCGCAAATCTATGTATGGTCTGACCTCCACCGCAGCCAATGTCCAGCATAATGGCATCTTCTTTTATCGCAATCCCGTGAAAAGCCCAGGAAATCATCGACGAATGGGCCTTGTTCATAATCTTCAGCATCACATCGCCGACCAACCCTTTCGGGTATTGGGCTTGCCCGATTAGCGCCTCCAAAAGACTCATCCCCTGATCCTCCTCTCTCCTGCCTTCATTTTCACAGTTCCATAATTGCCCAATAATATACACACTAAATTTAATTTTATAAATAATTACTATTCAATGCAATCTTTAAATGGGATCCGAATGTGAATATACCTTAACGATCAGATGGGGACGCTGCTCAGCCAAAGAATTGCGTATTCTTCAAAAAAAGACCTGTGCCATTCCGTTGACCCGCCTGCTTCGTCCCGTTCAACCAAAGAATTGCTTACTCTGCAAAAAAGACCTGTGCCATTCCGTTGATCCGCCTGCTTCGTCCCGTTCAGCCAAAGAATTGCTTACTCTGCAAAAAAGACCTGTGTCATTCCGTTGATCCGCCCGCTTCGTCCCGTTCAGCCAAAGAATTGCTTACTCTGCAAAAAAGACTGTAAACACGCAACGCCTTTAACGGCTGCTCAGTGTCTACAGTCTTTTATACCTAACGCTTTAGTATGTCTCGTCCGTTCCACTCGTCACTTAGGACAAGCAGTATTTTACGAGCGCATCACGTACGCCATGTTCATTATTTGTACCGGTAATGGCATCGGCGGCCGCTTTGACTTCAACCGGTGAATTATCCATCGCCACGCCCAGACCGGCATATGTTAGCATGGAAATATCATTATAATAGTTGCCAATCGACAGAATTTCCTCCCGAGGAACGCCGAGATCCGCAGCTAGGTTTTTCAGCGCGTTGCCTTTGGATGCTTCAGGATTCATAAAATCAATAAAAAATTCCCCGCTGCGCAAAATGTTATATTGCTGTGTCCATGTGCCCCATACCCGTTCTGCTTCATCCAAAATATCCGGCTGCGAGAACACAGTGAACTTTACAATCGGCTCCCGGAAATCTTCCCAAGCCGGTAGCGAGGCTGGTACAATCTGAAAATTCTCATACATATGATTAGCCTCTTTGGACAGGTTCTCCACGTTGTCTACATACATATCAAAAGCCGTA
The DNA here is from genome assembly GCF_042649265.1 of Paenibacillus sp. GCM10012306. Lineage (NCBI taxonomy): Bacteria > Bacillati > Bacillota > Bacilli > Caryophanales > Paenibacillaceae > Paenibacillus > Paenibacillus sp. GCM10012306. The sequence goes on along the minus strand of NZ_JBHRYW010000008.1, from coordinate 4,070 downwards.
TTGATATCAAAATGCATCCCACGCTCGCGGCAATATTCGATATAAGGATCTAACCCGCGCGCGTCTAATCCGTATTGATGCAACACTTCCCGGTTCTCTACTCGTACCGTGGCTGCGCCGTTATGGCCCAGAACATATCCCGACAATCCCATCTCCTGCATAAAAGGAATCGAATTCTGCGGGCTGCGGCCTGTACATAATACAATTTGGCCACCTAGTCGTGTTACCTCAGCAACGGCTTGCATGTTCTCTTCACTTAATTGATGATCATCATTGAGCAGTGTACCATCGACATCCAGCGCAATCAGTTTGTATTTCATACTCCACCATCCTTGTCTGTCTTTGTTTGTTATCTGCTTGGCGAGGCTCATTATTTATGTGCTGGTATGAAACGCTTAGATTACATCTGGGAAGAATCACCTTCGTTAGCGCGTTCTATATCTACATGAGTTCCGTGTGCTAACGTCAGTTGCATGTGTGCCCAGTTACTTCTAAGATGAGCCTCTATCGTTGACGTTTCCTGTGACTACATGAGTCGCTTGAGTCTCATCTGTTACGTCACTACTTCTCGGACGAGCCAGCTTCGTTGATGCTTCCTTTAGCTGCGTACATTGCTGAGTTGCACTTGTTACGTCCGTTGCTTCTCGACGGACCAACTTCGTTGACATTTCCGGGGGCTGCGTACATTGCCTGAGTTACACTTGTTACGTCTGTTGCTTCTCGAACGGGCCAACTTCGTTGGCGCTTTCTATTGCTACATTGCCTAAGTTTGCCCCAGTATTTTGTAAACATTTGGGTGCTAACCGCGGTTCAAATACAATGATCACTGCAGCAACTATAGAAGGTTTTAAAATAGGGGCAATTTTGCACCTTAATTTACAGAATTATCCGATGAGTCAAGGAATAAGAGCATTATTGCACCTTATTTTTCGTGAATATGCCATTTCAGCAGCGAAAGGAAGAATTTAGTGTGCAAAATTGCCTTTAATCACTCTTTCATGGTTGATTCAGTGCAATTAAGGTACCAAATTGCCTTTAATTTCGGTTACTTCCTTCGGCAAAGACAGCTTGGTCATCAAACTACAGCTTAATCACCAAATTATAGCTTGCTCATCGAACTATCACTGAATCATCGAATTACAGCTCGGTCCCAAACTATAGTCCAATCACCAAACTGCTACTAGGTCACCGATCTTAAGCAACAGGCCTCCCGCCGGTCCATATCCGTCTCTACTCTCATCCAACAGACGTAGCTCCTCAGCTGTCAGTTCGTGGCAGGCACCCAGCGGCAGACGTACATCCAGCTTCAGACCGACCATATACGCCTTTAACCTTCTCTCCCCGTATCCAACAGACGTAGCTCCTCAGCTGTCAGTTCGCGGCTGTCAGTTCGCGGCAGGCACCCTGCGACAGACGTACATCCAGCTTTAGACTGACCATTCCGCCCTTAACCTTCTCTACCCTCATCCAACAAACGTAGCTCCTCAGCTGTCAGTTCGCGGAAGGCACCCTGAGGCAGGCTTTCGTCCAGCTTCAGACCGCCCATAGAAACTCGTTTCAGGAAGACTACCTTTTTGCCAACTGCTTGAAACATCCGTTTGACCTGATGGAATTTTCCTTCGGTGATGGTAAGGGAAATCTGCGAGATGACTTTGCTGCCGCGCTCCCGGCTAAGGATCGTCAACTGCGCAGGTAGAGTCACATACCCATCTTCAAGCTCCACACCTGCCGCAAAAGCCGCCACATCGGCAGCATCCACCTCACCCTCGACGGTAGCTTCATAAGTCTTGGGCACATGTTTGCGTGGGGATAACAGTTCGTGGGCGAGCTTGCCGTCGTTTGTGAGCAGAAGCAGCCCTACTGTATCCTTGTCCAGCCGACCGACCGGAAACGGTTCAAAATGCGCGTATTCCGGGTCCAGTAAATCGATTACAGTCCGATCCCGGCGGTCCTCGGTTGCCGAGAGAACACCGGGAGGTTTATTCATCATAAGATATATATGTTCGCGGTACGTAAAACGTTGGCCGCCAATTTCTATGATATCCTGGTTGGGGTCGACATGAATACCGCTGTCCTTGACTACGGTACCGTTCACTGTAATGAGGCCCTGCTTGGCCTGCTTGCGAATCTCGCTGCGTGAACCGGCTCCGATGTGGGACAACACTTTATCCAACCGTTGCTTCTTGCTACTATTGCCTGAAGCTCCCATCTTACGTCCACCTCCATCCAGCGGGATATTCGTTCTTCAGCATGCCATCCTGCCATTTGCCCCATCCGGCGCTGTATCCGTCGATACAGACCAGCACATAACCCTTCAAGGAGCTTCCAGGCTTAACGACAAGCCGTTCCTCAGGGATCGCCAAAGTCTCTCCCTTGAGGTAAGACACTGCCTCACCGCTAGCACTGGACAATGACAGACTGCGGCTGCTTTCTTCAGCCCGCAGTGCAGTTGCCAGTGGATGGCCGGGAATGAACCGGCCATTGCGGACTTGTCCCAGGTACCAACCGGGACGAACAGCCTTAAGCCCGTTCAGCGCCGCCTGAGGAAGCGGCGACAGGTACAAATGGTCACCGAACAGCACCGGGTGACCCTCTGGCTCCGGGCTTAGCTGCTCGCGAGCCCAGTCGCGGTACGCAGACAGCGCGGCCTCTTCAGCAGAGGCCTGACCACCACGTCCACCGTCTCGACCCGGTGGACGCCCGCCCTTGCCGCGCCCGTTCTCTGCACGGCGCACGGATGACTTGCCAGACTCGGCCTTGCCTTTCTTAGGCCGAGCCGCGGCTGACAACGTTACATCGTCAGCCGCACTGATTTCGGCACCCGGCTTTGCGGTGCCGTCATGCCGCAACACGGCCATGAAGTGGCCTTCGCCCTTCACCTTGTGCGGCCACAGCCTTGCCGTACCGGCAAGCTCGCCGAGTCCTGACGCGAACGACCCTGTTCCGCCCACAGGCACAACCGAAAATTCCGAATGCGCCGCTAGGAAGGTCGCGATGCTGCCTTCATTCTCCTCCGGAGAGAAGGTACAAGTAGAGTAGACAAGCGTGCCACCCGGAGCTAGCGCCAGCGCAGCCGAGTTTAGAATCTCCCGCTGCATGTCCGCATATTTGACCGGTGTCTCCGGCTCCCATTGGCGGACCATGTCCTCATCCTTGCGGAACATTCCCTCTCCGGAGCAAGGTGCATCGATCAGGATTTTGTCAAAAAAGCCGGGGAATGCCGCCGCGATCCGGTCTGGGCTCTCGTTCAGTACGATCCCGTTCCGTACGCCATACAGCTCCAGATTTTTAGCGAGTGCCTTTGTCCGCTCAGCATGCAGATCATTACTGATCAAGAGCCCCTCTCCCTGAAGCTTGGCGGCAATCTGGGTGGATTTGCCGCCTGGAGCCGCGCACAGGTCCAGCACACGGTCGCCGGGCTCTACGCCCAGTAGTTCTACAGGAGCCATTGCACTAGGCTCCTGAATGTAATACAAGCCCGCATGATAATACGGATGCTTGCCTGGCCGCGCCCCTTCTTCAGTATAAAATCCCGTAGGACACCACGGGATAGGCTCAAGCCCAAGTGGTGACAGCGCCCGTAGGGCTTCCACCGTTATTTTTAGCGTATTCACCCGGATGCCTCCATAGGGAGTCTCCTTGTAGGTGTCTGCAAATTGCTGATATTCTGTTCCCAGCAGTTCCTTCATCCGCTGGGTGAAAGTGCCGGGCAGTTGTGCCGCCATGATGCCGTCCTCCTGCCTAAATGGGGTAATGAAAGACTCAAGGAACACCCCTGCGGGTGCCCCTTAAGTAGGTGAGTATTCTATATGGAATACATTAAAAACAAAATTAAACACTGGGGCAGAGATCCCCGGGTAGCGTCAGGTGTAGATAAAGGCATTTTTGTACCTTAAATGTGATGCAACAAGAGGGTTAGCAGAGATTAAGAGCATTTTGGTACGTTAATTCTTCCGAAATCATGCCCTGAAGCTAGACCTGTTGATTAGCTAAATTATGAGTTTAAATACATAATTTAGCTAAATAAATTCTCCACTCCGACGACACTGTTTGTAAACTTAATAATCGTG
>NZ_JBHRYW010000007.1:0-373886 GCF_042649265.1 Paenibacillus sp. GCM10012306 | reverse complement strand
TATATCGTTGTCTTTGTTCTCCCAAGTGAACACACCTCCACTGATTTCATTATCGGTCTGTCCGTTAACGGGTGTCCACTATTTATTCTAATTGCAATATACCAGTTAAATCACTTAAAAAGGACTGATACTTAGAATTAACTGGAAAAACACCCGTTATTTCTGAGAATTTTGCCCCTGAACAGCCTGCAAGTGAAATTTAACTGGAGAAAATACCGTTATTATGCGAATGGTAGGTCAATCCGTGCAAATAACGGGAGTAAATCCTGTTAATTTTTGAAGATGTTTTTTTACTCCAACAGACCACTTATAAAGTCAAAGGTAGGCTACGTTGTGACAGTTGCCCAGTTTAGTAAATTTTCCTTTGATGCCAGTACCAGTAGCGTTCCAGTAGACATTATTTTATCTTTGTTCTACCCAACACTTACCCTTAAACATCATCCTGCACCCTACTCAGAACCCTTCTACATTACTTCTCGCTCTGCCCCTCCAGCTCCGCCTTCTTCCGCGCACGAAATCGGCGGACCTTCATAAGGTTACCGCAGGCTTTGTCGTCACAGTATCGTTTGGAGCGGTTGCGGGTATCATCGTAATAGACCCAGAGGCAATTGGTGTTCTCGCAGATGCGGAAGCGCGAGGTTTCTTTTTCGAATAACGCCGTGGCAAAAGAAGCTGCAATCTCAGCCATTACCTGATCCCAGTGTTTGTAATGTGGCAATAAACTCATCTCATAACGTTGATGCTCTGCACTCCAGGCAATTTGCCTGGTTACAGGCCCGGGCGCCATGTAGTGGTTCAACTGTTCCAGCAGCACTGGGTCTCGTGGTTGTTCTTTCACTATATTTTGCACAGCGGTCCAGAGGTGGGAGCGAAGTTGCTTTAATTGTTCCGTCTCCGCCTGATCCGGTAAAGCGTTGGTCTGAAGGGAATATTTATGCAGCCATCTTTCAACCCATTCCTGATCCTCCAGCATGTCCCGATCCTTGCTGCGGTCTCCGGTCCGCCAATCCCGCCAGTAGCTATTAATGAAATCCCTCCACAGCATGTTGCATTCCTCTTTCCGTCCGTATCTTGATTTGTCCATATTGTAACAGTTAAAACGTAATTTTACTAGTTACTTGAAGATGCGATAAAAATATGCTACAGTCTTTCAGTAACTGTTATTTTATAGTTTAAGTCGTTACATATTACGATTTGGAGGTAGAACATGCAGAATAAAATCAGTGATGTTTTGCTGGAAAATTGGGATTACGCTATGGACGTGGAAGACTGGTCGCCGCCGCTCAGCGATGCGCTTGATGGGGTCAACAGCACGCAGGCGAGCTGGAAGCCGCAAGGTGCAGCGGGGAATTCAATCTGGGAGACGGTCAACCATTTGACGTATTATAAGGATCGCTTGCTGCGTAAGCTGAAAGGGCTGCCGAAACAGCCTGAGCTGGAGAGCAACGATGATACCTTCACGGTTACAGAATCTGGGGAAGAAGCTTGGCAGAAGGCTGTCGAGCAATTGAAAAGCATACACGCCCAGCTTCGGGAAGTAATTGAGGCGCTGGAAGAGGGCGCTTATGATTGGGGCGGCTCAGGGCATGCTCCCGGCGAAGAGGTGATGAGCCTAATTTTGCATGATGCTTATCATACCGGGCAGATTGTATTGCTCCGCAAGCTTCAGGGTTCTTGGCCTGCGCAGCGGAACTTGTAGTGACAACGAGCTGAGAGGCTATTCATTTGATGACATGAGGGCATACTTGCCCGGATATCGCTGCAAAAAAGCGGCCCCCGATGATCCGCAAGGATATCGGGGGCCGCTTTTTTGTGAGATCAGCACCTACAGCTTCATTAAATAGTAGAACAATAGCTAATAACGGGCTTCGCCCGGAAATTCATCGGCATTGCGGTAAAAGAACCAGCATTCGTTCAGCAGTTTGATCTGACGACGGTCTTTTTTGTAAAAAGCCTTCATCATCTGGTGACAGAGCCACTGCGGCACGGTAATCCCTCCCCTGGCATGCTTCGTAGGTTAGCATATGGGGGAAAGGGCCCAAAGGTGACCGTTATAAGCCAAATAATGCCGTTTTTTTTACAAAAGAATCTTCTTAATGTACGCCTTCTTCTTCCTCCTCGTACCATTGCTCCAACTGTGCTTGCAGCGCACGAATCTCGGTCAGCAAGGAGATCAGCGGGTAATCCTTCTTCTCCTGAACTGAAGCAAAAGCACTTTCCAGGACATTGATATAATCAAGTCCCGATTGCAGCGAGTAATCCTCGCGCAGCAGTTCCAGGGAATCGCATTCCGCAATCGCCTTCGGCAGGTCCGGCACATTGTCAGCGGTCAGCTTGTCGATCTCCTTATTGAGACGCAAATTCAGCGCGCTAAGCTGGTAAGCATATTCCTCCGGCATCTCCACGAATTGAAGCTCTTGATGTTGCTGCAAAATTACATACCGCATTTTCGGCATAATCATTCTCCCTCCGTACTTGTCTTCCTTCTTGACAGTTTAGCCTATGCACAAGTTACAATTCAAGTAGAGAAATTATTCCCCGCGGAAAGGACTTGGGAGAGAACACTATGGAAAGTATGAGCAATGAAGAGCTGCAGCAGTGGATCGAGCAGGTGTCGCGGGAAAGTTTTGGACTACCGTTCCGGCACAAAGCTTCTTTTAATAGTAGGTTGTCATCTACGGGCGGACGATATTTTATCAAAAGCCATAATATAGAGATTAATCCCCGTCAGCTGGAGACCTTCGGGCGTGAGGAAACGGAGCGGATTATCAAGCATGAACTGTGTCACTACCATCTGCATTTGGCAAAAAGGGGCTATATGCACCGTGACGCGGATTTCAAAGCACTCTTGAAGCAGGTGGGCGGCAGTCGCTTTTGTCAGACTTTGCCAGGAACGAAGGCGCGCAAGCCGCTCCCTTATCGGTACAAGCTGGTGTGTACGGCATGTGCTACGGAATATCCGCGTAAACGCAAGGCAGATCCTAAGCGCTACCGCTGCGGGAAATGTGCGGGCAAGCTGAAGTTGCTGGCGCTGGAGCCTGGTGGAATGTAATAGAATTAATGTATGGATTGAAATAGATAATGCCGTCTCCATATTTGGGGGCGGCATTTTTTTGTTTGTGAATTCTATGAATACTATGAATTTTGTCACATGACAACATTGGTGACAGCCGTGACTACCCGGGTGAATTCCAGTTGCTGTATATTTATGAGGTTCACAAACTGGCTCATCACTAAAGTCATCAGACGGCTTCTTGTGAAGGGAGAATTTGCGAGATCAGAGGTTCTTTAGAACGGTAATTTTAAAAGGCGAACATTACCGTTCTTTGAATTTCCTAACCGCTGTGTTTTCCTTTTTGAGAACCGCTGATTTTTAGTTGAGCCAACATTATTATTTTACTTTGGTGAAAAGGAGATTGGATTGTGCAAAAAAGAACGACTTATTTATTTTTGAAAACGTTACTGAGTGTACTGGTTGCGCTGGGTGCTGTCGTACCGGGGCAGGATAAAGCGAACGCCGCTGCAGAAGCCTCTTCATCTTCTGTCTTAAAGATGGATTCCACATGGGATCATACGGTGTTCCTGATGAAGGACGGAACCGTTATGACTATGGGGAAAAATAACGCTGGACAACTCGGCAATGGAACTATCGATGATTCGCAAGTTCCAGAGCTTGATAAATCAGGAGAGTCGTTGAAACCTATTCAGGATCAGCCGGTTCAAGTGCTTACCGAATCGGGAGAGCCGTTGAACCATATTCAGAATGTGTCGGCTGGAACAGAGTATAACTTGGCTCTGGACGAATCCGGCGATGTCTGGTTGTGGGGAAGAAGATATGGAGAAAATTACACAAAGCAGCCGTATGCTGTAAAGCTTGATGAGTTCGAAGGGAAGAAGATTACGGCATTATCTGCCTCCAAGGACTGGAACTTCAATGCTCTGTTTGTTGATGAAGACACCCAAGTCTGGGCGTGGGGGGACAATAGTTCTGGTCAACTCGGAAATGATTCTAGTGACTTTGAGGCTCACCCGGTACTTGTACAAACCATGAATGAATCAGGAGAGAAAACCCCGCTCAGCAATATCAAGGATGTTTCTGCTGGAGCGTACTCATCTATATCCCTGGATAAAAATGGTAGAATATGGGGGTGGGGGAACAACAAAGGAGACCTTGGATACGGAGGCCACGACTTGAACAAGATCGTTGCTGATCTGAAGCTGGATAGCCAATGGAATTTCGATGATATCATCACGCTTAATGATGTATATAAAATTTGGAACGCTATGTGGAACTCCGATACTTATGCTGATCTTATGTACTTGCCTACGGCCAGGCCGGTATCTGACCCAAATGAAGTCTACACGCAAATTGTCAAAGGAAGAAGTCTGACTCTGGGGGTACGTGCTGACGGCCAGGTTAAGGCATGGGGGGTAGTGGAAGACTTGTATGGCTGGAAAGAAGCTATGCTGTACAATGGAAAACTGCTGTCCCTAGGTGATGGCTCACAGCAGGCTACAAGGCTTTATGCAGATGGGAATATAATGATGATCACGCTGAAAGATGGATCGAACTGGCTGCTTGGTCAAGACGATTTTAATAATTTGATACGTTACAATCCGGAGAAAAAAGAGGGGTTATTCGGAATGAGCGTTGTTTTCAGCTCAGAGTATTCCTACGGCCTTAAGCAGGATGGGACGATATGGAAATGGTTAAACTGGCAGCCTTTTGTTCAAAGAAAACCAGCTCTTTCTACGGTCACTGATGCGGTGTATATGACGGGCGACAATAACAGTAGCAGCGTTCTTGCCACCGACGGAACCGTATGGAGGATGGAAAATGATAAGGAAAGGATTCAGGTGAAAACTTCTGATGACGTACCGTTATCGAATATAGCGTATATCACCTCCAGTAGGAGCGGTAATGGGAAGGGCCATACTCTTGCGTTGGCAAAGGACGGTACCGTTTGGGCATTGGGCAATAATGAATACGGTCAGTTAGGGCACGGTGATACTGCCGACTCATGGTCAGCCCGGCAAGTTGTTCTGGATAACAGCGGGGCAACGCTTACTGATGTAGTCTCTGTTGCAGCAACTACTGAAAATAGCTTTGCTGTAACGAGAAGCGGCGAAGTCTGGGCCTGGGGCTATGGCTGGAATTCCGTGCTTAGTGGACCGAAGCAAAGTGTCGTTGCATACCCTGTGAAGCTTTTTTCTGCTGAGGACGCTAACCCCGTGATCCAGCTTGCGGCCGGCAATAGCCATGTCCTGGCGCGGAAGCAGGATGGGACCGTCTGGGCTTGGGGGAGTAATTGGAATGGTCAGTTAGGAACTGGAAATACGGACGATTCTCCTTCAGACCTGAAGCAGGTCATAAGTAATGACGGTCCGTTAACGGGTATCACTTCAATTGAGGCAAACTATGGATATTCTTTTGCACTCAAGAATGACGGAACAGTATGGTCTTGGGGATATTTTAATCAGCCAAATCTTCAAGCTACACAAATCCAGATGGAAGATGGAACGGCTTTAAGTGGAATTAAGGCATTGTCTGTAGGTCAAGGTTATGCGCTTGCATTAAATCAAGAGGGGAAGGTTTGGAGCTGGGGCTCCAATTATTCCGGTGAATTGGGACTGAATACAGATGAATCTAATATCCAATATCCAACCTTAATCTCCACTTTGCCTCATATCGAGGCTATATTCGCCACCACTAATAAGAGCTTCGTAAAGGATCAACACGGAGAATTCTGGGCGTTTGGCAATAACAATGGTTATCTGTTGAGGCTTCGCGAGATGATTGGACTTGAGCGGATTCCTGCTTTTGTAACCGATGATGCAGGACTTCGCGATCTTCGGGTGAATGGGGCAACCGTCGCAGGTTTTGCGTCTGAGTACACAGGCCCTTATGCGGTATCCGTTCCTGATGGAACCAGCGTGGTGGATGTGACTTATACGACAAACAGTGAGTTGGCGACAGTTACCTTAGAGGTGCCTGCTGAACTGAAAGTCGGGGAGAATCCCGCCACGGTTACGGTCAAGGCTGAGAATGGATTGACCAGAGTGTACACATTGGTGATTACACGTGGGGCTGCCCCAATTGTTACACCAACGCCGACACCAACGCCGACACCAACCCCGATACCAGGTGATGGTGGAGAGTCTAATCCCCCAACAGATCCTGGAACAGGGGTAGATCCAACGCCAACGATAACGCCAGCACCAGCGGCAACGCCAGATGCGGGCGGCTCTGCTCCGACAGGTGGGGGCAGTGGGCCTGCGCCAACGGTTTCCCCTGCACAGGGAATCAACGAAGGCAAGCTGAGTCTTGAAGCAGGAGCATCCGGAGAAGTTCGATTGTCGGATGATATCGTACTATCTATCCCTGCCGGAGCAACTACACAGAAGACAGAGCTGGTGATTCAAAAGGTATTAAACGGCGAAAGTCTGGGTTCAGGCAAGGTTTTTGCCAGCCCTGTTTTCGAAATTTCGAAGAATTCTACAGGTGATTTGCAGAAGCCGGTCACGCTGAAGCTGAAATTCGATCCAGCCCGGATTAAAACGGGAGAACATGCTTCAATCTTCTACTACGATGAAGTGAAGAAGGCGTGGAGTGAAGTTGGCGGGCAGGTACAGGGTAGTGTTATTACTGCTGAAGTTAACCACTTCGGGAAGTTCGCAGTATTTTCTGTAGCTGACGGAAAGGCTTCCAGTGGCATACAATATACGGATATTAATGGACATTGGGCAGAGAAAACGATTGATGACGCATCTATGCGGGGGATTGTGAAGGGCTACGAAGATGGTTCTTTCAAACCGAACGCGGCCATTACACGCGGGGAGTTCTCTGTAATGCTGATGAATGCGCTGAGGCATAACGGACAGGGTGCTGCCCTTCACTTCAAGGATGCGATCCCGTCCTGGGCCCAGCAAGGCGTTGCCCAAGCTGTGGAAGCCGGTATTATTCTTGGCTATGAAGATGGCAGTTTCCGCCCAGGCGCGAACATAACGCGAGCAGAACTGGCCGTGATGATCGCGAGAGCAGTGGGCGAGAATGCAACTGGGGGTACAACAGACTATGCCGATAACCGCAAGATTCCGGCATGGGCCTCTGAAGCCGTGTCGGCTGTAACCAAGCTTGGCATTCTTAATGGACGCGGTGGTAACCTGTTCGTTCCAGAAGCTACAGCGACAAGAGCAGAAGCGGTTACGGTCATTATTAGAATGCTGGAGCTACAGAAGTAAATATTGTAAATTGTAAGACCGATAGGATTTCATTGAAACAAGAACAGGCCTTTAGGTGAAGGGCCTGTTCTTGTTGTTATGGAAATGAATTTGAGTTTCAATTTTGATCAGCGAGATGAAGGATTTCAGGTGAAGCTAGCTTAACAGCAATATGCTATAATAGCTGAAAATATAGGGATACGAAAGAGTCTTGCCGGCATGATTTCATGGATGGAGTGATCACAAATGCTGGAAATACCAGGGTTTCGCACGCTGGATTTGATTGTGAAGCATGATGGGCTAGAGGTGTATAGACTTTTGCGGCACGAGGATGGTCTCAGGTTGATTGCCAAAACGCCTAGTGAGACCGATCCAAGTCCGGCTACTGATCAAGCCTTTCAAGAAGAGTTTGAACTGCTGCAGCGTTTGAAAGGGACGGGAACCCTTGAGCCTTTCGGCTTGGAATACTATGCAGAACGACCGGTCTTGCTCCTGCTGGATCGGGAGGGTGAGACACTGGAGCAGTTGATTTATAGCCGCAAGCAGCAGCCGACACTGGAACAAAGCCTGCGTGTAGCGGCTGCCCTCGCCGATTGTCTCATGCTGCTGCATCGGCAGAACGTCACCTTGAATGCACTTAAGCCTTGGAATATCCTGCTGGATTTAAATACCTATGAGGCAAAAATTATAGATCTTCGTCCAAGCTTGTTGAGTTTGGCTGGAGAATTCCCTCCGGCTGATGTCCAGCGGAAGGACATGCTTGCTTATATGTCTCCTGAATGGACAGGAAGAAGCGGCTCGCAGCCTGATTACCGCTCGGATTTCTATTCGCTTGGAGTCGTCTTATATGAGTGGTTGTCAGGGACTCCCCTGTTCAGACAGAAGGAACTGACAGATATCATTTACCATCATATCGCAGATAAGCCAGAAGCGTTGTATTTGAGGTTTCCATTGATTCCCCGTATCCTGTCCGACATCATCAGCAAGTGTATGGAGAAGATGCCAGATGCTAGATATGCTAGCGCCTACGGCATTAAAGCCGATTTGCTGTCCTGTCTCGAACAGCTACAGAAGACAGGACAGATTCAACCTTTTCCGTTAGCCGGGCAAGATATTTCGGAACATTGGCTTGACGCTGACGGTTTTTTTGGGAGACAACGTGAGCGGCAATATCTGCATGAAGCTCAAGCACGCGCGCAAGCTGGCAGTGCGGAGATGGTCTGGATCAGAGGGGCTGAAGGGATAGGGAAAACCCGGCTGGTACAGGAATTTGTATTCTCGGAAGCGCCGACACAAGGATATATTGTTCAAGTAGGGGTCCCTTCCTTGACGGTACCATCTCCCTATGGAGTCTGGAAACAGGTTATGGATGAATTAGTGGGGCTTCTATTAATGGAAACGGAGCTTCAGATTGAGGTATGGAAGCTACATCTGGATCAAGCTTTAGAGGGATACGGACACTTGCTGACAAGTTTGACGCCGCGGCTGGAATTACTGATCGGACGTCAGCCTCAAGTGGAGCCGCTTTCTCCACTTGAGGCTCAGCGAAGATTTCATACCCTGCTGTGCCGCTTCATTCAGCTGTTTGCAAAGATGGGCAGGCCGCTGATTCTATTCATTGATTCTCTGGAGCATGCTGATGAAGCCTCGCTGCAGTTTTTGATCTACCTAATGGAGGATCGGGCAACCAGGCATATGCTGACTGTTCTGGGGCAGCGGGCTGATGCGCCAAATGTTCTCAGCAAGCCGGATAAGTGGCTTCGGGACAGTGGCCTTTCTATAGAAGAGATTGAACTGAATGCGCTTCGATTAGAAGATATTATAGAGATGCTGAAGGAAGCTGTGCACGGCGAGACTTCAGGTATGACTGAGCTGGCTGAGCTGCTGCTGCATAAGACGGGAGGGAATCCGTTCTTTATCCAGCAGTTTCTTCAGGATCTTCTGAATGGAGGACAGGTGTTTTTCGCGGAACAATATCATCTCTGGCGGTGGGATCTTCAGCAGATTGCACAGATGGAAATTCCCGAACATGTAGCTGGCTACCTCTCGGGTAAGCTGACACAGCTGCCACAGGATACGGTGAATGTGCTTGGCTGGGCATCGATTCTGGGCAGTTCATTCGAATTATCTGAACTTGGCGAGATGATAGAAATGCCGCTTCAGTCTCTAAAGAGCGCACTGGAGCACGGAGTTGCGGGTCATGTGCTGGAGAGGATATCTGCAGACCATTCGTTATACCGTTTTCCCCATGAACGTATTCGTGAAGCTGCATACCGACTGGTGCGGGAGGAAGAACGCCAAGACATTCATTATACCCGGGGACTCCAATTGTCAAAACGGTTGCAGGAGGAAGCCTCTGATATTACTGTCTTTGAAGTTCTACATCACATGAACCTGGCAATGTTGAGGGTTGAGGACAAGCAGCAACGGCTGTGGTTGGCCAGTCTGAATCTGGAAGCCTGCCTGCAAGCGAAGAAGGCGACAGCCTATGAATCCGCGCTTGCCTATTCACGATTTGCCGCTGTTTTGCTGAAGGAAGCATCCTGGAGCGAGAACTATGAGCTTTTGTTCCGTGTTCATATGCAACAAGCCGAGCTGGAATATTTAAACTCGTTTTTTGAGGAAGCAGACCGTTTGTTCGAATGGCTGGTAAAGGAGGTACGAGTTTCTGAAGATCAGGCCCAGGTCTACATTCTCAAGATAAAGATGGAAGCCGGCAGAGATCACCATGAGCAGGTGATTACTTTAGCCGAGCATACCTTGAAACTGCTAGGCGTCCCCTACCGATTGGAGCCTAGGCTGCCAGACTTGATGTTTCGGAGTTTAAGATTAGCCCGTAGGTTAAGAAAACTCTCGCTTTCAACCTTTGCAGAACTGCCGCTGATGAGTGATCCGACACGTAAAGCGGCTATCGCCGTGCTGGCGCATTCAGCCACAGCCTGTTTCTCCATCAACCGCAAGAGCTGGTTATTGAACACGATTGCGATCATTGAACTTACACTGGAATATGGTCTGACCCCCGAAGCGCCGGCAGGCTTTATGGGGTATGCGCTGTTTCAGCATTATTTCTATCATAACCACCGGGAGACTTATAAATGGGGCAAGCTGGCTTGCGATCTGGCTTTACCCTATCCGGATGTTTATGCCAAGACGATGATGGCCTTTGTGCTGTGCTTTGAGAGCTGGCAGCGTTATGAGCCGTCGCTGATTGAGATCTTCCATCAAAATGTGAGAACGGTTGGTCTTAAAACAGGCGATCTTTGGCATGCCAATCAGAACGTGTTGATTCACTCTGCCCTGCTGCTAACACGTGGATATCCGCTGAAGGAAATTTATCATCTCTTTCTTGCAACTTCAGGTGATTTCTTACGCCAGAATAGCGAATTACATTACAAACAAGCGGTACTATTCAACACGCTCTTGATTCGCTTGACTGGGCATCGCTCTCATGAAGACTCTTATGCAACACCGGGCGAGGATCTGAGGGCGTATGGTCAGTCGGTTCCCGGGGATTCCATGCAGATTGTGCTGCAGCTAGCGGCGATGTGCGACTATCTGCCGGCTTATTTGTTCGGGCAGTATAGGGAAGCGAGTGAGAGTTTGAAGTTTATTGCCAGTGCTACACCTGAGATCGCCGCATCGGCGTACCACACGTACTGGTTTGAATCACTGGTTTGGGCACAGCTTTACGAGGAGGCATCTCCACAAGAGCAGGGTGTCTACCGGGCTGGTTTGCGTAAGCGAAGAAGAATTATGAAGCGGCTGTCCGTGCAGAATCCAGAGATCTACTTACACAAATATCTCTTAATTAGCGCGGAGATGGAACGGCTTTTCGGCAAGGACCGCCGGGCTGAAAAATACTATGAGGGAGCTATTAAGCAGGCGCGGGAGCAGGGCTATGCACATGATCAGGGCATTGCTTCTGAATGCTATGCTAAGTATGGGCTGCGCAGGGGGAGAGAGTACCTGGCCAAGCTTTATATGACAGAAGCCTATGAGGCATACAAGCAATGGGGGGCGACCGCGAAGCTGGAGGACTTGACGCACAGGTATCCTGACTTGCTGTACGGACTGGAAGCAGCATCGGTTCATGGTGAGGATAATTTGGCAATTGCGATGTCTTCCCAAGCGCTATCGGGAGAGATGGAAATGAGCCGGCTGCTGGACAAGCTAATGCGGATTATGCTGCTGAATGCGGGTGCAGAGTACGGAGCGGTTATTTTCACACATGATGGGGGCTGGACGATCGAAGCGTGCGGAACAACGGAAGAAGTGCAGGTAGCCTCCATACCGCTAGAGCAGGAGACAGAGATGGTTCCCGCTGCCATCATTGGCTATGCGGCCAGAACAAGGGAAGAGGTCGTGTTGCATCATGCCAGCGCTGAAGGCATGTTCGCCCGAAGCCGTTATGTCCGGGACAAAGGGCTGAAGTCGGTGCTATGTCTTCCGATTCTGAGTCAGGGCCGTCTGGTATGTCTGTTGTATATGGAGAATAACCTTATGGCCGGCTTGTTCACGCCACAGCGGCTTGATATGCTGAGAGTGCTGGGCGCACAAGCGGCTATCTCGATTGCGAATGCCAAGCTGTTTGCCCATATCCAAGAGCTTAAAGATAATCTGGAAGGTCAAGTCCAAGCGAGAACACGAAGCCTTGAACAGTATATGCACGACACCTCTGCCGCCTTGGCACAGGCTTCTGTGGCTGAGGAGCGAAACCGGATTGCGCAGGAAATCCATGATATTGTCGGCCATACATTGACCTCGACAATTCTTCAGATCGAAGCGGGCAAGCGTCTGCTGTTGAAGGATGTAGAAGGTGGTCTCCGGCGGTTGAATGAGGCACAGGAGCTTGTTCGGCACAGTCTGAATGAGATTCGCGGCTCTGTTCACATGCTAAAGCAGGATAAATACTCAGATCTGACCGTTCTCCTGGAGCAATTAATACGGGGGACGGAACAAAATGCCGGTGTAATCATTGAGACGGAGATTCAGCCGCTGCCTGATTTTCTACCTGTCAAGTATAAGAAGGCGATTTATCATGCATTACAGGAAGGACTGACCAACGGGATCAGGCATGGGAAAAGCCAGCGGTTTATGTTCGCTCTGAGGATGGATAATAATTATTTACACTTCAGTTTGAAGGATTACGGCAGAGGCAGCGGAAGCCTAGAACCGGGCTTTGGACTGACAACGATGAAGGAGCGTATGGAGCAAATGGGTGGCTCTTTGCAAATGACCTCACGGCCTGGACAGGGTTGTCTGCTTCAGATTGTGTTGCCGTTACCTGTACGCTGGATGGGAGATTGACAGAGCATGAGAAAAATATCAATTGTCATCGCAGATGATCAATTATTGACCAGAGAAGGACTACGAACCATTCTGGAGCTGGAGGATGATTTTGAAGTAGTTGGTGTAGCCAAGAATGGGATTGAGGCTTGTGAACTCGCAGAACAGTTGCAACCCGATCTGGTGCTGCTGGATATTCAGATGCCGCTCATGGATGGTATCACGGCCTTGAAGCAAATCAAGCGAACTTGCCCGGAGGTACATATCCTGATTCTGACCACGTTCATCGAGACCGATTATATTGTAGATGGGATGGCTCACGGGGCGAACGGCTATTTGCTAAAGGATATGGATGGGGACAAAATGATCTCGTCGATCCGGGACGCCGTGTCCGGTCAATTCATTCTGCCTGCCGCAGTAGCGGCCAAGCTGGCCTTAAGAATGAGGGGGCTGTCTCATGAGTATGAGGACTTGCTGAGTGACAGGTTGGGAAATATTGAACTCACCGAACGGGAGGAGGATATTGCCCGTTTAATTATCCGGGGGCTGAGCAACCGCGAAATCTCCGACAGCCTGCACATTGCCGAGGGTACGACTCGCAATTATATCAGCAATCTCTATGGCAAACTCGGTGTGACTGACCGTGCACAGGCGATTGTACGCCTCCAGTCCATTCTGGAGCATGTGATATGAGCTATGGGCTGAGCTGCAAAATAGCAAGCAATGGTATATCTTAATATCTCTAATCTGATTACCCGATGGTGGAGTTAATTCCTACCCTCGGGTAATTCTCGGAATAAGAAGACCTTTGTACCAAGATGCGTACAAATACACCTTTTTATGGATAAAATCGCACATCGTTTTGTAAACGCTACCAACCTAAGATGGAGAGGAAGTCCATTTTTGTTAGAGGGGGTACACGATATGAAGCGATTCAGGTCCGCTATGGCAGGTCTGCTAGCAATGCTGCTGATTCTCTCCAGCTTGCCTGCTTACGCGGCCAATGGTGATTCCGCCGGGGCCGGAGGGACCGGGGCATCACAAGTTCCTGCAGGTCCGGTACTGATCAAGAACAAATGGAAAAACAATTTTTTGTATGAAACATCCAGTGGGATTGTCCGCTATGGAATGACCAATCCGGCGGATACATCCTCACATTGGCTGGTCGTAACGGAGAACGGTCTCTCACAGATCAAGAATGTGAAGACAGGACATTATATTACACTTGCAGGCAATGCCGGGAAGGAGGATTCGCTCAAGGCAGGTAACATTTCCGGCGGAGGAACGACAGCAGACAAATGGCTGATCGATACCTCGAACCGTGCCGGTTATATGGTCATTCGCAGCGCGACTGCACCGGATGCTAAACTGGTCATTCACCAGGAGAATCAGCTTGGGTATGCGCAGGTCAGTGCGGATATCAATGTTACGTTCGAGAGCCCGCAGTGGGCTTTTGTCGATCTGGATTCTGCACCTGTGCAACTGAAAAGTCGGCTGCACCCGGGACATGTCATGTATGAGAAAGACGGCAAAGTCCTGCACGGTAACAAAGATGCCAAGGATGAAACGGCCCAGTGGTATCTGGAGCCGAGCGACAGCGGGACCCTGATGATCCGTAACCGTGCGACAGGGCACTATATCAAGCAGAACGAACAATTTTGGTACGGGGTCTTCTCTACGGCGATTGATCCTGACAATGTGAAATTAAGCCAGTGGGTACAGGAGGATGCGCCTGCAGGAGATGGGACGGGCTACATAACCCTTCGCAATTACGGCATGACCGATGGCGGGAACCCACAATGGCTGAATCCACAGTACCCCGACGACAATGACGTTCGCTCCAACAATTGGCCGGGTAGTGCGGCGAACCCTAGCGCTCAGTGGCAAATCGTTCCTGTCTCTGAGCTGCAGCCGATCCGGCTGGCAACGTATACAGATGCTCAAGTGGCTACGGATTTCTTGTATGAGGGCGATGGGGGACAGCTTAAGCATGGAACCATTGCACCGGAATCAAGCAACAACGGAGCAGTCTACTTATGGTATTTGGAGGATTACGATGGCAACAAGCGGATACGCAATGTCGCTACGAATCATTATTTGACCCATACCGATGGCACAGTTAAGGCTGTTCAGGCAGGGGAGAGCAGTCTCACTGATCAATGGATTTTCAAGGAATCCGATGATGTTGATGATTATCAGACCATTGGCAATGCCGGTGATCAGGGCACTTATCTGGCTATAGGAGAAGGCGGAAGCGCAGGTGGTTCGTCTAATCCGGCCTCGCTAGCTGCGCAATGGGAGCTCATTGACCCGGCAACACCGGTTTCTGAGCACTATGTCCGTATCCAGAACGGTTGGAAATCCTTCTATTGGTATGAAAACAAGGAGGGTCTGCTGAAATACGGTAATGTGCAAGAGGATCAGTCCGACCAATGGATGGTGGAGAAGTATAACGGACGGAAGCTGTTCAAGAATCGCAAGACTGGTCATTACATCAATATTACCAGCATGCCGGAAGGCCACATTCAGGTCACCACGTTGACGGATAAGAATCAGGTCGATACCGGATTTATTTGGACGAGGAAAAATATGGGCGATAACAACTACGTCATCGCAAATGTGGCTGACAAGCAGCCAGGAGAACTTCCTACCAAATTTATTTCGCTGGAAAATATGACTAAATACGCAGAATACGGTGCTATTAACCCGACTTGGGGCAGCCCGAAATGGCGTTTTGTTCCGGTGACAGAGAAGAAGCAGGACGTGTTCCGCTTTAAGTTGAACAGTGTGAACGGAGAAGACCAGTATTTGAAAGACGGGCCATTGCCTGAACCTGTACTGGATCTGGCAGCGAAGAACGCAACCGTTACAGAGGCCACTTATAACCCGGAAGACGACAATGCAGTCACGCCTGAGAATGGGAAGAAGAATGCACCAGAGCCATCACCTTCCGCCAAATCGGCTGCGGCAGTTGCTGAGGACCTGACGGTTGGTCAGGCTACCTACGGTGCGCTTGCACCGGGCGATGATTCTTTTATCTGGCAGCTGCAAGAAATTCCTGGCGCGAACAGTGTGAAAATCAAGAATAGAGGCACTGGCCGCTACCTTTCCCTGGAGCATATGGGCGGTGTTATTGAACAAGAAGAACCGGCTGAGGCGGTTCAGACCTTAAAAACAGTTTATGACGTATGGGCCAGCATTAAGTGGGCGGTCGATATCAAGGCATCTGGCCAAACGACCTTCAAGAGTGCTTGGGCGGGCCATTACCTGTACGGTGCATCTGATCAGGATGGGCATGCAGTAATCAAAATCAGCAAAGCCGCAGATGCAGCCACACGGGACAGCGCGCAGTTTACAGCTGAACCGGTGAACATCCCTGAACCGCCAGTTCCGTCTTATCCGGTTCGTTTTAAGAATGCGGGTAGCGGGGATTATCTCTATGAGAATGAACATGGCGTGGTTCTGTACGGACAGCCGGCGGCAGACAACGGTTATTCGCACTGGATTATTTCAGCCAAGGACGGCAAGCAGTACATTGTGAACCGGGCAACTGGACACTATCTGACCCTGAGCGAAGAATATTCGTTCCTGGAGAGCGCGGGCGCTGAACCTGCAGCCGGCGGGGCCTCCGGTTGGGCTGTGAAGCTTTCTTCTGATGGGGTTAACTATACCATTCGGAGTTTGTTCGGAGCATATGACGATGAGTTCGTCAATGTGGAGAATCGAACCGGCTACGCGGAACGCGGACTTTTGCTGGAATCCTCCGATTCTGTACACTGGGCGCTGGAACCAGCAACAGCCGATTTCAACACCCCTGCGGGCGAACCGCGTAATCAAGATACGGCTACACCGATTCTGAGCGATACTAACACGATTACGATTGCTCCTAAGGGAGTGAACGGCAAGGTACTCGCTGAAAAAGACGGGGCAGTTGTATACGCGGAACCAGCAGATTCAGCAGCACACTCGCAATGGCTATTACAGGATTTTAACGGGCGCAAGCTGGTCTTGAATCAAGCGTCGAAGAAATATCTTTCTGTTGATGGTAATGATCAGATTATACTAACGGCTAGTGTTGCTTCAGTGTCCGCACAATGGACCCTTGAGGAGAAGCTGGGCTATAACCTGCTGATTAATGCCAAGAACGGCAAAGTGCTTTCGCATAGTTCGAGTGAAGTTATCCTTGGGTCGGCAAAAGAGGATGCGGCGCAATGGAGCTTCACCCCCGTATCCTCTGACGTCGTGTACCCGGGGAAAGATGCCTTCCATGGCGATCAAGTGATTCGTTTTGCAGTTAATGCAGCAATAGCAGGCGAGTATATGGCTACACTTCGCTATAAGAACAACAATGCCAATGCTGCTGTTATACAGCTGGATGTGAATGGAATCAAGCAAGGGTCTCCGTCCTTCAATGCTTCTTCCACATGGCGGAAGGTCCAGGTGAAGATGAAGCTGCGCGCGGGTATTAACACCGTTTCTTTGAGCAGTGATAACACATCCTGGAGCAAAATTGAAGTGGATCGTCTGACTGTGTATAACAGTGTGAACAAGAGCTATCGCGGTGCCACGCTGCCATACATTACCTACGAAGCGGAAGATGCCGTGACGAATGGTACGCTTATCGGGCCTTCCCGCTTGTACCGTAATGTCGCTTCAGAAGCCTCCGGGCGTGAGGCCGTGAGTCTGAATAACACAGGCGATTACGTTGAGTTCACGTTGGCGAAGCCAGCTAATTCCATTGTGCTGCGCTATTCGATTCCGGACAGTCCAGACGGCAAGGGAGCCGAAGAGACCTTATCCATGTATGTGAACGGTACTTTCAAACAGCAGTTGAAGCTGACTTCCAAGTATGCTTGGGAGTACGGAAGCTACCCGTGGTCTAACGATCCTGCTCAAGGCAGTGCACACCGCTTCTTTGACGAGATTCATGCACTGACGGGAGACCTTCCGGCTGGAGCGAAGATTACGCTGAAAAAAGACAAGGACGATCACGCATCCTCCTACATCATCGACCTTGCGGATATGGAGCAAGTAGCCCCAGCTCTCCGCCAGCCGCCTGGATTCCTGTCGGTTACGGAGTATGGTGCTGTACCGAATGACGGCAAGGACGACACCGCTGCGTTCAGGGCGGCCCTTGCAGCAGCCAAGAGCAAAGGCCTGGGCGTCTGGTTCCCGGCCGGCGAATTTGAGGTTGGCGATGGACTGCTGGATTTGGATTCCGTTCAAATTCGCGGTGCCGGCATGTGGTACACAACGCTGAATGGAGCCAAATTTGTAGGTCATGGCGGCAAGATCGGCGTCTATGATCTGTTGATCGAGGGTGGCATCAATGAGCGGGATGATGAAGCCATAACGAACGCATTCCATGGGGCTTTCGGGCAAGGATCGGTCATCCAGAATGTATGGATTGAGCATACGAAGGCGGGTCTGTGGCTGACTCAAGTAACCGGTGAAAAAGCCCGTACGAACGGCCTGCATATGGTTGGCCTGCGCATCCGCAATCTGATGGCAGACGGCATCAACTTTGCTGTGGGCACTGCAAACAGCATGATGGAGCAGACCGACATTCGTTATCCGGGCGATGATGGTATCGCGATGTGGTCATTCACGGATCCGAAACTCAATGATGTGAACGGGGCGGAACGGACACCAAGTGTGAACAATACCGCACGGTTCAATACGGTATCGCTGCCTTGGCTGGCCGACAACATTGTAGTGTTTGGTGGTAAGGACAACAAAATTCAGGATAACATTGTTAAGGACACCGTTACTAACGGTGCTGGTATTGCGGTATCTACCCGCTTCTCGGCAGAACCTTTTGAAGGCACAACTGTTGTAGAGCGTAACACGATGATCCGTACCGGCAGCTATGATTCCGGTTATCGCCTGAATTTGGGCGCCTTGTGGTTGTATGCCGGGGAGAATGATATTAAAGGCAACATCAAGATTGAGAACAATACTGCACTGGACAGCACGTATTCCGGGCTGATCGCTCATGGTAGCATGAAAATGAACGGTGTCAGCATTGTCAATCATGTCATTGACGGTGCTGGAACGAATGGTATTGATGTGACGCCGGATCTGAAAGGTTCACTCTTGGCCGACAATCTAATTATCCGCGGGGAGCGGATGTCACTGGTATCGAATCCGGCCTCGGGCTTTATCATCAATGAGCTGAATCAGGGCGTAGCCACTGCAATCAAGCCGTTCACAATTTCACTGGCAGACGGACAGAACGGACCTGTGGTGTTAACCGTAGGTGATTCCGCTGAACTTACGGTGAAAGACAAAGACGGAAGTGATCTGACGGATTCAGCAACGTTAACTTTTGTCAAAGCAGACAATAAAGTGGCTTCCTTTGAGAATCATAAGCTCAAAGCCCTTAGTGAAGGAACAGCTCTCTTCACCGTGGCAGCAGGAAACGTGCAAAGAGAGTATTCGATCATTGTGAAGCCGGTCGGAGGCAAACCGGATGACGGTTCTTCTGATGGCGATGACGGTATGGATAACAGTTACATTGATCCGGATGGGGGTAGCAATCCTGGAACCAACCCAGGAACCAACCCAGGAACAAGCCCGGGTTCAAGCAATCCTTCGGTTCCGGTCGTGACCACACCGGCTGCTGCTAACAATGATGCGCAGCTCAAAGCCAAGACGACCGCAGGGGTGACTGTGATCGAGATTCCAGTTAGTGCCGATGGCACCGCCCGCTTCAGCGCAGAAGCCTTGCGCAATGCAGCAGCGGCAAGTCCTAATGCCGTGCTTGTGGTACAGAACAGCGGCTTGGAATATCGCCTCCCGCTCAGCCTGGTGGCAGAGGTGTTGAAGGGTGCAGGACATTCGGACGGCACGCTGGAGTTCAAGTTGGAGCCGCAAAGCGGCACAACACTTGAACAGTTGATCGCTAAAGCGAAGGAGCAAGGCTTTACCGTGAAGGGAATTCCAGCAACCTTTGGTCTGAGTGTATCGGATGGTAAGACTTCCGTACCGGTGTCTGGATTTGGTACGACTCATGTGGAACGCACGCTTATCGTCAAAGAGGTGCTTAATCCGCAGACAGCCGTAGCCCTGCTCTACGATCCAGTGAAAGGTACCTTCAGTTATGTACCGGCGGTATTCACTGTAGAAAATGGAGTTACGAAGGTTACCGTGAAGAGCAGCAATGCCAACGGAATTATCGCAATTGCTCTGCACCCGGTTACCTTCACAGATGTGACCGGACACTGGGCAAAGGCTGAGATTGAGCGTTTGGCTAGTAGACTAATTGTCAACGGACAGTCTGCTGGACAATTTGTACCAAATGGGTCTGTTAGTCGTGCTGAGTTCGCGGCTATGCTGGTTCGCTCGCTGGATCTCCAGCCGGGTAAAACAGCTGGAGTCTCGTTCAGTGACGTGCCGGCTGCAGCCTGGTACGCAGAGTCTGCTAACATTGCGGCGCAGCTTGGACTTGTTCAAGGCTATGAGGACGGCAGCTTCCGTCCGAATGCTTCCATTACGCGGGAGCAAATGGCTGTGATGGCCGCAAGAGCCCTTAAGCTGCTGAATGTAGCTGAGGGTACAGGAAAGGGTGCTGCCTCCTTTAAGGATTCCGCAAGCATCTCTTCCTGGGCCACAGATTCCGTGGAGCTTCTCACAGCTTCCGGCATTATGAAGGGGCAGACAGCGGACAGCTTTGCACCTGGCAAGAATACGAGCCGTGCAGAAGCAGCAGTTATCCTGACACGTGTACTGGAAGCGGCTGGACTGCTGAATAACTGAGTTTTTTAAATGCAAAAGCCGCCGAAAAGGAGGGGTACTCTTCCTTCTCGGCGGCTTTATTTTACACAACGGAGACTATTTAAGCTGTGAAAGCGCCAGACTGATCTTATAGTTACCATAACCCAGAAGTTCATCCAGAAAGGTACTTAGTTCCTCTTGACTGGTCGCGCGTACGCGCATCCAATAGCAGCCCTCACCGGTAACTTTGTGAATCTCTTCGACCCGCTGGTCCTCTTTAGCAAAGGCGAGAAATATCGGATGAGCCGCATTGGAGGCTAGAAAAACCGTCACAAACGCATTGACATTCTGTCCGATTTTTCCCGGATTCCAGCGTACGGTGTAGCCTTCGATAATCTCCAGCTCACGCATTCGACGGATACGCGCGCCAACGGCTTGCCCGGTCATATGGACCTGTTGTCCAATCTCCTTATGGCTAAGTGTGGAGTCTTGAATTAACTGCTGGAGAATGCGGTAATCTACGTCATCTATCAAATGTTGCGACATTATCGTGTAATCCTTTCTGCATGAAAGTAGAACGGGGCAATCTCTTTCCGCATCAAATGTATTCTTGTTCGGCGCTTATTTATAATTAAATTGTAGCAGAAGATATTCTAAAGAAGAGGTGTCGAATAATGAAAATACAACTAATCCGCAATGCGGCTCTATGGATTGAATACGGCGGCGTGACCTTTCTGGTTGACCCGATGCTTAGTGAACAAGGTGTGAATCCGCCAATCTTCAATACGGAGAATGACCGTAAAAACCCGCTCGTGCCGTTGCCAGGAAACGTCCAGCAGTGGCTCCAACCGGATGCTGTTCTTGTGACGCATCTTCACCCCGATCATTGGGATGAGGCTGCCGTGTCACTGCTCTCACATAGTATACCCGTATTATGCCAGGATGGAGATCAGGATACCATATCCGGGCATGGTTTTGAACAGGTGATGGTAATTGAGCCTTCCCTTACGTTCCGTGGCGTAACTCTTACCCGTACCAGCGGCCAGCATGGCATCGGAGAGATCGGGAAGATGATGGGGAGAGTCTCCGGTTTTGTTTTTCAGGCAGAAGGGGAGCCCACGCTGTATATCGCTGGAGATACCATCTGGTGTGATGATGTCCGCCAAGCCCTTGATACGTATACGCCTGACTGGACCGTTGTCAATGCCGGGGGCGCTCGCTTCCTGACCGGTGGCCATATCACAATGGATGATCAGGATGTAGTCGATCTATGCGCGTATGCACCACAGACTTCGGTTGTTGCCGTACACATGGATGCGATCAATCATTGTCTAGTTACCCGTGAGAAGCTTGAGGCCAGATTGGAACAAGAGGGGCTGCTTAACAGAGTAGCGATTCCTCAGGACGGAGAATGGTTCGGGCAGTAATTCCAACCAGCCTGGGCTAGACGACAAACGGTGCGAACCCCAAGCTCACATGAAATCCCCGGGCCATTCGCACCCCGTGCTATCACAGGCTTTTTCCGCTTATTGCGCTCCCATCGTTGAAGTTTTAGAATGGAAAAGAAGAGGTTCGCACTTTCACGCCTCAGAGCCCTTGTGCCACAAGGGCTCTGAGGCGTGGCTGTCGCTCCCTGCTTGGGAGCGTGGATTGAAATATCCTGAAGATGCAAGCCCATGTCAGTAAGGAAAAGTCGCTCCCTGCTTGGGAGCGTGGATTGAAATTCCAAATTTTCCATGACCGTCCCCCCTTATTTAAGTCGCTCCTTGCGTGGGAGCGTGGATTGAAATGACATATTCGCCGCACTGTTTACAGGTGACTGGTCGTCGCTCCTTGCGTGGGAGCGTGGAATGAAATATGAGATTTGATGCGTCAGCCGCATCTTGGAATAGTCGCTCCCTGCATGGGAGCGTGGATTGAAATATTAATAACCGTCCCCTTTGCGTTTTAGTATTCGTGTCGCTCCCTACGTGGGAGCCTGGATTGAAATCTGACATTCGAGGAGCGAGAAGCAGCGACAACAGCGTCGCTCCCTGCGTGGGAGCGTGGATTGAAATAGACATTATTGAACCGTGACCATAATACTCTTGGTGAAAAAAGGAATAACGTTGGCTTTTTTAGAGAGAGTCGAATGATCGACTTTCTGTAGTCCAACGTTATGCATACGCTGCCCCAGTCTTGATTGCCATCCCACCCCACCCCTGAAAAGCAGCCTCCGCCAAGAAAAGAAACAGGGAATAGACGGTGAACTTTCGAGGGACATCGATGTAATTGAACTCATTCAGAATCGCTAACACTTTTTCTTCTGGAATAGATGATTGCAGGATATTCGAGAATGAAGTAAAATTATCATGAAGTCGCCTCGTTTCAAGTGTTTGTAGGGGTATAAACACTATAACGAATGGGCGGCTTTTTTCTGCCTTTTTTTGGCTAATCAATAGGCCTAACTCTTGATCGCTTCTCACGTGGAAGCCTGGATTTAAAAATTGCTGAGGTGCGGAGATACTTGAAGATCTGAGGCTGCTTCCTTCACGGGAGCGGCATTAAATATCCGATCTATATTGAGTAAATCCTCAATTTAAGAGCATTTTCGTACCTTATATTTATTGAAAAGAGGTAAATGAGGGAAATAACGGCATTATTGTATCTTATTTTCGGGAAAAGTACGCTGAAAAGCCAATTATGGAAAAATTAACGTACAAAATTGCACTTAATTGCGATATTTGCTCAGCTACAGAATATTTAAGGTACAAAAATGCCCTTAATTACACTTTGGAAACGAAAACCGGATTTTATTTGTTATTTTAATCGCTCTATATAAAAGAATATTAAACAGTGTTTTCTTGCGCTGTAGTAGAGCGAAGGGTCGGAGGAATTCTGGAGAAATGATAGTGTTCGCTTTAAAGACCGATCGCAAGAACCCTCCGAACCCATAGCGGCTTGTCTGAGGGCATTCAGTCATTAGCGGCTATATTGATCGTAGCATTTCCCCGAGCCCGTAGAGGTTCAAACCAGCCAAGCAAACGTTGTTGTCACACCTCCCATGAAACCGATCACAAAAAATTTAAATAACCGCTTGACGATATCGAAAAATCATGGTATATTATATCTTGTTCACACCTTTTAATGTTCCCTGATAGCTCAGTTGGTAGAGCACTCGACTGTTAATCGAGTTGTCACAGGTTCGAGTCCTGTTCGGGGAGCCATTTTCATGGAGAGATACCCAAGTGGCTATAAGGGGACCCTCTGCTAAGGGGTTAGACTGCGTAAGCGGTGCGAGGGTTCGAATCCCTCTCTCTCCGCCACATTTTGTGGCTTATGAAGCGATTATACATAATGAACGTATAGAGGAGTCCTTTGGGGCTCTTCTTTTTTTGTACTGAAGGCCAAGATTGACATCATCAATCGGATATGTGGCTGTATGTCTCTGCGGAGGAAGGAAGAGGAGGAGACACAACTTTTTTTACGAGAAAAGGTAGTAGAGGAGGAGGCACAACTGTTTTTTAGCGAGAAAAGGTAGTAGAGGAGGAGGCACAACTGTTTTTTTCGCGAGAAAAGGTAGTAGAGGAAGAGGCTTAACTGTTCTTTCAGCGAGAAAAAGAAGCAGAGGAGAGGGCTTTCAGAGTCCACGAAACGCACTTCATACTTTTTTGAAAAATAGTATTGTCAAAATCAATAGAGTTATGATATACTGATTTTTGTTGTCACAAGAACATAATTGAACAGCATGGCCCGTTGGTCAAGGGGTTAAGACACCTCCCTTTCACGGAGGTAACAGGGGTTCGAATCCCCTACGGGTCACCAATATGCGGTAGTGGTGGAATGGCAGACACGCTATCTTGAGGGGGTAGTGGGTGTATACCCGTGGAGGTTCGAGTCCTCTCTACCGCATAGCTAAAAGGTAAGAATTTCTTTGCTTTCGCAGAGAATTTCTTACCTTTTTTGAATTTATGTATGTCCTGAGGTTCCCTTAAAAGCACCGGCGTATTGGGGATACAACTGCCTGACGCATTCTGGGCAGATATCATGTGTGAATTGTACATGGAGCTGCAACTGCAAAAAACGCTCAATGGTCAGCCACTCTTCCTGATCGTTGCGGATGGACTTGCAGGATGCACAGATGGGGATGAACTTGAGTGCTTGCTTCAGTGCGGAGCGGTGAATGGCCAGAGGCTGAATGTGGCGACCCTCGACAACGGGTCCGGCATCATGATGAGCGATGACCCATATTGGTTTCTCAGAGGAAGGAGCGGCCAGAACGGGGAATACCTCAAACCGGAACACCCGTCTGCCTTTGGGGGCACAGAGTATAGTAGAATCGGTACTGACTACAAGGCGTTCTCCGCCCAGCGTAGATTTTAAGACGCTATGCAAAAGAGTAGGCTCCATAACCCACTCAGGCAGCAGCTCAAGATAATTGCTCCCCACTCTTGCCAGCTGTGATGGGAGGTTGTATTCCTTGCAGCAGGTACGCCAGTGGCTATTGAGTGACAGGATGGTGCCGTGCCGGTCTATGATCAGTGCATTGTGGGGGACGGAGTCAATGGATGGTGTGGCTGAAGGGGATAGGCTTTGTGACAAAAGTTTTCGCTCCTTGTGATCCCTAATGGGCCCATTGCTAGGATGGCGGTAGGTTCAGCAGCTTCTCAATCTGTCGCCGGTACCGCTCGGCCTTGCGTGTTCCGTGGATCAAATTGGATAGGCGGTAGGGAGGGATGTCGTAAATTCGGCAGAAATCCTTCTGGTCAAGTCTGAGTTCGGTCAAACGCTGTTTGATTGTCCACCCATAAGGCGTTATGGGATGCTTATTGTTCATCTGTCTCACCTCTTATCGATATTCCAGCCGTATGATATAATGGAATAAGACATAATAATAGTTAATTATATACTTTTTTACGTCATTTTCAATAAAAATAACTTAAATAAGTGATTATACATCAAGGTGGAAGGAGGTCAGCAAATGCAGTCCATATACGAGCGTATTGAGTACTTGATCAAGCAAAAAGGGATGACGAAGAAGTCATTTTGCGAGGAACTAGGGATTAGCACCGGGAATATGGGCGACTGGAAGCGTGGCAAATCCACCCCTGGCACTCATAAACTTATCGAGATCGGGGCATACTTTCAAGTGAGTCTGGACTGGTTGATTCTCGGCAAAGCTGCACCGGAAATGTTGCGTGAGAGCAGCGAGAATTATTTTTTTGACCAAATACGGCAATTGGATTGCCACACTGAACTGCTGCCGGATGAGAAAATATTCATCAAGGAATACCTGGCTTTTACCGAATATCGGAGGCGCAAAGCGGCGGAAGAAAATTCTTGAGCCAACATCTTTACATTTGAGGATAACTGGATTATAATATTGAATGT
Source organism: Paenibacillus sp. GCM10012306 (assembly GCF_042649265.1). Taxonomy (NCBI): domain Bacteria; kingdom Bacillati; phylum Bacillota; class Bacilli; order Caryophanales; family Paenibacillaceae; genus Paenibacillus; species Paenibacillus sp. GCM10012306. The sequence continues at coordinate 348,293 of NZ_JBHRYW010000007.1, read as the reverse complement.
TGACCTCAGAACATTGCATTACGTTGTACACACCGCGCGGTAGTGGTGGAATGGCAGACACGCTATCTTGAGGGGGTAGTGGGTGTATACCCGTGGAGGTTCGAGTCCTCTCTACCGCATATTGTAAGATCAAGAAAGTCTCGCTTAGCGAGGCTTTTTTTGTTATTATCAGATAGCATAAATTTGGAGGTGGAAGATATGATCATAAGCACAATTCTGGTGGGTCTGGTTGCGGTTATACATATTTATATTTTGTATCTGGAATGCTTCCTGTGGGCTACGCCCAAGGGGATGAAGACTTTCGGGCTGACAGAGCAAGATGCCAAAGCTACGAAATCGCTGGCGTTCAACCAGGGCTTCTACAACGGGTTTCTGGCTGCTGGTTTGATCTGGGGTCTGCTGTATCCAGGAGATGAAGTCGGACGTCATATTCAGTTGTTCTTCCTGGCGTGTGTGCTAATTGCGGGGATTGTCGGCAGCCTTACAGCCAAGAAAACGATCCTGTACGTGCAGGCCTTGCCGGCATTGCTCGGGATCATAGCTGTTCTTTTCCAGTGGTAATAGAGACTAAGGGAATAGACTGCATCTAAAAAAAGGATACTCCTCCATCGCAGGTTCAAGCTGCAGTGGGGTGAGTATCCTTTTTTGCTATCCGGAAAAGTGCTATTTGAGCAATTGCTTGATTTCTGCTTCGATCTGGTCCGGTGTTGTTGATGGGGCAAAACGTTTCAGGACACGGCCATCCTGGTCGACAAGAAACTTGGTGAAATTCCACTTGATGCTCTTGGAGCCCAGCAATCCCGGTGCTTCAGCGGACAAATATTTGAACAACGGATGCGCTTCATCGCCCTTTACATCTACTTTCTCATACATCGGGAAGGTCACGCCGTAATTAATTTCGCAAAACTCGGCAATTTCCTCACTTTCGCCCGGCTCTTGCCCGGCAAACTGGTTGCTTGGGAAACCAAGTATTTCAAATCCACGATCTTTGTATTTTTCATACACTTCCTGGAGACCTTTAAACTGGGGGGTGAACCCGCACTTGCTGGCTGTATTCACGACGAGCAGTACCTTGCCTTTGTACTTGGAGAGAGATTCTTCTTCTCCGCGCAGGGTTTGGGCTTCAAAATTATAAATGCTCATGGATAACGCCTCCTAATTTTTAAACCTATAAATATTTATGTCAATTTAATTGTACACTATTTATATTCGTAGTCAAATGCTGATGGCAAGGTATCTGTGACAAATGGTTTCAAATTATGCCCATTGTTTAAAGGTAGGGTGTAAGGTTGCAACAAATACAGCGGTTAAAGGAGAAGATGACTGATGAAAGCATTGTACACAGCAACAGCAACAGTACGTGGCGGGCGGGAAGGCTCGTTCGAATCCTCTGATGGCGCGCTGAAACACAACTTGAGTATGCCCAAAGAATTAGGTGGTCCCGGTGGCGCGGGCACCAATCCGGAGCAATTGTTCGCAGCAGGCTACGGCGCCTGTTACGAGAGTGCCTTGGCGAATATCGCCCGTAAGGAAGGTGTGAAGCTTCAAGAGGTGGAAGTGACCTCCAACGTAATGATTGGCAAGGATGACAGTGACGGCGGCTTCAAGCTGGCTGTACGTCTGGATGTGAAGATCCCCGGTATCGATAAGGCTCAGGCGGAGGATCTGGCGAAGAAAGCCCATGCCTTCTGTCCGTACTCCAAAGCTACGAGAGGTAATATTGAAGTGGAACTGAATGTGGTATAGAACATAGAGCGCAGCGTTATGACTATAGCTTATGCGTAGTGAAGGCCCGGCTTGCCCAGCGGGTCTTTTTTACTATTTTCAAAGAAGAGGGTGAAGTGTAGTTTTTATGGAAATGCTATCTAAAAAAGGGATTATGAACAATGGAAGAGATTCGGTGGTGCGCGCCTTGGTTGACATCCCCCTTAAAATTCTTTAATATGTCTAAGTATCTGAATATGTCGCGTGTGCAAATAACGAACAAAAATTTAAATAATGGGTGATGAAGATGTCTTACAGACCGAATATTACGAATGTGACCAAGGCCAGCAGCAATGATAAGGAAGGATTGTACGAGTTCATTATCAAGCTTGCTGACGGAACGGAGTGCCGCGCGTTTTATCATCGGTTTCCGGAATGGAAAATGACGAACATCAGCCGTTTGTTGAAAACGCCATGTCCAATTTGTCGCAAAGATTTCATCTGCAAGTGTATGGACGCATTTAGTGCTGATTTCGAAGAGCAAATGATTGGCGATAATCTGTGGATTGAGAAGGCTATTGCTGAATAATTGAATGAACGGAACTTAGATGGCGCGGAAGCTTTTTTCCGCGTTTTTGTTTGCTTTTTAACAGGGTTATTGGAAAAAAACGGGGAGAGGTGCGCGGATTATGGGTGAGCAACAAAACTCTGTAGGTGGGCCTGCGACAAAGATGGCTGATGTAAGGCTGCACGATAAATCGGTAGTACTTATTGATGGTGTATGCCATCTCTGCCAGGGGCTGGTCCGCTTTATTATTCCTCGTGATCCCGATGCCAAATTTATGTTCGCTCCCCTGCAAAGTGAAATCGCTACTGGGCTGCTCCGTGATGGAGGTCTTGAACCCGGGAAGCTCGACACTGTCGTGTTGGTGGAGAACGGGAGGTATTATACAGAGTCAGCTGCGGCGCTACGGATTGCTCGTGGACTCCGCTTTCCATGGCCATTGGCTTACGTGTTCATTCTAGTGCCGCGTTCGCTTCGTGATATCCTTTATCGTTATGTGGCGCGCAACCGCTACCGCTGGTTCGGACGTGATGAGCAGTGCCTGCTCCCGACACCGGAGATCCGGAAGAGATTTCTGTAAGAGCAAAGAGAGTGCGGTTTGTGCGCTTGCTAATGCTTTTGAAAAATGTATATTTATTGTATCATTTCATTATATTGATCTGTTATCTATAAATTACAGGGTGGGATGGAGCAATGGCTCGAAAAGCGGGGATTCACATGCTGGTCTTCATGTTGGTTTCTTTATGGATTACGGGTACGGTGTCTGCGGCCCCCAAGCTTCAGGTTAAGGTGAATAATTCAAGCGTGGCGGGAGTTGTAACCGAATCCGGGCATACGATGGTTCCGTTGAAGGCTTTTGAACGCTTTGCCAATCTCTCCATGCAGTGGGTGGCTCAAACGAAGAAAATAACGATTAAACGCGATTCTACGGTTATTCAGCTTACTGTTGGTGATAGAACTGCTTCTATCAACGATAATCCGATGCAGCTGGAGGTTGCTGCCAGGATTGTGGACGGAAGAGTTACGGTCCCGCTGAGATTTATTGCTGAGGCACTGGGCGCAAGGGTTACTGTAGATGCCGTTACCAATACAGTCTGGATTCAAGAGCGGGCCAACGCGGCGATTCTGAAGAATTATAACAGCAGCGACTTGGCGGCTTCGCGGATCGCAGCACTGCAAATCCCACTGGACGGGAGCACACCTTCCCGGTTAATAGAAGAGAGTACTGCCGGTGATGCTGAAGTTTTCTCCGAAAGTTATTACTTTGCTAAGGGAAAATCAGATGGCTACTACTTGCTGAACGGGCATTTCGTGACTTATTTCGAGATTAAGGATAATATTCGCCAAGCAGTCTGGGAAGCTACTCTGGACAATGCTAAAGAGGCGACGAACAAAGATATTACCTCTGTGTTTGGGCATCCGATCTACAAGGAGTATGGCAAGCGGCCTGTACTATCCCAGGAATATGTGTATTTTAACACCAGTATCTGGGGTGGTTCGGTGACCTACGGCGTAGCCAATGTTGATGGAACCTTCTCTGAACTCGGGCGACTGACGGACTGGCCGGATACACGCAAGCAGTTCGTTGTAGCTATACCGGGGGAGATAAAGCTCTGAAGTACGAAGTCTCTCGATTGAATTTGCGTCTTACCTGATTTGTGAAAAAAAGGATTGCCGCCTGTTTATATATATGCTACTATAGCTGTAAATTAAAGGATAGTAACGGAAGCACCGTTCATCAACCGTTTTTCACGGTTTTTGGCGGTGCTTTTTTGCTGTCTTTTTTTAGAGAAAGGAGAGTGATGGCATGGCGGCAAGGATTGTGCTGGCCGTGCGGGAGAGTCAATACATCGAACCGTTACTGCATTATCTTCATCATAGCCAGTATAGCGATCTGCTGCGGATCACGGCGTTCAGCCGGATGGAGGCTTTTGCAGAATTTATACAGGGCGATGAGGTGCCAGATGCTGTTGTTGGGGATGCGGCCTTTATTGAAGCTTGGCTAGTTGGCGGACGAAGCACTGTGCGATGGGCGGTTATGAGCGAGGATGGAGGGCCAGGAAGCTACCTTGGGACCAGCAACAAGAGTTTGGCTGGCGGGGAAGTCATTGCCAAGTACCAGTCGTTGCCTTCCTTGCTGGAATCAATATTGCAATTATGTGATGTCAGGCGTTCAGGCATGCCATTATCGGCCAAAGAAGAAACTTTGCTGCTCGGCGTAGTCTCCAGTAGCGGCAGCAGTGGCAAGACGACCATTGCTCTAAATATGGCGAAAGTTCTGGGCGAACAGGGCTTGTCAGTCTTTTATCTCAATTTGGAAAGTGTGGATAGCAGCGGTATCATTCTTCGCCCGCCGCATGGGAATGTCCCAGGGCTCGAAAGGCTGCTCTATGATCTTCAGGCTGGTAGGAACAATGATGAGGTAGAACCCCCTGAACTGGGGCGTTATGTCATTCGTCATGAGGAGCTGCAGAGCGATGCGTTTAGACCTGTGAACAATCTCAAAGAAATGCTCCAGATGACTTCGCAGGATACACTCGACTTACTGGAATTGCTCATAGCCACTCGTAACTATGATGTTGTCATTATCGATACCGGTAACATAGAGGAGGAGCGGGTCAAGGCGGTGTTGCAGCGCTGCAGCATTCTGTTGTGGGTGATGCGCAATGATGATCTGAACATACATAAGATGGCCAGATGGCTGTCACATTGCAGTGCACCTCATTCCGGTCTGCCGCCGGGCATTCTTGAGAAGAGCCGGTTTGTCATGAACTTTGGGTCAGATGACATTGAAGTAGGGGGCCTGCCGGAAGGGCTGAGTATGGATGGGGTACTTCCTTATATTCCGTCTTGGACATTGCGGCACCGCGAGGAACTGTATCTGAACTCCCCTCAATTCCAGCAAGCGGTTATGGAACTATGTAGGGCTGTCGTAGAGCCTTCTCTGCCGCGTGTTTTTACTGGGAACACCGGTTATGAATGAGGAGATGTTCAGGGCGCTGCGCGGTGATATCCGGGCCGGACTGGATGTTACTTCATCTGTCGGGAACCGTGAGCTTACAGCCTATATTGAACAGACCATTCTGGAGCGGGAGAGTCTTCGCTACTTAACGGCACAGGAAAAGCATGAGCTCGTGAAGCGGCTGTTCGATTCCTTCCGCGGGCTGGATGTACTTCAGCCCCTGGTAGATAATCCGGCAATCACAGAAATTATGATCAATAGCCACAAAGATATTTTCATTGAAGAGGAGGGGGCTATCCGCCGCCTGCCACTGGCCTTTGAATCCAGCGGCAGACTGGAGGATATTATCCAGACCATCGTTTCCGGTGTGAACCGGGTGGTTAACGATTCTTCTCCCATTGTGGATGCGAGACTCAAAGATGGTTCCCGCGTCAATATTGTTCTACCGCCCGTTGCCTTGAAAGGTCCGGCGATGACTATCCGCAAATTCCCGGAAAAGCCCATGACCATGAATGAACTGGTCCGGCGCGAGACGCTCAGTGAAGAGGCGGCGGAGTTGCTCCAGACTTTGGTTGAGGCCAAATACAATATTTTTATTAGTGGAGGGACAGGTTCAGGTAAAACCACATTCCTGAACGCATTGTCCCAGTTCATCCCCTCGCAGGAGCGTGTCATTACGATTGAGGATTCAGCGGAACTACAGATTGTCACCGTTCCGAATCTTGTCTCCATGGAGACACGCAATGCTAACACAGAAGGCAAGGGGGAAATTACGATCCGCGATCTGATCCGTTCTTCACTACGAATGCGGCCGAACCGGATTGTAGTTGGCGAGGTACGGGGCGCGGAATGCCTGGATATGCTGCAAGCCATGAACACTGGCCACGACGGAAGCTTGTCCACGGGACATTCAAACAGCGCCCGCGATATGGTCAGCCGCATGGAGACCATGGTGCTAAGCGCGGCAGAGCTACCGGTTACGGTGGTTCGGCAGCAGATTAGCTCGGCGATTGATATCTTCGTGCACCTCTCTCGGTTGCGTGATCGATCCCGTCGGGTAATGGAAATCTGTGAAGTTGACGGATTGAAGGACGGAGAAGTACAGCTCAATCGACTCTACGAATTCCGGGAGACGGGAGAGCGTGACGGACGGGTTCAGGGAGGGCTGACTGCTTGCGGTAATGCTATGCTGCATACCAGCAAGCTTAGAATGTCGGGTATCGCGACACACCCGTTATCGAAGTATGCCGAGAAGGCTAGGGAGGAGGTAGGAGGGGTTTGATTCAGCGCGGGAATTTCAAACAGGATTCTGCCATGGCTCAAACCGGAAAGTCTGGTGCCGGGGTGAGGACGGTTCTGCCGGATTACAAAGTCTACATCTTATCTTCTTGGCAAAAGAATGCGGCGATCCTAATCGGGAGCCTGCTCCTGTATGGAGTTGGCTATCTCTTTTATCATCATTGGCTCATAGCTCTGCTGCTAGTACCGGGTGGAGTCTATGCTCCGCGGTTGCTGCGTGATTATTTGCATAATCGTCGCCGGATGGGACTCACGCTACAGTTCAAGCAGACACTGTTCTCATTATCCTCTTCTCTCTCGGCAGGCCGCTCTGTAGAAAACGCCTTCCGGGAAGCGGTGCAGGATTTGCACATGCTGGACCCCGAAGGGGGCGGCGATATGATTGCCGAGCTGAACATTATCTGTACACGTATGGAGAATGGACAGCCGGTGGAAGAAGCGCTGCATGATTTTAGTGCAAGGGCTGGCTTGGAGGATATTGAACGCTTCGCTGATGTGTTCACGGTATGTAAGCGGACAGGCGGTGATCTGGTGGAGGTAGTGCGCCGTACCTCGACAGTCATCGGCGAGAAGCTTGATATTCAACAGGATATCGCTGTCAGCATTGCTCAGAAGAAATTCGAGGCTAAGGCTCTGTTGATCTCTCCGCTGGCCATGATCATGTTTATGAGTCTGACGGCGGGTGATTATATGGAGCCTATGTACACCGGGCTAGGGATGGTTATATCTACATTAGCACTGGCGGGGTTGTTTCTGTGCTATCTGTGGACTTCCAAGATAATGAATATCCCGCTGTGAAGGACGGATGAGGATGAGATGGGTATCTGGTGTGGTCTTGCTTCTATTGATAGTGTTCTGGTGTGTCTTTCGGGTGCAAAGTGGCAACCGGTATGCAGGATTGCGCACATTGCCCATGGAGGGACTGAGGCTGCGACAGCTTGGTGAACCAATGCTGCTGTTGATTGAGAGACTTGGCATTGGTAGTCGTTTTCCGTCAGTGATGTTCAAAATTCAGCGTTCCATTCAGCGGATTGAGGGTACCAGATATAGCGCAGAACGAACACTGCTGTTCGCGGGAGAGATGCTCAGTTATAGCTGGCTGCTGGCAGTAGGTGGGAGCGCACTGACGCTTTTAACCGGGGAACAGACGGGGATTGTACTAGGATCTCTGCTAGCTCTTGTATTGCCGATTGCTTTGGCAAGTGATTTGCATAAAAAGGTGCGGTTGCGGGAGCAGAATATTTTGCTGGAGTTGCCTGAGCTACTGAATAGCATCGTGCTACTGGTCGGCGCCGGTGAGACCGTGCAGCGGGCAATCCAGCGTTGTGTGGAGAGCCGCAAAGGGAATACGAAACACCCGTTATATAAAGAGTTAATAGCCATGACAGGGGAATGGGAGAGCGGCTATTCCTTTCAGCAGTCGCTTGAGAACTTTAGCAAACGCTGTGCTGTGCAGGAAGTATCGTTGTTTACCACGACCGTGTTATTGAATTACCGGAGGGGTGGGAGTGATTTTGTATTGGCGCTCCGCGACCTGTCACGGATGCTGTGGGATAAGCGGAAGGCGGTCAGCCGGACACGTGGGGAGCAGGCTTCCTCGAAGTTGGTCTTTCCGATGGTAGTGATCTTTTTAATCGTTATTGTGCTGGTGGGAGCACCGGCAATTATGATGCTCAAAATGTAGAGGAGGAAGATGAGATGTCGTTGATTATAGGGAAAATGAAAAGCTTCTGGAAGGACGAGGAGGGACTCGGCACCTTGGAGATGATTCTGATTATTGCAGTATTGATTGCTGTAGTATTGGTGTTTAGAAAAGAAATACAAGAGGTTGTGAAATCGCTGATTAGTACTGCTGGCAAGAAGAGTCAGGAAGTATTCGATTGATGTTGCTGAGGGATGATCGCGGCAGCTTCACCATCGAGGCTTCCCTCCTGCTACCCATTATTATGCTCATTACCATGCTGCTTCTGTTTTTCGGCTTGTACAGTTATCAGAAGACAATGCTGCTACAGGTGGCGTCGGCTTCTACTGAACGGGCGGCGTTTAATTGGGACAATAGCCATAAAGAGAAGACGGGAGCAGTTGCTGCAGGTGAATATGATTCATTGTATTGGCGTATCGGGGAGGACAGTTTAATTGCATCATTATTTGGTGGTGAGGGGGGAAGTGGCGGTACACAGATTGAGCTTCCGGCGGGAAGTAAAGATTCAGCTCCGCTGCCTGATCTTAAACTGGCTAATGCATCCCGTATGGTCCCAGCCAATATGCCAGGGGAGATGGGCTATAAGTATGGCTTTACTGGGCGCAAAGTGAGTCTGGATTTAAAACGTCTGCTCCACTTACCTGTATTGGACGATGTGTTATCGGATGGCGCAAGTCCCAGTATACAAGCCACATCTGTCGTTACTGAACCGGCGGAGTTTATTCGTACTGTAGATCTGATGCGTTATTACGGCGCCAAGTTTAAAGGACGTCAAGGAAGCGGGGAGACCCGGCAGCCTATGAACAAGCAGGATGCCTCTGCAATGATGATGAAGCTTGGTAAAAAGTGAGAATGAGCAATCCTATTGAGAGTTTGTGACGAGAATGGCTGGGAATGGGGCTCAATCTGGGAACGGAAGAAAGTAGTCACGAAGAAAGGAAGACATGGATGAAGAGAGCGTATAACGGCTCTAACCGAGGCTTGAAGCGCAGGAAAGGAGGGTGGTTTTTTCGAATAGACGGTTCGGTATCCATCTTTTTGATCATGGTGCTGGCCTTTGTCTTCCTGTTCGATGCGGTTCTGATTGATTATGCGCGGATTGCTGCGGCCAATACCCAGGGGGAACGTCTTGCCCGAGCCGGAATACGTTCCGTGCTATCGGCTTACGATGTAGAGCTAAGGGAGAAATACGGTTTGTTCGCTTCAGGCGGAACGGATGGAAACATGCTGTTATCCAGCGTACTCAATGATAATCTGCACGAAAGCGGTCGGTCTGACGCTTTTAATCTTATTCAGATGGGCGTTGAGAGCTCTACTGTGGAATGGAGTCGGCCGCTAGGCGAGTATGGGACTTTCCGGCGTCAGATTAATGAAGAGATGAAATATAAGGCACCGATCGATTTTACACTGGAATTGGGCGGCAAGTTCAAACCTTTGTCCGGGGCGATGGCGGAGGCCTCGCAGGTGACGAAGGTACTCCGGGCATTGCAGCCACTTTATGATGAGCGTGAGGAAGCGCTGGATCTGATGATAGAACGACGGAAGCAAGCTGCAGAAAGCGGCAGGGCGCTGCTTCAGCTTATCATGAATCCACCGGGGGACAGCTTGCAGCCAAGTACGCTTGGTGAGGTATCTACGGCAGCGGATATAGCGGCTCAATATGATGATTTTGTTTACAAGTATACGTGGGACATGAACCGTGATAGTCGGGAGCCGGCGAGATATACATATCCGTTATCCCGGTATTCACAGCAATCGGCACTAGTAATTCAGCGAATTCCGCCAGCCATGAATGCTTTCCGTGAACAGCACAATGTCTTCATAGAACAGGCTGAAAGTGCTTTGTTACGGGCAAGAGAGCTGAATGATGAAATGAAGGTCGTGCTGGAGCAGTCCCGAAACAGCGGTTCTAGTAAGAGTGACCGGGCGAAGGATTGGGATATTCCAGGCAGTAGTGGTAATGAAATAGACTCTGATCCGCTACACAAGCTTCGTGAGCAGGAGGATTCTCTTATTCTTGATCAAGCTGACTTTACAGGGATAGAAGAACATTTTTCCACTCAAAAGAGAGGTTTTGAACGGCTGGAACCAGTAACTGCCGCATTGCCGGGTGTCCTTGCTGAATTTTCGGGGCTATACAGTAATGGTTCAAGAATGATTGGGTCGGTTTTAGCAGCTGCGCAATCTGTTGGGAACTATCTGGGCAGCTATGGTGCTGGAGGTAGCCTTATTGAAGCAGAGCTTGCTGCACTTGAAGAGCACCGGAGCTCGGATAAACAGCGGAAGCAGTGGGAGAAAGAGGCCAAGACCAAGCTGAGTGATGCTATGAAGACAATAGATATAATTCGAGAGCTGAACGACCGGGCAGGAGAGGCTATGCAGCGCTATGATACTTTGCAGAAGTACTACGAGGAAATTCTTTCACTGAATAAAGGATTGGACGATGCCAGAAAAGACGGGCAAACCTCCTCCGATCCTTATGCTGCCGGAAGCTCTGCGATGACGAATATGGACGGGGTATACGATGTCATGACCAGTGCCCTTACAGGAACAAGAGATAGGCTTTTTCAAACAGAGTATTCAGCACTTTATTTTCAACATTTTGATCTCTCTGCTTTGTCCTCTATGGGTAGCGGTATGGAAGGCGCGAATGTTGACAAGCTTGCTGCACAGATGGACCCGCATGCTCAGGAACTGGAGTATATTTTGTACGGATTCCATAATCCGGCAGGCAACATTGCCGCCGCTTATGGTGAAATATTCGCCATGCGGCTAGCCATTCGCACCATGGAGGGGTTTGTCAAAAAAGCGGGTATTGGCAATCCACTGGCTGTTCTGGCGGCTGCGTTGTTGTACGGCATTGAGCAGGCAGTTCAGGACATGCTGAAACTATGCAAGGATGGTTCAATTCCATTATCAGAGTTTATACCGGCTCAGTTGACTTACCGTGATTACTTGAGGTTGTTCCTCATGATACATGGCAGTGGCGAATCACAATTATCACGAATGCTGGCTGTGATTCGGCTCAATACAGGTATCAATCCCGCAGAGAGAAATACTTATGCTTCCGCGAATATTCGTTTTGGACTGCGTCTATGGTTTCTGCCAGGGATGATTACATTGCTGAATTACAGTGGAGTGCTTGCGGGGGATGTGAAAGGAAAGATTTACTATAGGGGGATACAGGCTGATTCAGCTTATTAGGCGGAGGGGGTGAAGATTATGAGGCTATGGCTCAAAAGAAGAAGAAGCAATGAGAAGAACGAGGGTAGCATGGTGGTTGAAGCGGCAATGGTTCTCCCCATTTTCTTGTTATTCGTTCTGTTCCTGATCTTTATCATTCAAATGAGTCTATACTCCACCGCTTTGCAAAGCACGGCCTCGGACACCGTGAAAGTCATCTCCACCCATATCTATCCCGCAGCTCTGGCAGCTCAAAAATGGGATAAAGACAGTGGCAGCGAAACAAATCCTACAGGAAGTGATCCGGGAAGCAAACAAGCAGATGCACACTCGCCATGGGGAATTCCCCGTCTTTCGCTCATGGAATGGGGGGAGGATTATGCGAATGATCTGCCGCCTCCGCTGAATGAGTGGGCCCTGGCTGCAGCAGAAAAGGGAGAAGGACCCTTGCAGAAGCTTCAGGCGGAAGCCTCACAGAGTGTGTTGGACCTGGCCATAAAGCCTTTAATGAAGCCTTATCTCGCCAGCGACATGTTGGAGTATGACCGAATTCATGTGTCCAATGTCATTATCCCAGATTTGAAGAAGGGGACAAGGCCCTATTTCGGTGTGGAGGTAAGCTATGATTTGCCCATGAAGGTTCCTTTTCTGAATCAAAATATTGTGCTGGAGGCAAGTGCCGTAGAGCGTCTGTGGATCGGTGATACTGGCGAGGGCCGCGGCGGAAATGGGGAAGAGGGCGGAAAAGAAGAGCCTTCGATTGTGATCCTGGAGAAGCCGGATCCCGGTGTTGTTAACAAGCAGGGCAAGGTTCGGGCCAAAATCCCACCGGGCACCTCTGCTAACTTGACAGTCATTTATAAGAGTGGCTTGAGCAAGGCAAAGTACTTGGGCTGGAAGCAGGCGGACAAGGATGGATATATCGAATGGGAATGGAAGATTGGCGTTAACACGACGCCAGGTTCCTGGACATTGGTTATTCAGACAGATGATGGGCAGTCCATCGAAGTCAATTTTACAGTCGTGAGTGGTAAAAAAGGGGGTTAGAGAATGGCCGATTGGGCTTTTTGGGGCTGCCTTCCGTTTCTGGTGGCTGCACTCGTTACAGATATACGATCGATGCGGATACCCAATCGAATTACAGTGTCTGCATGGCTTGGAGGCCTATTGGCTCAGTCGCTCATGAACGGCTGGCACGGTCTTTTAATGTCAGTCATCGGGGCTGCTGGGGGATTTGCAGTGATGCTGCTTTTGCATCTTATCGGGGCTGTTGGAGCCGGGGATGTTAAGCTTTTTGCTGGCATCGGGGCCTGGACTGGCTTTATGTTCACAGCTCAGACCATCATGTATTCGATCTTGTTCGGGGCGGTCATCGGTTGGATCATCGCCTTGCGGCGCGAAGAGGCGTGGGTGCGGTTGCGAAAAGTTTTTGGAACAGTGGCGGGGGTTGTAGTGCTGCGCAATCTGGGTATAGCAAAGTCAGGCGGCGGGCATCTGCTGAAATTTCCTTTTATGCTGGCGGTGCTACCCGCTGTTGTATGTGCTTATCTATATTATTGAGGTTGGGAGGTGATCAATGTTGTTTGGTTTGACCCGTGATTTTATGCAAAAGGATGGCATCAGCATGATGCTGGGTGTTCCCGAAGGGCTGCGTGCAGAGCGGCTCAATATGGTACAGGTCCGTATGCTTATGAATTCAGAAATCCCACATCATTTGCGGTTGCAGCTCAAGGAGATCGACCTAAGAGTCACTCTGGAATATGGATTATCCCGCAAAAAAATGCTCAGCCATCTACTGAAAGGTGAGAAACTGAGTATGACCTCTTTCTTCGGTTTGCTGCTCCAGGTGGCTCAATCGATAGAAGAGGGTAGACTCTACATGCTGAAAGCCGAACAGTATGCGCTGCATGAGGACTATATTTTCGTCGAAGGTTCGCTACACTCCGGAAAAGTCTATCTGACCTACGTTCCCTTGCTAAGTCCGGATAATGTAATCTCTACCGGCCAAGGCTTTAGATCCCTGATTATGACGCTGATGGCTTCAGTGAAGGAGCTTACGGGCGATGGTGTACAGCGATTATTGCAATGCTGTGGAGAAGAGGACTTCACTCCCGTCCGTTTAAAAAAACTGCTGGCAGAGCTTCTGACTGAGGGGGAAGTGGTGAAGCCGCATTCGGAAATCAAGAGGGACAGCAATGTCTTGCCTTTCCCGAGATTTGAGAATCCTGAGCCGTCAATTTTATCTGATCAACCGTTAAGGACACGGCCATCAATCGGGGGTTCTGATAAGAAAGCGGGCATGCAAGATTCTGTTAGTGTACCTACAGCAGCAGGAGTTCCTCCGACCCCATGGACGGGTGGTTATTCCGCTTTTCAGCGGAGCCAGGAACAAACAAGTTCAGGGTTTACGGAAGCAGAGGAAACACAGCGGGCCTCGCCATACAGAACATATATCGTGCTTGGATGCTTGCTGGGCGATGCACTGTTGTGGAAATTTCTTTATATGAGTGATCCTTCAACTCTATGGCTAGCAGTGTGCGGAATCATAACGTTGCTGCTTGCGATTACATGCTGGCTGGTGTGGACTGGGGTCATCAAATTAGGTAAGAAGGAAGACGAGGATGAACCGGATGCAGAAGAGATTGCACGGGGGATGAGCCTCAGGGTACCGGACAGTTTTTTTGGAAGAGATTCTGGGAGGGATTCTGTAAGGGGCCTTAAAAGGGAATCTGAAAGGGACTCTATGAACGCCGGTTTATCACCACCGCTGTCCAAGGTAGAACCGTTGAAAAATAGGCAGAAAGTAGACAATAGCCGATCAGTGCAAAACCAGAAGCATCCTGCTCATGAATTTCCTGCTTCAGGCTCGTTACCTACCTCGGCAACCGTTCTGTTATCAGTGGAAAATGCGCCGGATAACAATGTGGCGACGGATAAGCACAGACGTGCTGCACCGTATCTGGAACGATGTGATCACAATAACAGCGGTGCGATTGAACGAATCGAACTGGATCGAGCAAGCTTTATTATTGGACGTTCGGAAGAGGTGGCCCAATATGTAGAAAAATCCGAGGGCACCTCCCGAGTGCATGCTGAAATACTCAAGAGTCCAGCCGGATATGTCATTAAGGATCTCGACTCCAGGAACGGAACTTTGCTACAGGGGGAGGCTATGATCCCATATAAAGAGTACCCGCTCATGGAAGGAACTGAATTTACTATTGTCAAAGGCAATTATATCTTTCATACAGCCTAGTCCCTGAATTCAATGTTGCTTTATTGGGGAGCTTCTACTTCTACTACGCCTTGAGGTCTTGCAGTGCAGTTTCTAGTGTAGGATGAGTGAAGCTGAATCCGTGCGCTATCGATTTGGAAGGAAGCACTCGCTGGCCTTCCAACAGAATTTCCGAAAGTTCGCCTACGGCTGTCTTCAAGAGGAATGCCGGGAGTGGAAACCAGTGTGGTCTTTTATACACCTTGCCAATGGTTCGACCAAACTGATCATTGGTGACCGGATTCGGGGCTGTGGCGTTGACTGGACCGGAAATATCCGGCGTATGGACACAGAAGTCGATTAGCTTCACGATGTCATCATGATGAATCCAGGACAGCCACTGTTTACCGCTACCTATTTTGCCGCCAACGCCTAGAAGGTAAGGAAGCTTCATCATAGGAAAAGCTCCACTTTCGTTGCCAAGTACGACTCCTATACGGAGCTTGACCCTTCTGATATCGGGATAGGCTGCATCTGCAGCATCTTCCCAAGCTTTTACGACTTCTGAAGGGAAATCCATCACATGGGCGGGAGAAGATTCATCGAAAGTATCATTGAAGGACGTACCGTAGATAGCCACGGCGGAGGCTTGAACGATCACAGGTGGCTGATGCTCCAGCGCATGCCACAGCTTGGCTGCCGCCGCTACGGTGACCAGACGGGACTGTATAATCGACTGCTTTCCTTTTGGGGTCCAGCGCTGACTTAGCGAGGAGCCGGCAAGATTGATAAGCGCGTCACTGTTCTCGGCAGGGAGGGGATTGACTGCAAGGCCGTCCCAGGTATGATAACTTAGCTTGGCATGTGATGACTTCACTTCAGGCAGCTTGCGGCCTACGATCAATACTTCATGACCGGCCTGAAGCCAGTAATCCTTAAGCTTGCTTCCGATGAAGCCTGTGCCGCCGCATATTACGTATTTCATACTGTATGCCTCCATTTCGCCGCTCGGAATGCCACGGAAGTTCTGTATGATGGTCTACTTGAACAAATGCTTGTAGGGAGAGTAATCGATTCCGTTCTTTTCAAGAAAACTGACGAGAAAACGGTTATCCCGCCGGGGGGTAGCAACAATGTAGCCCTTGATGCAATGATCGCGTGTAACTTCAGAGGCATTGCTCTCCACCGCTATCTTTCCGATCTCGGCAGCAATGGAATGTTTGGCGATATCTCGAAAGGGACTGGGCACCGGCTGAACGAGTTGATCCAAAAAGGCTTTAGATTCGCTGCCCCACAGTGGTCGGCTACGCTCCACCCAATAGTTCTGCCAATCAAGTTTGGACTTCCCATCGGCTTTGGGAAGCACTTTCAGAAATTTGCGAAACATAAAGTAGCCGCCGATACACATGGAGCCAAGTAGAAGAAAGGTCCAGAAAGCGATGGAGTTCATAAACCAATTGCTCGGTGCTACCGACAACATTCCAAGCCCTGATTTGATAAACATGTCCTAACCACCTTTAACAATGATTATTATCACAAATTTGTCTCTGGTCTAAAGTATAGCGTATTTACCAAGTTTTGCGAAGTCGGAATGCCAGCTTGGCATTGCCTAGATTTATTCCCCCGTTCACGGTAGAATATAGTTTAATTCGTGATGGAAAGAGGGAAAAAGGCATGCTGAAAATAGGTTCACATGTGTCCAGCTCGGACAAGGGTCTCCTGACCGCTGCTAAGGAAGCCAACGAGTACGGTTCTAGCTCGTTCATGTTATATACTGGGGCGCCGCAGAATACGCGTCGCAAGCCGATTGAAGCGATGTATCCCGAGGAAGGGAAATTGGCGATGAAGGCCAACGGGGTAGAGGAGATTGTTGTCCATGCCCCATACATTATCAATTTGGCCTCGTATAAGGACAATACGTATCAGTTGGCTGTGGATTTCTTGCAGGAGGAAATTCGCCGTACACATGCATTTGACGTCAAGAATATTGTACTGCATCCAGGTGCTTATACAGACAAGGATCCGGAATATGGCATCCAACGGATTGCAGACGGTCTTAATGAGGTGCTTAACGGTACTAATGAGACAGAAGTTCATGTTGCGCTAGAGACCATGGCCGGAAAGGGTACAGAGATCGGCCGCAGCTTTGAGGAGATTGCCTCAATCATTGACAAAGTCGTTCACAACGAACGGTTGACCGTTTGTCTGGATACTTGCCACATTCATGATGCCGGGTATGATATCGTTAGCGATCTGGATGGAGTGCTGCAACAGTTCGATCAGATCGTTGGTTTGAACCGCCTAGGCGTTATTCATATCAACGATAGTAAGAATCCTTCCGGCGCGCGCAAAGACCGTCACACACCGATAGGATCCGGCTTTATTGGCTTCGATGCGATCAATAAGGTGGTTCATCATGAAGCACTGTCGGGTCTTCCGTTTATCCTGGAGACACCATGGATCGGTAAAGATGCCAAGACACAGCGGCCGATGTATGAGGTGGAGATTGCCTTGCTGCGTGGCAACGTATCAGAGCGCTTCGGACCGGAGTTTCTGAAGGAGGTTGAGGAGCTGCATAGCTTCTTTGCCAAGCTGGAGATTGATTCCCGCCAGTATGTGCTGGATATCTGGAATCTGCTGAAGAACGATGCCAAGGCCAAGAAGGCTGACCCACGCGAGCCGCTGGAACGGTTGTATGATCATGTGGCGGCTGCCGGATTGTTCCCTGAACTCAGTGAGGAAGGTATCAATCACCGTTTGATCGCGTGGCTTGCCGGCAAACAAATTCTGGTTAACGCTTAAGCAAAACTTTAGACATGCGCAAGTAGATGAGAGGGTGGAACACAGAACATGGAATTACATGTAAAGAGAGATCATTCATCAAGCAGTCATCAATATCCGAATCGTGCGCGGATGCTCATTTCCTGTCCGGATGGACCGGGAATTGTGGCGGCAGTATCACATTTTCTGCACCAGCACGGTGCCAACATTGTTCAGTCTGATCAATATACAATGGACCCGGATGGCGGCATGTTTTTCATGAGAGTCGAATTTGATCTTTCGGAGCTAGGGGAGCGGCTGGAAGAACTTCGCACACAATTCAGTGCAGTAGCTGACAAGTTCAAGATGGATTGGCAGATCTTCCAGGTGAGTCACAAAAAACGGCTAGCCATCTTTGTTTCCAAAGAAGATCACTGTTTGGTCGAGCTGCTCTGGCAGTGGCAGGCCGGTGATTTGGATGCTGAAATTGCCCTTGTGGTGAGCAATCACACGGATATGCAGGCTTATGTGGAATCCTTCGGCATTCCATTCCATCATATCCCGGTTACTGCGGAGACCAAGGCAGCAGCAGAGAAACGGCAGCTTGAAGTCATCGGAGGCGACATTGATGTCATCATCCTGGCCCGTTATATGCAGATCATTTCGCCTTCATTCATCGAGCATTTCCGTCACAAGATCATCAATATCCACCATTCGTTCCTGCCTGCCTTCGTCGGTGGCAAGCCTTACGCACAGGCTTACCAGCGCGGGGTGAAAATTATCGGAGCTACAGCTCACTATGTAACTGAAGAGCTTGATGGCGGCCCGATTATTGAGCAGGACGTTCAGCGCGTTAGTCATAGCGACGATGTGAATGAACTGAAGCGAATTGGTCGTACGATCGAGCGTGTAGTTCTGGCCCGTGCCGTTAAATGGCATATTGAAGATCGTATTCTTGTGCACAACAACAAGACTGTCGTGTTTAACTAATTCAACTAACTTTTCGGTGAACGCGGGTGCAACCCTTGCAAACCCGGCGTTCACCGGATTCTTCATCAGCCGGAATGCTCATTCCGCAGAATCCCCCAGTGTAGTTCCTCTTGGATAATCTTATAACTTTCTTAATTCCCTACAGGTAAAAAAGCATTTTACCAGCATTTTGGATATCCATGCCAAAGTGCATTTTGTCGTGGGCAAAATTAGTATTTTGAAGGAGGCAGAGGGCTTGTCTTTACAGCGAAGGCATTTGCTAAAACGTAATTATTTTTTCGCATTTCTGATTCTGATTACAGGGTTCGGCGGTCTACTTGGCTACGATCTATATTTCAAGCCCTACGTGTTGGCCCAGACGGTAGTGAAGGTCAAGGTAGCAGACGGCAATTTTTTGCCTAAAAATTATGAGTTGACCGCTAGTGATCTGTACCTGGATTCTGTTCAGACCAAGGACATTCCCGCCGGTGTCGTTACAGATATCCGGAAGGTCGAACATAAAATCACAAATGTCAATTTAACGAATGGGAGTATTCTCACCGACTACCTGATTGATGTCAGCGAGCTGGAGCCTACGGCTGATGAAGGAATATTCCCAATTCCGAAGGAGGGGATTTATGCCATCAATGGTTCATTGCGCAGCCGGGACAAGGTGGATATTTATCTGGTCGAGGGTGATTCTCGCAATGCTAGTGCAGCTAGAGAGCGCAATGCTGCCAACGGTATAGACAACACGCCAGGAGTTTTAAGTGACGGTAAGGAGGCTGCAGAGCTTCCTGACTCTGGAGCATCGCTGTTTCTGGCCGGAGCCACAGTGAACTATGTGCGCTCGGAGGATAATAATGATGTGCTCGACTCGGAGCATGGCAACACGAATAATCGGTTCACATCGACGGGGAAGGTCGCATCACCTGAACTGAAGCTGAAGAAAAGTGATGGTCAGCGCTTAGGCCAATATTTGGAGCAGGGTAAGAAGCTGTGGATTGTGCGGGTGGAGTAGGAGGGAGAACGTAATTGAAGATTTTTAGCTTTGGAATGGATCAACTGACTGTCAATGAGATTAAAAATGCTGGCTTTACAGTCGTCACTCAAAATGTGCTGCCTGATCCGCCCCATACGGAGGGGCACATGCTTCTGGCAACCAGCGAGCAGGTCCCGGTACAGACTTTGCGTGAGCTGCGCCACCGATACCCGGTAACGACGATTCTTTATCTGTATATGCAAAAGGGAGTTCACGGCTATCAGCCGGTGCATATGTTATGCGAGAGCCTGGGGATTCATTTTATCCCGCCTCGATCAACTTCATTGGCGATTATCGAGAAAATCCATTTTATTCTGGAAGAGGACGGCGAGAAACGCAGCAATTTGGTTGGGTTTTTCGGGTCAGGTCCCGGAATCGGCTGCACAAGTGCGGCCAAGCTGTTTGCCTGGAGACTTGCTGCGGCTGGCTTACGCGTGATTTTACTGGGCCTTGATTTGTATGATCCAGGCTTTGACCGTAGAACAACAATCAGCCTGGACAGGCTGCGTCCAAGAATTACAGGCAAGATGCTGCACGCCGAGGATTTCGAGCAATTGATCAAGCAGGACGGCTATGCTTATCTGCCGGGCAACTATGACTACTTGAGCGCCCAGGATTATCAGGAAGAGGAGATCGAGTATCTTTTGGCCCGGGCAGCGGAGAATGCCGATATCGTGATTGCTGATTTTGGCTCCATTCCGGAAAGTGCTGCCTGGTATGTGGGGATGCATCAAAGTGCGCTGCGACTGATCGTCACCCATCCCAAGCACGAATATAGACTGGAACCCTTGCTAGAGTTGGCCGGGCACATGGATCTGGGACCACAGGATTTTCAACTGATTATTAACAGAAGCAATCTGGAAGAGATTACGACACCGAAAAATCTTGCGCATCGGATCGGCAGCGAGATTATGCTGGAAATCCCATATGTTCAATCCTTTCAGGAGAATCTCCCGCTTGGCAAAAGAGAGCTTCAGCAGGTCGATGATAAGGTGCGTTTCTTAATGGTGGCACTTGGATTGGCACCTGAGACACGCAAGAAGGGATTGTTCTCATGATTAGTGTTCAGGAGCCTTTTTCGCTTAAAAGAAGTGTGATGCGCAGCAGCAAGCCCGGGAAAGAAGATTTCTACGCTTTTCTGCAAAAAATGAAAAATGATATGAATGCGGGATTGGAGCGGGAGGATGATTACTATTTCCAGCTTAATGCCAAGGCTCTGATTGGTGATCCCCAGGCGGTCAGTTATTTTATGAATGAAATTGAAAAGTATCTGCGCAAAACACCGTTCACAGGTCAGGTGCCGGAGGCCTACCGGACAGCAGCGGAGGCTCTTTTCCACGAATGGAAGGGCTTCGGTCCAGCCTACCGCTGGTTTACCGACCGGGCATACAGCGAGTCTACGGGACTGCAGATGATAGGAAAACAGATCTTTTATAACCACAAGGGACAGTTCGTGCCTTATCCGTACGAGATGCCTTCTCTGGATCGGGTGGAACAGCTGAAGCGATCTTTGCTGAAGAGCGACCCTAACAAAAAGCTGAACAAGGATCACCCTTCGGTTGAGTTTAAAATGGACGATCCACTCTGGCCCGGACGTTTCATCCGGCTGGCAATCTGGGTGTCCCCGCGGGTCTGGGAGGGCTTCACGACAATCTCGCTTAGACGTCAGGTTGTGGAGTTTCTTGATCTGGATGATCAGGCTGGCACGGAATGCATCCCGGTAGAAGCTGTGGAGCTGATTCGGGCGCTCGCTGGGACATTCCGTAACACGATCATCGCAGGTGCTGTCGGTTCGGGTAAAACAACGTTTGCCAATACGATTGTCGGTGAGCAGCTGCTGGGTTCTACCTCCTGCATGGGGGTGGTCATGATTGAGAAGCATCCGGAATCTACGCTGCCGTATCAGATCAAAGGCCATCGAATTATTCCAATCCAGGCAGCTAATGAGGAATTGATGGAGGTCGGCGTGGAATCGCTGCGGCATGACCCAAACATCGTCTACATGACCGAGATGCGCTATAACGAATGGGAATTTTATCTCTGGAGCGGCGAAAAGGGCTATGACGGCATCACCGGCACGTTTCACACAGTTGACTCGGAGGATATTCCGTATCAAGGGGCTTTTGCTGTATCGACTCGGATTGGTGGTAGCCTGGAGGGCCATCTTATTTCTGCCCTGAAGGCCTGTGAACTGGTCTTTATTCTGGAGAGCATTCCTAATGGGAAGAAGCGGTTGTCCCGTATTTCGGAGGTGTTTTACGATGAGGCCCGTAATTCAGTTTTTGCCAATGATCTGATGCGCTGGGACGAGGTGCGGGCGGAGTGGACATACAACGATGAGCTGACAGAGGCGCTGATGACCAAGATGGCGAAGAAAAACGCCACAGCCGCCAAAATACTGCTCAAGGAGCTTGGACATCTGGCCGGTCTCAAACCGATGGTGGAGCCCCTGAAGGAAAGCTTGAAATCGCGGATTGTTCTTAACAAGTAAGGCGGTGAATCTATGAATCTTTTGCAGTATTTACTACGGTTTGCTCTGCATGTTCTGGTGGTATGGGCATTATGGCTGATGATTAAACCGCTCGTAGAGCAGCATTTGCGGCAGCTTGGGCAGAAGTTGGATCAGAAGCTGCACCGTAAGGCCAGCATGTTCGGGCAAAAGGTCAGCAGGTTTCGGAAGAGGCTGTGGATCTATCGCCATCTGGATCACCTGCTTTATTTTGCTCAGCGGAAGTACGAGCCCGGGATCAGTGTGATGCGTTTTATGTTTGGTTCTGGCATTGTGTTTACGGCGGTTTTCTTGTCTGGTCTATTGACACTAAGCGAGCTTCCCGGTCGTTTGAGCTTCTCTAACCCTTTTATGGAGGGAGTTACTTTTAAGCAGGGGGTGCCCATTCAAGGGGCCTGGCGTTTTCCGTTATTTGCAGCTTTTATTTCTGCGATGATTCCGTACTTCCGGCTAAGGTATGTCCATGCGCAGCGTAAGGTAAGAGGAAGCTACGATCTACTGGATGTGGTAAAAATATCGACGAAATTCACACATCTATCGGTAGATTCCATCCTGAACAAAACAGCGGATTTTCTCACAGAGGATAACGTGCTGAAGACCCCGCTCAAGCTGCTTGGCGCCGCCTTTTCCAATTACAGCAGTGAAAGAGAACTGAATGAGGAGGCTGCACGCTTCTCTTCCGCGATTGGAACAACCTTCGCCGTGGAGTTTGTGTCGGATTTGTTGTATTCGGAGAAAGAAGGTACACGTTATCTGAAGAACTCGCTTATGATGCTGAACCGCTCGATGGAGCAACAGCGCGAGACTATTATTTCGGTAAAAGCAAACAGTCGAGACGCAATCAGCCTGGGGCTGTACGGTAATCTGGTGGTGCTATTTTCTTCTGTCGGAACCTTTATCTACATGCTGAAGCCTGATGTGTACCTGCGACTGCAGTTTGAGACTCCGCTTGGCCTGACCTTTTTGATGATCATTATTACGGGACTCTTTATTTCCTTTGTCATCAGCACGGTTCTTGCCAGACCTAAACTGGACTACCATTAAGGTGATGAACTATGGATAGATTATTTTTATTACTTGCCACATTGGGAGTTGCGTACGTTGCGTTGCTAGTTTTTGTGAGCAGTAGCAGTAAGCAGGAACGCTATATTCTTAGGCTTGGCCTAAAGTGGAATAAGATTGGTGAGCGTGTACAGAATGACCGCCTTCAGCAACTGCTGGATCATAGCGGAATACCTGTATCGGCCCAGAAAATCACCCTGTTTCGCTACTCTGCCGCGCTTATCTATCTTCTGCTCCAGATTATCGGAGATTTCATTCGCGCCGCACCATTTTCACTCTATGATCCATTGATTGCAGGTCTCATTCTAGTGGTTACTAGTCCTGTGCGCTATCTTCCGTTCGGCTGGCTGTTGTCATGGTATCACCAGAGAACGATGGTTCAAAAGGACGGTGAGCTGATCTCCTTCATTCGTCTATATGAGAATAACAGGCTGCGAAAACATGGATATGTCCAACTGTCTGCTTTTTGCGGAGGCTCTGCAGATCATTTTCAGTATATCCGCCAGGATCTGCGTGAGTTGTCAGAGCGTGCGGTCGATGAAGGGGTGGAACCGGCCATAGAATGGTTTTGTGGAAGGTTTCCGGCGAACCATAGCTTTATTAACGATATCCGTTCTATTTTGCTGGCTACCGAGAGTATGGACGACGATGTCGAAGCCGCCAACTATTTGCGGGAACAGGGGAAAATCATTTCGAAAATCTCCAGCGATCAGTATTTGCGAAAATGGTCCTTTATCGGGGATATTTCAACGATTGTGAACGTAATTCCGTCGATCGCCACCTTTTTGATGATTGTTTGTTTGGCGATGCAGTACATCATGTTAATAAAAGGGGATTTTGGCGGTGTAGGTATGTTTCAGTGAAAAAATGTCATATTCAAGAATCGAATAAAAATATACAATTAAAAGGGAGATATTAACAATGAAAAAAGACGCTATATCTACAGGTATGTTTATCGCTATCGGATTTTTGTGTGTTGCTATCGTTATCGCCATCCTGGTTCCTGTCGTCAGGGATGTCGTTAATAATGCGCGTGACAGTAAACCGGACATTCCTAAAGTGATGATTGTACAACCGTCTGGACAGATTCAAAGTGCTGCAACCCATTTGTTGTTAAACGGTCAAGTGTAACGAGTTATGAAAAAGGACTCTATTTCTGTTGCGGTTTTTCTGGCCATAGGCTTTGTCATCGCCGGGATATTTATCACTGCGGCTACTGGCATTATTGGCGACAGCCAGGATGACATCATTACTTATACAAAGCAAGTAGAGCAATACTAGAAGGGGGCAGAATCCGTGAAAGCGACTGTCCTCAGGGCATTGTTCATGTGGCTTGTCCTCTTTATTATTTTGCAGCCGATATTCACTTATCTTGATTATTTACTCGATCTGCAGGTAAAGGCCAACACCTCTTTTCTGACGCAAAAGGCGGCTACTGAGGGAATGGTTACCTCTGCAATGAGAAGCGAAGTGATATCTAACCTGAAGGCGGTCGGTTTTCCAGAAGCTTCGATCTCAATCACCAGCAGTACGGAAAGCGTGCAGGCGCGCAAGCAGCGAATTGACGTCTATGTAACAGCACCGCGACTGAATCTGTTTCCTTACAAATTCTCTGGCATGTCGCAGCCGACACGTTATTACGGGCATGGATCCATAATGAGTGAGTATTTGGACTAGATGGGGATGGGCTAACAGATGGACTATATTATCAAACTGGCTTTTGTGCTGCTGATCTTTATTTATTCCTGGTTTTTTCAGATTCAGAATCAGGAATGGGACACCGTGCGGAGCATGCTGAAGGATGCTAGTAACGTCGCAGTCCATGATGCTGCACAAGAAATGGATGAGACTGCCCGCGCGCAGGGCCGGCTGATTATCGATCCCGCCCAAGCTTATGCGACCTTTGAGGATTCGCTTCGCCATAATTTGGGGCTAGGTATTGATCTCTCTCCCAAGGCTGGAAGTAGATTTCGAGACAAGGTCAAAATCGTAAAGTTCGATATCGTAGATGAATCCAAAGGAGCAAGTTTCCCGCTACTCTACGAGGACCGTAAATACGGCATCACCAAATATATACAAGGTCCTTCCGTTATAGCGGTGATAGAAACCAAGCATCCGGTATTGATTGCTAGAACAAAAAAGCAAGAAGCCATTACCGTACCGGCAGTTCAGGAGTACAAGTACAATAAGTAATTTTAGCGGCAACTGGAGCCTGTGAGGATGGTATTATCTCGGGCTCTATTGCCGTAATACATAACCCTGTTTTTGGCGGATGACCTGTTCAGGTATGGCGGAAAAACTACCCGGTGGAGATGAACTGAAGCATATTTGGAGTGGTAAGGCTGATCTGTGGTGAGACTTAGCAGGGCATCAAATAAATATTCTAAAGGAGATGTTTCGAATGAAGAACACAATGATGAAGGTAACTCTAGCAGCAACCATGTTGGTAGGTGGAATTTTGGGACAGGGTGCAGTGGACGATTCGAAAGCAGATGCAGCAGCAGCTCCTACTACAAAAGCCCAGCCGGTCATGACAGATAACTTGTTTAAGTTTGGATTGAAAAAGGACATTGAGCTGCCGGTTACTGTTACTGCTGGGGGTTTGAGTTACACGCTGGAGAAGCTGATGTTCTACGACGTGAAATCTACTGAAGCGCAAACGCTCATGAAGAAATATGGTTATTCAGATAGAATTTATAGAACACCTACTAAATATATGGTATGGACAAAGTTAACCATTGAAAATAAAAGTAATAAGATCATTCAGCAAGGTGCAAGAGATTTGAGTCCGAAATGGCGTATAAATGTAAATGGCAGTAGCCTCGATGCACCCACTCCTGGAAAGAAAGTAGATGAGCTCAATAATAGAGAAGCATTGTGGGATTGGGTATTGAAACCAGGTGAACAACTATCTACCTATCAGATGTATGGATATATTAAAGATCCTAAAGATATCTCTATTTACGTTAATGTTAATGGCCAATTTCAAGAAAAATACATTGTGAATATGCCAGAGGAATAGTCTATATGAAAAAACTATGCATTGCTATATTTACATTTACGTTGTTTTTAACATCTTTTTCGCTGGAAACGAGGGCAGCTAATACGCTAAACAAAACAGTGTCAATACCCTCAGAAATTCTTACTGGATCTGCCAATAGTCAGAAGACATATTACTTAGATCTTCCTAGTGGTGTATCCAGTTCTTCGATTAATACCTCATCTCTAAAGTATAATGGTACTAGTCAGAGAGTAAATTTATCAATAGAGAATGGGAAAATAAAAGTGACTTTAAAGGGTGTGGAATCGAAGCAACGAATCGATAATGTGCTCGGGTATTTCGGTTCTTTTAGATATCTATTTGAAACAACGCCCGGCAATTCAATTTGGCGATATTCAGATGGTGTGAGATGGCAAATAAATGAGTGGGACCCCTACCTTAACGCTCAGAAACATCACAATACGAATGGACAAGGTAATGAGATACCTAGAGAAGATCCCCCGGATATGAAGGTGGTGACTCAGTCAGAAGTATCACGATCCGGGATTAAATGGTACGACAAGAGTGTGAATTCGGTAATTGATCCAACTCAGATCATAGAGTCCTCTGTCCAATTAGTTGTACCTACAGATCTTCTTCCACCAACATATGTTAATCATAATGTAGTAAATGGAAAACAATTTATAATCTATTATAAAACTGATGCGGCTTTGAAAAATTATGGTCCTGAACCATTGAGTGAAAATTTTGATAAAAGCGGTCATGCATTGGGTAGACGGTATAGAACAGCATTAAAATACTACTTTACAGCCTCAGCGAATGTAACCTCTTATAAATATAGTGGAGATATCTCGTTTGATTACAATCTCCCAACAGAACCTACCCTTACCGGAACAGCAACTCTAAACAAACCTAATCCAAATCCTACAAAACTGGGAGATACGGATGTACCCGTGCAAATCGCTTTAATGGGACAGCTGCAAGGTTACACGGATGCCTCAAACATTCAAGAGTGGGTCTTCTATGCAAAAGAGAAAAATAGGGACCAGACCCTACAAACGAAAAAAGAAACTGCAAAGACTTTCAATGTTAGCACCGTATTTGATTTTACGATAAAAAAACCGGATGTGAAGGGCGAAACCCATACTCAAGATTATGCGCTAAGGGTTCTTGTTCGTTTCAAAAAACCTATTGTTACTAAAAATGGACCTATTGATTCATTGGAACAGCTTTTAGAAATTTCGGCGGGTGTTTATAAGAATAAGCCTGAGGTTTCTTTTCCTTCGCCCCCAGCCGTTCCTACACCCCCTGAAGGAAAGCCACCTGTAGCAAGAATATCAGCACCAAGATACATAAAAGCTGGGGATGATATGCTTGTTAGTGGAGCTGCTTCCTATGATCCGGATGGATACATTAAGGATTACTGGTGGGATACCTCGGGAGCACAGGGGGAGATCGGAAACAACTCAAGAGGTTATGTCTGGTATACCAGAGAGCAGATTGGAAAGACGTATCCTATTGCGCTGACAGTTGTAGATAATGATAATCTATTTGGCAGTACAAGCACCCAAGTTACGGTAATTGAGCCAACACCATCAGCGAGTTTAGTAATAGAAGGGACGCTTAAGCAAAATCGAAAGACTACATTAATGTCTAAAAGCCAGAGTCCCACACGGTTTCCGTTAGTTTCTTCAAAGACGAGAGTGACCATAACCGCTGTCTCTGGCGGAACGAATGCAGATATTAAATATGCCGGTACATTATCTGATTTTGAAAGTAAAGATATTCTATTCAAAAGGGCTGGTAAATATAAAGCTTCGATTTATGTAGAAAACACGCTTGGATATTCTGCTACAAACGAGATTACTTTTGATATTATTCCAGATGAAGCACCATATGCTTACTTCACTATGCCGGCAGTAGTCTATAGAAGTCCTGATTACGGAAACAAGGCAGTAGTTTCTTTGGATGATATGTCGTATTCCCCTGATAAAGATGTAGTGGGACGCAGATTGTGGGAATATCGCTATGACTCTAATAATGACGGAAGTTTTGACGGAGAACCATGGGTGATCTTCAGTAATGACAATGAGGATCGTTTAAATCTGCTGCTTAGTGAGGTTGGGAAATATGAAATTCGCCTAACCGTTTTTGAGGAATTTGGTCAGCCTACGATCGATGAGTTCGTCACTTTAGCAGACCGTAAATCCACAAATTCAGATGGACAAAAATTAAGCTCACGGATAGTGGAAGTGAAAAATCGAGCACCAGAAGTTGATTGGTCCTGGTAGAAGAGGTGATTAAATGACAAAAAAAATACTATCTTTATTCCTTGTAATCTCATTGGTATTTAGCGTTTTTCCTAATTATTATCTTCAAACCGCCGAAGCTGCTACTGGTGATCCGAATATTATCAATTTCAAAGATATAAACATACCTGCTGCAGCACAATATTTTGATGCAGGGTGGAGATCCGGTAATATTACTGCATCTATCAATGATCACAAGCTAACGAATCTTAAATATAATAAGGCAACAGGACAATTAACATTCGATCTGAATTCAGATGCAACAATGACGACTACAGCAAACTTAGTTCCTTCTCAAAGTTCTACAGATGTACGTGTCATTGCGAACGATCTCTGTGTAGCGGCAATTGGAGAGGGGCAATCAACAGATCTACCGGCAACTAGTTATGGTTGTCCAAATGGCTGGTATTCCAATACCAGTTGGACCCCGCTACAAATGACTTGGTTTCAAGGGCCGTTTGCGGAAAATTCCATTTCGCACACATTCAATTTAGCAAAAGATGTTTATAGTACAAAAAAAGGGGCTGGAGGCGTTCCAGTAGGATTAGTGATGAAATATTACTTTTCAGCGGGACAGCAGGATTCAATGCGCAGGGGTCCTATGTATGGAGTAAGTGGTCCGTCAGTTAATATAACGCTTACCAAAGTATTTCGCTTAATCCCTAATAGCCCACCCACCATTTCTTTAAACACACCGAATAACCAGGTGCTGCAAAATGAGCCTGGGAGAAATACACTTAACATCGAGGGATATGTTCATGATCCTGATAATGATAATCTAATCATAAGCGCTGAGATACCCAATATTTTTTATAGGAAGACAGAAGTATCTCAAACACTAGGTTATCAGTATTTCTCCATCCCATTAGACGCTATAGGGGATTCGATTCCTCCTGGCGATTACACGATGACGGTAAAAGTGGCAGACCCTTCAAATATGTCGGATTCGGTGAATTTGAATTTAAAAGTAACCAACCGGCTAAAACGTAATGCTTTTGTTCTTGTTAATACTCCAATCGTGAATAGTGGTACTACCTATGAGGACTATGAAGGTGATCCTAAGTATGCCGAACGGGTAAAATATGATCATGATCCGAATTACTTTGATAACTCAATGGGGATTATCGGTGATTCGGGACTATGGAGAACAAGTCTTTACACTTCTTTTCCTTATACGGGTCAGTACGTAGTGAGTTATCAAGCAAAGGATAACCCGAAGTCGGATGCTCGCTTTGCTGAATATCAAATGTGGAGTCGTGATGCAGCCTCAACGATGAGTTTTCAAGTGCATCGCAAACCTATAGCATTGTTTTCGGCTAAGCTAATAAATGGAAATGTGCAATTGGTAGATTTGTCCTACGATTTAGATCATATCTCAAGTTCTGATAAAGGGATTATGCAGTGGCAATGGCAATATAAAAAAAGTTCGGATGAGATGTGGACAGACGGACAGCTGCAGAATGTATCTTCTTCAACTGAAAATTATAATATACGTTTGAGGGTTAGAGATATAGACGGCAATAATGGAATCGGAGTTTGGAGTGACTGGTGTGAACGAACTGTTGGGAATACAGCAGGGGTTCTACCGCCTGTAGCAATGTTTACCGTTAATCCAAATATCGTATCCTACCGCAAGTCCACAACCATTACGGACAAGTCCTTCGATCCAGATAATGCTCCTTTAGATATATATTACTGGACTGTAATTAAGGATGAATGGAATAAGGTATTTGAACATTGGGGTGGTGCAACTATTCCGCCCAATATAGCATCATATGGAGTTGGTAATTACGAAATCAGACTACAGGTTCATAATAATCGTGGCCTGTGGTCCGAAGCCTACAGTCAAAATGTGCTGGTGATCAATCACCCGCCGGCTGCTGCTTTTATGATGCCAAGCGAAGTGTACCGTGATACGGTTATTACGATGGATAACTTAACTCCTGATCCGGATGAAGATGGAGATGTATTAGCTTATGCCTGGAATGCGAAATTTAATAATTCTCCTTACTACTGGGCAGGAAACAATCGATATCAGTCTATGACTATTCGAGAGCTTATTAATCGAAATGGAATATCCCATAAAAAAGCGATATCAGATGGTTGGGAAATGCAGCTTCAAGCATCAGATGGTATGTTAAGTTCTTACGCTACTCGAACCTTTGCTGTTAAAAATCATATACCGGTTGCTTTGATTAATGGACCGTCGTCCGCAAACCAATATGATACGAAACAATACACGTCAGGAGCTTACGATGAGGATACATCAGATCAAAGTTCTCTAGAGTATTACTGGAAAGTTAAAAGCAGTGATGGATTGATTAAATCCTATACTACTCGCGATATTGCGCTTACTTTCCTAGATCCAGGAGTATACACAATTGAACATTGGGCGATCGATCAGATCGGTGACAAGTCAAACATCGCTGCTCTACAAGTCAATGTGAAGGAAAACTTACCACCATCGATGGCTTTAACGAACCCAAGTGGTACAGCTACTAATCCTACGGTAATTGATGCAGTGCTAGAAGGAGATCCTTTAATTAAATGGATGTATGCCGATCCTGAGAATGATCCACAGGAAAAGTATAGATTGGAGTTTTTTATGAAGGATGGACTCTTAGTGAAGACCATTGAAAATCCGGATCCTACTGGTCTACTTAGGCAGTATCAAATACCAAATAATACTTTTGAACGCTTTGAATACTTCACGGTTTTAGGACGGGCCTATTCTAAAAATTCGTGGTCTGAGGTTTCCAATGAAAAGTCGTTCATCATCGACAACCCGCCGAGACCTGGGTTTACGCTGATTACAGATACAGGCAAGGATGCTACGAAGGTGCCGATCTATCGGACGGATGTTCTAAACATCAAGAGCACAGCTTCCGATCCAGACGAGTCGAAGGGAGATAGCATCAGTTACAGATATTATCTCAAGCCTGGAAGTGGAGCAGAAGCACTTGCTAGCTCACAGAAGGACATCACCAAACAGTTCACATCTAACGGTACATTTACCTATCGTCAGGTTGTTACCGATTCGCTGGGGCTGTTCAGAGAGCTATCGCAAAATATCACTGTGGTGAACCGGTTGCCGAAGGTCAACATCACCTATCCAACAAGTGACAACCCTAGTAAGCCAACAATCGCCAGTACACTGACTCCAATCATCAAGTGGGATTACCAGGATGAGGATGGAGATCTGCAGCAACGTTTCCGTGTAAGAATCATCAATCTGGCTACAGGAGCGATAAAAGTACAATCCGGGGACCAGGTCTCAGGTGCGAAGCAGTGGCAAACTCCAGCCGGAGCACTGATCGAGAATGAAAAGTATGCGGTAGAGGTTGAAGTGTTTGACGGTTTCGATTGGAGTAATGTTTCCGCACGGAAGTATCTCATGGTGAATTTATTGAGTGTTAAAGGCGGAGTGAAGCATACGGAAGAGTGGAATTTGAACCGACAGAATTATAATCTGAAGAAGAGTGGTGACAGAGAGCAGCCACGGGGTTATAGCGTGTTTTGGGCGGGAGAGAAATTTGTTTTCCTGGCGGACACTACAGGGTTGCCGGATACGGTGGAGGTGACTATGCCGGGCGGATACAGCACGCAGCTTCGTCCGGATAATGAGGATAAGCTGGTATGGAAGGGGGAGCTGTATGACTCCTCTTTTGAAAAGCTGCCTGACGGCCCCCTTACGTTCACCTTCACGGCTACGAACGAATATCAGGTCAAGATCGATAAGGTAACGATTCAAATCCTGGACGATTGGTCAGAGTATTTCCGGTTTCATCGCATAAAATAGCACGCGTGAACGGTGGAGGAATGTCGATTAAACAACGGCTTCCTCTGCCTGTTTTTCTATGTCCTTCATTATTCTGGCGGTACTAGAGGTCACAATGTGCTTGCCTGAGCGAGTCGAATTGTAATTGATCATGCGCAGGTAATAGCACAGCTTGCCACTATAAATCTTATGGTGATACAACGAGAGGGCGAAGTCCTCTGGCGTCACGAAGCAGGATGGTTTATTCACAGGAAGCCTCTGGGTCTCTTCGAAGACAGACGCGACGAAATGCGAGCAGAAATAGGCGTTTTCCCTATCGATTTTAATATTAAATAATACCCCGACCAGGCCCAGCAAATGATATTTGTAGCGGTCCTGTTGTTGCATCATGCCCTGAACGTGATTATACATGGTGTCGTATTCTTCATTAGATACCTTTAATTGATAAATGGCACAGTTTGCACTGTTATAAAAAGGGTCCACAAAGTTCTCTCGTATAAGCCCGGCGACAAACGGGTTGTACATTTTTTTTCTACCGAAGCTGTAGACTTCCCGCAATTCAGGATCAAAGGCAATGGAGGCATGATTCAGAGCGGCCCTTGTGAACAAGCGGATAAAACCACTGAAAGCGGTACCCGTTCCGGTCAACACAATATAAATATGTTTGCTTTGAGTCATGTCGGAGGTCCCTTTCTGTTGGTGTTAATGGATATTTAGGTAAAATAATGCCTGAGTTATTCCATCTTACTGTATAATCCGGCGTAGTAAAACAAACTTTAGTCTTAAACAAATACTGGACCTAAGACCAGTGCGTGCAAAAAGAAATGGTAATGCTTCTACACTAGTGATACAATAAGAGTCAAAATGACATTCTTGAGATTTCAGAGGAGGACAATTTAAAATGAGTGATTCTACACAAGCTATCCAGAAGGAAGAGAACTCCACTATCGACAATCTGGCGATCACAACGATCCGTACCCTGTCCATTGATGCAATTGAAAAAGCAAATTCCGGACATCCAGGTATGCCGATGGGTTCCGCACCGATGGGCTATCAATTGTTTGCAAAAACAATGAATCATAACCCGGAACATCCGACATGGGTGAACCGTGACCGTTTTGTATTGTCCGCAGGACATGGCTCGATGTTGCTGTACAGCCTCTTGCACCTGAGTGGTTATGATCTGCCTATGGAAGAATTGAAGCAATTCCGCCAATGGGGCAGCTTGACACCAGGACACCCGGAGTTCGGCCACACTGCTGGCGTTGACGCTACAACAGGCCCGCTTGGACAAGGGATTGGTATGGCTGTGGGTATGGCTATGGCTGAAGCCCAACTGGGAGCTACTTATAACAAAGATCAACATAAAATCGTCGACCACTTTACCTATGCAATCTGTGGTGACGGCGACTTGATGGAAGGAATTTCTTCCGAATCCGCTTCCCTCGCTGGTCATTTGAAGCTGGGCAAGTTGGTAGTCCTGTACGATTCCAATGATATTTCCCTTGACGGGAAGCTGAACCTGGCGTTCTCCGAGAACGTAGCTCAACGTTTTGAAGCTTATGGCTGGCAAGTGCTGCGTGTAGAGGATGGCAACGATCTTCCTGCTATCGAAAAAGCGATTGCTGAAGCACAAGCTGAACTGAACAAACCAACATTGATAGAAGTCAAAACCGTTATCGGTTACGGTAGCCCGAACAAGCAAGGTAAAGGCGGTCATGGTGGTACACACGGTTCTCCGCTGGGTGCAGAAGAAGCGAAGCTGACCAAGGAATTCTACAAATGGGTATACGAAGAAGATTTCTATGTGCCGGATGAAGTTCGTGCACGTTTTGCAGAAGTGAAAGATAAGGGTATTGCCGCTAACAAAGCATGGGACGAGCAGTTCGCAGCTTATAAAAAAGCGTATCCTGAACTGGCTGCCCAGTTCGAAACTGCTTTGAATGGTGAGCTTCCAGAAGGCTGGGATGCTAATCTTCCGTTCTACACAACAGAAGACAAAGCCGTGTCCACACGTGTGGCTTCCGGTAGTGCACTGAACGGTCTGGCTCCAAGCGTACCACAACTGGTTGGTGGTTCTGCAGACCTTGAGAGTTCCACGATGACTCACCTGAAAGACCTGCCTGTATTTACATCTGAATCCTATGAAGGCCGCAATATCTACTTCGGCGTTCGTGAATTCGGTATGGCAGCAGCGATGAACGGGATTGCACTGCACAGCGGTCTGAAAGTATTCGGCGGTACGTTCTTCGTATTTACTGATTACTTGCGTCCGGCAGTTCGTCTGGCTTCCATCATGAAGCTGCCTGTAACCTATGTTCTGACTCACGACAGTATCGCTGTTGGTGAAGATGGTCCTACGCACGAGCCGATCGAACAATTGGCTTCTCTGCGTATCATTCCAGGTCTGACTGTGATTCGTCCGGCTGATGCCAACGAAACTTCGGCAGCTTGGGCATATGCGCTCGAGAACAAGTCCAACCCGGTAGCACTGGTGCTTACTCGTCAAAACCTGCCGATCCTTGCTGGTACTGTGGAAGGCGTGCGCGAGAACATCAAACGCGGTGGATACGTTGTATCCGATGCGAAGAATGGCACACCGCAAGCACAAATCATTGCCACTGGTTCCGAAGTTCAACTGGCTGTGAAAGCACAAGCTGCGTTGGCTGAAGAAGGCATTGATGTACGTGTTATCAGCTTGCCAAGCTGGGATCTGTTCGAAAAACAAGACAAAGCTTACCGCGATTCCGTTATCCTGCCGGGAGTTAAAGCCCGTCTGGCGATTGAAATGGCGCAAACCTTCGGTTGGGAACGTTACACTGGAGATCAAGGCGACATCCTGGGTATCACAACCTTCGGTGCTTCCGCGCCTGGCGATACTGTAATCAAAGAGTATGGTTTCACTGTGGAGAATGTAGTTAGCCGCGTAAAAGCTTTGCTGTAAGCTATTGCAACTATAGGGGGAGAACAGGACATGAGCGAGTTTAACAATGCGACGATTGTCAAGGCAGCCAATGTTTATTATGGAGGGCAAGTAACCAGCCGTACGGTTCATCTGGAGGATGGAACCAAAGTAACACTTGGCATCATGCTTCCAGGCGTATATGAGTTTGGTACGGATGGCCCAGAGATCATGGAGATTCTGTCCGGTGACCTGAAAGTGCTGCTTCCGGGCGCTGAGGTATGGCAGGAGATCAAAGGCCCTGAAACCTTCCATGTTCCAGGCAACTCCAAATTTGCGTTGGAAGTGTTCAGTGTAACGGATTATTGCTGTTCTTACCCAGAGTTGTAATTTGTAGAATAGATATTTATGAAGGAGCTCCGCTTGTGCGGGGCTCTTTTTTGCGCTTGCTCCCGTTGCATCTCAGAAATAGGCTAACTGCCAAAAGGAGCTGGGGAGCAGCTTTTCTTCCGCATAGCTTGGGTTACAGCGCTCGGTTGATCGACGGAGCAACCTGACGATACCTAAGTTACTGTTTCTTGTTACATCAAAAAGACTGCTTTCGCCGGACCCGCTGGTCCAGAAAAGCAGTCTTTTTGTTCAATGCAGCGAATTCTTCAGCTACAGCGAAGCTATATTATTGCTCCGGCTTATCTTCACCGATTTTTTGACCAATCCAGGACTCGTAGGTTTTGACTACAGCAGAGAGATCTTCTTCGCCATAGCCCTGGGTGTAGCCGGCTTGGAACAGGCTTTTGGCGAGTCCCAGCATTGGCGTAGGAACGCCTGTGGCATCGCTGAGCGAAGCAGCGAGCTTCAGGTCCTTGAGCATCAGTGCCAGTGAGAACTGGTTGCTGAAGTCATTCTCGATGATCTTGCGGCCTTTGAGCTCTGCCTGCTTACTGCCTGCTGAGCCGAGCTGCACCAGTTCCAGGAACTTGTCCGCCGGAACGCCTGATTTCACGGCGATGGAGAAGCCTTCGGCAAGCGCAACGTTATGGATGCCTACCATGGTATTGTGGGCCAGCTTGGCGACGGCGCCACTGCCGTTGCCGCCCATGTGCAGCAGCTTTTTGCCCATGGTATCGAAGAGGGCGCGGTTCGCTTCAATGACTTCGGCGCTACCGCCGACCATGAATACCAGCGTGCCATCCACGGCTGCTGGCTTGCTGCCAGTTACCGGTGCATCAAGGAACTGGCTGCCGCGCGCTTCTACTGCTGCTGCAATTTCTTGTACCAGTCCAGGGGAGATCGTACTGGAATCAATCACGACGGTTCCGGGCTTCAGCGTTTCGAGAATGCCCTCTTCCCCGTAATACACTTCACGGATGGAATCATCGTTGCTGATCATGGTAATAATAACATCCTTACCTTCTGCTGCTGCACGGGGAGTTGCTGCCGCCTGAGCACCTTCTTCTACAAGAGGAATGCACTTGGAAGCTGTGCGGTTGTAAACGGTGACCTGAAATCCACCGCGAAGCAGGTTGGAGGCCATTGGCGCTCCCATTGTTCCGAGTCCGATAAAGCCGATAGTTGTCATTACTTTTCACACCTTCGCTATTGGGTTTCTGTTAAATTCGACAGGATTTGTGGAGCACTTTTCTCCATTCTAGCATGCGTTTAGTACAGGTTCCACAGGGTAGAGTGCGCTTCACTTTTAGGCAGCGTTTTCAGTTTTGTTCAAAAACATCGTTCTAAAGCCCGGGTTGTGACCTAAGACCTTGCCAGCCCCGGAAAATTAAAGTATCCTATTATAAAGTTGTAACAAACGGTGTCAAATTTAAAGAGACAAACAGGAGGTTACCATTACACATGTCTAAAAAGATTAATTTTGACTACAGTAAAGCCCTGTCTTTTATTGGACAGAATGAAATCGACAACTTCGCAGCTCCAGTAAAGCTGGCTCACGAGCAGCTACATAACGGAACAGGAACAGGCTCCGACTACCTGGGGTGGATCGATCTGCCAACAGCATATGACAAGGAAGAATTCGCCCGCATTCAGCAGGCTGCCAAGAAGATCCAGAATGATTCCGAAGTACTTATCGTTATCGGTATCGGCGGTTCTTATCTGGGGGCTCGCGCAGCAATCGAGGCGCTTTCCCATTCCTTCTACAATAATCTTTCCAAAGACAAACGCAAGACGCCGGAAGTTTATTTTGCCGGTAACAATATCAGCTCCACATACATTACACACCTGCTTGATCTCGTAGAAGGCAAAGACTTCTCCGTGAACGTAATCTCCAAATCCGGTACTACAACTGAACCGGCTATCGCTTTCCGCATTTTCCGCGCAGCGCTGGAGAAGAAATACGGCAAGGAAGAGGCTCGCAAGCGCATCTACGCTACTACAGACAAGGAGAAGGGCGCACTCAAGAAGCTGGCTAATGAAGAAGGCTATGAGTCGTTCATCATCCCTGATGATGTAGGCGGACGTTATTCCGTACTGACACCGGTAGGCCTTCTGCCAATCGCTGTTGCAGGCATCAACATTGAAGAAATGATGCAAGGCGCAGCCGCTGCAGCTGACGAGTTCAACAACCCGGACGTGGCAACGAACCAAAGTTATCAGTACGCTGCTGTACGTAACGCTTTGTACCGCAAAGGCAAAACAACGGAAATCCTCGTTAACTACGAGCCTTCCCTGCACTTTGTCTCTGAATGGTGGAAACAGCTGTACGGCGAGAGCGAAGGTAAGGACTTCAAGGGGATTTATCCTTCCTCCGTTGATTTCTCGACAGATCTTCACTCCATGGGTCAATTCATCCAGGAAGGTAACCGCAACATCTTCGAAACGGTTATCCAAGTGGAGCAAGTGGCTCATCACGTAACAATCGAGAATGATCCGGATGATCTGGACGGTTTGAACTTCCTGACTGGCAAAACAATGGATTTTGTCAACAAGAAGGCTTTCCAGGGAACAATGCTGGCGCACACAGACGGACAAGTGCCGAACCTGATCGTCACTATTCCGGACCAAACACCGTATACTTTCGGATATCTGGTTTATTTCTTTGAAAAAGCCTGCGGGATCAGCGGATACCTGCTGGGCGTCAATCCTTTTGACCAACCGGGCGTGGAAGCTTACAAGAAGAACATGTTCGCATTGCTGGGCAAACCGGGTTACGAGAAGGAAAAGGCTGAGCTGGAAGCCAGACTTACCGAGTAACATCGGCTACACCGAAGCAACAACTCTCATACTAGCGTAACTCACACTGGAGCAGTCCATAGGTATCATTACCGCGGGCTGCTCCTCATATATATTTAGCTATTATTTGCGTATAAGGACTGGAGAATCATGCTGGAACAATACCGGACGGTTCGCGCTCCTGGGTCACAGGAGATCGTAATCCGTAAGTCACGCTTTATCGGCCATGTTATGCCGGTGGAGAATGAAGAAGAAGCGGTGCAATTTATCGAAGACATCAAGAAGCAGCATTGGAACGCCACACATAATTGCTCAGCATTTATGATTGGTGAGAGGGACGAGATCCAGAGGCAGTCTGACGACGGAGAGCCGAGCGGAACAGCCGGCAAACCGATTTTGGAGGTAATCCGCAGCCAAGGGGTTAAAAATGTCGCAATTGTTGTCACCCGTTATTTCGGAGGTATCATGCTGGGAGCTGGAGGGCTGATCCGGGCTTACGCAGATGGAGCAGCAATCGCGCTTGAAGCAGGAGAGGTCATCACCCGTGTACTGAGGCGTGAGGTATTCGTTGAACTGGATTACACCTGGCTGGGCAAGGTTGAGAACGAGCTCCGGGGCAGAGGTATTCAGACCGGCGAGACTTCATTCACCGACAAAGTGACACTGACCTGTCTGCCACGCAATGATGAGGGCGATGCATTTATGGCATGGATAACAGATCTAACCCAAGGCCAAGCCTTGGTAACGGAAGGGCGGCGGCTTTACTACAACGAAGGGGAATAGACGATGGCAAGAAGAGCAGTGGAGCAGGAGTTGTCGAGGGAAAGGATACTTGAGGCAGCCAGGCATTTGTTTATTACCAAAGGATACCGGGCAATTTCCATGCGCAGCATAGGGCAGCACTTGGGGTACAGCCATGGCTCCCTCTATTATCACTTCAAGGAAAAGGCGGAGTTGTTCTACGCCATTGTTGTCGAGGATTTCAATTATGTGGCTGCACTGCTGAGCCAGGCGATGAATACGCCCCCGGAAGAAGGTATGACACGGGTGGAGCAGCTGATTATGGAGTTTATCCGGTTCGGACTGGATCATCCTTATCAATACGAGATCATGTTCATGATCCGTGACGAAGAGCTGTTGGCCTATTGTAGAGCAGAACAGGGACGATGTTTTGATTTATTTGCAAGTATTGTACGCCGTCATATGAAAGAAGAAGGATATGTACATGGGGACTGGCAGAGTATGCCGTTGACCTTATTTTTATCTGCACATGGATTTATCTCTTACTATATTCAGGATAAAGTATCTTTTGAGGATGTCAAAGCGGAAGCAGTCTCCCATATCAAGGTATTATGCCGCAATCTGTAGAGCTTGCTTTTTTTATAAGTTTACGCTTTAAAGCATTGCATTGGTATAACATCACTTCTCTGCTTGATGAAAGTGTTATAGGAACTATACATTTTAAAGAGGCCGCTTTACGGTAGCAGCCGTAAGCGGTCCTCTTGTTTTTATCCCTCGATGATTTTTAGATAATATTCTCTGTGTCTGGGCCCGTCAAATTCGCAAAAATAAATACCTTGCCAGCGTCCTAATAGCAGCTCACCATCATGAATGATGATGCTCTGTGAAGGTCCTGCGGTAATGGATTTCAAGTGGGAGGCCGTATTGCCCTCTGCATGGCGATATTGTGGATGCTTCCAAGGGTAGACCTCATCCAGCCGCATCAGGACATCATGCTTCACGTCGGGATCGGCATTCTCATTAATCGCAATTCCCGCTGTGGTGTGTGGACAATAGACGACGATAATTCCATTCTGAACACCGCTCTTTTTAACGTAAGATACCACCTCGCGGGTAATATCCCGCAGTTCGTCACGCTTGCTTGTAGATAGTTGGATCGTATTCAGCATGCTACATTTCTCCTCTCTGGATCAACAAACCTGAACAGCATGAACCGCTAAAATGAACCCTATTCCAAGGGGAAATGGTTTTCATTACATATTTTACCCCAAAAAGGCTGGAAAGTAATTGACGTTAGCAAGGCGATTTTGATAAAGTAGTGTTTATATTAAACCGAGTATATTAATGGGAATAATGCTGCGCGTAAAGGCAACTATACCGACCGGTAATCCGGAGGTGGGAGGACTAATCGTTGAATTCGCTGCTTAGACACAAGGGATGGACATGGGGTTTTCGCTCGACGATCTTGTTGTATTTTGTAGTGTTGATTGTACTGCCGATTCTTGGGGTGTATTATAGCTCCTTCTCGCTGGGTTTTGGTAATTTCGCCGAAAGCCTCAGTGATCCGATTGCCTGGAAATCGGTACTGCTGACGTTAAAGCTGGCTGTGATCGCAGCCTCCATCAATGTGCTGCTGGGTACGATGATTGCCTGGGTTCTGATTCGCTACAAGTTTCCCGGCAAGGCCTTGCTGAACAGTCTGGTGGATCTACCGTTTGCCCTGCCTACGGCAGTGGGAGGATTAATGATTCTGCTGCTACTCGGACCGGGAAGTCTGATAGGCGGGATCGCAGAGAAGCTGGGCTTCGAGATTGTCTTCCACCAGCCGGCTATCGTCATTGCTATGGTGTTTGTTACGTTTCCTTTTGTAATTCGTGCAGTGCAGCCGCTGCTGGAGGAGTTGGACCCTTCCGAAGAAGAGGCTGCATATACGATGGGCGCCAAGGGAGTTAGGGTGTTCCGTCAGGTGATTCTGCCGTCCATGGCTCCCGGAATGATTGGTGGCGGCATGCTGGCCTTCTCAAGGGCGCTGGCGGAGTTTGGGGCGGTAGTGCTCGTAGCCGGTAATATCCCGGGCCGCACATTGGTATCCTCTGTTTTTATCTACGGTGAAGTGGAGAGCGACAATCCCGTAGGGGCTTCGGCCGTATCCATCATCCTCCTGACCTTATCCTTCCTCATCCTATGGCTGATCAATATGGTACAGATGCGGGGGAGAAGATCATCATGAGAAGACTTTGGATTGGCTTAACGTACCTGGTGTTCTTTCTACTCATTGCTGCTCCACTGGGCAAAATGACCATCGGCGCCTTCAGTCAGGGACCTGTTGGATTGTGGAGTGCCTTGGTCCGGCCGGAAGCGCTGCACGCGCTGATGATGACCGGCTTTGTTGTGATCGTGGTTACGCTGCTGAACACGTTGTTCGGCATTATGTTGGCTCTTTATCTGGTCCGGGCCCGCTTTATTGGACGGCGGCTGAAAAGCTTGCTGAACAGTATTGTCGATCTGCCGTATGCGGTGTCGCCGGTAATTGGCGGTTTGATGATTGTGCTGCTGCTCGGGCCGGATAGCGCGCTTGGCACGCTTTTTGAAGAGATCGGGCTGAAGATTGTGTATGCTTTTCCCGGTATGGTCATTGCCACACTCTTTGTGACGTTCCCACTGATGGTGCGTGAGATTATGCCTGTGCTGCAGGAGATTGGCTCTCAGCAGGAGGAAGCGGCTTCGACGCTTGGTGCTTATGGCTGGACGACCTTCTGGAAAGTTACCTGGCCCTCAATCCGCTGGGCGGCGATGTACGGTGTTATTTTGACGGTCGCCCGCTCGCTGGGCGAATTCGGGGCGGTGCTGGTCGTCTCGGGCAATATCATGAATAAAACGCAAACGGCCACTACGCTCGTATATCAGGATGTCGAGAATTTTAATGTAACCGCTGCGGGCGGTGTAGCGCTTGTGCTGGCGGCTTTTTCCGTAGGTCTGCTGCTGTTGATGGAATGGACCAAGAGAAGAAAGGGAGTGCATTGATATGCATGTCGAAGTCCGAGGGTTAAATAAGCATTTTGGAGATTTTCATGCCGTCAAGGATGTGGAGTTC
This sequence comes from Paenibacillus sp. GCM10012306, assembly GCF_042649265.1. Lineage (NCBI taxonomy): Bacteria > Bacillati > Bacillota > Bacilli > Caryophanales > Paenibacillaceae > Paenibacillus > Paenibacillus sp. GCM10012306. The sequence continues at coordinate 306,311 of NZ_JBHRYW010000007.1, read as the reverse complement.
GGAATTACCAAGGGACATCTGATCGGCCTGCTCGGCCCAAGCGGCGGTGGCAAAACCTCGATCCTGCGCATGCTGGCAGGGCTGGAGTCACCGGATAGCGGGGAGATTATTTTTCATGGTCAGACTGTCAACAACCTTCCTCCTCAGGAGCGCGGAATCGGCTTCGTTTTCCAGAACTATGCACTGTTCAAGCACATGACCGTATTTGAGAATATTGCCTTTGGCCTAAAGGTGAAAAAAGCAAGCAAGGCAGCTATCCGGGACCGGGTGACTGAACTCGTGGAGTTGACGGGTCTTAAGGGTTTTGAAAAACGCTATCCGCACCAGTTGTCAGGCGGTCAGCGTCAGCGTGTGGCATTCGCTCGGGCGCTCGCACCGGAACCGCAGCTGTTGCTGCTGGATGAGCCGTTTGCGGCGATTGATGCGAAGATCCGCCAGGAGCTGCGCTCATGGCTGCGTGAACTGATAGAACGTGTAGGCATCACCTCCATCTTCGTTACTCATGACCAGGATGAAGCGATTGAAGTGGCAGACGAGATTATGATCATCAATCAGGGGCGTCTGGAGCAGAAGGGTACTCCGTGGGATATTTACAAAGAGCCGAAAACCCCGTTCGTCGCAACATTCATCGGTGAATCCACGCTAATCGAGAATGCTTCCGAGCTGAAGGGCTTTGACAATACTGGTGGTGGCAAGCCGACCAAAGCGCTGATCCGTCCCGAATACATCGAAGTAGGCAGTCTAAATGAATTTAAAGTCGCATCAGCTACAGAGCAGGGCATCGTGAAGCATCTGCATTTCCGCGGCAGCGAATGGCTGGTAGAGATCGAAGTGAACGGCCACAAGCTCGTGACCTACCGTTCCCTGGAGAAAGAGACCTTGCAGGTGGGGCAGGAAATATCCGTGCTGGTGCACCGCGCTTACCTGTTCAACGAGGATCATAGCTGGATTCAGGAGAACAACCTGAAGGAAGACCCGATGCCGGTATTTATTTAATTTATTTTATCTAATTCAATCCAATCCAATCCAATTCAATCCAATTCAATTCAATCCAAGCTAGGCTATTTTCTTTTAAAGAATGATAAAGGTGCTGTTATAAAAGGTTGTACGAAGATGAGGCGTGTGGAGTGAGAGGTATTTCTTAAATAACTGGAAAAACTCCCGTTAATCTCCGTGACCATGTCTGCTCACTCGCGTGATCAGCAAGCGGACTTGAGCCGATGAAGAACAATCATCTAACAATTTTAAAGGGATGTGGGCCGCAATGAAGCCTCGCAAAAGGAGCAGACAACTGCACGGATGGCTCGCCGCTCTAATGCTGGTTGTGCTTGTACTAGCGATAACAGGCTGTGTGAGTGAAGGGAAGGATAGTAATGCGGCTCCCGAGACCCCGCGCAAAGGCGACCTTACACTGGTCATCGGTGCCTATAGCGTGGTCAAGGATGCTATGGAAGAAGTCTTACCGCTTTTTGCGGCCAAATGGAAAGCGGATACGGGGCAGACTCTGGAGTTCCAGCAGTCTTACGAGGCATCGGGTACTCAGTCCCGGGCCATTACTGGTGGCTTTGAGGCGGATGTCACGCTGCTGGCGATGGAGGGGGACGTCGACAAGCTGGTCAAGGCGGGACTTGTACAGCCAGACTGGAAAAGCAAAGGCGGTGAGGACGGGATGGTCACCCGCTCGGTAGTAGCCCTGGGAACCCGGGAGGGCAACCCGAAGGGCATTCACGGTTTTGCGGATCTGGCGAAGCCGGGGATTAAGGTGCTTTACCCCAATCCAAAGACGTCTGGCGGCGCCCAGTGGGATATCAACGCCATCTATGGGGCGGGCCTGAAGCTGTCTGAGGAGCAGAAAGGGGTGAAGGATCCCGCTGCTGCCAAGGCTTTCCTGGAGAGCGTACATGCCAATGTGGAGTCGCTGGACAAAAGCGGCCGGGCATCGATGGCCGCCTTCGAATACGGTGTTGGCGATGTGATCGTTACCTATGAGAACGAACTGCTCGCGCGGATCGCCAAAGGGGTCAAATATGAGGTGATTATTCCGCAGGATACCCTTCTCATTGAAAACCCGCTGGCGGTTGTAGACAAATACGCAGAGAAGCACGGTACTCGCGAGGCCGCGGATGCACTTGTTGCTTACCTGCTGAGCCCACAGGCACAGGAAATCTTTGCGAAGCATGGTTTCCGTCCGGTCAATAAACAGGTATATACTGACAACGAAAGTCATTATCCCATCCCGGCCGGTCTGTTCGACATCCAGTACCTGGGTGGCTGGAACGAAGTGCGTAGCACGCTGTACTCCAAGCGTGGAGTCTGGTATCAGGTGCTGGCTGGGATTTAAGCTAGGCTAGCAACCGAAGTCCAAGCCTCACGGTAGTGACGGTCGAGCCTTACGTTCATAACTTGAGCTCATGTTAGATAAACGGAACAGAAAAAAGACGGGAAGTGAAGTCGTTCGTAGGGCAAAGCGCCTTGTGGGCGACTTTTTGTATTATCAGGTTAGCTAGAATGTGCTGATTGTCCCTTTTTCTGCTTTTCTTATTATAGGGGCTGACCTATATAGGGTGTACTAAGTGGGTCCTTGGCTTCGTGCAATGGTGCTCTAACCTGTTTTATAATGGGCATACAAGACTTCGTGATAGGACAGAAGGAGAGAGAACTGATGGATACATTGGTATTTTTGGGCACGGGCGATGCAATGGGAGTTCCACGGGTTTACTGCGATTGTGAGACTTGTTCAGAGTCGAGAACGGGCGGACTAAACGCTCGGCTTCGTTCCTCCGTACTGATTGACAACGGCAGCGACGGGCTGGTGATTGATTGCGGTCCGGACTGGAGACGACAGATGGAAGAACAGGGAATTCGCCATATGCGGCGCTTGCTCGTGACACATGCTCATTTTGACCATATCGGTGGCCTTCCCGAGTGGGCTGACGCTTGCCGCTGGATGGGGTATCGAGGTCAGCTCTATGCGCCCGCAGAGGTTATTCCGGTGATTCAACGTCAGTATCCTTGGCTGGAGAATCAACTGGATATGATTCCTTGTGATGAAGGGATCACACTGGACGGCTGGGCGATAGAGACATGGAGAGTGTGTCATGGCAAAAATGGCTACTCCTATGCTTACCGACTGGAGAAGGAGGGGTATGCGTGGGTTTACTGTCCAGACTCTATCTCGCTCGGGGAGGAAGAGACCCGGCGTATGCATAACGCCGATCTGCTGGTCCTGGGGACAAGCTTCTATTATGAAGCAGCTGAGCTATCCACCCGATCTGTTTACGATATGACCGAGGCTGCGGAACTGCTGAAGGAAGTAAAGCCCCGCCGGGCTATATACACCCACATGTCTCATGATGTTGATTTACGAAAGGATTATATTCTGCCGGAGCATGTTACACTGGCGCGGACGGGAATGAGGGTTCCTCTGGGAAGCGCGGCAGAGTAAGTATAGGGAGTAGAGCAGGCATGGGAGTAAAGCAGGTATGGGAGTAGAGCAGGTACAGCGGGTAGAGTAAGTGCAGCGAATATAGCAAGAGGTGCAAGTGGAGAGCGAGCATGTCAGTAGAGAAGTATAGTAAGTATTATAATTAGGGGCAGTTGGGTAACCAGAGCATGGAAAATCAAGTGATCAGAAAACGCATATAGCCGCATTTATCATTTAGCAGCACTAGCGTGTCACTATATAAGCCGAACAAAAGAAATTAACAAAAAGCGAAGATGAACGAACGGGAAGTTTGGAACTGTAGGGGCAAAGTGTTCGCCTGAAAGCTTTCCATAGGCAAGCTAGCACCGGAACATAGAGTGTCAACAGATTTCAACCACTAGAAGCAGTAAATTCCCCTTCACTGGTCGTCTTAATAGTGGAAAAGAGGGGCCACGTCCGTAACTAAGAGCATTTTTGCACCTTATTTTTCTTAAAAATAGTCAAATGAGGAAAATAAGGTAATTTTTGTATCTTATTTTTGAGAAAAGCAAGCTGAAGGGGTGATTCTGGAGGATTTAAGGTGCAAAATTGCACTTAATCTCCAATAACCCTTAGCAGCAGAGGATTTAAGGTACAAAAATGCCGTTAATTATATTTCGATGCTTCTTAATATAACCTTCTTATATAAGTTCTCTTTCTTCTTAGCTATGTTTGTTTTTAAATGCGTTTTATGTAGCTAATTCATAGCATTAAAAAGGAGCACAGTCACGGGGGATACCCGAATACTGTGCTCCTTTTATTGTCTAACCGCAGCTATTGTCTAACCACAACTATTGTCTAACTGCGACTATCGTCTAACCGCAGCTATCCCCTAACGCAGTTATCCTCTAACCCAAGTGGTCTACTAATGCATGGTCATGCCGCCGGTTACGTTGATGGCTTGCCCGGTCATGTATGAAGAGAAAGGACTGGCGAGGAACAGGACCACGTTCGCTACATCCTCCGGCTCGGCGGTCCGGCCTAGCGGAACCTGCGAGCGGTCTTCTGCCAGAATATCTTCCGGCGTCATCCCGCGGAGCTGTGCGCCCTCGATCCGTTCACGGCGTTTCATATCCGTCTCCACAATTCCTGGGCAGACGGCGTTCACCAGAATTTGCTCACTGGCGAGTTCGATCGCCATCACTTTGGTGAATCCCAGCACTGCGTGCTTGGAGGCCACGTAGTTCCCCATGCAGCGATAGCCGTTCTTCCCCGCCTGTGAGGCAATATTGATAATCCGACCGCCACCGCCCTGGCGCAGCATCTGTCTGGCTCCCGCCTGGGAGACTAGATAAACGCCCTTGGCATTGATATCCATGACTTTGTCCCAGTCGGCTTCCTTGATGTCCACGGCAAAATCCATGGTAGACGTGCCGCTGTTGTTCACCAGAAAGTCGATCCGACCGAAGGCCTGAACGGCTCCTTCGATGAGTCTGGTGGCATCCTCAGCCACTGTGACATCAATACGAAGATGAACCAGCCGTTCATGGATATGCTCATAATCTGCCTTGCAGGCGATGTCGCCAATGACGACATTAGCCCCGGCCTCCAGAAACAAATCCACTATCCCCTTGCCGATCCCGGTTAGGCCGCCGGTAACGATCAATGTTTTGCCAGTAAAATCAATGCTCAGCATGCTGCACAGTTCCCTTCTATCTTAGGCTCTGAATGGATCGTCGCTGATGCCAGCATCCAGTACGATACGGGCGTATTCTTGAGCGCTGAACAAGGAGTGGTCCTTGTAATTTCCGCATTCCAGGGCAGAGACCGCAGGCACATGCTCGGTTTCGAGAACCTTGTGCAATACCTTAGTAAGTGCCGCTGCCACGTCGGCAGGATTATGCTCGTTCCAGATAATAAGATAGAAGCCAGTTCTGCAACCCATTGGGGAAATATCGATAATACCTTCCAGCTCATCGCGGAGGTAAGTCGCGAGCAAGTGCTCCAGCGTGTGTACCGCTGCTGTCGGCAGGGCATCCTCGTTCGGTTGAAGGAAGCGCAGATCATACTTTTGAATGGTGCTACCCTTCTCATTGCTTTCAGTACCTGCAATTCTTACATAAGGTGCTTTCACCTTGGTGTGGTCTAGTTGGAAACTTTCTACTTGTGCCATGATTATATCTCTTCCTTTCGGGACTTTTCATTCCAAACTATCACAACCCGGTAGGGATGTAAATAGTTAGGTCTGCCAAAGCGGATTATTCATAGTACATTATACGGATTATGTTTGTAAATGTGTTGACATGAATATTAATGCATTGTAACATATGAAACATCTTAAATCTGATGCAATTACTTGGTATTATTCGAACTAGTCTTGCGTTAGGGGAGAGCAACACGTCAAGGGGGAGAAACATCATATGAAGAAAAAATGGATTCATTCTGCACTAATCATCGTCGCTGCCGCACTTTTTATTGCAGGATGCGGTAACAACAAGGAAGCTGCCGGTTCAGGGGATGCTTCCAGCCAGGACAAGAAAACACTGCGAATCAGCTTCAATCCAGGACCTTATAGTGATCAGTTCAAAAATGGAGTAGCACCCTATCTGGAGAAGAAAGGGTATCAAATTACATATAAAGAATTTACCGATGGCATTCAGCCGAACGTGGCTGTGGCTAATGGCGAGATCGACGCGAATGTATTCCAGCATTCTCTGTATCTGCAATCTATCAATGTGAGAGAAAAGATTGATCTGATAGGGGCTGTGCAGGTGCCGACGCCGCCGATGGGCCTTTACTCCAAGAAGCATAAAAGCCTGGACGAGGTGAGCGATGGCGATCAGGTCAATTTGCCGAATGAGCCGGTTAATATGCTTCGTGCGCTCAATGTTCTGAAGGATATCGGCTGGATTACGCTGAAGGACAATATTGATCCGCTGCAGACCTCTCTTTCGGACGTCACTTCCAACCCGCATAACCTGAAGTTCATAGCCACCGAGCCGGCACAAGGTCCACGGGCGCTGGAAGACGTCGATTATGCTGCTATTCAGGGGAACTTCGCTGTTTCTAACAATATTAAGCTGACGACAGCGCTGCAACTGGAGAACATGACGGATCCATTTACCAACATTGTGGCGATTGACAGCAAGAACAAGGACGCACAGTTCGTTAAGGATATTGTAGAGGGCTACCATTCGGACGAGTTCCAGAAATACATCAAATCGAACCCGGTCTATGAGGGTTACAAGCTGCCAAGTTACTTTAAATAATAACTGATCTGGTCTGCCATTCCTTTACGGAGAAGTGGCAGACCCTCCTATTTGTTGAGGGGATAGGATGACGGTGATACCAAAACCGATCTTTGCTAAAGAGGTGTAAAACAATGGACTTTAGACCTTCTAATGTAGTCAGCGAATTACCTAATAATTATTTCAGTGCGCTCAACGACAAGATTGCCTTATACCGCAGCAAGGGAGTTGACGTTATTGATCTGGCAAGTGGAACTCCGGATCAGCCGACCCCGCAGCATATTATCGAAGTTCTGAAAGAAGCGGTCGAAGAGCCGCTGAATCAGGGGTATCCGCCTTTTTACGGTAAGGGAAGCGCGCGGGAGGCGGTAGCAGCTTTTTATAAGCGGGAATACAATGTAGAGCTTGACCCGGAGACGGAGGTAGCTGTGTTCAACGGTTCGGCGATTGGTGTGGTGGGTATTCCACAAAGTCTCCTGAACCCCGGCGATCTGCTGCTGACAACGGATCCCGCATACCCGCCTTATTTCGCTGCGGCGATTCTGGCAAGAGCACAAATTCAGACGATACCCGTCTACGAAGAGGATGGTTTTCTTCCCCGCTATGAGAGCGTTCCTGAAGAGATTGCCCGGAAGGTGAAGCTGTTGATGCTGAACTATCCTAACAATCCGACAGGTGCGATCGCTACGGAAGAATTTTTTGAGCAGACGCTGGCGTTTGCTGCAAAGCACAAGTTTCCGGTGCTGAATGACTTTGCCTACGGTGCCTTTGGCTTCGATGGACACAAGCCGCTGAGCTTCCTTCAGCAGTCTGGGGGCAAAGATTATGGTGTGGAGTTGTATACGGCTTCCAAGACCTATAACATGGCTGGTTGGCGCTTCGGCTTCGCGGTGGGAAATGCTTCGGTCATCGGAGCGCTCAAGCACTTTCATACTCAGGCTTACAGCACGATTTTCGGGGCGGTGCAGGATGCTGCGGCGGCTGCGCTACTTGGACCACAAGAGGGTGTACAGCAGCTTGGGGCCTTATATGAGCAGCGGCGTGACTTTCTGGTGAACCGTTTGCGGGGAATCGGCTGGGCAGTTACAGCGCCCAAGGGCTCGTTCTTCTCCTGGTTCAAAGTGCCGGAAGGGTACACCGCAGAATCTTTTGCGGAGCGTCTGCTGGATGAAGCGCATGTTGCAGTGGCGCCGGGAGCAGGCTTTGGCAAGCAGGGGGAATACTATGTCAGAGTCGGCCTGGTGAACAGCGAGGAGAGGTTGAACGAAGCCATTGATCGAATTGCAGCGACAGGTATTTTTAAAAAATCGGGTATAGCCGTACAGTCAGGAGGCGTGCAGCATGATTGAGCTTAGAGATGTCCATAAATCCTTTGAGCGCAAAGGACAATCCATTAAGGCCTTGAAAGGAGTCAGTCTCCGCGCTGAAAAAGGGGATATTTACGGGGTAATCGGCTACAGTGGTGCTGGCAAAAGCACGCTGATTCGTCTGGTGAACTATTTGGAACGCCCGACCAGCGGTCAGGTCTTTGTAGACGGGGAGCCGCTTGACAAATACAGTCCCTCCGAGCTGCGGCAGGTGAAAAAGCGGATCGGCATGATTTTTCAACATTTTAACCTGCTGGAATCCAAGACTGTATTCGATAATATTGCTATTCCGCTGGTGCTGCTCAAGAAGAGCAAAGAGGAAATCCGCGAGCGTGTTACAGAATTGCTGAAATTCACAGGGCTCAGTGACAAGGCTGCTAGCTACCCTAAGGAACTGTCCGGTGGGCAAAAGCAGCGGGTCGGTATCGCCCGGGCACTTGCCAGTAATCCGTCCATTCTCCTGTGCGATGAAGCGACTTCAGCGCTGGACCCGCAGACGACCAGCTCCATTCTGGAGCTGCTGAAACGGATCAATGAGGAATACAACATCACGATTATGATCATTACCCATGAGATGGCGGTCATCCAGCAGATTTGCAACAAAGTAGCGGTGATGGAACAGGGAGAGATCATTGAGCAGGGCAACGTGCTGGAGGTCTTCGGTAATCCCTGTCATGCTACGACACAGAGCTTCGTACAGACAGTGATTCACAACAGTGTGCCGCAAAGTGTAATCCATACGCTCAAAGCAGAAAGCGGACGAAGGCTATTCAGACTCAAATTCGTCGGTGGTGCGGCATCCGAGCCTGTCATTAACAATCTAATTCGCAATCATGAGGTTAATGTGAATATTTTATTTGCCAATATGACGGAAATTCAGAACACGACGCTGGGAACGATGATTCTGCAGATGAACGGGGATCACGGCACAATTGATCAGGCTGCATCCTATTTGCTGAGTCAGGGCGTTGAGATTACGGAGGTGGATAAAGTATGAATACGGTGATAACGGCAGATCAGCTTTTTGGAGCCCTCAGGGAAACGGTGGTCATGGTGGGCTTCTCCCTGTTCTTCGGCGCATTGCTCGGGATTCCGCTTGGTATTGTACTGGTAATTACACGGCCTGGAGGCGTTCTGGAAAATAAATTTGTTTTTTCGGTACTGAATCCGGTGATCAATATTGTACGTTCTCTTCCGTTCATTATATTGCTGGTCGCCATCATTCCGTTTACAAGATGGGTCGTACATACTTCCATTGGTACTAGTGCGGCTATTGTGCCGCTGATCGTCTATATAGCGCCATACATCGCGCGATTGGTGGAGAATTCTCTGCTTGAAGTCAGTCCGGGAATTCTGGAAGCAGCGGAGGCCATGGGCGCAACGACCTTCCAGGTGATTTGGCATTTTCTGCTGCCGGAGGCGTTTGGGTCTCTGATTCTGACGATGACAACGGCTACGATCGGTCTGATTGGGGCTACGGCTATGGCCGGTACGGTTGGCGGGGGCGGCATCGGTGATTTGGCTATTTCCTACGGGTATCAACGGTTCGATACGTTTGTCATGATCGTTACGGTGGTTATCCTGATTATTTTCGTGCAGGGCATTCAGTCTCTTGGCAACGTGCTGGCTCGTAAGGCTCGGCGTAACTAATGAGCAGGGTGAACGAAGGATTGAAGCCGGAAATTATAGTTCGGGCTGCACCGCAAGAATTCATCTGTAGACCGGGTTCTTGGGGTAGCTTAGAGCAGCACTTGGAGCGAAGAGGCATTCACACAGTATTGATTGTGCATGGCCGGGATTCATGGAGTGCGGCGCAGCCCTTTCTGCCTGAACTGAAGGCGACGGTTGTCCACCTGTATGCATACAGCGGGGAATGCACCTATCCGGAGCGCGACGGAATCGTGGCTGAAGCTGTAGATCGTGAGGCTCAAGCTATTATCGCAGTAGGTGGCGGAAAAATAAGCGATTTGGTCAAAAGCGCAGCAGCCGCACTGCGGCTTCCTGCGATTATTTTGCCCACACTGGCCTCGACCTGTGCGGCATGGTCGTCCCTGAGCGTCATGTATGACGATCAGGGACGCTTTGTGAGTATGGATGTGTTTCCATACAGCAATGCGCTGGTTCTGCTTGATCCACAGGTCATTGCGCAGTCCCCGCCAGAGCTGCTGATCGCCGGTATCGGGGATACCCTGGCCAAATGGTACGAAGCTGATGTGATCATCCGGGGCATGGCTTCCCCTCCAGTAGAGGTGGAGCTGGCTTGGTATGCGGCACGAAAATGCAAGGAGCATCTGCTGCAACACAGCGAGGCTGCACTTGAAGCTCTACGGAGGGGACAGGCCAATGAGGACCTGACACGAATTGCCGAGACTATTATTATGGTTGCTGGTCTTGTGGGCGGCTTCGGAGAGGATTATGGGCGTACAGCGGGTGCTCATTCCATCCATGATGCGCTAACGGCCATACCGGAAGCCCATGGGCAATTGCACGGGAATAAAGTGGCTTACGGAGTGCTGGTGCAGCTTGCGCTAGAGGACAACCGGACGGAGATTGATTTTCTTTTGCCATTCTATGAGCAGTTGGGTCTGCCCGCCTGCCTTCAGGATATGGGACTTGGACATCTGGGGCGTGAGGATTGGCTTCAGCTTGGAGAACGGGCCACCGTTCAGAACGCTTCCATTCACAGAATGCCGGGTCACATTGGAGCAGAAGAAGTAGCAGATGCAATAGCACAGCTTGAGCTTTATACAACAGAATACAGAGCAAATTCCAACAAAGAGAAGGCGGGAAAGTCATGAGTATCGCAATTATCGGGGCAATGGAAGAAGAAGTAGCATTGATCAAATCACATTTGGAGGACATTCAGCAGTTGGTAGTGGCCAAAAGCAATTTCTTCACCGGACGTCTTAAGGGCAAGGATGTTGTGCTGGTGCAATCCGGGATCGGCAAGGCCAACGCGGCAATGACCACCTCCATTTTATTGGAGCGGTTTCAGGTCGAGCTGATTATCAACATTGGTGCTGCAGGTGCGTTGGACCCGGGCCTCCAGATCGGCGATGTAGTAATTGCCGAGGAACTTACCTACAGTGATGTGGATGCTACTGTTTTTAATTATGTCTACGGACAGGTACCGCAGATGCCAGCTTCGTACCCGGTGGATAAGCAATGGGTAGCCTTGGCGCTGGAAGGAGCTGCCCTCATCAATAGTGAGCGGAGCGTCGTGACGGGACTTGTGACCACAGAGGATTCTTTCATCGGGCATTCGGAGCTTGCTGTCTCCATCCGGACACGGTTCCCTGAGTCCAAGGCATCGGACATGGAGGGCGCAGCCATCGCCCAAACGGCTTATCAATTCGGGGTTCCCTTCTTTTCGGTCCGCGGGATCTCAGACAATGTCGGCGCGGGAGCTGCTGAATTGTTCACCTCCAACGTCGATCTGGCCGCGAAGAATTCGGCCGAAGTCGTTGAGGCTTTCCTGACTTTGTATGAACCGGGAAGCTCTTTATAGTATTAAAATATGCTCGTATAAAATGTTACCGTTCACCCCCTGGAAAATGATCCTGGTGTGAACGGTATTTTTATGTCCTAATATATACAAATTAATGGTATTATTAGGGGGTTTTAAATATAATCGATATACCTGCGTAAAAGAATTACATAGTTATATTTTCCGCAATGACGTACTTAGCTCGTGTGAAAATTCCAGCTTCAATCTATTTAGCATAACAATCAAATACATTGGAGGATTACATAATGTCAGGATCACAAGAACCAATCTTGTTTGATTTTCCCGAAAGCTTTGAGACAGAACGTCTGCTGATCCGAGCTCCATTGTGGGGGGATGGCGCCAGTATGCATGAAGCGCTTGTGGAAAGTCAGGAGCTGCTGAAGCCCTGGATGCCGTTCGCCCAAACCTTGCAGACTTTGGAGGAATCAGAGAAGTTCACACGTGAAGCAAGGCTGGAATTTCTAAAGCGTACTGAAATGCACCTGCGTATTTTTGACAAAGCGTCTGGTCGGTTCGTTGGCTGCACCGGATTGCACAGCATCAATTGGGACATTCGCAGTTTTGAAATTGGCTATTGGATCAGGAGCAGCTGCGCTGGCAAAGGGTACATGACCGAAGCGGTGAACAGGGTCACGGAATTTGCGATCCGAGAGCTGGCAGCGAACCGGATTGAGATCCGTTGCAGCGCCCATAATCTGAAAAGTGCAGCCGTAGCGGAACGCGCGGGCTATACGCTGGACGGGATTTTACGTAGCAATCGGCGGGCAATGAACGGGGAATTACATGACAGTAAGGTGTATGCCAAGGTGCGAGGAGCGGAATTTTAGGGGAGAGTGGATTCGTTCCAGCAACAGAGGGTATTTTGCCTATATGCGGCAGGATTCAGAGGTTGTTGAGGAAGGGGCCAGACTCTCAGGGGGTCAGCGCCAGAGACTGTCTATTACCAGGACAATTCTGAAAGATGCACCGACTCTGTTGCTGGATGAAGCTACGGCTCACAGTTGGAGAGTGAATAGGAAGAAGCTCAGATCAAGGAAACGATACTTTCGTCAACAGGTCACTAAATCTATATATAAATAAAGTGCCGCACGCCGTTAAAATACACGGTTGTGCGGCACTTTTGTATTAATTTTCGCTCTGCAAAATGAACTTTTCGATGACATGCTTGACGCCGTCCTCGTTGTTGCTGAGGGTGATGAAATCAGCGATTTCCTTCAGCGCCGGGATTGCGTTATCCATGGCTACACCCAGGCCTGCTGCTTCCAGCATCTCATGGTCGTTCCAGGAATCGCCGACAGCGATGGTCTCGGACAGATCGCATCCGAAATGGCCGGCCAGGAATTCCAGAGCCAAGCCCTTGGTGCCTTCGTGGTGCATGATTTCTAGGAAATAAGGTTTGGATTTGGTGATATGCACCGAATCTCCCAGCAGCTCACGCAGAATCGGCGCCAGCTCATCCAGGAAATCAGGATCGTCGATGATGAGCATTTTTGGTGTTTTTTCTGGCACCAGCTTCTCCCAGTCCGGTTCGATATAGTAACGGGTGTTGTTCAAAGCGGAGTAGTCGATCAGCTTCTGGTTCTCTTCACGGGAGTAAAGTTTATCGTCAATGTAGGTTTGCAAATGCAGATTATGCTCTACACAGTATTCGAACAGCTTGCGTACGGCATCCTGCGGGACATAACGTTCATATAATACGTTCTCGTCCAGCAAGTTCTTCACGAGTGCACCCTGGTACGTAATGATCGGCACGTTAAGTCCGGTTTGGCGGGCAATGGCTTGGGCCGACGCATAGGCGCGTCCAGTGGCCAGTGTTACCACTACACCTGCGGCAACGGCTTGCTCCAACGCTTGCTGCGTGGCCGGGGTAACTTCCTTGTCATCATTAATCAGTGTGTCGTCAATGTCGATAGCAATCAATTTGTACATGGATGGTTTCTCTCTCCTTATTTCTTTCTGGTTATAACAATCAGATCAAATGGGTACTGATGCCTGGCATTGAAAGTTGTCTTATACAGAAAGACAAGTTGTCCAAATTGTATCCTAAAAAAGCAGTAAGAACAAGACAAAGCTGCCGAAGATCCTTTATGGAACAGGCCATTTCAGGGTTCAAGCTAGACAAAAGAGCAGGGTCTTGGTATACTTCGATAACCGCACATTTGTTCGCGTTTACATCTTGGAAAGGGAGCGGTTCTCCTATGATGGGCAAATCCCATTTAATCATCAGCACCGGGGTTACCCTGTCGGTTATGAATCTATTAGGCTATGAGATCACCATTCCAGCCATTGCTGTGGCGGCGGTAAGCTCGCTTATGCCAGATATTGATGAGCCCAATTCATTATTGGTACGCAAGGCTATTCCTGAGTTCGTACTGCGAATTCTTCAGGTGGCGCTGCTTGGCGGAGCTATTTATCTTTATTTTGCCGGCCTAGTACAGCCGCCTTGGAACATTGCGTTGGCGCTGCTTGTCGGCAGCGTTTCTTTCCTGCCGGGACGCAGGCTGAGGCATCTTGTTATGCTGTTGATCGCCTTGGGGCTGATTGCATTCGCAGACGCCTATGCTCCATGGAACTATATTGCAGCTTGCGTGCTAATCGTCGCATCCATTGTCCCGCATCGTGGGCTAACGCACACGCTGTACGGCGTGGCCGGATGGGGCGCGCTGCTGTATTTTGCTTCCCGTGGCTTGGATGATGGCGGCAGCCTGTGGATCGCCGGGTGCATGTCCTATGCGCTGCATCTGCTGGCAGACTCCCTTACTCAGCGCGGGATTACCCCGCTGCCACCAATCCCCTTCAAGCTACGTCTGAGGCTGATGAGCACCGGCACGAAGAAGGGCAGCGCTGTAGAGAATCTGTGTATTGTGCTTACTCTGGCGCTGGTAATCTATGCGTTTATTCTCTCGCCGTAAAGCACCACAGACTGAGCAACGACATTGCAGCAACATGGCTGGGACAATACATAACAGAAATAAGGCTCTTTCGCTGCGCGGTGCAGCGAGAGAGCCTTATTGATTTTTTTATATACAGGAAATCTATTCTTCCAGGAAAACCAGCCCGAAAAATTCCTCCGGCTCGATCCGTCCAAAGTAATGCTTCAGGTCCAGCTCGGCCAGCGCTTGTCTGACTTCGACTTGCTCGTAACGTTTGCCACGAAGTGCATTTTCAACGTCTACCACATCGCCAGCACCGAAGAAATCGCCATAAATTTTAATATCCTTGATGTAGGAATCTTCAATGTCCATCCGGATATCAATAATTCCGGCAGGGAACTTACGTGTGTGTTTGACGTTGCTCTTCGGTGACAATCCATAGTTCCAATCCCAGTTCTGGTAATGCTCCTTGGAAATTTCATGGATTTTTACCCAGTCGTCTTGTTCCAGCTTGTACTGTGGCACCTCGGAAGGCTCCATGCCAAAGATTGAGCGCAGCAGACCGCTGCGGAATTCTTCAATCGTCATATCCGTCCCTAGAAGATCTTTAATGTTGGCTACGCGGCTGCGAACCGACTTCGTACTCTTCGATTTGAACTTCTCCGGATTAACATTCAGCGAAGCTTGTACATCCTCCAGATTGAGGTCGAACATCAGCGTACCATGGCTGAACATGCGTCCGCGTGTAGAGAACTGGGCGTTCCCGGAGATTTTTTGCTCTCCGACCTGCAGATCGTTCCGTCCGCTGAGCTCGGCATTGACGCCCATGCTCCGCAAGTAGTCGATGACCGGCTGCGTGAACTTCAGGAAGTTAAGGAAGGATTCGCCGTCATCCTTGGTAATGAAGCTGAAATTAAGATTGCCGAGGTCATGATAGACCGCCCCGCCGCCAGATAGACGACGCACAACCTGGATGTTATTGTCCTTCACGTACTCCTGGTTAATCTCTTCAATCGTATTTTGATGCTTGCCGATAATGATAGACGGACTGTTGATATAAAAGAGCAAGTAGCTCTCGTCCATAGGCAAATGCTTTAGCGCATATTCTTCAATCGCGAGATTGATGGATGCATCCGTAATCCCCGTGTTATCGATAAATAGCATGGAATGTTCCTCCGTTGCAGCATGATTGAATACAGCCTTTATTTTAAACTAAAAGTAGGGAATTCACAAAAGCGTTTCACTACCCTCTCCACGAGAGATTCGCTCGGCAGCGCGAAGTCATTGACGAATTTCCAGCTAGAGCGCAAAATGAGGGCATTGGCTTACATAGGTAACGTAAATATAAGATAAGGAAGTGCTGTTATGCTTGAAAAATACGGCCACGGCGGGGATTTGCTGACGGCTGCGGAACTCTACGGGGGGAAGGGCCGCGCTTTTCTGGACTTCAGCGCCAACATTAATCCGCTGGGTCCGCCGCCAGGGCTGCTGGAACGGCTGCGGGAGGCGCTGCCCTCGGTCACGGCTTATCCTGACCCTGGCCACCGGATCTTCAAGGGCCTGCTCGCGGAAACGCTGGGTGTGCCCGGTGAATGGCTGACCGTTGGCAACGGCGCCGCCGAAAGTATGTCCTTGCTGCTGCTGGCGCTTGCTCCCAGCAGGGTAGGTCTTGCAGAGCCGTGCTTCTCGGAATATCGCCAGCTATCGGAGCAGTTCGGAGCAGAGGTGTTGACTGTGCAGGGCACCCGGGAGAACGGCTATCGGGCCGGAGTAGAAGAACTCTCCGGCTTACTGGACCGGGTGGAGCTGCTGTTCCTCGGCCAGCCGAACAATCCGAATGGCATCCAGTATTCGCTGGATGAGCTGGTGCTACTGGCGGAAAAGGCCGAGGCTAGTGGTGCATATTTGGCTGTCGATGAGGCCTTCATCGACTTTATTGAGCCGGGGCAGCGGGCCACGCTGCTGCCGGAGCTTGCGCGGTTCCCACACACCGTGCTGATCCGCTCCATGACCAAGTTCTATGCCATTCCAGGCCTGCGGCTCGGGTTCACTATCGCTCATCCGTCGCTTGGCGCTGCCATGTCCGATAAACAGGTCACCTGGAGCGTGAACACGCTCGCTCTCCTGGCTGGAGAGGCGTGCTTGACCAGCGGGCAGGCCTATGAACGCCGCACGCGTGAGCTAATTGCGGCGCAGCGGAAGCTGCTGCTGGAAGGGTTGACTAGAATCGGCTGTGATGTGCTGCCGGGCGAAGCCAACTTCCTGCTGTGCGGTCTACCGCAGCCATGGAGTGCGGCAGAGATGCAGGCCTGTCTGGGGGACAGCGGCATCCTGGTCCGCAGCTGTGCTATGTATCCTGGCCTTGGGCCGGGACATATCCGCATTGCGGTCAAAGGGCATGAGGATAATACCATCTTGCTGCAGCGCATTGAGGAGATTATAAGAGAGCAGCAACGACGAGGCAGTGAAAAAACAATGTTGACGGAGGGGGCAAAGGGATGATGAGAGACATCAATATTAGTGAACAAAATAGAAATGAAACAGAAACAGAAACAGAAACAGAAACAAAACGGAATGAAAACAATCTGGATGAACTCAATCTGAATGAAAACAATCTGAATGAACTCAACAGAGTTGTAATCCAGGGGAATGAAGCCACGCTGAGTCGAGCAAAGCTCCCCTTTATGAATGAAGCTGGGACCGCAGTAATCCATTCTTCGGTCTTTCCCGGGCTGACCCTGGAGCGACAGGAAGACCATCTACTGCTGGCGTTCCCGGTTGAGGTGGATGGACTGTCGAGTGCAGTATATGGCGGGGGCATGATGCCCCTGACACAAGCGGTAAATCTGTTTGTCAGCCGGGATTATGAATGCAGTGATCCGGTGCGCGATATGGAGAACAAGCTCCGGGAATGGGGTTATCCTGCGACAGGCTGCGCCGGCCTGATGACAGCCGTGCCGCTGGAGCATGCTGCGGTATTCGAGGAAGATACCGGCTCTGCCGGAATCTTCTGCTGCGTTACGGCAGCTGCAGGCAATGCGGCTCGTGCAGGGGTAACCCGCCCCGTGCTAAAGGCATACCGGCCAGGCACGATTAACATTATGCTGGGCATTGATGGACGACTATCGCCTGCGGCAATGGTTAATGCTGTGATGACAGCTGTCGAGGCCAAGACAGCCGCTCTCGCGGATCTCGGGATTACTGACCCCGAGAACGGGTTGACGGCGACGGGTACGACAACAGATGCTATCGTACTGGGCGTAAGCCAGAGTGGACGATACGGCGCTGAGCATGTCTATGCCGGGACAGCTACCGATCTGGGCGGTGCTCTGGGGCGGCTGGTCTATGGTGCGGTCACAGCCAGCCTGAAATCGTTGCAGACGAGGAAGGACAGTTAATGAGCACGGATAAAAATACAAGGCCAGGGATAAGAGTAGGCAATGAAAATAGAGCCTGGGAGGAGGGGCTGTGATTACGGCCTTGATTCTGCTCGCCGCCTATATTATTGATAGAATCGTAGGTGATCCGCGGGCACTTCCCCATCCGGTAGTAGGGATGGGGAAGGTGATCAAGGCCGTGGAACGTCTGATTCGCCGTTTCGTATCCCGGCCCCGCAACCTGCGGCCAGCCGGGCTGCTCCTGCCGCTAATCGTGGCTGGCGGAGCCTGGGGTCTGACGACTCTGCTGCTATGGCTGCTCGCGATGATCGCGCCTTGGCTTCCTTGGGTCGCCTCGGCCTGGCTAATCTCAACCACCATTGCTGCCAAAGGTCTGAAGGACGCCGGCCTCGCCGTCTACACCGAGCTGCGTCGGGGGGACATTCCCGCTGCCCGTCAGGCGGTAGGGATGATTGTGGGGCGCGACACAACCTCGTTAGACAGCCCGGAGATTGTTCGCGGCACTGTGGAGACTGTGGCTGAAAACATCGTAGACGCTGTTGTCTCGCCGCTGTTCTATGCCCTGCTTGGCGGTGCGCCGCTAGCCATGGCCTATCGAGCGGTGAATACGCTCGACTCCATGGTAGGCTACAAGAATGACAAGTACCTTCATCTCGGCTGGGCATCCGCCAGGCTGGACGATGTTGCCAACTTCATTCCTGCCCGGATCACAGCGGGACTCCTAACGATGTGCGCCTGGCTGCTACGCCTAGACTGGCGGCGTTGTATACATATAATCAGGCGCGATGCCCGCCTGCATCCCAGCCCAAATAGCGGCTTCCCAGAGTCAGCGGTAGCTGGCGCGCTCGGTATCCGGCTGGGCGGGGAGAACGTCTACCATGGCGTAACCTCCTTCCGGGCCTACATGGGCGACCCGGTCAGGGTCATGGAGCCGGAGGATATTCTCCAGGCCTCGCGGATGATGTTGCTCTGTTCCTCTATCTTTGCTTGTCTTTGCGCAGCGACAGCTTGGCTGATTAGTTAGTTGACTGATTAGTTGATTGATTAGTTGATTGATTAGTTGATTTAATAGCTGATTGATTGGCTGACTAACTAACTAACTAACTAACTAACTGACTGATTGATTGGTTGATAGGCTAGTTTGCTGATTCGGTTAACACTGTCCTAGGTGGCAAGGGCGCGCGCGAGTTTTGTATCTTTTAGAAAAGATAAGATGAACAAAAGAAAGTAACAAAAGAAAGTAACAAAAGAAAGTAACAAAAGCAAAAAGGAACGAGGAACACGCGAGGAGAACCGAAGAAAAAAGCGAGAGGAAAGTAAGGAGAACTAAAGAGAACTGAGAAGAACTAAGGAGGACTAAGGGAGAAGCGAGAAAGAACGATGGGAAATGACGCTACCTACCCAACTAAGGGCATTTTTGTACCTTATATTTGTAGATTAGAGGTAAATGAGGAGAATAAGGGCGTTTTTGTACCTTATTTTTTAAAAAAAGTACAATAGAGGGTATTTCAGTGAATTTAAGGTACAAAATTGCACTTAATTACCACCTATCGACAATTACGGGCTATTTAGAGTACAAAAATGCCGTTAATTACACTTCGGAGATAACTTCTAGGCTTTGTTTGTTATTTTAGGCGTTCTATATAGAGACGGTTTATAAAGAAGGAATCTAGGAACAACAGCGACCGTAAGTCCAAACATTCCACATCAGTGACAACGAGCCTTATGTTCAGATCTTGTGTTCAGATCTTGTGTTCAGATCTTGTGTTCAGATCTTGTGTTCAGATCTTGTGTTCAGATCTTGTGTTCAGATCTTATGTTCAGATCTTGTGTTCAAATCTTACGTTCAGATCTTATGTTCGGATCTTATGTTCGTCTTATATAGATACTGATGAAGAATTGATAAAGTGAGTATTACTTTTTTATCCTCTTTAGTAGATTCAGTCCAATCGCATGTATAGGAATGATTGCATATATGAATACAGAACCCCATTCGGATAATGGTAGAGTTATTGAGCTGGAGTTGGTGCTGATACGCCATGGCCCTACACAGTGGAACGCGGAGCGGCGCTACCTGGGTCACACGGATCTCCCGCTGCTGCCGGACAGCGGAGGGTTATTGCTCAGGCTCAAGGAGCAGCTAGCCGGATACGAGAGCTTCAAGGAAGTGTGGTGCAGCGATTTGCTTCGCTGCCGGCAGACCCTGACTGCAGTCGCTTCCCCTCTCGCAGCCAGTGCTGTCTATGATCAGCGGCTGCGTGAGATGAACTTCGGTGAGTGGGAGGGCTGCAACTATGAGCAGTTGAAGGACCAAGCGCTTTACCGGAACTGGATCGATGATCCCGCCGCCTTCACCCCTCCAGGGGGCGAGTCTTGGGCACAGTTCTCAGATCGAGTGGCCCATTTTCTGGACAGTTTGGAGGTAGCCACAGGGGTGCCTTCTTGTTCTTCTCAGGGAGAGCTCTGCCAGCCCCGACGTGTGCTGGTGGTGACACATGGGGGCGTGATCCGTCAGCTGCTGGCCCTCACCCGAACGGGGACTTCATTCCGGGAGGCGATCGCTCCTCCACTGGGATCTTTACTGTTACTTCGGCTGCAATGGAACAGAGGCAGATGGAGCGAGAGAGCAGATCTACGCAGATAACGCAGTTACCGGGGAAATACTCATCACAGAGAAGGCCGTGTTTTCAACAGGGCCAAGGATAGGCACGGGAACAGAGGTAGGAACAGAGGTAGGAACAGAGGTAGGAACAGAGGTAGGAACAGAGGTAGGCACAGAGGTAGGAACAGAGGTAGGAATAGAGGTAGGAACAGAGGTAGGAACAGAGGTAGGAACAAAGGTAAGAACAGAGGTAGGAACAAAGGTAAGAACAGAGGTAGAAACAGAAGTAGGAACAAAAGTAGGAACAAAAGTAGAAACAGAAGTAGAAACAGAGATAGGCACAGAGATAATTATAGGTATTTGGAGCATCAACCAAACAAGATCATAACCCCTAAGAACCACGACTGGATGAAAAATCCGGGATCGTGGTTCTTTTTTTACCCTGCTAACTATGCCATGATAGCTATGGGGGCGATGATGGATGTTTAAAGATTTTAAGCTCATTGCCGGACGACCGGTATATATACAAATCAAAGACTATATGAAGCACTTAATTATAAAAGGCGCACTGCAAGGTGGTCAGAAGCTGCCGTCCACCCGCGAGATGTGTGTGCTGCTGCAAGTTAGTCGCAACTCTGTAATCGCGGCGTATGAAGGACTGGAGGACGATGGGTTTGTCTACGCCGTTAAAGGGCAGGGCAATTATGTAGCCTCTTCTGCACCCGGTACCGTGACGGTTTCTTCCCGCACTATGGACTGGAAGCGACATCTGAACGATCATGCCATGCTGGCGGAAGAACTGGATATTATGAAGCACGGGCTTCGTGCGGAAAAGGGTACTATTTCTTTTACCAGCATTGCGCCGGATGAGAGTTTATTCGATCTAGACAATGTTAAACGGGCCTTCATGGACCGTATGGCAGTGGAAGGCAATGTCCTGTTGAACTACGGCTACGCCAAGGGCTACAAACCGTTAATCGATTATTTACATCAATATATGGAACACAAGGGCGTGGACATGAAAGGCAAGGACATCCTGATCACCAATGGTTTCACGGAGGGCTTCAATATCGTATTGTCAGCCCTGAACCGGAAGAGTGGCCAGGTCCTGACCGAGAACCCTACGCATCACACAGCGATCAAGAACCTCAAGCTGCATGGCTTCGGGATTAAGGGCATTCCGATGGAGCGGGATGGTATTCATTTGGGTGAGCTGGAGAAGGCATTGGATGCGGGAGAGTATGATTGTGCGTACTTCGTGCCTTCGTACCATAATCCGACCGGGATTGTCATGTCTCCTGAGAAAAGACAGGGTCTGATGAAGCTGATGGCGGGATACGATATTCCGGTTATTGAGGATGGTTTTAATGAAGAGCTGCGTTATTCAGGATCGCATGTATCGCCACTGATTGCGACGGCGGGTGCAGGCAATAGTGTGATTTATCTCGGAAGCTTCTCTAAAGTATTGTTCCCAGGGCTTCGGGTAGGCTGGGTGCTGGCTGATCAGGAACTGATCTATTATCTGGAGAGCCTCAAGCGGGCGCAGACGATTCACACTTCTACTCTGGATCAGTCGATCCTTTATCAATATTTGTACAACGGCAATCTGGAGAAATATTTGAAAAAAGCGAGAGCGGAATATAAACGAAAATATGAGCTGACCCTGGAATGCTGTAAGCAACATGTTCCGTACCAAACGTTGACGAGTGATGGGGGACTGCATTTGTTCGTCGCATTTGCGGAGGGCTTTAGCACAAGAGCTTTGCTTGAGGCGTGCCGTGCGCAGGGGGTTATTTTTACGGCAGGAGAGATGTTCTATACCGATGGCGGCGGGCAGCATACGATGCGGATCGGCTTCTCTCGAGTGGCGGATGAGGATATTGTCAAAGGAATCGAAATCATTGGGAGAACGGCTAGGCAATTAATGGGATGAAGGGGTGCTGGAGATGAAGGTTGGCGTGATTTTGGGGGGCATTTCTTCAGAAATTGAGGTATCGATGAACACGGGCAGAGAGATGATGAATCATCTGGACCGTAATAAATACGAGGTGGTTCCGGTTGTATTCAGTTCACGGGAGGAGCTTGTAGAGAAGGTCAAAGGGCTTGATGTTGCTCTTCTAGCTCTGCATGGCGCTTACGGGGAGGATGGAACGATACAAGGAACGCTGGAGACATTGGGCATCCCGTATACGGGAAGTGGCGTGCTGGCGAGCAGCCTGTGCATGAACAAGGATCTGGCCAAAAAAATCCTCCGGTACGAGGGAGTCAACACACCCGACTGGCTGTGTTGGGACAGCATGGACGATTATTCCCCGGAAGCTGTGGAACGTTTGGGTTATCCCGTGATGGTGAAGCCGAATTCAGGCGGTTCCAGCATCGGAATGGAAAAGGTGAATGATGAGCAGGGGCTGCGAGGTGCGGTGCTGAAGGCTTTTACCAGTGATCCCGATCAGTCGATCCTGATTGAACGGTATACCGTAGGCCAGGAAATCACCTGTTCCATCCTGGACGGGGAGCTTCTCCCGGTGGTAGGCATTACTTCGGCGTCTTCGGAGTGGTTCGATTACAGTGCCAAGTATGAGGTAGGTGGGGCGCAAGAGGTTGTGATAACCCTGCCGCCAGAGGTGGAGCAGTTGGTGCGCAAGGCGGCAATGACCTGTTATAAGGCGTTGAAGTGTAGCGTATATGCCCGGGTCGATATGTTGTTGATGGACGGTGTACCTTATGTACTGGAGGTCAATACGCTGCCTGGAATGACAACAACGAGTCTGCTTCCTAAAAGCGCAGCGGCAGCCGGATTGTCATTCAGCGCATTATTGGATCGGATTATCAGCTGTTCTCTGACGGAACGCAGCAAGAATAAGGGGGTGCCGGTTCATGTTGAATAATTGGATAGCGCCTCGCGTACGGGACATCCCGCCTTCCGGAATCCGTGCATTCTTCGAGCTCAGTGCCGGCAACCAGGATATTATCTCGCTCGGCGTGGGTGAGCCGGATTTTGATACCCCGGAGCATATCAGAGAAGCTTGTATGGCGGCGCTGAGTCAGGGAGCAACGAGATATACACCGAATGCAGGCTTGCCGGAGCTTAGAGAGGAAATTGCTCACTATTTGCAAAATAACTTCAACCTGCGCTACGACCCTGCAAGCGAAATAGTAGTCACTGTAGGCAGCAGCGAAGCGCTGGATCTGGCGTTGCGGGCGTTCACTGCTCCAGGAGATGAGATTCTTCTGCCCTCACCCAGTTATATCGCTTACTCGCCAATCGCTTATCTTAATGGGGCTACCATAGTGGAGGTGGACTCGAGGGCGGAGGATGGCTTTAAGCTAACTGCCGAGGCGTTGCAAAAGGCAATTACCCCGCGTTCCAAGCTGCTGATGCTGAATTATCCCAACAACCCGACAGGCGCAATCATGACTGCCGAGGATTGGCAGCCGATTGCGGAGATCGTGAAGGCACACAACCTGCTGGTTATCTCCGATGAAGTTTATGCCGAGCTAACCTATGACCGGAAGCATGTCAGTATTGCCTCACTACCGGGGATGCAGGAGCGGACCATTGTACTCAGCGGCTTCTCCAAAGCGTTCGCCATGACCGGCTGGAGAATTGGCTATGCCTGCGGCCACCGCGAGCTGCTGGCAGCAATGCTGAAGATCCACCAATATACAGCCATGTGTGCCCCGGTGTTGGGACAGATTGCTGCAATAGAATCTCTGCGCCATGGCCTTGAGGCTATGAACGAGATGAGAGAAGTATACCGGCAGCGCCGGGAGCTGCTGGTAAACGGATTCCGTTCGATCGGGATGCCTTGCCATGTACCGGAGGGTGCATTTTATGCTTTTCCGAGTATCGCTCACACCGGGCTTGATTCTGAGACGTTTGCGTTGCAGTTATTGAAGGAAGTTGGTGTTGCAGCCGTGCCCGGTCATGTGTTTGGAGCGGGAGGAGAGGGGCATATTCGCTGCTCATACTCAGTATCCACAGAGAAGTTATCGCAGGCGCTGGAGCGGATGGAGAGCTTCATGAAGGTAAAAATGTAATTGTAAGATGTTTGCATATCCCCTATAATCCTTAGCAGAAGAAATGGGGATATGCATCAGAATGGCTATGGAAAGCTTCGCCCCCCTCTTTATAGAGCGGGGGTTTTTGGCGTAATCTGCTTCGAAGTCTAAGGCAGCATCTAAGGCGAAAGCAGTAACGAAGTCAAAACCAAAATCAAAATCTAAAGGGAAGGCTAAAGAAAAGCCAAGGAGAAGCTAAGCGGAGACGTTATAGTTACGAACTAACCCGGACTGAGAAGGACGCACAAGAATTTAATAAATCTGGAGGGGAACATTGGATGTTATCTGCAATTTATGAAATGACGGGAGAGATTGTCCCGCCGGATGAGGACGCCTCGCGTCAGGCACTTCTTCGCCTGAACAGCCTGACCAAGCCACCAGGGAGCTTAGGGCAGCTGGAGGCGCTGGCAGTCAGACTGGCCGGCATTTCTGTGACAGAGCAGCCGCTCTATAACAAGCGTACGGTGGTTGTGATGGCTGCCGATCACGGGGTATGCTGCGAGGGCGTCAGTGCCTTTCCTCAAGAGGTAACCCTGCAGATGGCGGATAATTTTCTTCACGGCGGCGCGGCGGTAAATGTACTGGCCCGCCACGCCGGGGCTGAGGTGAAGTTCGTCGATATCGGAATGAATGGCAATGTGAGCCACCCCGATCTGCTGAACGTCAAGGTGCGTTTTGGTACGGATAATATGGCACAGGGGCCGGCTATGAGCCGGGACGAGGCTTTGCAGGCGGTTTTGGCCGGAATTCGTGTGGCACAGGATGCCGTTGCGAGCGGCACGGAGCTACTGATTACCGGTGAGATGGGAATCGGCAACACGACGGCGAGCTCTGCCGTCCTGTGTGCGCTGGAAGGAGTCACACCGGAGACTGCAGTCGGCCGGGGAACCGGTATCAACGGTGAAGCTCTGAAGCATAAGATCACCGTGGTGGAACGGGCGCTGAGCATCAACAGGCCGGATCCAGAGGACGGGCTGGACGTGTTGTCCAAAGTCGGCGGGCTAGAAATTGCCGGGCTGGCAGGGCTGATTCTTGGGGCGGCTTCTTGCCGCATACCTGTTGTGCTGGATGGCTTCATTTCCGGCGCGGCGGCACTGGTAGCCAGAGCCATTGCCCCGGAGGCGAGCGCCTACATGATAGCTTCCCATGTCTCGGGCGAGCAGGGCCATCGTCTCCTGCTGGAACGGCTTGGGATGGAGCCGCTACTGAACCTTGGCATGCGGCTCGGCGAAGGCACAGGGGGCGTCTTGTGCCTGCATATGATCGATGCGGTCTGTCGTATCATGCGCGAGATGGCGACCTTTGAAAGTGCTGGAATATCCGGCGCGGAGAAGGAGCCGTCATGAGCATTCTGATAACGGGCGGGGCGCGCAGCGGCAAGAGCGGCTTTGCGGAGCGGCTGATGGAGTCACTAGCGGATCGGGCTTTATACGTAGCTACCGGACAAGCCTTCGATGGAGAGATGCAGGAGCGGATTGCCCTACATGTCAGGCAGCGGGAAGAAAGCGGCTATGCCTGGGAGACCGCTGAGGAGCCGCTGGACTTGCCGGGGCTGCTGGACAGCCTCTCTGGTGGGAGGGCAGTGCTTGTGGACTGCCTGACCCTGTGGCTGTCCAACGTGCTGCTGGCTGTGGAGGAAGATAATGAGCGAAAGCTGCTGGTGGAGCGGGAGATCGGCAGACTTGAACAGAGCGTGGCTTCTTTTCAGGGCACACTCATCCTGGTTACGAATGAGGTGGGCGATGGTATTGTCCCGGAGTACGCACTGGGGCGGCTGTACCGTGATCTGGCAGGGCGAATGAATGCCAGACTAGCTCAGCAATGCAGTCAGGTCTTTCTGGTGACCGCCGGGATTCCAATTGAATTGAAAAGCCGGGAGTACAAGCTATGAGGACCCAGAGAGACGCCGCTACAGCTGCTTTTCAATTTCTGTCGCGCTTTCCCATCCGCCGGGATGTGGGCTTTTCCAAGCAGCTGCTACAGCGCAGCGTGGTATATTATCCGCTGGTGGGTGCAGCCATCGGGTTATGCACAGCAGCGGTAGCGGGACTGTTCGGCCTGCTGCTACCACCGCTTCCGACTGCGGTTCTTAGCCTGATCGTCTGGGTGGCGCTCACCGGCGGACTGCATTTGGACGGCTGGATGGACACCGCCGACGGATTGCTTAGTTACCGTTCAAGGGAACGAATGCTGGAGATTATGAAAGACAGCCGCGTAGGGGCTATGGGTGTGCTCGCCTGTGTGCTGCTGCTCCTGCTGAAGGCGTCGCTGCTGGCAGCGATCTTAGCGGACAACTCCTATACGTCGCTGTTTTTGCTTGTGCTGGCCCCGGTCTGGAGCCGCTGGGCCATGGTGCGGGCCATGGTCCGCTGGCCGATTGCCCGCGGCGATGAAGGACTGGCCGCCAATTTTGCCGGCCTGACACCTACACATGAGCAGCGCGCAGGGATCTGCGCCACGCTGCTCTCACTCGCCGCCGCGGGTGCTGCGCTGGCGCTCGGCGGGGGCACAGCCTGGCCGCTGACGTTGGCCGCGGCCCTCCTGCTGCCAGTTGCCGCTTTCATCTGCGGCAACATGGCTGCCCACAGGGCGGTCAGCCGGCTCGGCGGCCTCACCGGCGACGTGTACGGCGCGCTGAACGAGCTGCTGGAGGCCGTACTCTTGCTGGTGCTGGCAATGCTCCAGCATATCCTGCTATGAACGAGTTGCCGTATCGCAGCCGCTATACGGCGCCTAAAGAAAGAGAGGAATCCCATGGATAAGATTCAAGACAAGAAGGGATCTGCAGCGGTGCTGATGCTGCAGGGAACCGCTTCTGATGTAGGCAAAAGTTTGTTGACTGCGGCCCTCGGGCGGATCATGAAGCAGGATGGGTACCGCACCGCGCCCTTCAAGTCGCAAAACATGGCTCTGAACTCCTATGTCACCGTGGACGGCAAAGAAATTGGCCGTGCTCAGGGGATGCAGGCAGAGGCCTTCGGCATTGAGGCAAACACCGATATGAACCCTATTCTGCTGAAGCCTTCCGGCGAGATGAGTGCGCAAATCGTCGTGCATGGGGTACCTCATACTGCGCTGAGTGCCAGGGAGTATCGCGAGAAATTTCTCCCGGAAGCCAAAGGCACGGTACTGGATGCCCTGAACCGCCTACGCAGGGAATACGACATCGTGCTGATGGAGGGGGCGGGAAGTCCTGCGGAAATTAACCTGAAATCACGGGATATTGTGAACATGAATCTGGCAGGCTGGGCCGATGCGCCGGTGCTGCTGGTGGCTGATATTGACCGAGGAGGCGTGTTTGCCTTTCTGGTGGGTACGCTTGAACTGCTGGAGCCGCATGAACTTGCACGGGTCAAAGGGTTCATAATTAATAAATTCCGCGGCGATCTATCGCTGCTGCAGCCTGGTCTGGATTGGCTGGAGCAGCGTACGGGTATTCCTGTGCTGGGTGTCTTGCCTTTTTTGCCGCAGCTTCGTATTGAAGCTGAAGACTCCGTGGTGCTGGAAGGAACGTCCGGGTACCGCCAAAAGGATGAAGGCAAGGAACTGGATATTGCCGTCATCCGCTATCCGAGAATCTCCAACTTTACCGACTTTGATCCGCTGGGGGAAGAACCGGATACCGCTGTACGGTATGTAACCCGTCCTCAAGAATTGGGGACGCCAGATGTCATTCTGCTGCCAGGTACGAAGAATACGGCTGCTGATCTGTCTTATTTACGTGAGCAGGGTTTCCCGGATGCCATTGATCGGGCGCTGGCAGGGGGGACACTTCAGCTTGCAGGGATTTGCGGAGGTTACCAGATGCTGGGCCTTGAACTGCATGATCCACATGCCGTGGAGAGTCATGAACCGGGGACAACTGCCGGACTGGGGTATTTGCCACTGTCTACAGTTTTTTTACAGCATAAGACTACTGTACGGGTTAGCGGACGCTTGGCTCCTGGCCATCCGCTTCAGCTGTATGGCGCTACTTCTGATACAGACTCGGTCAACGTTATTGCTGGTTATGAGATTCATATGGGTACAACCACGAGTCTTGATGCAGACGCTGTTCACAGCTTGTTCGAGCTAACAGGGGGGAACGGCGAGACGCTTGGCGAAGGATGGGGCACAAAGGACGGAAAAGTATGGGGAACCTATCTACACGGGGTGTTCCATAATGACCGCTTGCGCAGAGCCTGGCTTGACGGGTTGCGTGTCTCCAAGGGCCTGAAGCCGCTGGAGGCAACTTACTCGGCGGCTGCGCTCCGCGAGATGGAGTTCGATCGTCTGGCCGATGCTGCAAGACAAAGCTTGAACATGGAGGCCATCTATGGAATCATGGGGATAGACAGAGAAGGGGGATTTTAATGGCAATTGCTATACTGTTATTCATTGTTGCCGGCCTTGCGGAGATCGGGGGCGGTTATCTGGTCTGGCTCTGGCTGAGGGAATCCCGGCCGCTTTGGTATGGTATTGTCGGGGCTATTATTTTGGTGGGCTATGGTATCATTCCTACACTCCAGAAGTTTCCGTCCTTTGGGCGGGTGTATGCCGCCTATGGCGGAGTGTTTATCATATTGGCCGTGTTGTGGGGCTGGCTGGTGGACAAGAAGACACCGGATGTCTACGACTGGGCAGGTGCCTTGATTTGTATGGTAGGCGTGTCGGTCATTCTGTGGGCGCCAAGGCATTAAGACCAAGAAGATCTAATGGGTATGCCAGTCTGGTAACTGTGGGAAGCCTGATAACATTAAGCGACTATTATTACGGATAGAGGTGCACCCTTTATGTCCAAAAATACACAAACCAACTCCGGTGATGACGGAGCTGGCGCACAGCTGGAATCGGACTTTTCAGCCCTGGCCAAGCCGGCACAGCGAGCGCTTGCTGCAGCCGGATATGTGCGGCTTGAGCAATTGAGCAAGCTTGCCGAGCGCGAGCTTTTGCAGCTGCATGGCATGGGCCCCAAGGCGCTGGGCCAATTGCGCACGGCACTTGCCGAGAAGGGGCTGTCGTTCGCGGAAGGTTCCTGAGATCGGATGACTATGATCGTGAAAACAGCATAGAAGGGCAAACACAAAGAGGCTGCGGACAATAACCGGCAGCCTCTTTGCTATCAGGTGGTGCTATGATTTTACCTCCAAAATCACTTTAACCGAATAGCCTGTCAGAACCCAGCTTGTCCACTAAAGCCGGGTAGCTCACTGGAATCGCCAGTATGGACTGAGAAGTGCCTGAAGCAGCAGCCGGCCACCCAGCTTGAGAACCCGGTACGCTTAACTTCCAAAAGCAGATTTGTCCATATACTGGAAAAAATCTTTCAGGGCTATTATAGCATAGCAGTTGGAACGTTGTGGATTTCAAGAGCCTTCAGTGGGGAATAGAACGAGCGTTTCTAAAGACATATACAAGAGAGCCCCCGTCCATTATAGGACGGGGGCTGGTCACATCTTGGGAATATGTTAGATCTTGAACTGCCGCACGGCTTGCTGCAGCTTCGTGGCTTGCTCATGCAAATGCTCTACTGTACGAGAATGGCCTTCCAGTTCCGCACCCTGTCGCTCGGAGTTTTGGGAGAGTGTATTGGCATTAGCCTGTGATTTTGCAGTAATCTGCGCTGTTTCTTCCACTGAGGCGCTGACCTCCTCACTTCCGGCCGAGATTTGCTGAGTGGCTGCGGACACAGACTGAATGCTGTGGTCGATGCTTTGAATAAGTATCAACAGGTGATTGAACGCATTTCCCGCTTCTGCAACCTTGCCGACCCCGGATGCTACTTCCGAGTTGACGTGGTTCATCTCCGTGACAGAGCGATTCATATCCTCTTGCAAACCAAGTAGAAATTCACGAATTTGGTCGGTAGCTGTCCGGGATTGCTCTGAGAGTTTGCGTACCTCTCCGGCTACCACGGCAAAGCCGCGTCCATGTTCTCCGGCCCGTGCCGCTTCAATCGACGCATTTAGAGAGAGCATCTGAATCTGCTTAGTGATCTCTGTGATGCCCTGCACCACTCCACCGATCTGGAGGGAGCGCTCGTTCATGACCTGGAATTGGCTCAGTGACTGTTCGGAAGCTCGTTCAATCTGACGCATTTTTTCAACAGCCATCTGGGCAATTTCATTGCCGCCGAGCGCTTCGGCTGAGGCTTCGCTGATTTGTTCAGTAACTTCTCCTGCGGCGGAGGCAATATGCTGGATACTGTAATTAATCTCTTCCATAGCCCGCGAGTTGTCCTTCGCGCTGTGAGCTATGGATGTACTGCCTCTGTCAATCTCGATCACGGACTGGGCGGACTGCTCTGCCATCCCGTTCAGGACCTTCACACGCGCTTTGAGATCATTGGAGTCTTCGACAACCGTACTGGAGGTCTCCAGAACCTGGCCGAACATTTCTTTAAGGCGTTCAGTCATGGTTCGGAAACTTTCGGAGAGTTGGCCTACTTCATCGGTACCTTTTATAGTCAACTCCTGGGTGAAATCACCCTGCGCGAGCCTATTACTGTACGCTGCGAGCTGTGTTATAGGGCGTGTGATCCGCCGGCTCATAAGTAGGGCACCGGTGATGCCGAGGATGAGAACGAGCAAGGTGATTCCTGCACTAGTCCAGAGGATGCCGTTCATTCTTTCTGTGATAAAGGCTACATCAGAGCTTACGCCGATAACCATCGGACTGCCTTTAATAGCGATGTAGGCTGTTTTATGTACACCGTAATCGTCGCTATAGATATCGCTGAGCGTCGTTTTTTGGTCCTTGAAGGCCTGTTCCATAGCTGGGGTCACTTGCAGGCTGTCTCCTGCCTTCATTTTGGAGCCATGATCAGCGGTAAGTACGGTAGCTTGACCGTCGTTCAGACTCGCCAGAAAGATCGTTTCTACATCATGTTGGTTGCGTTTGTCCTTGAAATAGTATTCGATATTGGTAATTGACTGCTCATTCTTGCCTAGCGCCCGCTGGGCGTGGGTAGAATTGATGTTCTTGTATACATCCTGAACAGCTCCGGTCAGCAATTTGTTGATCTGCGGCAGTACATAGCTCTCGAACGTATTAGTCGATATGAAATAAAAGCTTGTACTTAACAAAAGAGACGCGAGCAACATGGCGACAAACAACAAGCGCGTGAATTTTCGGCTAATCGAATGCTTGAAACGAAACATTGGATTCTCTCCTTTTCTCTGATATGCCTTTCTATCCCAAGCCTGATGCCTTTTTATGTATGGATAGCTATGATAACTCCGTAAGTAGGGTCGTATATCAGGTTAATACTATCGCTCTGGTGGGATAAACACACATTGTTGATAACTATTTTATATAATTAACCTGCGGTTGAATAGTGAAAAAATCGATTTTCGCTGTATTATTTTCTGAAAAAGATAAAAAAGTGTCGAAACTTTCGAAAATTGAATAGAAGAGGATGGGAAAAAGAGGATTTACGCAAAAAACAAAATATTCTGGTGTCTTTGCTTCTGTTATGGTAGAGTATTTATGTTTTGTTCCGAAAATTCGGAACCGCGGTTCGTAACCATCCCGCGTAAACAAAACTAGGAGGAGTTATAAGATGTTTAATTTATGGTGGGGGATTCTCTTTGTCCTCGTCAATTTTGTGTTTTTTCTGCTGTGCTACCGACTGTTCGGCAAAAAAGGGATGTACGCCTGGGTGGGTGTTGCCACCGTCATTGCCAATATTCAGGTCTCCAAGACTATTTCCATGCCCCCGGGCATCGTCATGACGCTTGGTAATACCATGTATGTGACATTGTACATGGCCAGTGATCTGCTCAACGAGAAGTATGGGCGAGCGGAGGCGCGGACAGCGGTATGGTTTGGCTTTTTCACACTGATTACGACGACGGTGATCATGCAGATGGCGCTGGCGTTCACGCCGCAGGAAAGTGATATCGCCCAGTCTTCGCTGGAGACGATTTTCGGAATGATGCCACGGCTTGCACTGGGCAGTCTGGTAGCCTACTTCGTCAGTCAGTTCCTGGATGTGCGGCTGTATTCGTGGATTCGAAAGTATTATGGCAGCTCCCGCCAGCTCTGGATTCGTACCAATGGTAGCACGATGGTGAGTTCCTTTGTGGACACATTGGTCTTCTGTACGATTGCTTTTGCTGGGATTTACGACTTGAAGGTATGGACAGAGATCTTACTGACCACCTACATTATCAAATTCCTGCTCACTGCAGCAGGGACACCGGTACTGTATATTGCCCGCACATTTACTTTTGCGGAGGATAAACCGAATATGCCACTCCCGGAGGCTTCCGATACGA
The DNA here is from genome assembly GCF_042649265.1 of Paenibacillus sp. GCM10012306. NCBI lineage: Bacteria > Bacillati > Bacillota > Bacilli > Caryophanales > Paenibacillaceae > Paenibacillus > Paenibacillus sp. GCM10012306. The sequence goes on along the minus strand of NZ_JBHRYW010000007.1, from coordinate 273,592 downwards.
AGGCGACTACCGCCTAGAAGAGCCAGGAGTCCTTATAGAGCAAGTTAATGTATTATAAAACAGCACGTCTCCTGATTTGGAGACGTGCTGTTTTATATAATTATGCTGAGTTTTCTTGTCAAAAGGTGATTCGATGCCTCTTTATAAATGAAGTACAGTCAGAGCTTTAGGGAAGGTGGTCAGTGTCTGCGCACCGTCTTCACTGACGAAGACATCATCTTCAATGCGCACACCGCCTACGCCCGGTACATAAATGCCCGGCTCCACCGTAAAGACATTGCCCACTTCAATAATGTCTTCATTGAGCCCGTGCAGTGAAGGATATTCATGGACATCTATGCCGAGGCCATGGCCGACACGATGGACGAAGTACTCCCCGTACCCGGCAGCTTCAATGACTTCACGGGCCGCGCGATCCACTGACCCAAAGGTAGCTCCTGATTTAGCGGCGGCAATCCCCGCTTCATTAGCTGCAAGCACGGCATTGTAGATGCCGGTCAGCTTGCTGTCCGCCTCTTCCACGGCAAAGGTGCGTGTAATATCAGAGGCGTAACCCGCAGCATACAGCCCTAGGTCGAACATTAGGAAATCTCCTGGCTCGATGATCCGGCTACCTGGCTCGCCATGTGGGAGAGCGGTGTTCGGTCCCGAGAGTACCAGGGTATCGAAGGCTGGGCCAGAAGCGCCAAGCTTCTTCATCAAATACTCCAGCTCCGCTACCAGTTCAATTTCACTGACACCGGCCTTGACATGCTTCAGGCCACGGCGCAGCACTTCTTCCACTAGCTCTGCGGCATGTTTCATGGCAGCGACCTCTTCTGGCGTCTTCTTCGCGCGCATGCTCCGGAGTAAATAGCCGATATCGCTGAAGCGCTCTGCCGAAACGGCCCCTGCGAGCTGCTCAAATCGGGAAACGGTGAAATGCTCCTTCTCAATACCAACGGCCCCGAGCTTCTTGCCTTGCAGACGCAAGCGCAGCAGTTCATATGGATTATCAGTGTCACTGTGCGTGGCGATATTCTTCACGGAAGAGGCAGCATGGGCTGCTTCAGCATCAAGGGCCGGGACGATCAGGACCGGCTCTTCTCCGCGGACCAGGAGCAGTCCGAGAAAACGTTCATGCGGATTACTGGCGAATCCGGTCAGATAGTAGACATGCTTAGGATCGGTAACGAGCAGAGCGTCCAGTCCCTCACTGGTCAGCCCTTGCTCCAGGCTTTTCAATACATTGCTCATATTCATGGTTCCCCTCTCGGTTTTGCGAAGGTATGCTTTCTCCCATCCGCAAAATGATGTACCATTATATTAAGACAATCGCTCGCAAAAAACCAGAACAGGGGACCGGCCGCTTCTGCCGAATCCAGCCTAAGAGGAGTGAACCCGAATGAAAGGTAAGGTTGTAATCATCACCGGTGCTAATGCCGGCATGGGATTGGCTACAACAGTTGAGCTTGCCCGCAAGGGTGCCAGGGTCATTATGGCTTGCCGCAGTCAAAAGCGCGGGGAGGAAGCGCTAGTGGCCGCCAGACAGCAGAGTGGATCGGAAGAGATTGAATTGATGCTGCTGGATCTATCCTCGCTGGACAGCATTCGCAGCTTCGCACAGGAATTCGCCGCTCGTTATTCCGTACTGGATGTCCTGATCAACAATGCCGGTGTAGTTAGCACCAAGCGCCAGTTGACAGCTGACGGGTTTGAGATGGATCTTGGCGTCAACCATCTGGGACATTTTCTGCTGACTAACTTGCTGCTTGAGCAACTTCAAGCGGCAGAGCAGGGGCGGATCATTGTGGTTGCTTCTGGCGCCTACAAAATTGGATCGATGCACTATAAGGACCCGACATTGTCACGGGGCTTCAATGTGGCGAAGGCTTATGCCCGCTCCAAGCTCGCCAATATCCTCTTCACCCGGGAACTGGCATTGCGCTTACAGGGAACGCGGATTACCGTAAACTCAGTACATCCTGGCGCGGTGGGTACGAGCATTGGGGTGAACCGGGAGACTGGCTTTGGCCGATCAGCGATGAAGCTGATGTCTTACTTCTTCCTGACCCCGGAGCAAGGTGCGGACACCGCTCTTTACCTAGCCACAGCCCCGGAATTGCATCAGGTTACGGGAGAGTATTATTATCGGCGCAAGATTAAGGAGCTGTCGCCGAGAGCGACGGATTCAGTAGAAGCCAAGCGGCTCTGGCAATGGAGTGAAGAACAGGTCGGCTTGTCCTGACCGATTTCAGTAATCGTAAGAACCAAGCGTTATTCATGGCGGACATTCTATTTTAGTGGAGGAATGAAGATATGGATTGGCAGAACTACATCATTGAAGATGCCAAGCTCGCCGATTTGGCGGAAATTGTGGACATCTATAACTCAACGGTTGCCGGACGAATGGTGACCGCCGATCTGGAGCCTGTACGCGTAGAGGAGCGGGAACGGTGGTTCCATGAGCATAACAGCCATCATCGTCCGCTATGGGTACTGAGGAATAACGACGAGATCGCGGCCTGGTTCAGCTTCCAGTCGTTCTACGGACGCCCGGCTTACAATGGGACTGCCGAGATCAGCGTGTATGTAAGCGAGAAGTATCGCGGGACCGGTGCAGGCAGCATTCTGCTGACCAAGGCGCTGGAGACGGCGCCAACCCTTGGGCTGAAGAATCTCGTCGGCTTCGTGTTTGGCCATAATGAGCCTAGTCTGGGCCTTTTGCGGAAATTCGGCTTTACCGAGTGGGGACTGCTGCCCGGGGTAGCTGAAATGGACGGCGTTGAACGTGATCTGGTGATTATCGGCCGCAAGCTGTAACCTCGGAAGCACTTTTATCCGGCTTTAGACTGAACGCCAAAAAGGAAACCGGTATTCTCCGGTTTCCCTGCGTCACAGTATTATTTCGGTCTCCATCCTACGAAATGTGATTTCGTAGGGTCCAGTGAAGCTCTCTATAGTTAGGTAGGATCAGGATTGGCATTCTCCAGGTTCTATCCAGTTCTCGGACCATTGCTGGAGGTCGCGAATGACCGACTCAAGCGCCAGACCTTTTTCCGTCAAGGAGTATTGAATTCTTACAGGCGTCTCGGGAAAAACTTCTCGCAGAACAATACCTTCCTGCTCCAGATCTTTGAGCCGCTCCGAGAGCAGTCTTCCGCTGACGGGGAGCGAGGCTTCGATGGTGCTGAAACGCTGTGGTCCTTGAAGGAGCTGATAGATGATTAGGCCAGTCCAGCGCTTGCCCATAATATCCATGCTTTTTTGTAACCGGGGACATAAATCTGTGGCTTTCATAAGGCTCACCTCTTACAGTACATTATAAACGAAAAGTCCCGTGACTAAAACAAATTTGAATTAATAGTAGGCTGAAAGGATGATTTATCGTGGCAAAAAAGAAAAGAACTCAAACGCCTCCCCGCGCTGCCGCAGCGGACAGTCCGGCTACACTTAAGGACCTACTGAGCAGCGATGTGCTGAGTAAGCTGAAAGCGCAGGCAGATGAACTGAAGGCTGAAGAAAAGCAGCGTCAGGAAGCGGCCCGTCAAGCAGTGGAGGACAAGCGGAAAGCAGAGCAGAAGCGGCTGGAGAATGATTTTGCCCATCTGCTGGAGAACAGTAAACAAGATTGGCACAATTTTAAATAAACGGTTGTATGACCAATGGAGGACACTCGAAAGAGTGTCTTTTTTTATGTGTGATGAAAGAGCGAGCCGGGAGAGGGCAGGATGTGGTACTTTTTTCACAGGAAGCATTGGAATTCACATTGTTCGCAGGTAGTAGGCAGATTGGGGGTAGCCATGAAGTCAATTAAGGTCATTAGTCTGGATATGTTTCAAACGCTGGTGAATCTGGATAGGCGTACTATGAGCATGTGGAATGCGATTTTGGGCGATGACTGCAGTGAGGATCAGGCGAATAGTTATCAAGCCCGGTTATTGGAACATTATTATACTATTGCTGTGCAGATGAGGGGTGACGGCCAATTCCTGCTGACCAAAGAGATATACAGACGGTGTTTTACTAGACTCTTCTCCACGTATAATATCCGATTCGAGCCAGAGCAAGCGCTGGATATTCTCGTTCGGGAGCATTCGCAGGCAGAGCTATATGAAGAGACGGAAGACTTTATCCGCTATATTCTTGGAAAATATGATGTTTGCATTGTAAGCGATACGGACGAGGATATGCTGCCTGCCTTTTATACCCGTTATCCCATTCGCCTGTTCGCTTCAGAAACATATAAATCGTATAAAAATGATCATTCTAACACGCTATTTCAGCAAGTGATTGCTCATTATAATGTTCGACCTGCGGAAATCATACATATTGGCGATACCGCCTCTGACGTTCTGGGGGCGAAGCGCGCTGGAATCCGGGCCTGTTGGCTGAATAGGCTCTCCGTCCCCTGGACACTGGATAATCATAATGATCCGGATTTTATTATCCAAAATTTAAACGACGCCAGACCATTCTTGTAGAAACGTAGAATAACCAAGTGGCTATAAGGTAATAGAGAGCTCACGGCGAGCGAAACAACTGACCTAAACTTGCGTCTGCGGAGTGCAGATTATACAATAATCAGAATTAGTTGGATTCCTGAATAGAATGGAGCTGAGGACATGAAAGTAGGCGTTGTATCCGATACACATATGACCAGAATGGCCAAGGCATTGCCACAGGCCCTTACGGAGGAATTTCGCAAGGTGGACATGATCCTGCATCTCGGGGATTGGGTTGCGCTGGAGATTTACGATTGGCTGGCTGAGTTGGCTCCGGTAGAAGGGATTGCCGGGAATAATGACGGTCCGGAAATTATAGCGCGTTTTGGTGAACGCAAGATCATCACACTGGAGGGGGTCCGTATTGGCATGATCCATGGCCATGCTCCTTATTCGCGCAAAGGGACCGATGGCAACGCGTTGCTCGCTTTTGCAGATGAGGATGTGGACTGCATCCTGTTCGGCCATTCGCATCAGCCGCTGCTGCGCAGGGAGAACGGCATTCTATTATTTAATCCCGGCTCACCGACGGACAAACGGCGGGAGAAGCAGTACTCCTTCGGGCTACTGGATATTGAAGATGGCAAAATAGCCGACGCCCGTCATATCTTCTATGACTCCAAGGAATAGGGATAGCGCTGGAGATAGAGATGGAGATAGGGATGAAGGCAAAGATACAAATTATGCAGTAATCTGTCCATGGGCAGTCCGGCAGTAAGATATTACAATTATGGTAAAAAGGCTACAGCCGGAAAGCAGGATACGATATGCTAAAGAATGATGTACAGAACAATGATGTGCTGAAGGATGATATACAGAAGATCGTGATTAGACAGGCTGTTTTGGAAGACTTGGAGCTGCTCGCTCCGTTATTTGACGAGTATCGTGTGTTCTACAGACAGGAATCGGATCTGAACGGGGCGCGGGCGTTTCTGAAGGAGCGGCTACGGCTTGAAGAGTCTGTAATTTTGCTGGCAGTGGAAGAGGCAGGAGGTCAGCGGCAAGCAGCTGGCTTCACTCAGCTGTACCCCTCCTTCTCGTCAGTGACGCTGCAGCGGCTTTGGATCTTGAACGACCTGTACGTGAATGAAAAACTCAGGGGTGCCGGTATAGGCTCTAAACTGCTGGAGTCGGCGCGTGAATATGCAATGAGGACCGGAAGAAAGGGCCTGACGTTAACGACTACGACAGACAATAATGTGGCGCAGCATTTATATGAATCGAACGGTTACATCAGGGACGAGGACTTCTATACGTATGATCTTTTTTTCAAAAAGTAAATAGAGTAAGGAGACTTAATGTGGAGAACAGCAAGAAACTAGCGGTGTTTTTTGACCTGGATGATACACTGTATGACCATCTGGTTCCCTTCCGGGAAGCGGTGAAGGAAGTTTTGAAGCCAGCGGGTGAGAATCTGGACTTTGCGGATTTATTCTTTAAGGTAAGACATCATAGCGATTTGCTGTGGCCTAAGTATCTGAGTGGGGAAATTCCGCTGGAAGAGACGCGGGTTATGCGGATGGAGCGAGCTTTTGCGGATTTCGGAATGACGCTTGATCGTGCACAAGCAGCAGAGGTGCAGGCAGCCTACATCGACCGTCAGTACAGAATCGAAATGATCCAGGGAGTCCGGCAGCAGTTGGAGCGCTTTATTGCTGGGGGCCATACGGTAGGTGTGATTACGAATGGTCCGGCAGATCACCAGATGAAAAAGATTGTAGGTCTTGGTGTGGATCGCATCCTGCCTGCAGACCGGATTTTTATCTCTGATGCCGTCGGGATCGCTAAGCCGGACCCGGAGCTTTTCGCCTATGTGAACCGCAAAACCGGGACGACAGCAGAACAGTCGCTATACGTTGGAGATGCCTGGGATAACGATGTTGTCGGTGCGCTCGGAGCGGGATGGAAAGTATGCTGGTACAATCCACACGGGAGAGAGCCGCGCACAGCACATGAGCCGACACATACATTCAGTAACTATGAAGAGTTTGCCGGGTTACCGATCCTGTAGGAGAGTTCTGGAGTATACTCGGGTCTGCTCAAAAGTGATGTTCGAAGGAAATAGGAATGTCTCCATTTATCCACAAATTATAAACAAAAGGACCTCCGACTTCCACATTTCGTGGAGGCGAGGTCCTTTTTATAACCACTAATTGCACGGAACTTCAATTCTGAATGATGCTGCCGAATAAATCCCTGGGTAGAACAAATTAAGGGCAAATCTGTACCTTAGTTTGGATGAATAGAACAGATATAGGCAATTAACGGCATAAATGTATCTTAAATTCCATCGATTGCCCCCGAACGAGTGATTTATTGGAAATTAAGGTGCAAAATTGCACTTAATTCTCAAATGTCGAAGGAATTTCTAAATATAAGGTACAAAATTGCACTTAATTCCAAAATCCTGTTCATGTTAACACTATGTTCTGCATTCGACGCTCACATTCGAGGTTTTGCATCCGGTGTTCGGCATTCGGCGCCTGGCATCGACGTTCCACATTCGGCGCTCGGTATTCAATGCTTCGCATTCGCCGTTCCCCACTCGGCGCTCCGCATCCAACACCCGCCCTCAACCCAGCACACGTCCCCTCAATTAATTAGCAAGAGTATAGGTAGTGTCCGTCAGGTTCAGTCTGCCTTTGATGCCCGACGTGGCATAGATCTTGTTGTCATCAGTTATGAAGAACGCCTCGATCTTCTCCGGCAGTGCTTCAATGAATTTCATGCCTTCGTCCAGACCCATCAGGAAGATCCCGGTTGATAGTGCGTCTGCATCCATTGCGTTGGGGCTCATGATCGTGATGCTCTTCAGTCCATTCTGGGACGGAAAGCCTGTCCGCGGGTCGAGAATGTGATGATAACGGACACCATCCTGGATGAAAAAGCGTTCGTACACGCCGGAAGCATCAATGACCTCGTCCTCGATTTTGATCGTACCAAGCTGTGTTCCACGGCTCTGATCCGGGTCCTGCAGGCCGATGTTCCACTTCGCGCCGCCCGGCTTGGCGCCCAGCGCAATAATGCTGCTGCCGCCGAGATTAATCATGGCACTCTCTATGCCTTGTTCTTTCAAGTAATCAGCGATACGGTCAGCAGCATAGCCTTTACCAATCGCCCCTAAGTCGAGCACCATACCTTCTTTGGCTAGCTTAACAGTCTTCGCATTCTCGTCAACGATAACATCCTTATAATTGGTCAGACTTGCAGCCTTCTCGATAGCGGCTTTGTCCGGCACCTTGGTACCACCACTGCCAATATTCCAGAGGTCTACCAGCGGCCCGATGGTAGGATCGAATAGTCCGTTCATTTCTTTGGCATATTTAAGGGATTCCTTAATAATATCCAGAGTTTCGTCGGAGACGACAACAGCTTCTTTGCCTGCTGCTTTGTTCACGGCGTAGATTTCGCCACCTTCTTTGGTCCGGCTAAATTCCAAATCCATCCGTTCCATCATCGTCTGAATATCGTCCATATTCTTCTGAGCGATCTTGTCTCCGAAAATCTTGATGTTCACGACCGTATCATAAATGTAAAATGTCTGCGCCAGGGATTTCGTTCCGTTCTCTTCTACAATCTTGGAACCTTGTCCGTCCGGAGAGGTCGCAGATTCTTTGGTTTTGCCCCCGGTGAACAGCCAGATCCCGCCTGCTAAGGCAACAACAACGATGAGTGCGAGGATCAGCGTTAATTTTTTGTTTTTAAACATGTTCCACCATCCATAAAGTTAGTTTCTTAAACCATATCATGACTATCATACCGCAGATAGGAAGCCCCGGGAACCCATTTCTCCAGTCGGGCGACAATAAGCATACTCCAGGGAAAGGCCCACGAATAGTAACTTTGTCTCACCACAAAACAAAACACCCTCCCTGAAAAGAGAAGGTGTACATGCAAAATAGAGTGGCACTCGTGAGGGTGTGTAATGCGTAGGTGATAGTGTAAAGCCATATAACTCTGGCTTCAGTCCGTCATGTACTCCCTATACTTATTCTTGCGTGGGTTTAATACGAAGAGGATGCCCTGGACATAACCAGCAACAGCGCTCATATTGCGTTTTAACGTTGATTTCCCTGTTAAATAGGCAAGTGTCCAGAGCAAGGCGGCGTAACCGGTTAGCGGAGCCTTGCGTAGGTTCAGCAGATAATAATGATTGACTGCGGTCGCTCTGGCGACACGTCCGGCTTTGTCACGAGAGCTGGGGGATTCGTGATGCGTAATTTGTAGCCGGGGGTTGATGACTAGCTTGCCGTAGCGGCCGGCCAAATGACACATATAGATATCATCGGCTACCGCGTAGCTCGTCATCCAGGGGTAGGGCTTCATATCCTTTAAGGCAGATCGCCTGAAGGACATATTGCAGCCGTGAAAAAAATCGGTCTCAAACGTCTCCTCCGTCTCTCCCCATAGCAATAGAGAGCCAGCGAGGGTGCTTGCTGATAATTTACCCGGCGAGCCTGACATCTGGCAGGTCAGCCGGCCGAGCAATTTGCCTGAAGGGCTGCTGGACAGACCTTTGGCGATACCGCCTACACCGACGATGTTAGGGTCAGCGGCATAGGTATCCAGCATGCGACGGATATACAGTGGATCGTCCAGCTCAGCATCGTCATCGAAGGTTAAGAGGATATCGCCACTCGCGAGACTCACGGCTTCATACCGCGAGAGCCATACGCCCGGCTTGGTCTTGCGGTAATATCGCAGTTCTGTCTGCGGCATTCTGGCAAGTGCTTGGGTGAAATGCTCCAGGACTTCTTTCGGTATATCTCCGTCATCCATGATAAGCAGCTCTATAGAGATGTCCTCCAGCTGAACTTGTCCAGCAATGGATTCGATACATCGCGTGAGGTCACTGACCCGGTTGCGCGTTGGAATCACGATAGATAAGTCAGGCATGCCGTAGTCTCCTTTCAGGTATGTAATTCTCCTTGCTACTTCGCCGAATTTTCCGTTAGTTTCGTTATTTTCATTCTACTCCCCGTCCAAGATGAGCGTATATACCACTTTCGTTTACTTTTTTCTGAAAAATCCAAACATTTTTCGCAACTTATCCATGTCAAAATCTTAAATTCAACCTATATAAGATGAACTTAAGATTCGAACGTTAGGCTCGATCGTCACTACGGTGGAATGTTTGGACTTCCGGTCGCTGTTGTCTATAAGTTTGTAATTTCAGGGATTCAACTATATAATAGTAAGTGACTTGATTGCTGAAAGATCATTTGGGAGGTTATAACGATGAGAATAGATATTTGGTCTGATTATGCATGTCCGTTCTGTTATATAGGCAAAAGAAGACTTGAGCACGCACTGAGCCAGTTTGCAGGCCGCGATAACGTTGAGGTGGTCTACCGCAGCTTTCAGCTCGATCCCCACGCTAAATCTGACGGCGATGTGACCATCCACGAGATGCTGGCTAAGAAATATGGCATGAGTCTGGACAAAGCTAAAGCCATGAATGCACAGCTGACGGAACAGGCTCAAGGCGTAGGATTGGATTTCCGTTTTGATACTATGGTGCATACGAACACGTTCGACGGCCATCGTTTGAGTCACTTTGCAGCCAAGCAAGGAAAAGCTGCCGAGATGACCGAACGTTTGCTGCGCGCCTACTTCACGGATTCACTGAATCTGGGTGATCGGAGTGTGCTTGTCAAGCTGGCTGGCGAAGTGGGACTGAATGAAGCAGACACTACGGCGATGCTGGCATCTGATGATTACAGCGCTGAAGTTCATGCGGATATCGAAGAGGGTGCCCGCTTGAATATTACCGGTGTGCCGTTCTTTGTCTTCAACAATAAGTATGCTGTATCGGGTGCGCAGCCTGGACCGGTATTCTCGGAGGTGCTGGACACCGTTTGGGCAGAAGAGCAGGAAGCTCCGGCGTTGCAGGTTGTAGGTCAGCCCAAAGGCGGAGGCCAAGCAGCTGGCGATGACGGCTGTGCAGACGGCTCCTGCAGTCTGTAATCTGGCGCTTGGAACATAGAAAGGCGGAGAGAAGGGAATCCCTTGCTCTCCGCCTTTTTGGCATATGAATATTATTGCGACAATTATCTGAATGAAGTAATAAAGCTTGAGAACAGGCTTCGCACATCGTATTGATACTGGGTGATCGGCTCAATCGAGCGATTGATGCCCAGCAGCGTGTACACGGCAATTCTGGCGGCTCTCACAGAGTATTCCTCCGTGAAAACAACATCATCCGGAATTTCGCAATACTGTCCAATAAAGGCCAGGTTCGTGGAGCCTTCAGGCACCACTTGCGGTCTGTCGCTGTGCAGTCTCGGCATGAATTGGGACGTGATATAAGGCATCATACATGGGATACAGTTGGCGGTGGCCATAATTTCTTCCCGATGTGCTTCAAAATGAAGATGACCGATTAACTCCTCCATAATCTCTTCCCCGGTACAATCGCACATTCTCTTCTTCACGAAGTCGCCGACCTTGTCCGGGAACAAGCCATAACCCCAGAATACCCGAACATGCTCCGGCTGGTTGCGGAAGTGCGGCTGGAAGGCCAGCACAACCGACATGAGCCAACTGGACTCCTTGAAGGTGACCAGAGCGCCGGTACCAGCACGGTTACGTGTAAATTTCTCCATAAGATCGAAGAACTTGGTGTCCTTGAAGGTGACGGTGAAGGATTCCCACTTCGAACCATCCACATGATCTGCGAAAGAAGAAGGGTTACCGAGCCCCGGTTTCTTGGCGGCGATATTTTCCCACAGCTTCCAGGAGCTGCCCTTGCCGTTCAGACTTGGCGCTTCGGTCATAGAGCCGAGGCTGGAGCCTTCGGTCATGGAACCGTTGGTGATGATGACGAGGTCGCCTTCTTTTACATCAATTACATCCGCCACCCCTTGGCGCAGCACATTCATGCGGGTTACGGTAATGCCGTCACCGTCCTTGAATTCCAGGTCAGTCACGGTACATTTCAGGGTAAAGTCGACACCGAAGCCCTCCAGATATTTATGCATTGGAAGAATAATAGAGTCGTATTGGTTATAAGGAGTACGGGTTACGCCCTCCAGCGTTTGAATTCTTGGGAACTCGTGGATGAAGCGGACCATGTACCGCTTGAATTCAACCGCGCTGTGCCATGGCTGGAAGGCGAAGGTGGTTGCCCACATGAACCAGAAATTTGTTGTGAAAAAATGAGGGCCGAACAGGTCGTTGATCCGCGCTTTGCCGAGCTTCTCCTCTGGTGTGATGATCAGCTTGCCCATTGCCAGACGGTCGGCCATGTCGAAGCCCATCGACAGAACATCTTCTACCTCGCCTCGGCTATTGACCAATCTGGCGTTGGAATGAGTCGGGTTGGCCGTGTCGAAGGCCATGATCTCATCCCGCACAGACAGGCCCGGCCGGTCGATGGAAGGAATCGATGTCAGCAGCTCCCACGTATTCTCATAGGTCTCATCGTTGAGCATCCGCCCGCCGCGAATGACATAGCCGTTCTCTTCATCGCCGGCCCCGTCGTTGCTGCCGCCCAGAATTTTCATTTCTTCAATGATATGAATGTTCTGTCCGGGAAAGTCACAGTCTCTGACCAGGTAGGATGCGCCGGCCAGGGACGCAATGCCTCCACCTACAAAATAGACCTGTTTATCACTGTATTCTTCTCTCACAACTATCGCCTCCAAAGGGTGCTGTAATCACACCCCTAATGTAATACAAGGCGGCAAGCGTGAGTATAATCAAAACCTTGGAAATGTCGGGATTTTGGTCACTTGAGGGAAAGTGTCTAGTTTTTAGACAGGATTCAGCTTAAAGCAGCCACCTATAGGGATTGAGGCGACTTGTTCCCGTACGTGTGCAGGGCCTTAACAAAGTTGCCCTCGAGCAGTTCGCTTAGCTTTTCTATAATCTGCTCGGGTGGCTCCTTCATGCCGTTCTTTATCCATTGGATGACTAGTCCGGTAAAAGCCAGTGTGTAAAAGTTAGCAATGAATTCTTTATCGGCACTACTCACTTCCAGCCCTTCGGACAACTCACGAATCACCCCCATGATCATGTCATGGGTCACTGAATAGAGATAGGCATCAAGATGATTTCGGCCCAGGGAATCCAGGGTGTTGCAGCAGAAGGCTTTGTTGCTCTCGATATAGCGGAATACTCTATAGAAACAGTCCGTCCACGTGTTATAGCTGCGATACTGGGCGATGCTTTCCAGCGCTTCAGTATTATAGATCCAGCCTAGCAACTCAAAAATATCCTGAAAGTGATAGTAGAAGGTCTGTCTGTTCAGACCACAATCATCTACAAGATGCTTGACGGTTATTTTATTCAGTGGAGTATGCTCCATTAGACCTTTCAGTGAGTGAGCCAGCGCATTTTTAGTAAGTATGGCATTGGACAAGAGACATCACCTCCACATTTGGTTGCAGCGTGTGAAACTAGGAATTCCGCCACCACTTTGTCAGCCGTACGAGGCCCTCTACCATCAACCCGCAAGCGAAGCCTCCCAGTGACAATACGGAAAAGGCAAGAAACCCCGCAAGATCCTGCCAGCCAGACATTTCCCTGTAGGTATAAGTGAACATCACGAGAAAGCCTGCGATAATTCCGACAGTTGCCATCACCCAGACCAGCCGGGCACCAAGCCATCCGAAAGTATGCAGAACAGCGGATATCGTAAGGGCTAACAGGGCAAACCGCAGCAGAAGTACAGCTTCAACAGGCCGTCCGAGCAGGACGAAGCGATTGAGGCAGAGCAGCAGCCACAGCAGCAGACTGTAGATTCCCATCCACCAAAACCAGCGTGACTCTTTGGCAGCAGGCAGGAATGACATCGTGACATCCTCCATTCGCTTAGGGTTTGGCTACAAAGTAGAAACTATAAGGCTCCAAGTGCCTCGGCACTTTGCAAGACATGCTTCAACAGCTCTGGAATATCCTCCATCTGTTCCTCGGTAATTTGCCGCTTGAACTGCAATTCAATGCAGTTGTGATAGCCTACCTCTTCCTGACCGTATATAAAAGACAAGGATTGCACTGGCTGCAGATCCGGCCCCCAAATGGTATTCAGTGCACTGACCACAGCGGGGCAGGTCGTAGAGGCGTCGCTGACTTGCATATAAAAGCGGAGCAGCAGATAGCAGCCGGGATTGCTTCCCGGTGTCTCCAGAATCTCATCACTTAGCTCTTTTATAGAGGAACGCAGGACGATCTCGGCAGTGATATTCCCTTTCCCGATGAGCTGGAAGGAAAGCGTGAATTCACGTGACATTAGCGCCAGATCCAGTAGATCGGATCGGTCTGTAACGATAAGGAGTCCATCCAGGTTGTCGTAGTCGTAAATTTGGTTCTCGATAGCGATTTTAATGTTATCAAAGACAGTAGGATGGAACATGAAGGGCACCTTCTTACTTTTATTTTTATTGTAACATGTCGCTAGACGCCGTTAAAAATGCATAAAACTTAGTTGACAAGTTGGAATTATGTGAATATTATAAGTGTCGCGGGATGTAATTTTTTTCCTTAAAATTGAATTAAATAAAAGTTAGATTTGGTAGAATCCCTAGATTCATAGAGTTCTATATTTTTATAACCAATAAAATTTATGAGAATAGTTTGTTTAATGATTGATTTTATTTTCGGAAGCAGAGTAGGTGTGTATATGCAATTAAATTGGGAGTTTATGACGGAGAGTTTGCCGCTGTATGGTGCCGCGATGTGGCTGACCCTCAAGCTGGCCTTCTGGGGCATTTTGTTCTCGCTGCTAATCGGGTTGGTCTTCAGCGTGATTTTATATTACAGGGTCAAGATCGTTAGTCCTGTGATTCATGCTTATGTGGAGCTTTCCCGGAATACGCCGCTGCTGGTGCAATTGTTCTTTCTGTACTATGGCTTGCCCAAGGTCGGCGTTCATCTAAGTGAGACGACTTGTGCCATTATCGGCCTGACTTTTCTCGGAGGAAGCTATATGACAGAAGCATTCCGTAGCGGGATCGAAGCCGTGGGGAGAACACAGATAGAATCCGGTCTAAGCATTGGGCTGTCCAAGGTTCAACTGGCACGATATGTGATCCTGCCGCAGGCGTTTGCGATCAGTATTCCGTCGCTGGGGGCCAATGTAATATTTCTGCTCAAAGAGACGTCCATTGTCGGAGCCATCGCTCTGATGGATCTGATGAATGTGGCGAAGGATCTCATCGGCATGTACTACAAGACGGCGGAGTCGTTGCTACTGTTAGTGCTGGCCTATCTGGTTATGGTGCTGCCATTATCGCTGGTCCTGAGCTGGGTGGAAAGGAAGGTTCGATATGCAGAATTCGGGGATTAACGTGTTGTTTGAAGGTTCCAATTTCGAGCGGCTATTAGGCGGTCTGTTGGTTACGATAGAAATTGCATTTATCTCGATTATTATCGGTGTAGTGCTTGGAACGATTATGGGTCTCTTGCGGACACTGAATTCCCGGCCTCTGAAGTTCATTTTGCGACTGTATCTGGAGGCGTTCAGAATCATTCCAATTCTGGTCTGGCTGTACGTGGTGCACTTCGGATTCTCTCCGCTGCTCGGTATTGATATAGACGGGGAAGTGACAGCCATTCTGGTATTTAGCCTGTGGGGGGCGGCAGAAATCGGTGACATTGTCCGGGGAGGGCTGGAATCCCTGCCGCGCCATCAACTGGAATCGGGGAAGGCACTCGGCCTTGGTACCCGGCAGTTATACCGCCATATTCTCATTCCGCAGGCCGTGCGGCGAATGCTGCCGGGGGCGATCAATTTGGCGACACGGATGGTTAAGACGACTTCGCTGGTTGTACTGATCGGGGTGATCGAAGTGGTGAAGATCGGGCAGCAGATTATAGAGCTGGGTGTAATTAAGGCGCCGACGGCATCCTTCTGGGTATACGGATTCATCTTCATTCTTTATTTTCTCGTCTGTTATCCGTTATCCAGATTGTCCAAGCTGGCAGAGCGGCGATGGCAAAATTAGATACTAGGAAGGACAGATCGCAATGACACAGTCGGGGGAAATTTTGCTGGAGATAGAGGGGCTAGAGAAGAGCTTTGATGATCGTAAAGTGCTGGAGGGGATCGACCTGCAAGTGGGCAAGGGAGAAGTCATCGTCATTCTCGGCCCCTCTGGCTGTGGGAAGAGTACCTTCCTGCGATGTCTTAACGGCCTGGAACCTGTCCAGGCCGGGAGAATTCATTATCGCAATCAGGATCTGGCGAAGCCTGATGTGGATTTTCGCGAGGTGCGGCAGCATATTGGCATGGTATTCCAGAATTACGAGCTGTTCCCGCATATGACGGTTATCGAGAACATTCTGCTCGGGCCGCTGAAGGTGCAGAAGCGCAGCAGAGACGAAGCACAGCGGCAGGCGGAGCAGCTGCTGGAGCGGGTAGGGCTGCTTGACCGGAAGGATGCCTACCCACGCCAGCTGTCGGGGGGACAAAAGCAGCGGATTGCCATTGTCCGGGCACTATGCATGAACCCAGAAATCATGTTGTTCGATGAGGTAACTGCCTCGCTTGACCCCGAAATGGTGAGAGAGGTGCTTGAGGTCATTTTGGGGCTTGCCAAGCAGGGAATGACGATGCTTATCGTCACCCATGAGATGGGCTTCGCAAGATCTGTAGGTGACCGAATTGTCTTTATGGATCAAGGCAAAATTTGCGAGATATCATCACCGGAACAGTTTTTCACTTCACCGTCGACAGAACGTGCCCAGCATTTTCTGGATATATTTCAGTACGACAAATTATAGACTCAAGGGAGATGAAGAGAGATGAGAAAAGGATTGAAGTTGTTAACGTCTGTCGTGTTGGCCAGTCTGTTATTGGTGGGTCTTGCGGCCTGCAGTAACGGCAATTCGGACAAGGACAGTGGCAGTACCGGCTCCTCCAAGTTTGCTTCGATTGAGCAATTGAAGAAGAATGGCAAGATCCGAATTGGTGTATTCGCGGATAAACCGCCATTTGGTTATGTGGATTCAGCGGGCAAGAACCAGGGGTTCGACGTCTACATTGCCAAGCGTTTTGCGAAAGACTTGCTAGGCGATGAATCCAAGGCTGAGTTCGTTCTCGTGGATGCAGCCAGCCGTGTAGCTTATTTGGAATCCAATAAAGTAGATATCATTATGGCGAACTTCACGGTTACTGATGAGCGGAAGGAAAAGGTCGATTTTGCTGACCCGTACATGAAGCTGTCCTTCGGAATTGTGTCGCCAGACAGTGCCCCGATTACTTCCATTGACCAGTTGAAGGAGAAGGGCAAGAAGCTGATTGTCGCTAAAGGCACAACGGCTGAGTCCTACTTCACCAAGGAATACCCGGATGTGGAGCTGCTGAAATTTGACCAATACACAGAAATTTTCGCTGCCCTCAAAGATGGACGCGGCGCGGCGATTGCTAACGACAATACCGAGCTAATCGCTTGGGCCAAGTCCAACCCTGGTTTTACGGTCAGCATTCCCGAGTTCGGTGGCCAAGACACCATTGCTCCGGCTGTTGCCAAGGGCAATAAGGAGCTGCTGGACTGGATCAACAACGAGCTGGGCACACTGGGCAAGGAAAAGTTCATTCATGAGGCGTATAACGAGACCTTGAAAGAGGTATACGGTGAAGGCTTCACCGACCAACTGGTTGTAGAAGGCGGGAAGGTGCAGTAAGTCTTGAACATAAAAAAAGTCTGTCCCTCAGCTATGTTGATAGCTTGATGGGACAGACTTTTTTATTATCTCGATTCAGGCGAGGTATATTTCAAGAACGCTTTAGGAATCGGGCTCTCGAAGGTCAGCAATTCTTCTGTCTTCGGATGAACAAAGGACAGAACGCGGGCATGCAGTCCGAGCCGGCCTACGGTTTTGGTCTCTGCTCCGTATTTTTTGTCGCCTGCAATAGGGTGGCCGATATCGGCCATGTGGACGCGGATCTGGTTCTTGCGCCCTGTCTCCAGCTGCACTTCCAGCAAGGAGAAGTGGCGATTGGACTGGATCAACTTGTAATGGGTAACGGCATGCAGGCCGTCGCCTTCATAAGGACTGGAATACATCTTGAGAGTGGCAGTTTCCTTCAGCCAGGAGCTGACGGTGCCTTCCGGCTTTTTAACGGCCCCTTCGACAAGCGCCACGTAGGAGCGTTCTTTCACAGTATCCTTCCACGTATTCTGCAGGGCCTGCTGAATACGTTCGCTTTTGGCAAACATCATAACCCCTGAGGTGTCGCGGTCCAGGCGATGTACCACAAAGATTCGATTCTTCGGATTGCTGCGACGTACATGCTCCATGAGCTGGCGGTAGGCCGTCAATTCATTTTCTTCTCCAGTAGCAATGGACAACAGTCCCGCATCCTTCTGGATCACGATGATATCATCATCCTCATGCACAATGGTGAGTCCGTTCAGAACTTCCGGCTGCACCGGTTTTTCAGTTTCGATCACAATACTATAGCCCGGTTGAAGTTGGAAATTATGCTGGGTTGTCGTCTTGCCATTAACCGATACCTGACCACGAGCGAGAATGGATTTGATCGCATTGCGTCCACGTCCGCTGACGTGACTGAGCAAAAAGGATAACAGTTCCACTGGCTCAGTTACCGTATAGGTTTTTGGTGCTGCTGGTGTCTTGGCCTTTGGATTTGGTCTGCTATTTGGCTTGCTATGGTTTCTGGTACCTGCTTTGGGTTGTGTTTTGTGTTGGGGTTTGGTTGTGCGGGCAGGCTTCGCATTTCTTGCAGAGGTCTCCCCGGGATTTCGTCTTGTGTTCATGATTGCATTCTCCGTCCTCTGATATTGTACTCTTCAATATACCATGGCCTCTGAAGAATTACTATTGTTGGAATCAGATATAGAACAGGGTCGATGTATTCCTACTAATTATAGTTTTTATATAAAGCTTGGCTCAAACCTATTCTTTTTATGTGTCTTTTCCAAAAGAAGAAAGAGAGCTGGAAATGTGGTCGGGCGGTTGCTCATTACTCTGCTGCCCGGTAAACTAAAGAGAGATAGATCTAAGGAGTTATGATAGATATGACTATGCAAGCACCTACTATGGAACAGGCGCAGGTTGAACTGCAAAAATATTACGGCTATCCCGATTTCCGGGAGGGTCAGAAGAAAATCGTTGGAAATCTGCTGGAAGGGCGCGACACACTCGGTATTATGCCTACCGGGGGCGGGAAGTCCATCTGTTATCAGGTGCCAGCTCTGTTAATGCCGGGTCTGACCCTGGTAATCTCGCCGCTCATCTCGCTGATGAAGGATCAGGTAGATGCACTCATCACGGCTGGTATTCCGGCTGCGTATATCAACAGCACGCTGAGCGGCAAGGAAGTTAATGAACGCATCCGTGCGGCCCGCCGGGGTGACTTGAAGCTGCTTTATGTCGCACCGGAGCGGCTGGAGCTGGACTGGTTTCGTCTGGAGATGGCAGGCTTGTCCATCTCTTGCGTAGCGGTGGACGAGGCGCACTGTGTCTCCCAGTGGGGGCATGACTTCCGCACCAGCTATCTTTCCGTGTCTCCGTTCGTAGATGAGCTACCGCAGCGGCCCATTCTGGCGGCGTTCACGGCGACGGCCACGCCGGAGGTAATGGAGGATATCGTCCGTCTGCTACGCTTACGCGAGCCGGGCGTCTTCATGACCGGACTTGGGCGTGACAATCTGGCGATGTCCGTATTGCGTGGTGAGAATAAGCGTGAGTTCGTACTGGATTATACGGCTTCGCATACACACCAGCCAGGCATTATTTATGCGGCGACCCGCAAGGATGTTGACGATCTGTATCAACGGCTGCTGAATACCGGGATTGCCGCTGGGCGCTATCATGCCGGGATGAATGACCAGGAACGGGCGGAGAGCCAGGAGGGCTTTCTCTATGACGACATCCGGGTGATGGTGGCGACGAATGCGTTTGGCATGGGGATCGACAAGTCCAATGTCCGTTATGTTATTCACTACAACATGCCGAAGAATATGGAGGCTTACGTTCAGGAAGCAGGCCGGGCCGGACGGGATGGGGAGCCGAGCCAGTGTATTTTACTGTTCAGCGCCCAGGATATCATGACCCAGAAATTCCTGATCGAGCAGAATCCGCAGGACCCTGAGCGCAAAGCCAATGAATACCGCAAGCTTCAACAGATGATCGAATACTGTTATTCCACCCGCTGTCTGCGCAGTGCGCAGCTGGATTATTTTGGCGAGGTGCATAAGGACAAGCCTTGTGGCATTTGCAGCTCATGTACGGATGAGCGTGAGCTAGTGGACATGACCGTGGATGCGCAGAAAATTTTCTCCTGCATTCACCGCATGCGTGAGCGTTTTGGGGTTGCCTTGGTGGCCTCTGTGCTGAAAGGTTCCCGTAACCAGAAGGTGCTGCAATACGGCTTCGAGTCGCTGCCAACCCATGGCGCGATGTCCGGACGGACGGAGAAGGAGATTACGGAGAGCATCAACGTGCTGATCTCGGAAGGATATCTGGCCCTGTCGGAGGGGCAGTATCCGGTAGTTAGACTGCAGCTTCCGGCTGCAGAAGTGCTGCGCGGTCAGCGTCAGGTGCTGCAGCGGGTGGCTCGGCCATCGCGGGCTGGATCACCTTCAAGCTCGCGGGAGCGCAGCCGGGTGCGCGACTTGTCGCCGTCGGCGGTTAACGAGACGGTGTTTGAGCAGCTTCGCCTGATCCGGCGGGAGCTGGCAGGCCGGGAGCATGTGCCGTCCTATATTATTTTCAATGATGCGACCCTGCGTGAGATGAGTGTGGTTTGTCCACAGACCGAAGCGGAAATGCTGAGGGTGAAGGGTGTCGGTGAAGTGAAATACCGCAAGTATGGTAAACCGTTCCTTGAGTTTTTCCAAAATGACTTGTAAAGAGGGCGTAGCGCATGAAGATCATCCTGGCTACATTAAACGCCAAGTACATTCACACCTCGCTAGCGATCCGCCTGCTTAAGGCGTACAGCGAGCATGAATTCAGTGATATTCATTTGGCGGAGTATACGATTAAAGACCCTGTAATGAATATAGTATCTGACCTGTTCCAGAGACGGCCGGATGTGATCGGCTTCTCCTGTTATATCTGGAATATCGAGGAGACGATCAAGGTGATCGGTATCCTCAAGAAAGTCATGCCTGAAGTGACGATTGTGCTTGGCGGGCCGGAAGTGTCCTATGAGCCGCTGTACTGGATGAAGCGTGAGCCGGGCGTTGATTTTGTGGTGAATGGAGACGGTGAAGAGACGTTCCATCATTTGCTCCAGGAGCTGCGGGATGACCGCAAGTTCCATTTTGTGTACGGTGCGGCTTATCGCAAGGGAGAGGAATTGATCGTCAATCCTCCCCGGCCGAAAAGTGATCTGAACACATTGCCCACGCCGCATCGTTTTGCCGATGATTTGCCAGATTTAAGCAAACGGATCGTATATTTTGAGACCAGCCGGGGCTGTCCTTTCAACTGCCAGTTCTGCCTGTCCAGTATTGAGGTCGGTGTCCGGTATTATGATATTGAGCGCGTGAAGTCTGACCTGCTCTACCTGATTGACAATGGAGCCAAGATCATCAAGTTCCTCGACCGGACTTTTAATATTAACCGCAATTATGCGATGGAAATGTTCCAGTTCCTGATTGATAATCACCGGGGTTGTGTGTTCCAATTCGAGATTACGGCGGATATTATGCGGCCGGAGGTACTGGATTTTCTGGCGGAAAATGCACCCCCGGGCATCTTCAGGTTCGAGATTGGTGTGCAGTCGACCAACGATGAGACGAATGAGTTGGTCAAACGCCGCCAGAACTTTGCGAAGCTGTCGCGTACGGTGATGAAGATCAAGGCCAGTGGCAATATCGACCAGCATCTTGATCTGATCGCCGGACTGCCGCAGGAGGATTACGCAACGTTCCGCAAGACCTTTAATGATGTGTTCGCGATGGAGCCGGAAGAATTGCAATTAGGCTTTTTGAAAATGCTGCGCGGCACCGGGCTGCGGTCGCAGGCAGCCAAATATGATTACACATATATGGAGCACGCTCCTTATGAAATTTTGAGCAGCCATGTGATGTCTTTTGGCGACATTATCCGCCTGAAACGGCTAGAGGATGTGCTGGAGAAATACTGGAACAGCCATCGGCTGGATCATTCCATTAAGTATTTGATTCGCCATGTGTTTCCTTCACCCTTTGACTTCTTTCAAGAATTCGGCGATTACTGGGAGGAGCAGGGCTGGCAGAAGATTGGCCATCAGCTGGAGGACCTGTTCATAAGGCTACATGATTTCTTGACTGAGCGAGGCACGAAGTCGATGGACATTATCACCGGACTCATGAAGCTCGACTACTTCCTTGGGCATAAGTACAAGCCGCGTAAAATCTGGTGGGAGCCTACGCTCGGTAAGTCGCAGTGGGCCTCCTGGTTGAAGGAGATTGCTGCGAATCCAGAAATTTTGTCCATGGAACTTGCAGGAGTAAGAACGGGGATTAATGAACGTGAGCTGCAAAAATATGCCGTGCTGGAGCTGCTGCCCTTCCCGCTTGAAGAAGTGCTGACATCCATCAGTGGCTTGCGGGCTGATGAAGGAACGACGGTTGGCGGGGAGCTCCAAGCCATAGGTGAACCCGATAACGGCGCTTTCCTTGCTGTTGCCGGGATCTCCGCTACAGCCCGAGCAGGAGTCGAAGCAGCTGTTCCGGGTGAGGAGGGTTTGTCCGCCCAGGCATCTGAGCAGGCGAACACCTCCACGCTTGTCGCTGATGTTCCGGCCGGAGGGAACACATTGCTCATCGTGCTGTACCAGCAGGATGAGAGTGGAAAGCCGAAGTATTACACCATGCCCTTGGTCTAGGGAAGAGGAAAGAAGGGCTTATTCGTGAATCAAGGAATTTCATTGGCTCTGTATGAGGATAAATACAAGCAAGCGTTGCTTCGTTTTTACCTTCCAGAAGAGCAAGGGCAGTTCACCGGTATGCCCAGAGATACACTGGCAACTGCTTTGGAGGATGGCGACAGAACGGCCGTTGTCATCCTGGAAGGAGAGCGGCCGGTCGGTTTTTTCATTCTTCATGGTGGTGAGGGGATTTCCGATTTCTATCCGAATCATTCCGGAGCACTGCTGCTTCGTGCTTTCCTGATTGATTATGCGCACCAGGGGAAGGGTTATGCCAAGTCGGCGCTGTTATTGCTGCCGCAGTTCGTTCAGCTGCATTTTCCAACGGTAAGGGAAGTGGTTCTTGCTGTGAATGAAAGGAACCTTCCGGCAGAACGCTTGTATTCCCAGGCGGGGTTTGTCGATCATGGGTTGCGTCGAATGGGGAAAAAAGGCCAGCAGAAAATTCTTCAGTATGATCTGCTGAGCAGTTCAACATCGAAAAATCCGGCTGAGGCGGCAGACTTAAGCCAAAGACTGATCGGAATTATCACCGGAAGCTCCGTGTTAATGAATTTATTTCACGGCGCTCAGGCACTGGAGCCTTACCCGTATTATATTGGTGCAGGCTGTCTTGTCCAAACGGTCTGGAACGAGCTAACCGGGAGACCGCTCCATTATGGGATTGAAGATATCGATATTGTCTACTACGACAACACTGATCTCAGTTACGAAAGCGAAGATGCAATGATTGTGAAAGCCAAGGCGTTGTTCGCAGACATCCCTATTCCTGTTGATCTGAAAAACCAGGCCCGTGTCCATCTTTGGTACCGCGATAAATTCGGAATAGAGCTCAAGCCTTATACTACATTGGAGGCGGCGCTTGATACATGGCCTACAACAGCAACCTGCTTGGGTGCAAGGCTGAATAGGGATGGCAGCTGGCAGATTTATGCCCCATACGGTCTGGAGGATTTGTTTACATTGACCGTTCGTCCGAACAAGGCGCTGATCAATGAAACGATCTACCTCAGCAAGGCACAGAAGTGGGCGGATAAATGGCCTGAGCTGCAAATTGTACCTTGGTAAATCGTTCTATTCCTCTCTAACACAAAGACACCTTCGGGCAGTTGCCTAAAGGTGTTTTCGTCGCTATATTAAGCAGAAATGGCTAGAGTGCTGCCGTTAACTATTTTTTAGCGACAGCCAGCATATGTGGACTCATTCCTAGTAAGCTTTCCTGCTCTTCTACCAGTGAGCATATTTTCAATAGTTCTGCTCTACTGTGTTCGTTCTTCCACTTCTCAGTAAATGTAGGCACGATCCACACTGGCCCTTCAACGGCTAGCATCTTAGTGTCCATGAAGCCTGCCTCTGCAAGTTCGCTATTTAATTCCTCCGGTAGATGGAAAAAGGCCCGGGAGATAAACGAAGGATAAGCCTCTGGTCGAATATGCTGGCCATTTGTCAGTTCCTGTTTAATCATTGCTGAAAAAATGGGATCTTCCAAATAGTCATTTTGCCCTCCGTATACAGATAATCCCCATAAGGTTGAACTAAAGCGGGAGATCGCAGAGACAATGATAATTCCGCCAGGTTTCAGGACCCTTTTGGCTTCATGTATCGCCGCCATTCTTTCTTTTCGTTCAGGTAAATGATAAAGCGGTCCCATCAGTAATACAAAGTCAGCACTGTTATCAGGGCGCGCAATGCTTCGGGCATCGGCAACCTCAATGGTATGAATAGGTACGATTTGCTTGGAGTCCTGAAGCGCTCGCGCGTATTCCACAGCTTTGGGTGCAAGCTCGAACATATGAACCTCATGACCCAATTCTGCTAGCCACCTGGAGTATACGCCTATACCTCCGCCGATATCGTAGATGACTTTTAGTAGTCGAGAATCTGCTTCGTACCATCCAAATCAGTCACGTGTATCAGCCTCCTTATTATGAGAAGTATTTTACAGCCCATGAAGTAAAGACAGCTGTGACAAATTTACTTTCTGAGCAACTTGTATTTATTATGATCTGTGTTGTGATTATGTAATAATATGGATTGTGCTATAATAGGAATGAAAAAGGAGCCGTGCGGCAAACACGGTTCCCAGCGTACAACCACTGCTTCATAGCAGTCGGCCGTTATCGCTTGTGTGTGGAATAGACCGTTACCTTGCCGGGGCGGTCTATTTCTTTTTTAGATAGGCGAGCAGTGATAGTATAAACATGCCAAAAGCGAACATTAATGTTAGGGCATCCTTGACCTCCATGGAGTGTCACCTCCTTAGTAAGGAGATAGACCGCCGCTATTGAAGCCAGTGTTTGTACAATAAAATAATATCATAATTATGAAGTTAAAAAATGGAGCATTAGTAGATTTATAGTGGAGTGCAAAAAGACAGGCTATTCCGTAATTCGGAATAACCTGTCTTTGTTTAATTTAGGATTGCAGCAATGATTTCCCCGTGGGGAGGTGATGAACCAGCCAATCCAGTACATCTGCGGTTACCTGATCGCGGTTTACTTCATTTAGCATTTCGTGTCGGCCTCCGGGATATAACCGACAGGCTACATCCTGAATCCCCTTGTTCCTATACAGCTCTGCCAGCTTCAGTACACCTGTGCCCTTCATGCCGACAGGGTCCAATTCTCCAGAGAACAGATACACTGGCTTGTCTGTGCACAAGGAGGCGAGTGACGTCTCGGAATGGATATCACGCAACAGCCGGAAGAAGTCGCGGAAAAAGCGGGTGGTACAGATGGCACCGCAAAAAGGGTCGGATACAAACCGGTCAACCTCGTCTGGATCACTGCTCAGCCAGTCAAATGGGGTTCTCATTGGCAAGAACCCGCGGTTGTAGCTGCCGAATACGATGCTGTTTAACAATATGCTGCGATGCAGTTCTCCTTGAAGACGGTACTGGATGTTCGCAAGGGATTCCCCAAGCCTAAGCATACTGCGTGGACCGTTGGTACCGCTGAGAATATACCCGGCATAAGTCGAGCTGCCCTCTTCGCACATCAGCTTTTGAGCCAGAAAGGAGCCCATGCTGTGTGCAAACAGAAAGATCGGCAGATTCTCATGCCTGGAGGTTGCAATCTCAGCGACCTGCAGCAGATTGCGCCGCATCCAGTAGAAGCCATCCTGGCCGGTATCGCCAAGCAGATTCACTTGGCCTGCCGTTTTGCCGTGACCCCGGTGATCATTGGCATAGACAGCATATCCCGCTGTCGTCAGCGCCTTCGCGAAGCGGGCATAACGGGCTGCCGTCTCGGACATCCCGTGCGAGATCTGCACGATGCCCCTGACCGTAGCGCCGGGTTCCGGCAACCATTCATAGACATGTATATCGACCCCGATGGGATCCGTCATTGTAAAACTATTTTCCAACATAGCCCATCCTCCTGAACAAGATTGCGGGCAAAGACACTGGATTTAGGAAGTCTTATGGCAAATAGGAGCGAAGCACTGTGGATTGGCCTTCGATTCCATAAGCCCCCAGATTGGCTGGCAACAGGTAGCATTCGCCTGCAGCGTAAGGCTGTGATCCGCCTTCCCAAGTCAGATGGCCGCTGCCTTCACAGATCACGAGGATCGTGAAGCTGTCCGGAGTGGTGGCGAGATTCCATTCGCCTTGTACAATCCCTTTTTCCACAATGAAATAAGGGGAGGCAGCAAGCTGCAGCCATTCTCCAGGGACTGCACTGTCAGTCTTCATGGAAGTGGCCCCCGCACCTTCGTAGGCCGTTACGTTAAGGGAATCCTCGATATGAAGCTCACGCGGCTTGCCGTCCAGACCTGGACGGTCGTAGTCGTAGATACGGTATGTAGTATCCGAGTTTTGCTGAATCTCGGCTACAACAACACCTGCACACAGGGCATGCACTGTTCCGGCCGGAATATAGAATGTATCGCCTGCCGATACAGAGACTTCTTGCAGCGTGTCCATGACTGTACCGTTCTCCATCGCCTGACGCAATGTTTCGCGGTCAACGCCTTCCTTCAATCCGTAGATGATTTTCGCATCTGGTTTGGCGTCAAGAACGTACCACATTTCTGTTTTGCCCAGTTCGCCCTTCGGCAATCCTTCGTAATCATCGGTAGGGTGTACCTGTACGGAGAGATTATCGTTACAATCCAGGAGTTTGATCAGGAGCGGAAATCTGCCGCCTGCTTCCGAAATCCCTTTGCTGCCGAACCATTCCCGTCCGAATTGCTCGCGGATTTGATCCAGTCCTTGTCCGGCAAGGTCTCCGTTGACCACGGAAGAAGTTCCGTTAGGGTGGTCAGCAATCATCCAGCCTTCGCCGATATGGCCTTCTGGCAGGTCCAGTCCGAATTTCTCCAGGGCACGTCCGCCCCAAACACGTTCTTGGAATTCTGGTTGAAATTTCAATGGATAAGGTTGAGTCATGATTACATCTTCCTCTCTGATAGTAAAATTTAGCTGCTGTTAGACCTTGCGGGTGGATGCAAAAAACTCAATTTTTTCATGATCTGGTCCATCAAAAAAGAAAAACCGGCTGCCACCCTCCAATTGACGGATGGCGGTCAGGCCCTCAAGACCAAGGCTTTCTATTCGCTGGTACTCACCCTCGATCTCGGAGACCGTAAAGGCAATATGACTGACCCGGCCTTCATCAGGCAGGCCCTCCCATAGAGACTCAATCAACTCCACCTCGACAGAGGCTTGTCCCGGAAAAGAGAGAAAGGCCAGCCGTAGACGGTCGCCCAGCTCACCGACCGTTTCGGCCAGTGTCAGGCCAATGACGTTGCGATAGAAATCAATCGAGGTCTCAAGAGAAGAGACCTTGATCCCAACATGCTCAATTTTGTGTACGGCCATGCGGTCTTCAGCTCCTTTTCTTCTCCAGCGCCAGGCAGTAAGGGGCAGATGCCCGCTGTAACTGGCGGTATACAATGCTTTGGGCGACGACAGGCGGGATGGCAGCGGCCCAAGACTCCACGGCAGCGGCTTCCAGGTCGCCGCCGTCATGCCCGGGATACAGCACCGCTGTGATGATCCCGCCGGGGCGAAGTAGCTCGAGCGCGGCTTCCAGAGCCGCAAGGGAGCTGTCGGGCTTGGTGATGATGGTCTTATCGGCATCTCCCGCAGGGAGATAGCCGAGATTGAACATCACCGCCGACACGGTTCCGGGCCAGTCTTCCGGAACCGCTTCAAGCATGTCGGCGTGGCTGCTCTGCAGCAGCGTTACCGGGGCCAGCGTCCCAGGTGACGCCTCGCCCGCCGCGCGGAGACGCTCTTCAGCCAGCGCGAGCGCCTCCGCCTGGATGTCGAAGCCGCGGACTTCGCCGCGCGGCCCGCAGAGCTTCGCCAGGAACAGGGTATCAGCCCCTGTTCCGACGGTGGCATCAATGGCGCGGCCACCAGAGGATAGCCGCTCGGTGGTCAGCTTCTGGGCGAAGCTAAGAACAGACCAGAAGCCCATTAGCGTTGCCTCCAGTACTTGCCTTGCCAGGAGTTCCGGGCAATCAGCTCATTATCGATGCCGTTGAGGACTTCCCATTTCTTGAGGCTCCACATTGGCCCAATGAGTAGATCGCGCGGGGCATCACCGGTCAGACGGTGCACAATCATCTCTGGTGGCAGAAGTTCCAGGGAGTCGACAATCAGCTTGATATATTCGTCCTGCTCCATAAAACGAAGCAGGCCGGCTTCATACTGCTTCACCATCGGCGTCTTGCGCATGAGGTGAAGCAGGTGGATCTTAATGCCCTGTACATCCATGTTGGCTACGGCCGAGACCGTCTCCAGCATCATTTCATGGGTTTCCTGTGGCAGCCCGTGAATGATGTGTGTACAGATTCGGATGTCGTGTTTGCGCAGCTTCTCGACAGCTTCCAGATAACAGGCTGTATCATGAGCACGGTTAATCAGCTCTGAGGTGGAGTCATGGATCGTCTGAAGGCCCATTTCCACCCAAAGGTAAGTACGCTTGTTCAGCTCTGCCAGATACTCGACTACATCATCTGGCAGGCAGTCCGGCCGGGTAGCGATGGACAGTCCTATAACACCTGGCTGCTGAAGAATAACTTCAAAATATTCTCTCAGTTCTTCTACTGGAGCGTAAGTATTAGTGTAAGCCTGGAAATAGCCGATGTATTTGGCATTCGGCCATTTGAGATGCTGCCGATCACGTACCTTATTGAACTGGGTGATGAGATCATCGCGGCGGCTGCCGGCAAAATCTCCGGAGCCTCGCGCGCTGCAGAAGGTGCAGCCGCCTTTGGCAATGGATCCGTCCCGGTTCGGACAAGTGAAACCGGCATCGAGCATGACTTTGAACACTTTTGTATTCATCTGCTCACGCATTTCGTAGTTCCAGGTATGAAAACGTTTATCTCCCCACAAAGGGGCGGAGGAGGTCTCTAATAGGTTAAACATGGGTTGCTCCTTTGAAATTCGGTTCATTCTCTGCTATACGGTTAGTATATCGACTTATAAAGAAGACGCAAGTAATTTTATCATGCGTCATGAGTCCAATCCATTGTACCAAAAATCACCGTCCAGCGTAACAAGAGGCACTGTAAAGATCGCTGAAATTTAGGCCGGAAAATAGAAAAATTGGCTTGTTAATACTTACACCTTATGTTATATTTGAAGTGTAAAAAGTCAGTAATATCAAGACATTTTCCTTGTATTGAATTCATACTTTCGTGTCGTCCGGTCCATACTAATAACCGTGAGGTGATATCGATGAATTCTCAAACGGCATATGCCGATGGCAAAGGTTCGATTGACGTTACATTAACCCCTGATGAGGCCCTTGCATTGACAGGTGTAGAATTTAACGGTAACCACAAGATTAAGACGGAAGCGCAGCGCAAGATTCGTAATGCGTTCGAGAAGACGCTCGATTTCAATTCCGGAGCAAAGTAAGCTGAGCACACCACCGGTGGTGTAGTAAAGCATGACCCAATTTCAATAGTAATCAGTAAGGGATTCTCGCAGCAGCCTTCCTTGGGCTGGTATGATGGATTCCTTTTTTTTGCCGTTATGCCTTTACTTTTGGGGACAAGTTCGGCACAATATTGCAAGTGACAGTTACAGCATTCGATAAGCGGAGGAATACGCATGCGTTTACGTGGAAGAAAAGGAATACGTGAAAGTCTCGAGGGCCAGGCTGATCTGGTTGTCCTCGACCCCCGTAGCCATAAAGGGCAATGGGCTGCCTTGTTCGGGAATGACCATCCGATTCATGTCGAATTTGGAATGGGCAAAGGGCAGTTTATCAGCCAAATGAGCTCCAAATATCCCGATATCAACTTTATCGGTGTGGACATGTACGATGAATTGATCCGCCGTGCCGGAGAAAAAGCGAGAGCTGTATGGGAGCCGCAAGGTCATGAGACCCCGCCTAACCTGAAGCTGGCGCTTGCCAATATCGACTATGCGGAAGAAGTGTTTGCTCCGGAGGAGCTAGAACGCATCTACCTGAACTTCAGTGACCCTTGGCCGAAGAGCAAGCATGCCCGTCGTCGTCTAACGCATCCGCGTTTTCTCGACAAATATCGTGGCCTGCTGAGCCCTCTGGGCGAGATTCATTTGAAGACGGATTCCAGAAGTTTGTTCGAGTTCTCGCTGAATTCTTTTGCGGATTTCGGGTTGCAAATGAAGAACATTTCACTTGATCTGCATACGGACGGTGTGATCAATGAAGAGCATGTGATGACAGAATATGAGACGAAGTTCTACGGACGGGGAGTCAATATTCATCGCTGCGAAGCCATTGTGGGTTCAGAGGCGCTGGCACGTTATCAGGCCACCCGGATGGACAAGTACAGACTATAATGTTATCAGTTAAAAGCCGGCAAGCCTCCGTATTCACGAAGGACTTGCCGGCTTTTATTTCGGCCCTGAGGGCCGCTGTTTGCTTTTACTCCAGCATATCGAGAATGCTTTGGGCACTCTGCAAGGGATGGTAGCGGGCGATTCGTTCCAAATGGTGCTTCCGCTTGTTCTGCATATCCTCATAGTTGTTCAACAGGCGCTCCATCCATTTGACGACAACATCGAGAGACTCAATGGGCTCGCCGAACCCGGCCGCCGTGAAATAACGACAATTCTCTTCCTCCTGTCCGGGCAAGGGATGATGGAAGAGCATCGGAATGCCTTTGGCTAGGCCTTCACTACAAGTCATGCCGCCTGGCTTGGTGACGAGCAGATCAGATACCTCCATCAGCTTGTCGACCTCACGCGTGAACCCGAGGAGGCGAATATTAGGGTGGTTATACACCGGGTTTCTGCGCATTTCCTCCAGAAGCTTCTCGTTCTGACCAAGACAAAATACGATTTGGATCTGCTCCCGATACCCTGCCAAGAAATGATTGACCGTCTCGTCGTTCATCATCCCCCAGCCGCCTCCCATCACCATCACCGTTGGCTTATCATGAAGACCGAATTGCTCCAGAATCTCCGCTCTGCCAGGATGCTCCCAGAAATTGGGGTGCACCGGCATTCCCGTAACCTGTATACTGGCAGAGGCGACTCCGCGGCGAAGCAGCTTGGATTTCACCTCCGGCGTAGAGACGAAATAACGGTCCACATGTGGACTGATCCAGCTGGCATGCGCATCGTAATCGGTGATGACAGTGCAGAGCGGAACTTTAAAATCCGGGTCCAGCCGCTTCAGGCGGGAGATCACTGCACTGGGAATAAAGTGGGTGCATACGATGATATCCGGCTGCAACTGCTTCATAATATTTTTGGTATGGGTATAAAAAATGCGATGCAGGGCAAGCGTGGTAAGGCGGTTAAATGATTTCTGATGACGGTAGACATACCCCATCAGCCGTGGCTGAGTGGTCACCGTCTTCCGGTAAGCAGATACGATAAGAGGTGCCATTTTAGGATTTAGAAAGTTCCCTAATTCAAGCACCTTCGTTTGAACATTGGGCGACAGCTTGCGCAGGCTGCTGGACAGCGCATAGGCTGCCTGCGTATGACCTGCGCCAAAGCCTTCCGACAGCAAAAGCACTCTTTTTTTGCGCAATGTATAGTTCACCTGTTCTCAAAAGGGATTCTAATATTCTAGCCTACCCTGTTCAGGACCATAAGGCAATTGTGCCGGCAGCAACTCCGGTACCTATTACAGCACCTGCAAGCACATCGGACGGATAATGCAGGCCCAGGTACATCCGTGAGAATCCGACAGTGCATCCTAACGGAAGCAACACAAAGGCGAGCGGCGGAAAGGCTGCCATATAAGGAACGAGCCAAGCAAAGATAGCAGTAGTATGACCTGATGGAAAAGAATGATCCTTAAGCGGGTTGCGAAACGTCCGTGTACCCGGAAGGGCCAGATAGGGGCGCCTGCGCGGATACAGCTTCTTGGCGATAGCCACGGGCACATGACTGACAGCCAGCGAAGCTAGCGCCTGTATCGCCGTTGTTCTCCATGGCTGGGGAGCGAAGGCCCAAATCAGCAGATTAGTGCCGATTGCGAGGGTTGCTCCACCCAGATGCGTGAGATGGTAAAGCCAGAAGTTCAAAAACCGGTTATGCATCCGGCCGTTAATCCATTGAAAAAGACGCCGCTCCCAGAGATGCAGTTTCATGAATAAATGTCTCATAATCGTTGTCCCTCCGCTAGTCCGGCTATCGGTTTAGCATTGATGCGGCAATCCGTTCTTAAAAAGTGAAGCCGTCTTTATCATACTTTTTTAAGGGAGCCCATTCAAGAAAAAGCTCAGCTTTGCGCGAAAATTGCCAGTTTTGACTTGGGATACCCTTACGCCTTACAATGATTCAAGCAGGCCGAACGTGTTTAAAAGGTAACAGAGAAAAATGGGTTTCACCTCAGGGAATCCGAACAATCCTTTAGCGCGGAAGATATAAAAAACCAGGACCCTGCCAACAATAAGTGAATGCTTGTAGTCTATTTTGTAAGGGATGCAACAAAAGGGTCAGAAAGAACGTTTTACAAGCCAGAGAGAAAAAGAACACCATGAGTGAAAAAAAGGGGGCATTAAAAAAGGTCATGACAGACGCACTGTTTGTTACGCTCCAAGTGATCTTGGCGGCGATCGCGATTTACCAGTTTTCGTTCTCGCTGTTCGGACTGCAAAAGAAAAAAAGAAAAGAGCAGTTCAAGCCGGAAAAATCGTTTGCAGTACTTGTTGCGGCGCACAATGAAGAAGAAGTAGTTGGCGCACTGATGGAAAACCTGAAACAGCTTAATTATCCGCCGGAGCTGTACGATGTATTCGTGATTTGTGACAATTGTACGGATGGGACGGCCCGGATTGTTCGGGAGCACGGCATGAATGCCTGCGTCCGTACCAATGCCAATCTGCGAGGTAAGGGCTATGCGATTGAATGGATGCTCAAGGAACTGTGGGGCATGCAGCGTCAGTATGACGCCGTCGTGATGTTCGATGCCGATAACCTGGCGCACACCGAGTTCTTGATGGAAATGAACAATGATCTCTGTTCAGGGGCACGAGTGATTCAGGGCTACATTGATACGAAGAATCCAGAAGATTCATGGATTACGGCCGCTTACGGTGTATCTTACTGGTACATCAACCGTCTATGGCAGCTCTCCCGTCACAACCTGGGCATGGCGAATTTCCTTGGTGGCACCGGCATGTGCTTTGAGACCAAGCTGCTGAAGGAAATGGGTTGGGGAGCCACAAGTCTGGTTGAGGATCTGGAGTTCACCATGCGCAGCGCTTCGAAGGGTGTATATCCGAAGTTCAACTATGACGCCAAGGTCTTCGATGAGAAACCATTGACCTTCAAGGCCTCCTCAAGACAACGCCTACGCTGGATGCAGGGACACTTCACGGTGGCCCGTCGTTATTTCTTCCCGCTGCTGTGGCAGAGTATTAAGGAACGCAGTCTGACGAAGTTTGACCTCGCCCTTTATGGGGCAAACGTATATATTGTGCTGCTTACATTCCTGATGACAGCGGTCATGTGGATCGACAATGCCTTCTTTAACGGACCGAACATTGCTAATATTTATGGACACCTTCCATTATGGCTGGGCTTTGTGGCTATAGGAGGGAACCTGCTTACGTTCTTCTTGGCGATGATCTTAGAGAAGGTCAAGTTCAAGAAGGTATATGCATATTTGCTTCTGTTCCCAATCTACTTGATCTCGTGGTATCCGATTACGTTCTATGCGTTCTTCACGCAGAACAACAAGCAATGGAGCCACACCAAGCATACGCGTGTCGTAAGGCTGGAGGAAGTGCAAAGCAAGCAGGGATAGTGGTTTGCTGATGTTTTTTTGTAAAAAGTCGAAAACCTGTTGACATTCATATAGACAACAGTGTATAGTATTTAAGTGTGAAAAACATAGAGATTGCAAGAAGAAGCACCGGCTTCTCACCTGACTGGCATTATGCTAGCTGGTTTTGATCTCAATGCTTTATGAATGTTAATGTTCATGAACGTTGATCAAACAGGGGTGTCGGGAGTTACCGGCATCCCTTTTTTATGAAGTTGTGCTGAAGTTTATCGTTAACAAGATCCGGAGGTGGAGAGTTATCAGTAAGGAACATATGATCAATGATGAAATTCGGGCCAAAGAGGTTCGGTTGGTAGGTGCGGAAGGTGAGCAAATCGGAATTAAACCGATCCGCGAGGCACTGCAAATGGCGATCGATCTTAATCTGGATTTAGTCAACGTAGCGCCACAGGCGAAACCGCCGGTATGCCGCATCATGGATTACGGCAAGTTCCGTTATGAAACGCAGAAGAAAGAGAAGGAAGCGCGTAAGAACCAGAAGATCGTTGATATCAAGGAAGTCTGGTTCCGTGCCAACATTGAGGAACATGATTATCAAACCAAGTTCCGCAATGTGGTTAAATTCCTGAACGAAGGCGATAAGGTGAAGTGCTCGGTTCGTTTCCGCGGACGTGAGATTACACATGCCAATATCGGCCAGAAGATCCTGGAACGCGTTAAGAATGAAGTTGCTGAGATCTCTGTTGTGGAACGCCTGCCTAAGTTGGAAGGCCGCAGCATGATCATGATTTTGGCTCCTAAGCCTCAATAACTCCGGAACCCTTTGCTCAGCAATGGGGACCACATAATATTCAAGGAGGAAACACAATGCCTAAAATGAAAACACACAGCAGCCTTAAAGGCCGCTTCAAAATTACCGGAACTGGTAAAGTAACACGTTACAAAGCACACAGAAATCACTTGTTGTCCCACAAATCCAAACGTGCTAAGCGCGTATTGGGAACGAACCCTGTTATGGCCCCTGGGGATGTAAGACGTTTGAAA
Source organism: Paenibacillus sp. GCM10012306 (assembly GCF_042649265.1). Taxonomy (NCBI): domain Bacteria; kingdom Bacillati; phylum Bacillota; class Bacilli; order Caryophanales; family Paenibacillaceae; genus Paenibacillus; species Paenibacillus sp. GCM10012306. The sequence continues at coordinate 239,039 of NZ_JBHRYW010000007.1, read as the reverse complement.
CAACAATTGGGTAATTTGTAATATTTACTACACATTTTTGGGAGGTTTATTAATATGGCAAGAGTTAAAGGCGGATTCGTCGTTCGTCGTAAACATAAAAAAGTATTGAAGTTGGCAAAAGGTTATTTCGGTTCCAAACACCGCATTTTCAAAACAGCTAAAGAACAAGTAATGAAATCGATGGTTTACGCATACCGCGACCGTCGTCAAACTAAACGTAACTTCCGCAGACTGTGGATCGTTCGTATCAATGCTGCAGCTCGTTTGAACGGTTTGTCTTACAGCAAACTTGTACACGGCCTGAAACTGGCTGGCGTAGAAGTAAACCGCAAGATGCTGGCTGATCTGGCTGTGAATGATATCAACGCATTCAACTCGCTGGCAGTTGTAGCCAAAGAGAAAATCAACGCGTAAGTGTTGTAATATAACCGAAAAGCACCGCTATACGGGGAACCCGCAGGCGGTGCTTTTTTGTGGGATGAGAGAGTTCTTCCGGAATTTTTGACTAAGACCGAGCCTTAACAACGATCTTGCGTTGGGGCTTTTTATCGCGGCAATTATCTATTCCCAGTATTTGGTGGTGTTAAGCTGAAGAGCAAGCTTTTTGCTAATACCCCGTCTGACTTTCCGTAGCTCGGCGCGTTCTTCAGCTGACTCGCTGATCAACTTCTCTTCATCGGTCTCAGGAATGACTGTCGGTACTGCAGCTGGCCGTCCGTCCTCGCCAATAGCTACAAATGTCAGGAAAGAGGTCGCTGCAACAGCACGTTCGCCAGTGTAGAGGTTCTCTGCGATAATTTTTACGAATACCTCAATACTGGTGCGTCCGGTCCAGGAGACGAAGGATTCGAAGCATACGGAATCGCTGGGCTCGATCGGGCGCAGGAAATCCACAGAATCGGTGGAAGCGGTGACGACGTTGATCCGGCAATGCCGCATGGCTGAGATAGAAGCAACTTCGTCTATTCCGCTCATCAGCTTGCCGCCGAATAATGTTTTGTGATTATTGACATCATTAGGGAAGACTCGTCCGGTTTTGAATACGCGGGATTCCCGGCAGTATTTGAAGGCGGGAGCCGCCGCTGGGATTTCTTTGTTTTCACTCATTTTCTGAAACTTCCTTTCCTGCTTTGTAAGCACTCATAATAATAGAAATTGCGATTCTGTGCAATAATATTAAAAAGAAGAAAGCGGAAGCTGCTGCAGATGTTTCGACTTATCTAACGTGTTTTGTATGCTTTTGTTACATATTATGACAGGGATAGCGCTTTCTTGAGTCGAAAAGACAAATTATTATTGACCTTCGGTCATTAATAGACTGGATTTTAGCATTTTTTGCGGGTATAATTTGAGCTAATGGATGTCCAATTAGAAACACAGAGGACGACCAATTTATTAAGGGGGATCACTATCAATGAAAAAGGTTTTCAAGCTGTCTCTCGTTACGATGCTTTCTCTAACAGTAATCTTGTCTGGCTGCGGAAAAAGTAATAACGCCGGCACTAATGCAGCAAACGGTGGAGAAGCCGCTCCTAAATCCGATGTTAAGATCGGTATGGTTACTGACGTAGGCGGAGTTAACGACAAATCCTTTAACCAATCCACTTGGGAAGCGCTGCAAGCCCTTCAGAAGGAAAAAGGTGTAGAGGTTAAATACTTGCAAAGTAAATCTAATGCAGACTATCAGCCGAACTTGAACCAATTCGTAAAGGGTGGATACAACCTGACATGGGGTATCGGTTTTGACCTTGGCGATGCTATTAAAGTAGTAGCTGGAGAAAACCCTAACGCCAACCTGGCAATCATCGACAGCGTTGTAGATGCTCCTAACGTTGAATCCGTTACTTTTGCTGAGAACGAAGGTTCTTTCTTGGTGGGTGTTGTTGCAGGTCTAACAACTAAAACTAACAAAGTAGCTTTTGTTGGCGGTATGGAAAGCCCGGTTATCAAACGTTTTGAAGTTGGCTTCAAAGCAGGTGTACTCGCGGTTAACCCAAATGCTGATGTGAAAATTACTTATGCTGGTGCTTATGATAAGCCTGATACTGGTAAGTCCTTGGCAGCTACATTGTATGACTCTGGCGCGGACATTATCTTCCCTGCTGCTGGTGCAACAGGAACTGGTGTGTTCAACGAAGCTAAATCCCGCAACAAATCGGGCGGAAGTAAAGTATGGGTTATCGGTGTAGATAAAGACCAATCTCTGGAATTTGGTGATGATGTAACCCTGACTTCCATGATCAAACGTGTAGACCAAGCGGTTAAGAAAGTATCTGAGCAAGTAATCGATGGTACCTTCAAAGGTGGTACAGTTACCAATCTTGGCTTGAAAGACGATGGCGTAGGTCTTCCTGAAACTTCGAAGGCTAACGTAAGTCCGGAAATTCTGGCTAAAGTAGATGAGTACAAGCAACAAATCATCGACGGAAAGATCACAGTTCCTGCTGAGTAATACTGCCTCACTTTTTCGTGTATTACACAATAGTACAAGGGAGCAAGGCCGGTTATACAGCTGGCCTTGTTCTTTGGTTAAGGCGTTAATTTGTAAGTAGGTAGGCAGTGATGACGTCCTGGATGGGGCGATAAATCGCTTTCTTAAGAGAGTTTTTACTCCGTTGTATTATATTCTGTGATGAGGGTGATTCCATGAGTGCTGCGGCTCCAGTCGTAGAGTTGAAGCAAATCACAAAACGTTTTCCTGGTATTGTCGCCAACGATTCCATCAGCCTGACTCTTGAAAAAGGGGAAATCCACGCATTGCTCGGTGAGAATGGTGCAGGGAAGTCCACTTTGATGAACATCGTATTTGGGCTGTATCAACCAGATGAAGGCAGTATTGAGATTGACGGGAAACCGGTGATGATCGATAGTCCGAATAAAGCCATTGAGCTTGGTATCGGTATGGTTCACCAACATTTCAAGCTAGTAGATCCTTTTACGGTAACCGAGAATATTGTTCTTGGCATGGAACCGAAAAAAGGTCTTAAAATCGACTATAAATCCGCTGCGGAGCAGGTTCGGAAACTGTCTGAGCAGTATGGACTTCAAGTCAATCCAAATGCCAAAATCCATGATATTTCTGTAGGCATGCAGCAGCGGGTTGAAATTATGAAGACCCTGTATCGCGGAGCGGATATTCTCATATTTGACGAGCCAACTGCTGTACTTACACCGCAGGAGATTAAAGAACTGATGGACATCATGAAGCGACTCGTTGCTGAAGGTAAATCCATTATTCTGATTACTCATAAGCTTAAGGAAATCATGCAGATCTCTGATCGGGTTACCATTATCCGTCGCGGAAAAGTTATTGATACCGTCAAGACTTCTGAGACTAACCCTAATGAACTGGCCGAGAAAATGGTAGGACGCGGGGTAACCTTTAAAGTGGACAAGAAGCCTCCAGAGATCGGTTCAGCCGTACTGAAGCTTGATAATGTCAACAGCAAGAACAAGGACGGCGTGCCTGTATTGAATGGACTTAGCTTTGAAGTTAAAGCAGGAGAGATTCTGGGTATTGCTGGTGTCGACGGCAACGGACAGAGTGAGTTAATCCAGGCGATCACCGGTCTGCGTAGGATTGATTCCGGTTCCATTAGTATGGAAGGCCAGGAGATTGCGAACCTCTCCCCGCGTAAAGTTACCGAGAAGAATGTCTCCCATATACCGGAGGACCGTCATAAACATGGTCTTGTCCTTGATTTCTCGATGAGTGAGAACATGGTGCTGGAAACTTACTATAAGAAGCCATATAACCAAAGTGGATTCTTGAATTATGACATTATTAATAAGCATGCAGGAGAGCTTATCCAGCAATTCGACGTGCGGACACCTTCTCTGGAGACGAAGGCTCGTTCCTTGTCCGGGGGAAATCAGCAAAAAGCGATTATTGCGCGGGAAATAGATAAAAATCCGACATTGCTCATCGCGGCTCAGCCAACCCGTGGTCTTGATGTGGGTGCGATTGAATTTGTGCAAAAGCAGCTTATCGCTCAGCGTGATCAAGGCAAAGCTGTTCTGCTCATTTCCTTTGAGCTGGACGAAATTATGAACGTATCCGACAGAATTGCCGTTATTTATGAAGGACAGATTGTCGGCGAAGTGTATCCGCAGGACACAAATGACCAGGAACTGGGTCTGATGATGGCGGGTAGCTTGAAGCGGGGAGGGAAGACGGTTGAATAAGCTTAGAAAAATCTTTGCGACGGACAGCTATATTATTCCTCTTGTCGCGATTATCCTTGGATTCCTGGTCGGCGCTATTGTCATGCTAGCGGGAGGATATGATCCGATTGCAGCATACTCTGCGCTGTTCAAACGCGTATTCGGCAGCACGTATGACATCGGGGAAGCCATCCGTGAGATGACACCGCTTATGCTGACCGGACTTGCCGTAGCTTTTGCCTTCCGTTCAGGGATGTTCAACATCGGTGCGGACGGACAAGTTCTGATTGGGATGACAGCGGCATCGGTAGTCGGCATTAAGCTGGCTGCTCTGCCATCCTTCCTGCTTGTTCCACTCGCTGTGATTGCTGCTGGACTCTGCGGCGGTATTTGGGCCGGTTTTGCCGGTTACCTTAAGGCTAAACGTGGGATTAACGAAGTTATCACGACCATTATGTTGAACTGGATCGCATTGTTCTTTGCGAATTATATCGTTAGAACCTTCTTGTTAATTCCGGGTCAGAACCGTTCGGAAGATATCCCAGCTTCGCTCTCTATGACCTTCCTTAATTCTTTCTTCGACAATGCCCGTCTCCACTGGGGAACAGCCATTGCGTTAGCAGCCGCCGTCTTCTTCTATGTTTATCTATGGAAAACAAAGCAAGGATACGAAATGCGTGCGGTAGGTCTTAATCCACATGCTGCAGAGTATGCCGGGATGAATGTCGGCCGAAATGTCATCAAAGCGATGTTTATTAGTGGGGTATTCGCGGGTCTAGCCGGAGCAGGTGAAGTCCTTGGTGTATTCCACTACCAATCTGTCTTCGCAGGTTCGCCGGGCTATGGCTTCGACGGTATTGCGGTAGCACTGCTTGGTTTGACCCATCCGTTCGGTGTCATTTTGGCAGCGATATTGTATGGTACGCTGACCTACGGTGCAGCAGGTATGAGTTTTGGTGCGGATGTACCGCCTGAACTGATCCGTATCGTTATCGGTTCGATTATTTTCTTCATTGCTGCACAAGGTATTGTGCGCTGGGTACTCAAACCATTTTACTTCAAGCGCAAGAAAGAGAAGGTGTTATAGATGGATGTGCTGACGCTATTAGGCCAGTTGCTCAATACGACGCTTGTATTTTCCACAGCGCTCATTTTCGCCTCCCTCGGCGGCATCTTCTCGGAACGCTCCGGTGTAGTTAACATTGGGCTTGAAGGTTTGATGATGTTTGGTGCTTTTGCCGCTGCTGTAGGGGGATATTACGCCCAAGAAGCCGGCATGGGTGAATTGGCGCCCTGGGTAGGGGTGCTGTCTGCGATGGCAGTGGGGATTATCGGTTCATTAATTCACGCCGTTGCCTCGATTACGTTCAAAGCAGATCAGACCATCAGTGGTACGGTGATCAACTTCTTGGCGGCAGGCAGTACGCTTTATATGGTAAAGCTATTGTTTGAAGGCTCGGGAGAGACTCCATTATTGGATGGTTTCAGCAAGTTTGCTATTCCAGGTCTGTCCAAAATTCCGGTTATCGGAGAAGGAATCTTCAATTCCTATCCGACGACTTATCTTGCCATTGTGCTGGTGATCATTGTTTACCTGGTACTCTTCAAGACGCCGTTTGGTCTTCGTTTGCGAGCTGTGGGTGAACATCCGAGTGCTGCGGATACGCTGGGTGTTAATGTAAACAAAATGCGTTATATTGGCGTAATGATGAGTGGTATGCTCGCTGGTATTGGCGGCGCCACGATTACATTGACGACAACGGGCACCTTTGCCCATAATACGATTTCGGGTCAAGGCTTTATCGCTATTGCAGCGATGATCTTCGGAAAGTGGAACCCGCTCGGTGCTTTTGGTGCGGCCGTATTCTTTGGCTTCTCTCAAGCGATCCGCAACTACGTACAATTGTTCGAATGGTCCAAGAACATTCCTCAGGAATTTATCTTTATGATTCCTTATGTGCTGACGATTATCGTGCTTGTAAGTACTGTAGGACGTTCGTCAGCTCCTAAGGCTTTGGGGCAACCGTACGATCCAAGTAAACGCTAGATCAGAGTAACAGGTTAGGCAAATATAGTTCAAGCCGCATTTTCGGTATTTCCGGGAATGCGGCTTTTTTTGTTTCCATACCTGAAAGTAAATTTAGCAGAACAGGCGGATGAACAGGCAGGCGTATTATCCAGCGAATACACTGTTTTGAAGATGTAAGCAAAGGACTGACAAGAGCAGAGCCAATTGAATGCGAAGAACATTCGAAGGGATGGGTTTCGTACAACATTTGAGGAGGGATATTATGGCACAAGCGGTCACCAAGAAGCAGGTCATGAAGCTGGTTGGCAAACATATCGTAGCGGTCAAAAAAGATGGAACGAAGGTATCAGGAAAATTGGTCCGCATTTCCGGAAATCGTTTGATATTGCAGCGTTCTAGTGGCAAAAAAGTGCAAACGAAGGCATTGATTCCGCTGGTGCTGTTTGATTTGCTCGCTGTAGGGACGGCTCCATATGGATATGGCGGATACGGCGGCGTACCTTATGGTGGCGGATATGGATATGGCGGCTACGGTCCTGGATACGGGTACGGTGGAGCACCTTATCCTTATGGATTTTACTAAGTGGATATAGCCGCATGGGTTTTAAGATAATTGTTTTTCCATCTCATAGATGTACCCCTGTTTATGATAACGGGTCGTCTTGTAGCCCAGCTTACGATAGAAGGTAAGGCCGGCTGTATTACCGGAATCTACCGATAACTTGGCCCGCTGGCACCCGCGTGATAGTGCAAATCGCTCTGCCCGATCCATGAGCAGATTCCCCCAGCGTTTGCGCCGAGCGGCGGGTGTGATGGCCAGCATGTCGATATAAAGCAGATCCCCGTGCAGCATAAAGTGGACAAACCCCAGCGGATCACTCTCGTAATCGGTGCAGGCAACAAGCGTCACACCGTGACCTATCCGGCGGGGCAAATCTTTTCGTACCTGGGAAATCATTTTCTGTGGCAGATGGGATAATGGGACGAGCTGCTTCTCGATCAAGTCGAGGATGACAGCATCGTCCTGTTTCGGTCTGCGGTAACGGATCATATGGCGCCCCCTTTCCACGCATTGTCGTACCATCATATGACAGTAGGAGGGGGAAGCGTTCCGTAAGGGTGAAGGGGACGAGAAAGTTTTTTAAAAATATGGGTATTGACTAATCCGTGTGAGGAATCATATAATGTGTCTAAACATTTTAACGAGCATACATGTATCGGCAATGATGAGGACGAAGTTTTAAGGGCTCTTTTGCTCAGAGAGTGTGAGGATTTGCTGCAACCTCCACCGAAATCCCTTATATACGAGCTCACCTCGGAGCTGTTTTCCTGAAAGGTCCATCAGTAAGAGCGGTGGAATTATTAGGGGGAATCGTTTGGTCCGCGTTAGGGACTTCAGGTTACAAAGATTGGGCCCTGCCTACATCGATGGATTTTTGTATACCTGATAAGGCATATCATCGCGAGATGAATGCAAACATGGGTGGTACCACGGAAGATCAACCTTTCGTCCCTCACACGCTTAATTTGCGTGTGGGAGGCGGAAGGTTTTTTTGTTGTTAAAGAACGCCGCCCCTAACTAAAGTTGTTGTTAAATTGACGGTCCGTCATTTTTGAATACTGAACGTTAAACATCGAAGGAGGAAGACTGATGAGCGCGCAAATACCGAAATTGCGGTCGACAGATGAGTTACGTGAGAAATGGAAACAGCCGGAGATCATTACCGGATCGGAGATTCTGCTTCGCAGTCTTGTACTCGAAGGTGTTGATACCGTATTTGGATATCCTGGTGGTGCAGTATTGTACATCTACGACGCGCTGCACGGCTTTAAAGATTTCAATCACATCCTTACTCGTCACGAGCAAGGCGCCATCCACGCAGCGGACGGGTATGCTAGAGCAAGCGGCAAGCCTGGTGTCTGTATCGCCACCTCGGGACCAGGAGCAACTAACCTGGTAACAGGTATCGCGACCGCGTTTATGGACTCTGTACCATTGGTTGTCATTACAGGTAACGTATTCTCCAGCTTAATTGGTACGGATGCGTTCCAAGAGGCAGACATTACTGGTATTACAATGCCAATCACGAAGCACAGCTACCTGGTGCGTGATGTCGAGGATCTGCCACGTGTGATTCACGAAGCGTTCCATGTAGCCAATACAGGTCGTAAAGGTCCTGTCCTTATCGACATTCCGAAGGATGTATCGGCAGCGAAAACGCTGTTTACTCCAGTGCAGGGTGTCAACCTTCGTGGATATAACCCGCGAACTGTACCTAACAAGCTGCAGCTTGATAAGCTCGTGAAAGCTATCTCGGAAGCTGAGCGCCCAATTATCATTGCAGGTGGCGGAGTTATTTACTCCGGAGCGCATGAAGAGATGTTGGAATTTGTTAAACGTACTGAAATTCCAATCACGACGACATTGCTGGGCCTAGGTTGTTTCCCAAGCGGAGAAGACCTGTGGATGGGGATGCCGGGAATGCACGGCACCTACACTGCCAATAACGCCATCCAGCAGAGTGATCTGCTCATCAATATCGGTGCCCGGTTCGACGATCGTGTAACAGGAAAGCTGGACGGTTTCGCGCCAAAAGCCAAAATTGTACACATTGACATTGACCCGGCAGAGATCGGTAAGAACGTAACGCCTGACATTCCAATCGTAGGAGATGTGAAGACCGTTCTGGAAATGCTGAATCCAGAGGTAGGACGCGCAGTTAAGGCAGATGCCTGGAGAGCACAGATCGCTCAGTGGAAGCAGGAGAAGCCACTGCGCTATAATGATTCCGAGACGGAATTGAAGCCGCAATGGGTTATCGAGATGATCAACGACACCACTAAAGGTGAAGCGATTGTCACAACGGATGTTGGTCAACACCAAATGTGGGCGGCACAGTACTACAAGTTCAATCATCCACGCTCATGGATCACCTCCGGCGGTCTTGGAACGATGGGCTTCGGATTCCCGTCCGCGATCGGCGCGCAAATGGCGCACCCGGAACGTCTAGTCGTATCTATTAACGGAGACGGTGGTATGCAGATGTGTTCTCAGGAACTTGCAATTTGCGCCATTCACAATATTCCGGTCAAAATTGTAGTCATCAATAATGAGGTGCTCGGTATGGTTCGTCAGTGGCAGAACCTCATCTATGAGAAGCGTTACAGCTATACGGATCTGGCAGGCAGCCCGAACTTCGTCAAGCTGGCTGAAGCATATGGTGTGAAAGGCCTCCGGGCAACCAACAAGGAAGAAGCAAGAGCGGCATGGCAGGAAGCGATGGATACACCGGGTCCAGTATTGGTAGAATTCGTAGTTCCTAAGGACGAGAATGTCTATCCAATGGTTACCCAAGGCTCTACCATCGATCAAATGCTGATGGGGGATGAATAACAGTGATGAAACATACGATTGCTGTACTGGTGAATGACCAACCAGGCGTACTGCAGCGGGTATCTGGTTTGTTCGGGCGTCGGGGCTATAATATTGAGAGCATTACTGTGGGGCAGTCTGAAGAAGAAGGACTCTCCCGGATGGTTATCGTTACCTGGGGTGACGCTAGCACTTTGGAACAGATCGAGAAGCAGCTTTACAAGCTGATTGATGTCATCAAGGTTGTGGACCTCAGCTCCAAACCAATGGTAGCGAGAGAGCTTGCCTTGATCAAGGTGAAGGCAGAGCCATCGGAGCGCCCAGAAATCATGGGCGTGGTGGAGACTTTCCGGGCCGCTGTTGTTGATATTGGCAGCACTAGTCTCCTCGTACAGGTCGTGGGTGACACCGAGAAAATCGATGCCATGATTGAACTGCTCAAGCCTTACGGCATTAAAGAGCTATCGCGCACAGGAGTCACAGCCATGATTCGTGGCAACGCCTAAAGGCTGTATTTTACGGCTTTAGCGAATTACTGCTTGGTTGCTTTAACGAGATGTGATATAACGGTATAACGAGAATACGAAATAACGACATGCCCGCTAAAGAGCGGGGGCTTGAGGAGCAGCTTTGAGAGTCCTTCAGGCAGATGCTCTTGAAGCACCCGCTCTTTACGATGGGTCCAATTTAAAGGAGGATATTGACAATGGCAGTGACAGTTTACTATGAACAAGATGCAGAACTTAGCGTATTAAAAGGGAAGACAATTGCGGTAATCGGTTATGGTAGCCAAGGGCATGCCCAAGCACAAAACCTTCGTGATAGCGGTCTTCAAGTTGTCATCGGCCTGCGTGAAGGTAAATCCTTTGAAGCAGCTAAGAACGACGGTTTCGAAGTATTGCCAGTAGCGGAAGCAGTATCCCGTGCTGATGTCGTGCAAATTCTGATGCCAGACGAAACACAAGCATCCGTATATAAGAACGAAATTGAACCAAACCTTAAAAAAGGTGCAGCACTGATGTTCTCCCACGGCTTCAACGTACATTTTGGCCAAATCGTAGCACCTAAGGATGCAGACGTGCTGCTCGTAGCTCCTAAATCCCCAGGTCACATGGTTCGCCGTACTTATGTAGAAGGCTTCGGTGTTCCTGGCCTGATCGCAATCCATCAAGACGCTACCGGACAAGCGCAAGCTATCGGTCTGGCGTATGCAAAAGGTATCGGCTGTACTCGTGCAGGCGTTATCGAAACTTCCTTCCGTGAAGAAACTGAAACCGATCTGTTCGGTGAGCAAGCTGTACTTTGCGGCGGCGTATCCGCTCTGATCAAAGCCGGTTTTGAAACACTGACTGAAGCTGGTTATGCTCCTGAGATGGCTTACTTCGAGTGCTTGCATGAGTTGAAGCTGATCGTAGACCTGATCTATGAAGGAGGATTGGCTACAATGCGTGATTCCATCAGTAACACTGCTGAATACGGCGACTATGTAACAGGTCCTCGCGTTGTAACTGATGAAACTAAGAAAGCTATGAAGGCTGTTCTGAGCGATATCCAACAAGGTAAATTTGCTCGTGACTTCATCTTGGAGAACCAATCCGGCCGTGCGTTCCTGACTGCAACTCGCCGCAACGAAGCTGCTCATCCAATCGAAGTAGTAGGCGGACAATTGCGTGAAATGATGCACTGGATCAAGAAATAAGCACATATAAATAAGATAACTTTGAAGTCTATATGGTAATCCCCAGATGCGGCCGTCCACCAACGAGCCGCATTTGAGGGTTTTAGCCCAATTTTCAGGAGGTGCTCCGCATGCGGAAAATTTATGTGTTCGATACGACACTGCGCGATGGAGAGCAGTCGCCGGGTGTGAACCTGAACACGCTTGAAAAAGTGGAAATCGCTCATCAGCTTGAAAAGCTTGGGATTGACCGCATGGAAGCGGGCTTTCCAGCTGCCTCGCCGGGTGATCTGGCGGCAGTCAACGCGGTAGCCAGAGCCGTTAAGAATGCGACAGTGATCGGGTTGTCCCGCTCAAGAGAAGCAGATATTGACGCGGTAAAAGAAGCCTTGAAGGGTGCGCAGGACCCTTGCATCCACCTTTTCCTGGCAACCTCACCTATCCACCGGCAGCATAAGCTGCGGATGGAAAAGTCTCAGGTACTGGAGACTGCGCAGGCAGCGATTCGTTATGCGAAGAAGTATTTTCCCAAGCTGGAATTCTCACTTGAGGATGCTGGCCGTACCGAATATGATTTCCTCGTTGAAGTTGTGAGCATGGCGGTACGTGAAGGAGCGAATGTGGTTAATATTCCGGATACAGTCGGTTATTTGAACCCTTCGGAATACGGAGCGATCTTCAAATATTTGAAAGAAAATGTGCCTGATATCGAGCGGGTGCAGCTCAGCGCGCACTGCCATAATGATCTTGGCATGGCTACGGCCAATACTCTTGCAGCAATTCAGAATGGTGCAGACCAGATTGAAGGTACCATCAACGGTATCGGCGAACGCGCCGGGAATACGGCTATTGAAGAGGTCGCGCTTGCGTTGGAGACGCGGAGTGAATTTTTCGGAGCAAAGACTTCTCTCGTGCTGTCCGAGATCTCCCGTACCAGTCGCTTGGTCAGCAAACTGACCGGTATGGTTGTTCCAGGTAACAAAGCAATTGTGGGTGCGAATGCGTTCGCGCATGAATCAGGCATTCACCAGGACGGTATGCTGAAGGAGAAGACGACTTACGAGATTATGACGCCGGAGACCATTGGTCTCAAGGAAAGCAAGCTGGTGCTCGGCAAGCATTCCGGTCGCCACGCGTTCCGCGACAAGCTGAATGATCTTGGTTACGATCTGCCGGATGAAGAGTTGAACACTGCGTTTGGCAAGTTCAAAGATCTGGCGGATAAGAAGAAGGAAGTGTCCGACGAGGATATTTTGGCTCTGCTTGAAGAGAAGCTTGCGAAGACACCTGAAACCTTCCGCTTGCAGACGATTTATGTCACCTACGGTAATGAAGCCACACCAACAGCCAAGGTCGTTATCAATGGTCCTGAGGAGCAGCATATTACTGCTTCTGCTGAAGGTAACGGTTCCGTAGATGCGATCTACAATGCTATCGATTCGGCTACGGGAGAAGAAGTCACCTTGAGTGATTATTCTATTAAATCTGTCAGCCGGGGTAAAGATGCACAGGGTGAGGTTCATGTGGTGTTGACACAGGGCATAGTTGCGGCACAGGGCAGAGGTCTTAGCACCGATATTCTGGAAGCCAGCGCCCGGGCTTATCTGGATGCGCTTAACAAGCTGATCGAGAAGCGTAAGACCTATACGGAGCGCGACCGCGCTACATTATAAACTATATAAAGCGATTGCCTGACAGACCGTCCCGACAATAGAGATTATTCTATTGCCGGGGCGGTTTTTTTGTTGCTTTTGTCTCATTGAGCCCTCTTGTTTGTATTTTTAGTGACTAGTCTACGTTTTGTTCAGTTTTTGTTTAGACGTAATATTTAAAATGAGTTGATAGCTTGAGCTTTTCATGGCAAGGGCATCCAGGAAGAGTTGCGAAAGGAGGAGCGCCGGGAGAGAGACTCTCTCTAGCAAGGTAGCGTAATCCGGTAAGGGAATCTGGAACGAAAAGCTTCAACCTAGAAACCACATAGAAATGAAGAGAAAAGGAGGATATTGAAACAGATGTTCAAGAGGAGAGTTAGCGCATGGCTGATTGTGATCCTGCTTGTGACTCAATGGACTTCCGGCTTTGGCTTCAATGCACAGGCACATGCTGAAAGTTCCGCCATCAGTGAGAATCTGATTACTAGTGTTTCACTTGCGGTATACACGGATGATAGCTACTCGGAGACGGTAACTGGGAACGTGTATCAGCTCGATTCATACTCAGAATTGAAGTATACCTGGGAACTTCCAAACGGTCATAAGTACACCGACGGGTCTACGTATACCTTTGATCTTCCCAACCAGTTTGAATTGTATAATGACCTTGATGGCCCCCTGGATTTTGACGGTGTGACGGTGGGCACTTATTCAGTGAATAAGAATACGAACAAGGTCGTATTTACGTTCAATAGTTACATTGAAAGCCATGATAATGTAGGGGGGACATTTACTGTAAGGTCTCTGCTGAGCTCCAAGAAAATTACAGGCTCTACAAAGCAGACCTTGGTTTTCCCGATCAAGGGTGGTACACAAACCATTGAATTAAACTTGAAACCGAAGGGTAGCTCCACGGTGGAGAAGAAAGGAACGGCCAAGCCACAAGCTTACAATGCTACTAGCATCGATTGGACTATCGATGTGAACAAAGTACTGGATAGTGTTTATGGGGCTTCGGTAACGGATGCACTCCCCACAGGTCTGGATCTGGATCAGAATTCCATAACTGTTTACGAACTAAACGTGGACGTAGATGGTAAGGTAACTCAAGGCAGTCAGGTTGACAGTAGCAAGTTCACTACGAGAGATTCAAGCACGGGTGAATTGAAGCTGTCCTTTACAGACAGTCCGATTACAAAAGCTTACCGGATTGCGTTTAGCACGAATATTAACGCCGCCGGAAGCGATCTGACTAACTTTGTGAATAAGGGTATCTTTAGTGGTACCGGTGGATTTTCTAAAGAAAGCCAGGCGACTGTTACAGTAGGCCGCGGCAAACCTTTGGATAAAGTGACGACAGGATACGATAAGAATAATCAGATCATTAGCTGGGGGATTAACTTCAACTATAATGAGAAAACAATTCCTTCTGCTAAGGCAGTACTAGAAGATTATTTTAACAACTCGCATGATCTGATCGCTACTTCCTTGAAAGTATATCCAGTTACAATTGACAGTAACGGAAAGGCTACCAAGAGCAATACTCCACTGGATCCAAGCAAGTATACAATCACGTCTCTTACCGATACCGATAAGGGAACGAATGGCTTCAAGCTGCAATTTAATAACGATATCAGCTCTGCCTATCGGATTGAATACCAGACCAAAGCAAACGGCCGTGTATTCGATGATGGATCAGTTCAGAACAGTGTAACTTACAATGGAGAAACCAAGACAGTTCCACGAAATACGGAACAGGTTATTCTTCATAAAAGTTATAGCAATATTGATTATGCTAATAAGACACTGCAATGGACGATCAATATTAATGATGACAGCAAGAAAATGAATGATCTGGTTGTAACGGATACCTTCGGGAATGCCGGACTTAAACTGGATAGAAACTCGTTGAAAGTAACCACCAAAAGCGGAGCAGCACCATCAGTCTATGATGTTGTGTATAAGGAGACTACCCCTCCAGCTGCCACCGATGGTTTTATCATCACCTTTACACAGCCAGTAACTGAGCCGTATACCATTACTTACACCACAAACTTTAACTATGATTGGTTGGCCCAAGGGAAATATGATTTTCTTAATAAAGCCGGCATAGAATGGAAAGAAGATGGGGAGACGACTAAGCGGAGCAAGGATGCTACCTCCATCTTTAATCCGAGAGAAGAAGTGAAGAACAACGGTAAAAAGTTCGGCTCCTATAATGCAATTACCAAGAAAGTTACTTGGGGCATTGGCGCGAACTATAACAAAAAGACACTCGCCGCAGCTGTACTGGAAGATACTATTACTGCCGGCCAGAATGTCGATTTGGCATCCCTGAAGGTTTACAAATGGGAGTATGGCAAGAATGGTGATCCAACTCTTGGAACGACGCTGAAAATTAATGAGGATTACAAAGTTACCCTGGTCGGCAGTACGCTGAAGGTAGCCTTCCAAAAACCTATCGACTATGCGTTCTATGTGGAATTCGATACAACATTTACAGATCAAGCTATCGATGTAGATAAAGTAGATAACACGGCAAAACTTTTGAATGGTACCACAGCAGAGTCGCAAAATCTGAAAGCTTCCGTGAATATTCCGCAGGGTGGGGAATATGTAACCAAGAGTGGCGTGCAAGATGGTAACAAAATTAACTGGACCATCTATATTAATCGTAATCAGTCCTTTGTAAAAGAAGCTGAAATTAACGACGTACCGAGTGAAAACCAAATACTGTTGTCCAATACATTCAATCTGTTTAAAACAACAGTAGATGACAAGGGTAATGTTAAACCGACCAACATCAAACTGGTTGAAGGCACAGATTACAAATTGGTCATCTCTACAGACAACGACGGTAAGGAAAGTTTCAAACTTAGTTTCTTGAAGGATATCTCAGAGGCATATGTACTGGAATACCAATCGCTGATCGTAGCCAAAAATAATGACAAGGTCAGCAATAAGGTAAGCTTCAGTGGTAAAAACGTAAAGATAACTGTAAAGGATAAAAATGAGGAGATTACAGTAAAACTCTCTAGTGGATCCGGTACAGGTAGTGGCGTAAGAGGAGAACTGAAGCTCAAGAAGGTAGACAAGAACGATGGTACCAAGTTACTCAGTGGTGCAACATTTGATCTGTACCGTGTGGTAGATGCAGATAAAATATGGATTAAAGAAGGCACTACTGATACCGATGGGCTTCTTGTATTCACGAAGCTGCTTAGTGGTAAATACATTTTGATTGAGAAGGCAGCTCCTACCGGTTATGTGCTTGATGCAACACCGTATGAAGCAACTATCAACAGCACAACGACAGTAGACGTAACTGCAACCAACAAAACGGTTGCAACACCGACACCGTCGCCAACAGCAACACCGTCACCGACACCAACAGTAACACCGTCGCCGACACCGACAGCAACACCGTCGCCGACACCAACAGCAACACCGTCGCCGACAGCAACACCGTCGCCGACACCAACACCAACAGCGTCGCCGACACCGTCGCCGACAGCAACACCGTCGCCAACGCCGACAGCAACACCGTCGCCGACACCGACAGTAACACCGTCGCCGACACCAACAGCAACACCGAAACCAACGCCGACAGCAACACCGACACCGACGCCGACAGCAACACCGTCGCCGACACCAACAGCAACACCGAAACCAACGCCGACAGCAACACCGTCGCCGACACCAACAGCAACACCGTCGCCGACACCGACAGCAACACCGAAACCAACGCCGACAGCAACACCGTCGCCGACACCGACAGCAACACCGTCGCCAACGCCGGTAGCAACACCGACACCGACGCCAACTGTAGTACCGACAGCAACACCGACACCAACACCGGTAGCAACACCGACACCGACGCCAACGGTAGTGCCGACAGCAACACCGTCACCAACGCCAATAGCGACAGCTTCTGCTACGCCTGAGGCCAGTGCAACACCTACGGTAGCGCCGCCTACTGATGGACCGACAGCAACACCAGCACCAACATTGCCGCCGACATCGACATTTGAGCCGGTAGCAACACCTACTCCTGTACCAGGAGTTGTTGTGACACCAACGCCATCACCGTCACCGGGTGCTTCAGTAACGCCATCGTCCACTCCTTCGGCAACGCCGACAGTTGTACCAAGTGCAGGTCCAACAACAACACCTGCTCAACCGACAACTCCGGCAACACCAGCTATTCCGCAGGTGACACCGCCTGTGAAGCAGGAGACAACGACCGAAGAAGTACCAATTGAAGGTGAGATTCCACTTGGAGGTGTGCCAAGTATCGGTGATAAACCGACACACGGCAAGGTCACCCTGACGCCAAACGGCAAGTGGGTTTATACACCAGACCCAGGCTTTATCGGAAAAGACAAATTCACGATCATCGTGACCGATAAAGATGGAAATGAAGAAGAGGTCGTCATCGAAATTGATGTTGAGGAAGTACCAAAGGGAACGGTAACAGGAGAGCCAGATGGTAATAGTAAAGGCAAAGGTGGAAAACCTGCCGTATTGCCGAAGACTGGCGAAGACAGCCCGCTTCCAATCTACCTGGCTGGTGGATCTCTGATTATTCTCGGCTATGTACTCAGCAGAAGATTCAGAAGAGGCGGCAAACAGGAGTAGAGATAAGAGCGACACGAGATATTAAAAAGGTCTAGATAAAAGCAAGCCCATCTCCAGATTCAACGGAGATGGGCTTGCTTCTTTGTATAGGATGAGTTACGGGGCAATTCTTTTTCTCTACAACTGTTTCAGGTTGTGTAGCTTCCAGTCGGTATACCAGTGTTCAATATTGGACGGCAGTTCGGTGCTGAGATCATCCTTTAGCAGTTCTGTGAGCGCTTTGTATTGCTCCTCCACCGCAGAACGCTCCCCAATACTGTCATAGATCTTCATCAGGCCCAGGTGCCCTTGTTCAAAATAGGGTTGAAGCTGGACGATCCGTTGATAGACGGTTACAGCTTCAGGAATTCGTCCACTGCCAATGTAATATTCGGCGATCCCGATGGCATGATGTAACCAAATGGTCCGAAGCCGCTGTCGTTCGCTTTCCGCCCACAGATAGTCATAGTCCCCAAAATAATCTCCAGAATACAGATCGAACAATCGTTGATGATCATTGAAATTGCTATCCTCGATGGGATCAAGCGTTAGAATGCCGTTTTCCCACTGGGCAGAATCAATCAGCATCGTACCACTCTCCAGAGTGTAGCCCTCCCCGCCGCTGACATTGTTGATCTGCAGCTCTATGCCGGCCTGCTTCAAGCATTGTCTGACCTGATAGATCGTTGTATAGAGATGGGTTGAAGCTTTTTTTAAATTAAAGTCCGGCCACAGCATATCGATCAGCGTGTCTTTGCTAACAAAACGATTGCGGTTATGGAGCAGAAAAGCGAACAGTTCCTGTGCCTTGTTAGTCCGCCAGCGAATTGCGCTTAGATGAACGCCTCCCCGTTCAAAACGCAGGGTAGGAAAGCAGCGGACCATGAGTGTATCCGAGGAGACTACCTGCTTGGTCACTCGTTGTGTCCGTTCCTCTAGACGACTAATGGTTTTTAAAAGCCGGTCACGGATAACAGGTTTCAGTACATAGTCCAGCGCGTTGACTTCAAATGCTTCCAAGGCATAATTGTTATAAGCTGTCACAAATACAATATCAGCTTCCGGGGTATGCTCATGCATGATTTCTGCAGCTTGCAGGCCGTTCATCTCCGGCATATCAATATCCAGAAAAATAACGTCGGCTTTCCACTTTCCTGCTTCTCTGACCGCTTCTACAGGGTCCGTGTACGTGGCCGCTACATTCACTGTCCCCAGTTCCTTAAGCATATGCTCCAATTTCATCAAGGCCAGCCGCTCATCGTCCACTAGAATTGCCTGGATCATTACTATCCCACCACTCAGACTTAGTTTTTTCTTGCAAGACCGTACAAAACGTTCCTTCTCAATGTACAAATAAGCGCGCATAAGTTCAAGCTTTCGCTCAAAAAAATTCAGCATTCAGGAGGCTGAAGCTGATCTGGTATGCTTTATATACGGTTGCGAAACATTCAAGGGCGGTCATTACGACCAGAAAAAGCATCGTGCTCAGAATGATTTATCTCATAGCTATAATACAAAGGTTAATTCGACAAAGACGGCATCATTCCCTCTATAATAGTACTAAGCTGTTATATATATGATTGGAAATTGTTTGAACGCAAATTAAAAATGTGCGAAAAGTTTGCAGGGAAGTCGCGTTGCCGGGCGTCTAACTAAAAGAAGCAGGAGGAGGGGAGACAACTGGAAGAGGCGGAATGGATATCCGCTGTGCTGAGAGGCGAGCATCAAATGTTCGGACATTTGGTGGAACGCTATCAAGGCATGGTGTACAGAGTATGTATTAAGATTACAGGAGAAGCCGAATCCGCCAAGGATATGGCCCAGGAGGTCTTCATCAAGGCCTACAAAGCGCTCCCCTCCTTCCGGGGACAATCCTCCTTCTCCACCTGGCTGTACAGAATTGCCTACCGAACCTGTCTGGACTGGAAACGGGCTAACGACAGAGAGTGGCGGCATCGCAGTATGGCTGAGTACACAGAGAATGATTGGGTGACGTCGCAGACCCCAGAGCACGCAGCGCTTCGCAAAGAGGCCTCTGCTGAACTGGATGAGAATTTGAACAGCCTTGCAGAACCGTACCGGTCGGTTGTGCAGCTATACTATTTTCAGCGGCACTCTTATCAGGAAATAGCCGAACAGCGAGGCGTTTCCGTCAAAACAGTGGAATCGCAGCTGTATCGTGCCAGACAGATGATGCGCAAACAAGGGGAGGAATGGCGATGAATTGTGCAACAGTTAAAGAATGGATGCCGCATTATATAGACGGTCAGCTGTCTCCAGAGATGGAGCTGAGCATCAGGTTGCATATCGAGTCCTGTCCTGATTGTGCCCAGTGGCTGGAGGAAGCCAGGGAAATGTCGGTTTTGTGGATGGATATGGAAGTCCGGCTGCCGGATTTTGAGGAACCTATGGATTATCCCGATTTGAAAACAGATGTGATGGCTCATATTGAATCGCTGGAAGCCGGGCGAAGAGAGCGTATGGTTACAGGAACGCTGGCAAGACGACGGTTTGCGCCCAAAACTTCTTGGATGCACTATGGCCTTGCGGCCTGCCTGACGTTCCTGCTGCTCCAGCTCGGAGTCTTTGAGAATTTGGCTTACGGAATCACGGAGATTAATGGGCATGTGTCAACCTCAGTGAATTCATGGTTCAAAGCCAATAAATAACGCTTAATTTGAAATCGCAAAGATTAGCACATTACAAATTATGGGAGGATATTGTATGATTAGAAAGAGACGCTGGCTTACCTTTTTTCTGGCGATGATCCCAGGGGTGGGGCATCTTTATCTTGGATTCAAAAAGCAGGGTCTGCAGTTTATGATCGGAGCATCCATCTGCATCATCTGCATTCCGTCAGAGCCGATGATTTTTCCGTTCGCCTTGGCGGCACTGTGGTTCTATCAGTTGTTTGATGCGCTGCAAAAAGCGGCTTGGATGAAGATTGCAGCAGCAGAGCATGAACGGATGATGTTCCAGCCAGATGGCTTCGGCGCTCCGTGGACGCTGGATCTGCATTCAATGCCGGGATATCCGCAGGAAGACCTGAACCCGGCCTGGGTAGGGATTGGCTGTGTTGTTGGCGGCATTCTGCTACTTATGATTACAGCATTTCCAGGATTGTGGGATATTTTATCAGAGATCAATTTCGGCACAATTCTACTCTCACTGGTGCTGATTGGCTATGGGCTGAAACTGCTCAAGGGTAATTCAAGAGCCTAAGAAACGGGGAGTTATGTCAATGAGTAGATGGAAAATCGGAAGTTTCACCGCAGCGATCGGCTGTATCGCGGTTGGCGTTATTATTGCGTTGGCCCAGTACGGTATGTTGAGCTACGCTGCCTTGGGCTTTTTGTGGCCCGCTTTGCTGATCCTGTTCGGTCTGGAGATGCTGCTTAGACTCTTTTTTCGCTCAGATGTCAAAAGCCGTGTAAGCGGGTGGGCTATTGTTCTAATCATTCTTCTCATTGCTGCAAGTGGAGGTCAGTCGCTTTATGCTGGAGGCTCGCTGAGTGGAGTGTTCGGCAATAATCAGTTGGTGGAGATGAGCGGAACGGCAGAGGCGGGCTCTGAGATCAAGGCGGTCAGGATTGAGCTGCCGAATGGCAAAGTGAACGTAAAGGGAGAAGCTGAGAAGGCCAACGTTCAATATGAGGGGAGCCTGCTAATTCCCGGCGATTCAGAGAGTGAAGCGAAGAGTAATCTGGATAAGAAATGGGAGATCGAGGTCCAAGGGGATACACTGGTTCTGAGGCTAGCAGGCAACAATAACTGGCTTTCCAATATACAGTTCGGTTTCTATAACAAAGGTCCGCACCTGAATGTGAGTCTGCCCCAGAATCTGGCGGTCGAGGTCATCACCAGAGACGGTTCTGTTGAAGCCTCCGGGCTTCAGTCTGGTTTGTCGGTTGACACCTCCAATGGGGCGATGAACCTGCATGATATTGCCGGTGGCTTAACAGCCCATTCCAGTAACGGATCGATTACGGTGAAAAATATCCAGGGCGAGGTGGAGCTGTCCAGCTCTAACGGATCGATGACGCTTGATAAAGTCGATGGGGCCCTGACTGCCAAGAGCAGTAATGGCAAAATAACGGTTAACTCCGGGATAACCGGGGATTGGAGTCTGACAACGAGCAATGGTTCCGTGGTTCTCGGAATACCTGAGGCTACAGATGCCACTATCTCCGCGGACACCAGTAACAATTCACTCAAAGGCAATGTGAATTGGGACCGCAGAAACGATACCAGCGGTACGGCTAAAGTCGGCAAAGGTACTTATAAAATTACTATCTCAACTAGTAATGGCGGTATCACCGCTGATACGACAGAATAGCAGAGCAATGTTAAAGGGAGCTGTCTCTTCCGGTACAAGACCGGGGAAGAGACAGCTCCCTTTGTTGAAGATAGGTTTGCTTTATAGATACCGGACTAGCAATGTAGTCAGGTTCATCCTACCTTGCAATCTTACCAGGCGTAGGCTTTCGGTGCTTCTCCACCCGGGCCAGGGAAGATTTCGTCGAGACGTTTCAGTACGGACTCGTCCAGTACAATTTCCAGACTGCGCAGTGCGCTTTCGAACTGCTCCAGTGTACGCGGCCCAATGATCGGTGCGGTGACTGCTGGATTAGCCAGTAGCCAAGCCAATGCTATATTGTCTTGTGGCTCACCCAGTTCTTGGCTCAGCGCGGCAAATGCCTCAAGCTGGCTCTTGTACTGCTCTACGCGCTCCGTGTTACCACCGCTGCGGCTGCCTTCGATCTTCTTAAGCGCGTTGCGGCCCAGCAGACCTCCGTCGAGTGGGCTCCAAGGGATGATGCCAAGGCCGAGACTTTGTGAGGCTGGCAGCACCTCAAGCTCCGGCAGGCGGCAGGTGAGGCTGTATTTGTGCTGCTCGGAGACAAGTCCCAGGAATCCGCGGGCCTTAGCTTCTTGCTGAGCAACAGCGATGTCCCAGCCAGCAAAGTTGCTGGAGCCGACATAGTCGATTTTACCTTGGCTCACGGCCAGCTCAAAGGCACCCCACAGCTCGTCCCAGGACACACTGCGATCCACATGGTGCATCTGATACAGCTCGATGTGATCGGTCTGAAGACGCTTCAGGGAACCTTCCAGATGGCGGCGGATTTTGTAGGCGGAAAGACCAGCTTCATCATTGGGGCCGTCCAGCTTGTCGCTCATGGAGCCATAAGCTTTGGTCGCGAGAACAACTTTCTCCCGGCGTCCGCCACCCTGCTTGAACCAACGACCGATAATGGTCTCTGTCAGGCCGGAATTCTCACCCCAACCATAAATGTTAGCGGTATCAAAAAAATTGACCCCTGCATCCAGCGCGGCGTCCATAATCCGAAATGCTTCTTTTTCATCCGTAGATGGGCCAAAATTCATCGTTCCCAGACAGAGGCGGCTAACCTGCATGCCTGATTTACCAAGCTTAGCGTATTGCACGGTGCAATCACTCCTTCAATGAATTTGAAATAGGGCGAAACCGGTTGCTTTTTCTTTTACTTATTAATTGTAACCAACTTTTAAGGCAAGAGCAAATGCATAAGGGAATATTTGTGCATGAACTAATTTATACCCATGGGGCTGTGCAACTAACAATAATGAAGCTCATATACAAATTGTTACAGATCTAGTACAGTCATGATATTCATAGAAATTTATATTTCTAAGGGGGAGTTGGAATGTCGAGCACATCGGGAGGATGGTTCTTATTGGATGGACTTAGTATATTCGGTATATTGTTATGGTTGGCTTCGCTTGGAATGGGTCTGTATGCCTTTGTACTCTTTGTGAAGCTTGCCCGCAGAGGTATAACAGCACTTGATCTGTACATTTATGACAAGACGATTGGAAGTAACCGACCGAGGAATGACGACGGACTGTGAGGGCAGAGATAACCCAAGATGTAAAGCAGCAATCCAGGCGTAAATCTCTCCATTTGAAAAGAGTATCCCTATAGGCTGTGCCTATAACCTCAATAGAATTTATATCTTTGTTGTTTATAGCCCATTGTGATACAACAATATAAAGAAGAACTATGTCTGCTTGAATGCAGACCACTTGAGGAGTGACTGAAATGAGCGAGGTTAAGAAAATTGCGGTAATCGCAGGGGATGGAATCGGACCTGAGGTTGTGGCTGAAGCGGAAAAAGTATTGAAGGTAACAGAAGAAGTGTTCGGCTACAAGTTTGAAACAGAGCATGCGCTGTTCGGAGGCATTGCCATTGACGAGAGAGGCACACCACTTCCAGAAGATACGCTGGAGATCTGTCGCAGTGCAGATGCTGTATTGCTGGGTGCTGTAGGCGGACCGAAGTGGGATAACAACCCTAAAGAGCTGCGTCCGGAAACAGGTCTGCTGGGTATTCGCAAAGCGCTAGGACTGTTCTCCAACTTGCGTCCTGCTAACGTCTTTGATTGTCTGAAAGATGCCTCTACATTGAAACCGGAAGTGCTGGAAGGCACAGACCTTATGGTCGTGCGCGAGCTGACAGGCGGCATTTACTTCGGGGACAAGCTTCGTCGTCAAGGTGAGCATGGCGAAGAAGCAGTGGATACTTGCGTATACAATGTTACAGAAGTTGAGCGTATCGTGCGCCAAGCGTTCGAAATTGCCGGCAAACGCCGCAAGAAGCTGGCCAGTGTAGATAAAGCCAACGTGCTTGAGACTTCCCGCCTGTGGCGTGAGGTAGTGAACAGAGTGGCTCCTGAGTACCCGGACATTGAGCTCGAGCACGTACTGGTGGATAACTGTGCGATGCAGCTCCTGCGTCGTCCATCGAGCTTCGACGTTATCGTTACCGAGAACATGTTCGGAGATATCCTTAGTGATGAAGCAGCAATGCTGACAGGTTCCATCGGAATGTTGGCTTCCGCCTCCATGGGAGAAGGCAGCTACGGCCTCTACGAGCCGGTACACGGCTCCGCGCCTGATATTGCAGGCCAAGGTCTTGCCAATCCAATCGCGACCATTCTGTCCCTGGGCTTGATGTTCCGTTTGACCTTCGGTTATGAAGATGCAGCAGATGCCATTGAAGCGGCAGTAGCGGAAGTACTGGATGCAGGTCACCGTACAAGCGACATTGCTGTAGATAAGAGCCAAGCGATCAGCACCACGCAGATGGGTGACCTGATTGCGGCTGCTATCCGCAAAGCCTAAAGGAACGTTACCGCCTTCTCTCTGAGCTCTGATAATTCCGGTACCATGTACTGAAACGTCACAGAAAATTGCTTATTTATAATTATTATAAAAAAATAATGACTGTAATATTGACTTTGATTTTGTGCGATGATACCATTTGGTATGTAGCAACAAGACAGTAACTGTCCATCAAAATTCAAGAAAGACATCAGCTTCTTGATTTTCTTCGGAAATCATGCAGACTATTGTTTTTCTTACATAATCAAGGGAGGAATAAGCAATGGCAGAACGTTTGGTAGGTAAACCGGCTCCGGATTTCACTTTGGAGACTGTATCGGGTGATGGTAAGGATTTCGGAAAGGTTAGCTTGTCCGATTACCGTGGTAAATGGCTTGTATTCTTCTTTTATCCACTAGATTTCACATTTGTATGCCCAACTGAGATCACAGCTCTTAGCGATGCTGCAGCTCAATTTGCGGCGCTTGACACTGAAATTCTGGGTGCCAGCACAGACTCGATCCACAGCCACAAAGCATGGATCAACACACCTAAGGATTCCAATGGCCTTGGCCAATTGAACTTCCCGCTTGCCGCTGACCTTACGAAGAAGGTTGCTAGAGACTACGGCATCCTGATCGAAGAAGAAGGTATCGCTCTGCGCGGTTTGTTCATCATCGATCCAGAAGGCGAACTGAAATATCAAGTCGTTAACCACAATGATGTAGGCCGTAGCGTAGAAGAAACGCTTCGTGTGCTTCAAGCACTGCAATCCGGCGGATTGTGCGCAATGAACTGGAAACCAGGCGACAAGAACTTGTAATCCGTTCATTCAGCATTGTGATCTTTGATAGCTAACAAGGACCTCCTTGCGGGATTTTCCCGACAAGGGGGTTTTTTGCTCCCGATCGCTTGTCTTTTTATAAAAAACCGATTGAAATTGGGCATTAAGGCTAAATATATAGCTTCAAGGAGAGGAATCTCCGGCATGAAAGCGAAATACAATACAATAATACGTGATTTATAAATTTCTGAACATCCAAGGAGGGTGAACAATCATGAGCTTTTGCTGTGGAGCGAGTATGGTAGGAACAACGGGAACCCTAAAACATTATCGCACGCAAGTCCATAATGTTCCCCTGCTTTTTTGCCCGGTGTGCCACCGGGTTGAGGTACATTATAAGGTTGAGAACGAGTATGAGATCCTGGCTGAATATGCGCATGGCGATGGCGTAACTGATGTGGATTTCCAGGATTACGTCATGGAGGACGATGAATCGGTCTTCGAGAATGTCATCAATGTCGAGAGTGAGGACCCTTTGGCGATCGTCCGCAGCCAAATTGACATGGCGCTCGACTTGCTGGCTGTTGCTAAGCAGATTCAGGATGACAAGTGGGAACGTGAACTGAAGAAGAGATTGGCTGTCATGAGCCAAAGGCGTCACCGTCTTCAGCAAAAGGCATAAGCCAACACATACTGATATTCTATGAGAAAAGAGCCTCTGCTGGTGCAGAGGTTTTCTTTTTGTTTTGTCAAAAATCGCTTTGTAAATCGTTATTTATGTAAAATCAGGAACGTATGTCCCCTTTAATTCTGCTGCTTCGGGACTAAATTTATCTAGATTGAAAAAAATACTATGTCTTATGTATCATTTTATGAATATTTTTACCATTCGACAGTTTCTCTGATTGCGTTGTCTTCTCCACTTGGATATGATTGGAATATAGTTGAAACGGTTGGATAACAATGAACGATTACCGAATGTTCTGGCGTCTTCGTCATATACTCAAATACATAGTCATTTGATGTCGTTGAGCGCTTCGTCATTTGCAGTAGAAGGGGGAACTTCGTATCGTGATAAGCCAATTTCAAGAAAGCTTGCATTTAACGGCAAGAACGTTTCAATCTGCAATGTTGGATACGACGTTTGAAGATGTTCTGGAGCACATTGACAGCGGGATTATGCTTTTTGACGAAGAGGGAGTTCTTAGCTTTGTGAATAAGCAAATGTACGGGATGCTAGACCTGCCACGCAGTTCGTTGGTTGGATGCACGATGTCTCACCTGCTGGCCCATGTTCAGCTAAGCCGTTTCAAGAAGAGGCTTGTACTCCGCATATACCGTGAGACCGTCTACAAGGGGAAGTCGAGTTATGAATATATTGATGAATTCGGCCGTTATTGGAGAGTCACCCTGTCCTCGGGGGAACAACTGAAAGGCTCTTATCTCTTTACGGTGAAGGAAATCTCCGATTACAAGCTGATCGAGCAAACCGCCTACCAAAATGACAATCTCGCTATGTTAGGCAAGCTGTCCGCGTCCATCGCTCATGAAATCCGCAATCCCCTGACCGCAATCCGCGGCTTTATCCAATTGCTCCGTCCACACCTGCACCAACTTGGCAAAGAAGAGTATGCCAGAATTATACTGGCCGAAATAGACCGGGCGAACGATATTATACATGAATTTCTGACCTCCTCCAAACCCTCTGTACCTCAAGTCGGAATAATCTCAGTGTCAGCATTGCTTAAAGAGGTTGTGCTTTTGACAGAGAGCGAAGCGCTAATGAAGGGCTGCCAGATCAATCTGCATCAACTTCAAAACGACCTGATCATATCTGTAGACGTCAAGCAGGTGAAGCAGGTGGTGCTGAATATGATAAGAAATGCAATGGAAGCGATTACAGACCGGATAGACAGTGATATGGGTAAAATCGAGATCGGCGCACGGAGAGAAGGTGCGGAGGTCCGCATTTTTATTTCCGACAACGGTAAGGGTATGGATATCCTCACCTTGGACAGGTTGTTCAGCCCCTTCTTTACCACTAAGGAGAATGGGACGGGTCTGGGATTGTCAGTCAGTGATCGGATTATCAAAAATCACGGAGGATGCATTTCTGTCAGCAGCCGGTTGAATGAGGGTACACAGTTTGTCATTTCGCTGCCTCTGATTCAATAGACCTCGATAAGATCAGTTGCTTCAATTATTAGTCCCATAGCGCGAAGAGACAGGTTGATACTTTGTCAGGTCGAGAGTAGAGATCTCCCGTCCTGCAGGAGATCAACCTGTTCTGTGTTACAATGAACGCTTAGACTTCTGGGAAGGACAGATGGAGGGATTACAATGAATATTGAATGGAGCAGTGGAAGACTGGGTGATTCCGTACAGGCTGATGCCCTTGTGCTGATGATCGCGGAGTCGGAAGCTCAGCATGGCGGCATATCTGCAGAATGGGATAGACGATTACACGGTTTGAACAAGGCAGGATTGTTTGAGGGTAAGCTGAACCAGACTTACGCACTGCCGCTGGAAGATCATCCGGCTTGTTCTTTAGCTATTTTGACCGGAATAGGATCCGGTTCTCTGGATAAATCAGGCTTGCGACTATGGGCGGCTCAGCTTGTCCGAACAGCGCTCAAATTGAAGGTGCAGCGAGTAATCATACAATTGCCGCAGGACTTCGCTCTGAGAACAGCAGGGTTGTCAGACATGGAGGCCGCGCATGCGCTAAGCGAGGGCTTTATACTAGGGGCTTACCGCCGGAAGCATTACAAGCTGGATCAGCCCCAGTTCGGTATAGATCATCTTTTGATCCATCAGGAGGGTGCGATAGAAGAGGAAAGAGCGGCTAGATGGAGAGCTGGACTTGAGCGGGGGCAAGCCTTTGGCGAGGGTACGAATCTGGCACGTGACCTGACGAATACACCGGGCAATCTGTTGGTTCCGTCAGATCTGGCCGTTGCCGCCGTTGCCGTAGCAGAGCGATACGGCTTTCCGGCAGAGGTTCTGGATGAGCAGGAAATCGAAAGAAAGGGCATGGGTGGACTGATCGCCGTGGGCAAAGGCAGCGTCAATCCACCGCGGATGATCGTGATCCGTTATCAGGGTACAGACGAGTGGGAGAATGTCACCGGGCTGGTCGGTAAAGGCATCACCTTTGACACAGGAGGAATATCCTTGAAAAGGGCCCCTGGTATGGAGGACATGATCAGCGATATGGGCGGTGCCGCTGCGGTACTGGGTGTCATGGAGGCGCTGGGGCGTCTGCGGCCGCGCATCAATGTAGTGATGGCCATTCCTTCAGCGGAAAATATGCCGGCAGGAAATGCGTTCAAGCCCGGCGATATCGTTACATCCTACAGCGGGAGGACCATCGAAATACTCAATACAGATGCCGAAGGACGGATTGTGCTAGCAGACGCGCTCACCTACATTAGGGAATGGGGTGCGGAGCGTATTGTGGATGTGGCAACTCTAACCGGGGCTGTAGTGTCTATGCTTGGTGATATTGCGACTGGGGCTGTCACGAACAATGAAGCCCTGTTGGAAGAGATTATAGCGGCAAGTGACAGTGTCTGTGAAAAGATATGGCAGCTGCCGGCATATCCCGAATTCCGGGATATGCTCAAGAGCGAGGTAGCGGATATCCGCGGCAGTGCCGGAAGATATGGCGGCGCAACGACCGCCGGATTGTTTATCGGTACCTTTGCCGAAGGATTGCCCTGGGTACATCTTGATATTGCCGGAACGGCGTTCCTATCAAGGGAACGTGGACTCAATCCCAAGGGGGCGTCCGGCGTAATGGTCCGTACGCTGCTGGAATGGCTGCTCAGTCAGGCTGGAGGATTATTGGAGGAAGTATGAAGAAATTAGACTGGATTAAAGTAATTTTAGTAGCATCACTTTTCGGGAATGTTACCTTATTTATGAATCATAAACGTGCGGACAGCAGACAAGAATTGAGAAATGAATTATTGAATGCTCATATTTACCGCAACCTGTCACAATTAGAAGCAACTATACTGTATCAACAAGAGAATAACTGGAACAATGAAGCTCTTATTACTCAAAAACTAGAGGATGCGATGGATTCGATAATCTTACATATGGGCATGGAAACAGATGAGGATAAGGAAGATATCCTTTGGAAGCTACATGATTACATGAACAGTTTCAAGGCAGGTGACGGAGCTTTAGCTGTCAGCCTAAACGATAAGCAACGCGACGATTACATTTATTTAGGTGAGAAGCTGCGGTCCAGCGGGTGGACGTTTAATGCGGGCTATGATACAAGTTGGAGCATGTTTGCTTCAAAAGTAAAGGAGCTCATTGAGGAGTCATAAAATATGTTAGTTGAATGAACAAAAAAGGCAGTGCCTCCCGATTCGTGGGGAAAGCACTGTCTTTTATCTCTTCTTGAAGGTCCATCCAGAATCAATTGCCGCGTCGTGAAGTAATTTGCTCGGCAAAGGATTGAATGCCATTCATCACTTTGTCTCGGGTCTTTTTATCCCGCAACAGATATACAGCTCCCAACGCCGCGGTGGTCAATAACGTCTTTTTAGCACCCATTGTGTGCACCTCCTCGGTCTAGTCTGCAGTCTGTACATAACACAAACATACCCGTGACCGAAGAGAATTAAACCAAGATATTAATGGAAACCAGATTCCAAGAGGGGTTAGCGTTTGCCCTTGACGCTTCCGCCGCTGCAGGAGAGCGGGGAGTCGAGGGAAGCTGCAGAACAGGTCTTGCCTTTGTCACAACCGGCGCAAGCGCCTTGTTTTCCCTTCTGTACATGACGGTAAATCATCCAGCCTGAGTAGCCGAATACAAGCCCAATGATGATAACGTTGATCATGTTTCCTCCCCGCTTTCTACCGCTGACTGCGGTTCAATTATCTGATTCATCCTCACAGCTTACGCCCACCCAAGCAGCCGCCCGCCCTGAAAAACAAGGAGCGACACGATATAAGCCAATACCAGGCAATAGCCCATGGAGAAGAATGTCCATTTCCAGGAATCTGTCTCCTTCTTGATCACACCGACGGTAGCCAGACAAGGAATATAGAGCAGAATAAAGATCATGAAGCTGATGGAGCTTAGCGGTGTGAACACTTGGGAAATCTGGCCTTCCAGCCCGGCAGTATCCGGGGCGTGATAGATAATGTTCATGGTAGAGACAACGACTTCTTTTGCCAAAAAACCAGGAACCAACGTGGAGCCTGCCTGCCATGTGCCAAAGCCGAGCGGCTCCAGCAACGGAGCGATCAGTCCGCCGAATTTGGCCAGATAACTATCATCCATCGCGACATCGAGTCCACCCGGTCCGGCATAGGAGACTAGCCAGATGATGACGGAGCCTGCCAGGATAATGGTTCCGGCTTTGCGCAGAAAGCCCTTGCCCTTCTCCCAGGTGCTGCGCGACAGAGTCTTCAACTGCGGCATCCGGTAAGGAGGCAGCTCAATCATGAAGACAGAGGACTCATTTTTAAATAGTAATTTGGAGAATACTTTACATAGAATCAATGCAAAGACAATGCCTAGAACATACATGGAAAGTACAGCAAAGGCCTGCCGTTCCGGGAAAAAGACTGCTGCAAACAAAGCGTACACCGGGAGTCGTGCAGAGCAGGACATCAGTGGCATAAGCAGTGTGGTCAGCATCCGGTCTTTGGGCTGTTCAATGCTTCGTGCAGCCATAATGGCCGGTACGTTACAGCCAAATCCGATAATAAATGGGATAAAAGCCTTGCCGTTCAACCCCATCCGTTCCATCGTACTGTCCATCAGTAGACACACCCTGGCCATGTAGCCGGAATCCTCTAGGAACGAGATGATCAGGAAGAGGATAAAGATCTGTGGTACAAATACAATCACACCACCAACGCCAGCAATGATACCGTCGACGATCAGCGCATGTGTAAAATTGGAGGCTCCGAGGAATCCTAGCAGGGAATTGGCACCTTCACTGACTGGGCCCGAGATCAGTCCGTCCACGATATCTGACAACGGACCACCGACCCAATCAAAGGTAGTCTTGAACAAGGCATACATGATTAAGATAAATAAAGGCAGTCCCCAGAATCGATGTGTCAGAAGGGCATCCAGTCTTTCGGTTAGGTTGTGCGGCTTCTGATCTGCTCTGTCCAGCACTTCCAGGCATAACGAGGTGATATAGTCCATCCGGACCGAACGGAGCCACTGGGGCAATGTCAAGGCCAGCTTCTTGCGTTGTAGCTCGCTCTGACAGGCATCCCCAAGCTGCAATAACTTGCTGACATCCATGCGAGCTTTCAGGAAATCTAAGACAACGGGATTCAGCTCCATTAGTTGTAAAGCGATCCAACGGTGATTCGGCAAATCCTCCAGGTGGCGCAATTCCTGCTCAATCGAAGAGATAGTAGCTTCCGCGATTTCCCCGTAATGGAGCTTGAAGTGGACAGGAGGGATGTCCGTGGATTGTCCGAGAAGGCTCAGAATTTCTTTGCAGCCCTTGCCAGTTCTCGCTACCAGCGGAAGTACAGGAATGCCAAGCCTGTCCTGCAAAACTTCTGGGTTGACATGAATGCCACGCGCCGTAGCCACATCAATCATGTTCAGACCCAGCACGGTTGGTTTGCCGTACTCAAGCAATTGGAGCGTAAGCAGAAGGTTGCGTTCCAATTGGGAAGCATCGACTATATTGATCAGTGCTTCGGGCGATTCTTCAATCAGGTACTGGGCAGCTACGCCTTCATCGCGAGAAAGTGGATGCAGGGAGTAAATGCCGGGCAGGTCGATGATCTTGCCTGCGCCGTTCTTGAGGCTGCCGACTTTTTTCTCGACGGTTACACCCGCCCAGTTCCCTACATACTCGTAGGAAGCAGTTAGTGTGTTGAAAAGAGAGGTTTTTCCGGTATTGGGATTGCCGACCAGTGCGATAGCGCTCATAAGAGGTTAACCTCTATTCTGGAAGCTTCCTTCCGGCGAATAGCGAACAGCTGGCCGTTGCATTCTAGGGTGATGGGACCGAGAAAGGGGCCTTTTCCTTTAAGTCGAATAAGGACACCCTCCAGAACGCCAAGATCGGCTAGACGTCGACGGAGGATGGGGTTAATGCCTTCTATTCTATGAATGGAACCAGTAGCGCCGGATGGTAGTTGGAGCAGAGTACAGGGGTGCAGAGTCATAATAACCCTCCATAAGATATTGATAATCAATCTCAATGGTCTTTTTATGTAATGTAGCATGATTTATGAGGAAACTCTGTGATTTTCGTCATTGTTGCCTGAAGGAAAATAGCTTTACATTTTAATCTTCATTAAAGTATTATTGAACGATAATCCATGATTGCATAGTTGAAGGGAGAACGAATCGTGAAGACTAATCAGAGCAAAATCGTCGATTGCACCATCCGCGACGGAGGTCTAGTGAATAACTGGGATTTCAGCGTGGAATTTGTTCAACAATTGTACGCCGGCTTGAATGAAGCAGGTGTTGATTATATGGAGATCGGGTACAAGAATTCGCCCAAATTGCTGAAGGGTGCCGAAGGCGCCGGACCTTGGCGTTTCCTGGATGATGACTTCCTGCGCAAGGTAATCCCGCAAAAAGGCCACACGAAGCTCTCTGCGCTCGTCGATATCGGCCGTGTAGATGAGAATGATATCCTGCCGCGTAGCGAAAGCATGCTCGACCTGATCCGGGTAGCCTGCTACAGCAAAGATGTAGACAAAGCACTGCAGTTGGTGCAGACCTTCCATGACCTCGGGTATGAGACCACCATCAACATTATGGCACTGTCGAATGTGATGGAGAACGAACTGTTGGAAGCCTTCGAACTGATCAATGAGAGTGTTGTTGATGTAGTGTACATCGTAGATTCCTATGGTAGCCTGGATCACAATGATATGAAGTATCTGGTGGACAAGTTCAAGACGCATCTTCCGAACAAACGCCTAGGGGTTCATACTCATAACAACCTGCAACTGGCCTTCTCCAATACGCTTGTAGCTGCCGAGAATGGTGTGGAGTTGCTGGATGCTTCTTGCTACGGTATGGGACGTGCAGCGGGTAATTGCCCGACAGAGCTGCTCGTTACTCACTTGAAAAATACAAATTACAAACTTCGCCCGGTGCTGGACGTTGTGGAACGCCTGATGATTCCATTGCGTGAAAAAGAGGAGTGGGGCTATATCATTCCTTACATGATCACCGGTACGCTTGACGAGCATCCCCGCTCAGCCATGGCTCTCCGTTCATCGGAAGACAAGGACAAATCGGTAGATTTCTATGACAAGCTCACAACACCGGAAGTTACCTTTGGGGAAAAATAAACGGCAGCTTTCACAACAAGCACTGACCCCGTCTTGGGGAAGGTGCTTTTTTTTGCGAAATGCTAAAACCTTCTTCGTTAAAATGCAAAAATATAGGCGGAAGATTAATAGTGTCTGTCGATAACACTTTTATATTGTCGAAAGAACGCTGTAACTTTAGAGACCGATTCAACCGATATTTATACATAGGGTAAAAAAATCCATTCCATTCACTATCAGAAATAAATATAGATATTATTTTTTCGGACGCGAGGGACTTATGAGACAAGAAGAGAAAAAAACAATTCGTGCGGCCATACTGGGGGCGCTACTGTTCCTTCTGATTCAGATTTTTCATTCATCGTTAAATCTGGATGACGACTGGTCCTTACTGTCAGCGTTATACCTTATTGCTGGCTGCTGCAGTGTTGCTTTCGGGTTCGCAATTTTTGCACAGGGCTGGCTATTTTTCTCGAACAGATTGTCCAGAGCGAGACTATACGCCTCTGCGCTGTTTTTAGGAGTGTGTATCTTTGATTTCCTGCATATACTCAGCTTTGTCGGTATTCCCTGGATATCTTTCTACATAAGCTCTGATGAATCATTGTGGCTGCTGTCCGCATCGCGTCTGGCCAGTGCGCTTGGTATCCTGTTTATTTTCAGCCGAAAATCCCCTGCCGTCTCCTACTCGCATAAGAGCAGAGTGTTTCGGGTGTCTCTTATGCTCATTGTGCTGTCTCTGAGTGTATTCTTTTCCGGAAGAGCGATTTTCCCCCAACTTCTGATGGATGCCAGTGAAAGCACATTGAAACAAATTGTGGATATTGCCGTACTTATCCTCTATCTGATCGGCGTTGTCGCCATACTCTTTCCAGACAAGCAGGAGAAATCCGCATCCTTGTTAATTATTATCCGAGCCCTGATTTTCTTCGCTCTTGGGCAAACATTCTATATGTATCCTCTTCACCTTGGCGATGTGGACTATCTGTTCGGGATGATTTGCAGCGCAGTGGCCTATTATTTCCTGCTTACCGGGATTTATCGGCTAACGATTGAGGAGCCCTTCCATGAGAAACAGCAGATTGAAGCCCGCATTAATTATCTGGCCTTTCATGATGACCTGACGGGCTTGCCCAACAGACGCCGCCTGATGCAGCGTGTAGAAGAAATGATCAAGAACACGAACAAGGACGAGGAAAAGAGTCTCTCCGCAGTCGCTATTTTGAATATTAATCATTTTAAGAATATTAACGACTCTCTGGGCCATTTTGCCGGAGATCTGCTTCTGCAGATGGTCTCACAGCGTATCGGCTCCGATGCTAGGCACCATGAAGAGCTCTTTAGTATGGGAGCAGATGAGTTTGCTTTTCTGATGAAGGAGAGAGACAGCCTGGAGGATTACCTGGTTCGGGCCAGGGAACTGCTGGGGCTGTTTGAGACGCCGGTTAATCTGGAATCGAGTGAATATCATATTTCGCTAAGTCTGGGATTGAGCATTTACCCGGGGGATGGAGAGACGGCTGAACAATTGATCCAGAATGCGGATACGGCCGTGCATAATGCCAAGGAGCAGGGCGTAGACATCCGGCGTTACATACCGGCTATGCAGATGAAGGCCAAGGAGCGCTTAAAGCTGGAAAATGATCTGCGGAGAGCGCTGGAGCGGGACGAGTTCTATCTGGTCTATCAACCACAGGTACAGCTAGAAACGGAAGAAATTGTGGGGATGGAGGCGCTGCTGCGCTGGAATCACCCCAAGCGCGGGCTGGTCTCCCCGGCCGACTTCATCCCGATTGCTGAAGAGAGTGGGCTCATCGTGCCTATAGGGGAATGGGTGCTGCGGACTGCCTGTCTGCAAAATAAAAAATGGCAGGAGGCCGGCTACCGGCCCATCTGCGTATCCGTTAACTTGTCGATGCGCCAGTTCCTGCAGCCTAACCTAGCTGGCAAGATCGGCGGCATTTTATCAGACATTGGGCTGGACCCAAGTTATGTTGATCTTGAGATCACGGAGAGTATGACCTTGGATAAGGAGACAGCATTTGAACAGTTGAAACGGCTCAAGGAGCTTGGTGTGTTCATCAGCATAGATGATTTCGGCACAGGCTATAGCTCTTTGCATTACCTCAAGAATATGCCGATTGACCGGCTCAAGATCGACCGCTCCTTCGTGGCTGAAGTGATGGAGGACAGCAACAATGCGGCGATCGTCTCAACCATTACGTCCATGGCCCACCACCTGAAGCTCAAAGTCACCGCCGAAGGCGTCGAGAATGAGGAACAGCTACAATTCCTGCGCCAGCAGCGTTGCCATGAGGGGCAGGGCTTTCTGTTCAGCAAGCCGATCCGGGCCGCGGAGTTCGAGGTCTCTTTTCTCCAGTCTCCTATGCTGGGTTTGCCGCATTGATTCCAGGAATTTCAACTTAGGCAAATCCAAGTATTGCATTTCGAGCTGAAGAATGATAAGATATCTCTTGTATTCAATTTCATTGCGGGTGTAGTTCAATGGTAGAACTTCAGCCTTCCAAGCTGATAGCGTGGGTTCGATTCCCATCACCCGCTCCAACATTTAAATAACCCAAACCCTTGCACTGCAAGGGTTTTTTTGTTGCGTATAAGGCGACATTTACTATATATTTTATTCCAATGGGGCAGAAAATGGGGCTAAGTTAGAACATTGTGAATTGTGGTCTTCAATGCTTTTATCAGATACTAATCCGCTCTCTGGTTTCAACCGGGGAGCTTTTTTATTGATAATGTACATTCCAAAATATAGTATAATGAGGAGTATAAGGATGGAGTTTAGGGGGAATCTAAGGTGCAGTATATTATCTATATGGATGAATCAAATGATGAAGGACCTAGATTTGGGAACTTTTATGGTGGGGCCCTAGTTCGATCTCATGATAACCAATGGGTGACTGAAATCTTAGAAAATAAAAAACGTGAGTTAGGTTTAAATGGTGAAATTAAGTGGCAAAAGGTCACACTGCAATATGTTGAAAAGTACATTGCTTTGATGGATACTTTATTTGATCTTATACAAGAAGATTCTGTTAAGATTAGAATAATGTTTACACAGAATTACTTTGAGGCGATAAACCTTTCAACTGAGCAGAGAACCAAAGAATACCAAATGCTATATTATCAATTTTTCAAACACGCATTTGGCTTAAAGTACTCCAATCCAACTTCTTTAGAAGATTTATCATTGCGTATTTATTTTGATGAATTACCTGTTTCCCCGAAAGATGCCTCTGAATTTAAGGACCACATTGAAAGAATCCAATTGACCAGGGAATTTACAGAAGCAAAAATTAGAATCAGAAAAGAGGATATCACAGAAGTCAAGTCACATAACCATGTATTAATGCAATATATGGATGTGGTTCTTGGGTCAATGTATTTTAGACTTCACGATTTTCATAAGATTATACCAGAAGGAGAAAAAAGAAGGGGAAAGAGAACCGTTGCAAAAGAGATGGTTTACAAACATATAAACAACAGAATACGAGGAATATATCCGAATTTTAACATCGGGGTTTCAACTGGATATAAGAACATTGAGGACAGGTGGAACCATCCATACAGACATTGGCTTTTCATCCCTAATGAACACAGAATTGCTCCTAAGTATATAAAAAAATAAACCCCATCTCTCCTACATAATTGGCCTAAGTGGAACTTAAGCGTTCGGAGAAGACAGGGCTTCTGATACATTAAATATATACCCAAAAAAGCCTTATTGCAATACTGGCTGATGAATTTTATTGGGATTAAGCAAATTTATTAGCAACTTATCCAATAATTATCCACAAAATAGTATAGTCTAGAATGAGTTTTTTATACCCGAAATTACAATTCCCTCGCTATGATAATGACTTTATGACAGCTAGCTTAGCCCAGTCTAAGGTTGAGTCCTGTATTAACATTTGAGGGATCTTCATCACTTATGAAAGTAATAGCACCGATCGATGTAAGCACTTATTAAATACAAAATAAGAAAAAGGGCTTGTAGCTAGAGGGCAAGCTCTTTTTGTGTACATATATTTAAAGTTAGAGCTATCTAATGTCATTTTTCTGTGGCATAACTGTCGTCTGATATGTCCTTAATTTTAAGGGTTGTCGTACTTATTTTAGTACTTATTTTCTTTCCCATTGGAAAAACTTTAAAATAGGGCATACTTCATTGTGGCTTTACAACAAGGTTTCTCTAGACCCACTCGCTATTTGTCTGTTAAGTTTTACTTAATCCTGGAAAAAAGGTTGTGAAGCTCTTGAATGGCTCGAAGACTGCTTTCCTATCTGTGCTTAGCAATACCTTTATCGTTTCTTTAAAACTTGTCATCGGAATAGTTACAGGTTCGGTAGCCATTATCTCGGAAGCGATCCACTCTGCGCTGGATTTAGTTGCTTCGTTGATTGCGTTCATCTCGGTGCGAATATCAGGGCGTTCTGCGGATAAAGGTCACCCTTATGGCCATGGCAAAGTAGAGAACATTTCAGGCACAGTGGAAACATTACTTATTTTTGTAGCTGGGATCTGGATTATTTATGAGTGTGTTCATAAAATAATGAATCCGACGGAAATCGAATTCCCCTTCCTGGGCATCCTTGTTATGGTTATCGGGGGCGGTGTCAATTTTGTGGTTTCTCTGAAAGTTAAAAAGAAGGCTGAAGAACTTCATTCTGTTGCGATGAAATCAAATGCACTGCATCTGCTTACTGATGTCTTCACATCTTTGGGGGTTGCATTCAGTTTATTATTGGTTA
This sequence comes from Paenibacillus sp. GCM10012306, assembly GCF_042649265.1. Lineage (NCBI taxonomy): Bacteria > Bacillati > Bacillota > Bacilli > Caryophanales > Paenibacillaceae > Paenibacillus > Paenibacillus sp. GCM10012306. The sequence goes on along the minus strand of NZ_JBHRYW010000007.1, from coordinate 200,533 downwards.
CCCTCACGGGATGGACGGTACTGGACCCAGTGATCGGGATTGTTTTGGCCATTTATATCATGAGAGAAGCCTTCAAGCTGCTTAAGGAATCATTTCCTCCTTTGATAGACGCGCGATTAGCAGAGGAAGAGGAGAAAGAAATCATACTTCTCATTGAATCCTTCAAAGGGAGATATATTGAGTTTCATGATTTTCGCACCCGCAGGTCGGGTCCGGAAGAGTATGTGGATTTTCATCTGGTGATCCCATCCATGATGGATGTTAATACTGCGCATCAGCTATGCGATGAAATTGAACAAACCATTAAAGCAACATTTGTACGTGCCCAGGTGATGATTCACATTGAACCAGAACATGAGAAGTTGGCAAGCCAACCGTTGTAAATTCAGCAGATCCTGCCAAGATTAATCCTCATTCAATTGGATGTCCTTCAGGATATAATCCCAGCTATCATAATCATTCATGTCCTCAGGGACTTCCAAGACACAGATGTTGTCAATATTCCAATTGATCTCTCTAACAGACTGGAGGTCGGGTACAGGATTCAGAATTAGTACGGTGAAGCTGTTTTTTTGCAAATACTGAGACAATACCTCGCGAAGCTCTACCGCCTGTTCATAATGACTGGCCCATCTGACGAATAACGTGCTCTGGCTTCTCGTTAAGCGGTCCCAGAATCGTGAGATACGAAAATTGAGTTTGGCTTTATACGATGGATAGGAGGCAGTCCAATCCGTACCCTCAATGATCGGAAAATCATGGACGGAGATAATATTGTACTGTGTGTCTTTGATAAAATAGGATTTTACCGGAGTGTTCTCATTTCCCCCAGGATAAATAGGTGCTCCATCATCCAGCAGAAAATGGGTATCCTCTAGCATGTGCAAATTTTCGAACTCCATAAAGCTCTGAAACTTGTTTCTATAAAGTCTGTTCACATCACTCAACGAAAACGAGATCATCCAGTCGAGAGGCATGGCGAACTTCCTTAGATTGTTTCTTCTGAGATTTATAGCAGGTGCACAGGACATCCCTAAGCTGACGATTAAATCATAGCTTTTTTTAACCTCTTTTAGTTTCATGTAATCACCCTGTTCTAATCAGATTCTATCCATTTAGTAAGTTATATGTTTGCATGCTCTGAATGGATTGGACAGGGAAGTAGAGGATATCGCTATTTACATATTGTCCCAGAAACGCTAAAATAGAATTCTTGAATGCATCACAATCACACCCTGCCAACTAAAGGAATGAATTTAGGAGCTATACGATGAAAAATAAATATTTAACCCTGCTTATGGCCTTACTTACTCTAGTGCTGGTCCTCGGTCAACCTGGTTATATTGATGCCCAGACTAATAACGTAATTGATAGTAAAACCCGAGATAGACTGACAGAGCAATATGGACTTGAGCAGCCAGAAATTTCGCATAGTAGTGGAATTGATATTGGAATAAGTGATCCTGTCCCGTTCTTCATTACCATATCTAAAGTCGCTGTGAATCCATATGCCTTTATGGTCCAAAAGCTTATCCGTCATTGGGTTTACTGAGAAGATGAGCTCCTAGCGCTATTACATAGGTTCATTAATTATCAGGTTATCGCAAAAAAGCCCGGCCTCCTTAAATGGGAGGTCGGGCTTTAACGTAATTGTCTTATACTGTTTTCAAAAACTCAACAATGGTCAGCAGACCTTTATCGAAGTTCTCCAGGTTAAAATGCTCATCCGGTGCATGCAGATTCTCGTCGTCGAGACCAAAGCCCATCAGAACCACTGGTGCTTCCAACACCCGAGCGAAGCTCTCCATGATTGGAATGGAGCCACCGTCTTTGGTGAACAGCGCACGGGTTCCGTACACTTTGCCATAGGCATCGGCTGCGGTTTGCAGGATTGGATGTGACGGATCACTGTTGAAGGCGCGTGCCTTCTCCATTTGCTTCACATGTACCTTCGCGCCAGTTTGAATATTGGCTTTTAGGTGAGCCTCGATGACATCGAGGGCATGCTGTGGATCTTGGTCACCTACGAGACGGCAGGTGATTTTGGCATGTGCTTCTTTAGGGATAACCGTCTTGCTGCCTTCGCCTTGGAAACCGCCGTACACGCCGTTCAGTTCAAGCGTAGGCCGAGCGCCAATCCGCTCTACGAAGCTGTATCCTTCTTCGCCATATAGCGAATCCAGTCCAAGTCCTTCTCTGATTTTGTTCTCGTCTACGCCCTGCTTGGCGAACTCTTCGCGCAGTAGCGGGGACAATTCCGGAACGCCTTCGTAGAAGCCTTCCACCGCGACACGGCCCTTATCGTCATGCAGGCTAGTCAGCAGCGATACGAGGGCATGCAGAGCGTTCGGAACGCCACCACCGTACGAGCCGGAGTGCAGATCGGTCAGAGCAGTCGTTACAGTGACTTCCAGCGAGCAGAGACCGCGCAGTCCTGTGCAGATGGCCGGGCGACCGCGCTCCAGCAGTGAGGTATCGGAGACAAGCACAGCATCTGCTGCGAGCTTCTCTTTGTTAGCTTCGAGGAATGGCGGCAGATGTGCACTGCCGATCTCTTCTTCGCCCTCGATGCAGAGCTTGATGTTAACCGGGAGGGTGCCTTCTTCCTTCAGGATGGCCTCAATCGCTTTGATGTGCAGGAAGACTTGACCTTTATCGTCTGTTGCCCCGCGGGCAAACAGCTTGCCATCCCGGATTTCCGGTTCAAAAGGTGGGGTCGTCCACAGATTCAGCGGATCTACCGGCTGTACATCATAATGGCCATAGACCAGGATGGTCGGCTTGCCCGGCGCATGAAGGTAATCGGCATATATGACAGGATGTCCGGCAGTGGGATGCAGCTCGATGTTCTCCAGCCCGGCCCGTTTCAATGTATCCAGCAGCCAGTGTGCCGCCGCCAGAACATCATCCTTGTGCGCAGACAAGGCAGAGATGCTTGGAATGGTAAGCCACTGTTTTAACTCGTCGAGATGAGCGTCCCGGTGAGTTTGAAAATAAGATTCGTACGACATAGTGATATGTACCTCCTTAAAATGTATGCCCGCACGACGGGCTTAAGGTCTAGCCAGAGGGTCATTGAACCGAGAGTCTAGTCTTTACTACCGTTCTTAGAATGCGTGCTACAGGAAACATTATACTGGAGAACGCCAAAGTGAGCAAAAAGGATTGCAAAATGGAGCCAGTCCCTCCCGTTTTCCTTGATGTAGCGCCGCTTGCCGCTTCTCTCCCGATTGTTGATTACTAAGCAGTAACCATGATAGACTGGGTAAACCTAATAGGCGAAGTGCTGTACAAGCTGCAAACTGCAAGCTGTATGGAGGTAACCGGAACGATTATATGAACAGAGGATGGGACGATTTTGCATAAAGAGGTTAAAACACCTGCATTTATCTATACTTACGCTAGCTCGGTGGACGAAGAATCCCTATGTGAGATGGAGCTGCGCTGCTTGTTTGGGCAGAACGTGGGCCCATCAATTTTTGCAAGCGATATTGAAGTAGACGTCAGCCGCAGTCCTTTTGTTAAGGAACGGATTGATGTGATGTATGCGGGTGATAGTCTGCCCGAGATCTATGAACAAACTGAACAGGTGCAGGTTGGGGAGAAGACGTTTAAAGTTATTTTCGTCAAGACCAACGATCTGACGGCTGAGAATAAAATCGAATATGATGCGCGCAGAGGAATTGAGCGGGAAATTGGCCTACGCATTGAAGGCGAAGCGGATGTGAACTCTCCGCAGTTGGTATATGGCATTGTGACCTTGGGCGGGCGCTGGTACTTCGGGCCTTACCATAAGAATAACGCGGATTGGTTCCGTCATATGAAAAAACCTCGCAGTTACTCCATTGCGCTCAGCACACGTGTGGCCCGGGCAGCCATTAACATGGGTATTCCAGATCCGCAGGGCATTAAGGCGATTGACCCTTGCTGCGGAATAGGTACAGTGATGGTAGAGGCCCTATCTATGGGTATCGATATTGTGGGCCGGGATATCAATCCTATGATTGCCACTGGAGCTAGAACGAACATCGCCCATTTTGGATACAGCAGTGATGTTACCTTGGGGGATATCGCCGATATTCAGGAACACTATGACTTTGCATTCGTAGACATGCCTTATAACCTGTATTCCAGCATTACACCCGAAGAACAATTCTCCATTCTGACCAATACCCGGCGAATTGCCGACCGTGCTGTGATTGTGGCGATTGAGGCTATGGATGAAATGATTACGGATGCCGGATTTACGATCAAGGATCGTTGTATTGCCAAAAAGGCGGGCTTTTCCCGTCACATCATGCTCTGCCAATAGACTGTACCTTGCGGGGGAATCTAAGGAGAAGAGGGATTATTCATGGAACAGAAATGGTTATCCTGGGCTAAAGAAATTCAGGCGATTGCACAGACGGGTCTTGCTTATGCCAAAGATGTGTATGATGTAGAGCGTTATCAGGCGCTTCGTGAGCTAAGTGTGGATATTCTGGCCAACTATTCTTATGAGAGCAAAGAGAAAATCAGGCTGTCTTTCGCAGGAGAGGAAGGGTATTGTACGCCCAAAGTGGATATCCGGGGTGTAGTGTTCCGTGAAGACAAGATTCTGCTCGTCCGTGAGAAGCTGGATGGCAAATGGGCGCTTCCCGGCGGCTGGGCGGATATTGGTCTATCCCCGAGTGAGGTGGTCGTTAAGGAAATTGCTGAAGAAGCGGGCTTTCAGACCGAGGCAGTCCGCTTACTCGCCGTACTGGATAAAAAGTTTCATCAGCATCCTCCGGAACCTTACCATATCTACAAGTTGTTCATCCTCTGCCGAATTACCGGCGGTGAGGCTGCCGTAGGAGTGGAGACCAGTGGGGTCGCTTTCTTCGGGGTAGACGAGTTGCCAGAGCTTTCGGAAGAACGGAATACGAAGACTCAACTGCAGACTATGTTTGAATACTTGCAAAATCCCGACAAGGCAGTCATTTTGGACTAGGGGTCATGCATATAATGTATGAATTCCCGGTGTGCAGGCGTTTCGAATGCCGGAAAAAGTGGTTAATATCCATTATGTAAGCACTTACAATTTTAAAGCCCGCTGAGCCTTTATATCTAAAAAAAGATTAAAATTTTTACTTTTTGGGCCAGGCGGTCTACATTTTTTCCTCTGCTGTGACGATAGATATTTTAGGAGGGGATCGCATGGAACAAGAAGAACTGAGACTTCCGTTGCAACAGGAGGGTGTGAAACGTCCTGCGGAAGGCAATATCGCTACCGGGCTGTTGTGGGGCCTTCTGATCAGCATCCCGCTATGGATTTCGGTCTTTGGCTGGATTATGGGCATTTGGCGTTAGAACCAGCACAAAGTACACATTTATTCTATAACTTTAGCCGCATATAACAAAGGCTGCACTCTTCGATTTGAAGAGGCAGCCTTTTTGGTGTTTTTAGAGGGTGGGGGATGGCGAATAGACAACTTTAAAGTTCTCACACAGGACCATTATCCCGGTGTCAAAAGCTACATTCCAGAAATCTGCCTCCCGAGAGAAGAAATCCTCATGGACAGCACGCCAATAGTCCAGTGTTCTGTCGCCTTCACCTTCCGTAAAGGCAAATTCCTCACCAACCTCGTTAAAGGGTAGAATGTCCACCTTCGTGGTTAGAATCACCGCTTTCGGCTGGCCCAGCCCGTTCAGGAGAATGGCGTGGTCGCCGACGTGAGGCGGCGTTCCCCCTTCCAGCTCATACATTGCATAGTTAGAGGATGTTCCTGTCTTGATTCCCCGCAGCACGAGGTCCAGGAGCTCGTCAGCCATCTCCGGGCTATCACCAAAGGCCCAGGCCACATAGTGCTCCCCAGCTTCGGGATGTACGCGGAGGTATTCTTGCCAAAATTGCTCGATTTGTTCAGTGTTATTCATAGTATTCACTCCAGTTGTTATATAGGGTCTTCCCGCGGGCCAAAAGATGGGGGGAAGACGGCTTTCTCACAGCCGTCTTTTTATCGCATCTTATCGTATCTATCGTAAATCGCATTTTATCGTATCGTATCGCATCTATCGTATATCGTATATCGTATCTATCGTAAATCGCATCCAATAACGCTCTGCTTCAACGCTTGGGTTCAGCGTCTCTTTCTCACATTAAATACACGTGTGCTCCCCGGCGCGTGCCAGATGCAGCCAGCTGCTGTGTTACTCTACAGCACCTTCTGCGGCTTCCATCCAGGCGGAGTAGAGCTCATCCAGCTTCTCCTGCGCAGCATCCCTCTCTTGCTGAAGCTCTGTTAGCACAGCTGCATCGTTGCCGATTAGCGGGTCCATCATCCGGGCATCGATGTCTCCGAGCACCTGTTCCGCAGCAGCGATGTCCTGTTCCCAGACAGCTTGAGAACGGGTAGGGAGAGAAGAGCCCCAGCCTCCGAATTTCTTCTTCCCGGAACCTTTAGCTCTGGCACCACCTGTTTGTGATGGAGCCAGGCGGGAGCCAGCGTGTTTGCCGGAAGTACTGGCATTCTTATCCGTTGCTCCAGTGACATTATTGGATGAGGAACGGGTAGTATCCGTGGATGCTGCTCCAGTACCATTTCGCTGTGACGAGCCAGCAGCATTCTTTCCTGTTGCCGTAGCGTCTTGCTGTGACACACCGGCAGAGGCCGCTAATTCAGCCTGCTTTTCTTTATAGTATTCATAGTTCCCCTGGAAGGCATGGAATCGGCCGTTTTCAATACACCACAACTTGCCGAAGCAGCGGTTGATGAAATATCGGTCATGGGAGACGGCCAATACGGTACCCGGGAATTCCTCAAGTGCTTCTTCCAGCGCTTCGCGGGAATCGATATCGAGATGGTTGGTCGGCTCATCGAGAATCAGCAGATTCGGACGACGGTGCATTAGCACTGCGAACCGCAGCCGGGTCCATTCGCCGCCGGACAGGTTCGCTATGTCTTTGAACACATCGCTTCCGAAGAAGAGGAAGCGGGCCAGCTGCCCGCGGGCTTCGCCTTCCTCAAGTCCCGCTTCTTCCCGGAAATACCGGAGGACAGATTGCCCGCCGTCCCCGGGAACGGCCTCCTGAGCGAGATACCCGACAGCGGCCCGGGAACCCAACGTACAGCTGCCGCTGTCCGGAGTTTCCTCGCCGAGCACCATTCGCAGCAGCGTACTTTTCCCTGCGCCGTTGCCGCCGATCAGGGCTGTTGTTTCACCGTATCGCAGAACTTCACTGGCATCCTTGAACAGTAGGCGTTCACCGTAAGACTTGGCAACCCGGTCCAAGATTAGCGCCTGATTCCCGGAGCGGTCATTCTGCTCCAATTGCAAATCCATCGATTTTCGCTCCAGAATCGGGCGTTTCACCTTAACCATTCGATCCAGAGCCTTTTGCATGGAGGCAGCCCGGCGGTGGAAGCTAGGGTTCGGTGGATTAGAGCGGTTGCCCCATTCAATCAGTCGTTTGATGCTTTCCTGCATTTGTTTGATTTTCTTCTGCTGTTCTTGGTAATCCGCAAACTGCTGGAGCAAGCGCGTCTCTTTTTCCTTCTGATATCCGCTGTAATTCGTGTGATAGGTGATGGCCTCACCATCTTCAATCTCTATCACCTTCTTCACCAGCGCGTCCAGGAAGTAGCGGTCATGGGAAATCGCGAGGATGGTGCCATCATAGTCCTGCAGGAACTGCTCCAGCCATTCGATGGCCGCCATGTCCAAATGGTTAGTCGGCTCATCGAGCAGCAGTACATCGGGACGGCGCAGCAGCAACTCAGCCAGGCCGACCTTGGTTTTCTCCCCGCCAGAGAGGGAGGTGAAGAGGCGGTCATACTGCTCTTGTTGAATGCCTAGCCCTGCGGACACCCGCTGGATGTTGGCTTCGATCTCATAACCGCCAGCATTCTCGAACTTTTCCTGAAGGCTACCGTATTCCCGAAGCAGCCGATTCCAGTGTGCTTCATCGGTTTCAGCGTTCAGTAGGGACATCTCCTGCTCTAATTCCCGCAAGCGATGCTGCCATTGCAACGTCTCAGCAAAGCTGCGCTGCAGAATGTCATACACCGTGTCATTTTCCTGAAAATCTTGAATCTGCGCCAGCATCCCGACAACACTGCCTTTGCGGATCGAGATTTGTCCTTGATCCGGGCGTTCAGCGCCGCTGAGCAGGTGGAAGAGAGTGGTTTTGCCACAGCCATTACGGCCGATCAGGCCGATTTTCTCGCCTTGGCGGATTTCAAAGGTAATGCTATTCAGCACGAGCTCGGCGCCGTGGTATTTTTGGACATTTTGACATTGAATAATCATAGGTATTCTCCTTTTAGAACACCCTTCATCCGCCGTTACACTAATACAAAAAGACCGCAGGGAAATATCCCCACGGTCTTGTCATCTCCGATAATTATATCCGCTCGGGTGATGGCAGGAAGGGCATCTCGCAATTGTGTAGTGTTATTGAGTTCCTGAAAATGGACAGACTTCTCCCGTTGTTGGCATTTTCATTAACGATGCCAGCCATTGCCAAAGGCAGCCGGCTAATAACACTGTTGGTCCAATTGCGATCCATCCTACCACACCCCCTTTTTTGCAATATAAGGAATTATATGTTTTACGCTATACATTGTCCTTTTATTTCTCGCTGAAACGGATACCGTCCCTTGAGAGGACGGCAAAGCCGTTTCTGCTTGCAAATTTACATTAATACTAATCAATTCGTCTGAAATAAGCAAGCCAAAAATTGCGAATTCCTGGTCATTACCTCGAATGATTGCCGAAATTTCTAATAATATGAGTATATGACGGAAGGCGGTCGTCAAATTACAGGACAGAAATGGGGAAGGGCCAATGGCGCTTTTTGACGGAATATTGGGCAATGCTTCACAGGTGGATCTGGCTGCAGTGCGCAAGGAATACGGTCAGATTCTGATCCTTGATGAAAAGATTGAGCGAGCCTACAAGCTGGTCCGGGATATGTTTATTTTTACAGATAAACGGCTCATTCTGGTCGATAAGCAAGGGATGACGGGGAAGAAAACGGAGTATCATTCCATCCCTTACAAAAGCATCTCCCATTACTCGGTGGAGACGGCGGGACATTTGGATCTCGATGCCGAGCTGTGTCTATACATTTCCAGCAGCGCAGTTCCTATTAAGAAGACGTTCAACAAAAACGTAAATATTTATGAGGTGCAGTCGGTCCTGTCGCAATATATTTTGAAGTAGTTTTATGATGGATTACGAGGTGGTAGCGGTTACGTTATTCCTGCTGGCGGCACCCCCTTATACAGTGCTTGACGTACTGCTGGGAACGTAAGATAATCGTTGGAACGAACCTGCTACTGGAGCAGGGAACCATCGGCGATATACAATTTCAAAAACGTCTGCACTTGCGGCAAAACGGCTCTTGTCTCTTCCGGGATGAGGTAGCCGTTTTTCTTAGAATACGGGCAGATCAGTTATGGGTACGCTGATAAATAAAAGAGGGGGAGATCACGATGACTTTTGAGAGAAAACCTTTGGCAGATTGTGTACCGGAGCTTGTGGCTACAGCACGTGGCGACCGGCCGGCTACGCTGGTAATTACCGGCGGCAAGCTAGTGAATGTGATCTCCGGCGAGATTTTGGATGGAATGTCTGTTGGGATACAGGGAGGACGCATCGCTTATGTGGGCAAGGATGTCTCCCATTTGATTGGTGAGGACACACAGATCATTGATGCGGCTGGAAAATATATTGCTCCTGGCCTGCTCGATGGTCACTGCCATATTGAGAGCACCCAGTTAACTGCGACGGAGTTTGCTCGCGCGGTGCTGCCGCTCGGCACGACCGGAGGGTTCTTCGATGCACACGAGATTGCCAACGTTTTCGGGTTAAAAGGCATCAAGCTGATGCTGGATGAGCTGCGCGGGACGCCGCTGGCGGGATATATGCAGGTAGCATCCTGCGTGCCAGCGGCGGGACCGGAGTTTGAGACCACCGGTGCGGCTATTGGCCCGGAGGAAGTAGCAGAAGCTTTTACCTGGGGCGAGGATGTGATCGCGCTAGGTGAGGTAATGAACTTCCCGGGCGTTGTCTATGGAGACGAGAAGATGCTGGGTGAAATCCAGGCTACGCTGCGGGCTGGTCGGCAGGTGGACGGGCACTTTACTTGGCCTTCCAGCGACTGGAGACTTCCAGTCTACGCGGCAGCGGGTGTCACGGGCGACCATGAGTGCGTGACGGCAGAAGATGTTATTGAACGCGTTCGGCTCGGCATGTATGCCAAGCTGCGCCGTGGCTCCGCCTGGCATGATGTGGCGAAGACGATCACAGCTCATACGGAGCATGGGATTGATCCGCGCCGAATCATGCTCGTGACCGATGACCGTAGCTCTGAATCCCTGCGCGATGAGGGGCATATGGATTTTGTGGTGCGTCATGCCATTGCTCAGGGCGTGAAGCCGGTGACCGCGTTCCAGATGGCGACGATCAACACGGCGGAGCGCTTTGGCGTAGCCCGGGATATCGGCTCCATTACGCCGGGTTCCTATGCCGATATTATCCTGCTTGATGGTAATCTGGCAGATGTTAATGTTGTGCTAACCATCGCCGCGGGCGTCGTAGTGGCCGAGAATGGCGCAATGACAGCGCAGCTGCCAGCTTTCACCTATCCGGCGGATGTAAGGGCTTCGGTCCACTTGGCGCAGCGTCCGAGCGCTGAGGATTTTGTGATCACAGCTCCAATAACTTCGGGAACGTTGTCCACTCGGGTCATCAAGGTTCGGGAGAACCATGTAGAGACCATCGAACGCATCCTTACCCTTCCTGTCGAGGATGGCAAGCTGCAAGTGGATCAAGGTGACGGACTGTGTAAAATTGCTGTGCTGGAGCGCCACAAGGGGACAGGCAACAAGTCGGTCGGAGTTGTGGAAGGAATCGGCTTCCATGAACCGGCGGCCATCGCCATGACTGTGGCCCATGATAGCCACAATGTGCTGGTTATCGGGAATGATGACGAGCTTATGGCCCGTGCCGCAAATGCAGTCGCTGATGCACAAGGTGGCGTAGCGGTAATCACAGCGTCTGGAGAAACCTTATTCCCGCTGGCCATCGCCGGACTGATGTCCGCCGAGCCGTTCGAGATCGCAGCTGCCCAGTCAGCGGCCATCAGCACCGCACTTTACAATGCGGGCTGTACGTTGAATTATGCCTTTATGACCTTGTCGCTGCTTGCGCTTGCGGTGATTCCGACCCTTCGCATTTCCGATAAGGGCCTGGTGCGGATTTCCCCGGAAGACGGGATACAACTGGTGCCGCTGTTTGTCCAAGATTAAATAGAAACAGTGCTACTTTAATAGAGCCATGACCCGGATATAACGGGAAAAGAGCTGCCATGAAGGGTGTTTTGCCCTACTGTGGCAGCTCTTTCTATTTTTACTAATAAGTTAGGCTGTGCTTGATCATGAAAAGGATATATATTAAACAAATATAACAAAATTGAATCATTTTCTTTGTAAAAATAGTATAAAATCATTAACTATATAAGATGAACAAAAGAAAATAACCAAAGCGAGAAGGAACGAAAGGGAAAGTTTGGAATTGTAGGCACGAAGCACTCGCCCTGAAAGCTTTTCATAGGAAAGCTAGCACTCGGAAGCATGGGCTATCGCCAGATTTCAACGGCTAGAAGCAGTATATTCCCTTCACCAGCTGTATTAACAGTGAAAAAGAGGGTCAGATACTCCAACTAAGAGCATTTTTGTACTTTATTTTTCTTTAATATTAGTGAATAGGGGAAATAAGGGCGTTATTGTATCTTATTTTTCAAAAAAAGCACGTTAGACGGGCATTATGGAAGATTTAAGGTGCAATTCTGCACTTAATCTCCACTAACCCTTAATTACAGAGGATTTAAGGTACAAAAATGCACTTAATTACACTTAGAGACTCTTATTATAAGTTCTTTTTTCTTCGCTTTGTGTATTACTTTTAAGCGCCCTATATAGTAGTGGAGGAAGTTCTTCTTATATTAGCTACTGTTAATGTGTCGGTTTATTTCAAAGTAATAAAATTAATGGCGGTTATTCAAGAGAAGGGGTGCATCAGAGATGATCAGATTAGGAACGCAGGACATTGTGGATATTGCCATGAAGCAAATTGCCGGTATTTTCAAAATGGAGCCGCTCGAGCTGAGATTTGTCAATGATTTTCAAGGGGAGAAGTATCTCCTGACCAATGACAAGCTGCACCTCAGCAACAAGCAATATTGGGCGAAGGTGATGGAATGTGTCTTCGAGGACCAGGTCAGACCTGTTCTGATGTGCGAAGTGCTATATTTTCTCCGGAATGAATTCCTGGAAAGTGAGATCAAGTTGAACTTTTCCTACGATTTCGCCGAAGGAGTGGAAGGGGAGGCCGAAGCCTCCGCAGAGATCTGTTTCAATGATTCACCTGAGCTTACACGGAGTGAAATTGCCGAGTTGATTGATGTCGCGTTGTCCATGCAGGATAAGCAGTGGTTTGATGAATTGACTGACAAATATAAGCAACTGGGCGTATAAGTATGACGTTCAGTCCATAGAGCCGTTACCGGTAGTACAAGCCGCCCTTTTTCGGATCAGAGATGATCTGCGGAAGGGCGGCTTGTGTGCGTTATCCAGCCCAGTGCATTCTGCTCCACCTGATGGGCCAGAAAGGACAGCCAATCCTCCTCGCTGTTTAGGCAAGGAAAAGCAGTGAAATTCTCCTCTTGTCCGCCGCCTGCTACGAATAACTCTCGCCCTTCTATAGCAAGCTCATGCAGGGTTTCCAAACAATCCGTTACGAGACCTGGTGAGAAAATCGCCGGTCTGCGTATTCCCCGTCCTGCCAATTCGCCAAGTACAGCTGCTGTTGCTGGTCCAACCCATTCTTCCCGTCCGAACCGGGATTGAAAAGCAAGCTGCCATTCTCCTGGTTCCCAGCCCATGGCTTCAGCCAGCAGCCTGGCTGTCTCTTTGCATTGCTCCGGATATGGATCGCCGGTGCCGGCATACCGCTTCGGAATGCCGTGAAAGGTTAGAACGTAATAATCAGGCTTGTCCTCCATCTCTTCCAATAGGCGGTGGAGATGATTTTTCATGGCCGTGATGTAGCCGGGTGCATCATAATAAGCCTCCATGAAGCGGAGGGCTGGTACAAATCGCTTGGATGCCGGACCACGTGCGCTGCGTCGCCCAAGTGCCGCAAAGGCGGCTGCATCATACATAGAGGCGGTTGTCGTTGAAGAATACTGCGGGAATAGCGGAACGATAATGATCCGTGTTATCCCTGATTTTTCAAGTTTGAGTACAGCCTGTTCCATACCCGGCTCACTGTAGGCGAGACCCAGCTCGACCTGATAGCGATTGCCCAGCAGCTGTTGCAGCCTAGCCTGCTGCGCTAAGGAATGGGTGAGCAGCGGCGAGCCGTCCACTCCCCAAATCTGCCGGTACAGCTCTGCTGAGCGGCGGGGCCGGGTACGCAGAATGATCCCGCGCAGTAAGGGCTGCCATAGCAATGGTGAATAGTCGATAATCCGGCGGTCGGACAGAAAGCGTCTCAGATAAGGGCGCACTGCTTTGGCACTAGGCTGTGACGGTGTTCCAATTTGAGCAAGAATGACCCCGATAGGTGGTTGCTTGTTCACAGGGTCGATCAACTCCCTTCGTCTTGGCATCCTGTTAAAATAGCATACCTAACACGAGTTGCACAATTAGTGTAATCATTGCAATTTTACAGCAAGCAAAAAATGTAAGATATGAGAGAGGAATAACAATGAATAGTAAATAACTAGAAAATAGTGATGTTTATTATAGGGGTTGTGATTTTATTTACAGAGAACAAGGAGAGGAGTCTGATAACATCAAGCCAGAAATTGCCGCTGAGAGGCTTTTAACTAATTATGTGAATTAATTCACCTTTGTACTAATAGACATTTTCTAATGGACGGCGGACGATTTAATTCAGGTACCGGAGAGGGGGGATGGGCTCTTATGGAGGAGGCGCGAAGTTCTTCATAAGAAAGGGATGAAAGCGCTATGATCAGATTTATTTAATAAAGAGCTACATACTACTGGGGACTTGGTAAAGGAGAATACAGATTGAAAAAACAAAAGTTAATATCATTGACTGTCAGCGCAGCACTACTGCTGTCGCCATTCGCTTACACGCTTAACATTCCCGCTCTGAACCTCAAAGTGGACGCAGTGTCTGCTGCTTCGGAGGAAGCACCAGCAGCACCTGCCAAGCCTGCGGCAACTCCTAAAGCGGAGCCTGCGGCGAAACCAACCGCTAAGCCAACGCCAAAACCAACGGTTAAACCAACACCGAAACCAACAGAGAAGCCAGTAGCAACACCGCAGCCTACTGTAAAGCCGGCAGCGACAGTCCAGCCTGCAGCATCTGCCAAACCGGTCGTGACAACCCCGGCCAAGCCTGCAGCAACAACCGGACCTGCGGCAACCGCCAAGCCTGTGGCTACTCCTGTTCCGGCTGCAACGGCTAAACCAGTGGCTACCCCTGTTCCGGCTGCAACAGCTAAGCCTGTGGCAACACCGCAGCCTGTGACTGTTCAAGAGAACGTTTATGAAGACGGGATCTATGTGGCTTACGGTAACGCCTACTCTAAAGGTACAGAAGGCGTCAAAATTGCCATCAAGGACGGCAAGATTACCGATATCGAGTTGATGAGAACTAGTCCGAGCTTGATTGACCGTGATGCCCGGTACAATTACAGCGGCGTATGGCAGGCCTATAAGCTGATGCATGAAAGACTGCTTGGCAAAACAAGAGACCAAGCCGCTGATGTGGATGCCGTATCTGGTGCAACACGGACCAGCGATGGCTGGAAATTGTCCGTGGATAGAGCTTTTGAACGTGCATTGAAGGTGAAGCCGGCCGATGCGGTGTATTTTTCCGGTGAGCATATGGGGATTGATCCAGAAAGAAAATATGCTGTATTCTCCACCTATGATGAGAACAAGCTGACAGCAGTGAAGGTATATCCACTGAACAGTGCTGGTGACATCGTGGAAGAGAAAGCTTTTACACCGGAACAGACAGCTACAGTAGCAGCGATTACGCCTGCCCTGCTGGGTAGCGGAACAGCCGCCAAACCTGTTGCCGGATTGGAAGGTGATTTCAAGGCTGCGGTCAATGCTTTCTGGGATGCGGAGCAAAATGCCAAGATTGATAATTCTTCTGCCTATATCGACGGCTTCTATTCTTCTTACGGCACAGCAAGAAGCGTTGGTGTAGAAAGAGCGGATGTAATCATTCGTAATGGCAAGCTGGTCGATGTGAAGCTATACAGACTGGGTTCCAATCTGATTGACAGAGGCAATACCGCTTATGCTGACGTTGTTAAAGCCAACGCTCCAATGACAGCAAAGTTCCTGGCAAACGGGTCTTATATCGCTAATTATGATGAGAAGGTTGACGGAGTCTCCGGAGCTACTGAGAGCAGCCATGGCTGGAATCAGGCGATTGAAAGAGCCTTCGAGAAGGCCCAGAAAGACAAGGGCGAAGAGAAATATTTTGACGGAAAATTTGCAGGTGTAGATAACAGGTCCAAAGTTCTTCTATTGGTGGATCTTGCAGGAGATAAAGTAACTGGCGTGAAGTTGAGTCTGTTCAGTGCAGACAAAAAGCTGATTGCCGACGATAAATTGACTGCCGATCAGAAATCAATCGTAGATCGTCTGACAGCGGATCTGGTGGCTAAAGGCGTTGAACTTACGGACATTGCAGGTCAGGAAGAGTTATCAGCAGCAGCAAGAGCTGCACTGACCGACGCACTGGCCAATGCGTCCAAAGAACAAGGCGCGTATAAAGATGGCAAGTTCACCGCATACGGCAACGCGTATGACAAAGGCTCCAACAGAGCAGATGTTACACTGCGCAATGGCAGAATCGTAGATGTCGCTCTTTATCGTGTAGCGATGAACCTTGTAGATAGAGGAGCAGCTGCTTACCCTGAGGTTGTCAAAGCTATTCCGGTATTGACTGAAAAGTTCCTGGCAGCAGGCACTAGAGAAGGCGCGCAAGAGGTGGATGCCATCTCAGGCGCTACCAGCAGCAGTGTAGCACTGAAGGCTGCGGTGGACAGAGCTTACGGTAAAGCGGAGATTGTAGAGAAGGAAAAGGCTGCTTATTTCGATGGGATCTTTATTGGCGTAAGTAACGATAAAACCGTTAATGTGATGGTGACCACGAAATATGGCGTTCCTGTAAAAATGATGGTGTATTATCTCGATAAAAACGGTAATACCCGCACCGAAGCTCAGTTAAACGAGGCCGAAAGAGCGGTGAAGACTGAGATTGAAGGCGGCTCAACCCAGGGTCTGCATAAGTATGGATACCGGGCGGCGGCGTTCGGAAATAATGACGCAGAAAAGGAAATATCCGCGAAGGCAGTAGAAGCGATCAAATCAGCGCTTGAAGCTGCGGGTAAATAAGGCGTAATAAATTGTTATATGGGGTTGTCCAAGGCCAGTCACGCGGTCTGGGGCAGCCCCCTTTTGGTTTATTTATTCTAGATATACTAGCCAATGAAACCCTGAATTTGGCTGCATTCGTGGTGCTTATAACTTTTGGACAAATTAGCAGGCAGACGGTAATATAATACTTTTAAAGGGATTCAGGAGGTGAGTGTCTAAGAGTAATATATACAGCAGGCCCCAGGCTTGTTATTAATGGGAGGCTTCAACATGACACTTATTAAACAACTGGCTCCACAGGATGAATTTGTCGGCTATTATATCTTGCGGGAACTGGCAGTCAAACAAACAAACGGTACTCCTCCAAAGGATTATTTTGATATTGTTCTAGGCGATTCCAGCGGACAGCTGACCGCGAAGTATTGGGATGTTAGCGTGGCGGACAAAGAAACCTTTTTTCCGATGTCGCTGGTAAAGATTCGGGGGATTGCTCATACGTATCGCGAGAAGCTACAGGTTAAGATTACGAAGATCCGACTGGTGAATGAAGCCGATGGTATAGCGCTGACGGATTTTATCCGCTCTGCCCCGATTCGGCCCGTAGATCTGATTCATACAATCAAGAATGTGATGAACAGTATTGCCGATCCAGAGATCGCTGCCATTGTATCTTTTTGTGTCGGCAAAGTGGAAGAGAAACTTACGCATTATCCGGCGGCCAAAACGCATCATCATGCCTACTTCGCCGGACTTGCCTATCATATGGTTCGTATGCTGGAGATTGGTGACTTTCTCTGCAAGCAGCGTCCGTTCCTGAACCCGGATTTGCTTAAAGCGGGTATCATTCTTCATGATATTGCCAAACCGGAGGAGATGATCTCACAGCTCGGGATCGTATCGGATTATAGCGTGCAGGGCAAGCTGATCGGACATATCTCCATGGCTTCCAACTGGATTACAGAGGCGGCGATCCGCACGGGCATTGATTTGGAATCGGAAAAGGTGATGGCGTTGCAGCATCTGGTCTTGTCGCACCATAATCTGGGTGAATGGGGAAGCCCTGTTCAGCCGCAAACGGCCGAGGCGGTGGCCCTGCATCATATTGATGCGATGGATGCCAAACTACAAATGGTAGAAGACGCGCTGGATACGACGCCTGAGACGGAGGAATGGACACCATTCATCCGGGGATTAGAGAACAAAGCGGTCTACCGGCTGAAAATTTGATAAAAGAGAACCCCCGGCGAATGCGTCGGGGGTTCTCTTTTTGACACGATAGATGAAATTAGAGAAGAGCGTTATATAAAAGAGTTCAGCGAAGAGGCCGATCTGCCAACACTGTCTTTCTTGCGCACACTCTTCTTCGGCTTTTTGGGAGCCGAGAAGGGGGTGTATCCACCGGGATACATCGTTCCGCTCGCATACCCTTGCGTGCCGGCCAGGAGCAACGGGTCATGCTGCTCTTCCTGTTCCATCAGCTTTAGCAGGATCGAAGCTGCGGCGCGGGCATCATCAAGAGCGTCATGGTGCTTGAGCGGGATGCCAAAATGCTCAGAGATCACGTTCAACTTATGGGAGGGCAGATCTCCCAGCATTTTTTTGCCCAGCACATAGGTACAGAGATATTGAAATGCGGGGTAATCGAGGTAAGCACCGTCAAGGCAATAACGCAGAACGCTCATGTCAAAAGAAGCGTTGTGGGCTACAATAATCTGTCCCTGCAGCAGTGGTTCCAGCGTAGGCCAAAGCTCGGAAAAAGTAGGCTGTCCATCTACCATAGACGGGGTAATGCCGTGAATGGCGATGTTCCAACCATCGAACCGCTGCTGCGGATCAATGAGCCAGGAGTGCTCTGCGGTGATGATGCCTCCGCGAACCTCTACAAGTCCCAGTGCGCAGGCACTGGATCTGCTAGAATTGGCCGTTTCAAAATCGATTGCTGTAAAATCCATGGGTAAAGCCCCTTTTCTATTATGTAGACGCTCCTTAACGTAGCATTGCATGTCATAGATTCAATTTTGCCAGAAAATACGTTCCGATTCAAACGCTATATAAGACGAACTTAAGAACCGAACGTAAGGCTCGGTCGTCACTACGGTGGAATGTTTGGACTTCCAGCCGCTGTTGTCCCCAGATTTCTTTCAATTGTATCGCTGTTCGCGGTTGAAATCCGGGAACAGCGTAGGCTTACGATGCTAGCTTTCCTGCGGAAAGCTTTCAGGCGGTCGCTATCGCTCCTACAGTTCCAAAATTCCCCCTTCGTTCCTCCTCGCTTTTCGTTACTTTCTTTTGTTCATCTTTATCTAATAAAAAAAGAGTATTCCACAAGCCTTGGATGGCTGCGGAGTACTCTTTTGTGTATGATGCACAGTGGTTAGTGATGTCCAGAAAAATACTTTCTGGCAGGAAAGGCAACCCTTGATTGCCAGGGCCGAAGGTACGCCTTAAGATACGGCATTCTGCCGGAATTGCAGCTGATCCAAATCCAGGCGGAAGCCCTTAACGAGATGATCCCCGTTATCAATATCTGTCTCATAGGCCCGCTGGAAGCCCAGCTTTTCATACAGCTGAATCGCCGTCGCCATCATATCGGAGGTGTGCAGATTCAGGGTACTTGCTCCAAGTTCGAGGCTGCGCCGTATCGATTCCTGAATGAGAAGGGTAGCAATTCCCCGTCCTCGAGCATTGGGAGCGACCGCTAACAAGCGGATAATGGGTGACTCGATGCCAAGCTCAGGCTTGCCGTAAGCGGCCTCTGAGGAGAGAAACAACTGCACACTGCCTACAATCTGCCCATCTATTTCGGCAATAATCCGTGCTTCAGGCAGGTCCCCGTAGGCGGATTCCCTAATGGAGCTGCTATATGCTATCCAGGCTGCTTCCGGTAGAACAGCTGCATATTGGCTGTAAGCCTCCAGCATCAATTCGGCGATAGCCTCACGATCTTGCGCTGTGGCTTCACGAACACTCACTTCATGTATATGTCCCATACGGTGCCTCCCTTGTTTGGCTACATTCTATATTGTAAAAGTAATTATAATACTAAAACCCGATAGATATAAGTGGTATTTAACAATTTTGATTGTTATATAGAAAAATTTAATTTGTAATAAAAGCAAAAATGAAAATTCGTTGACAAAAAAATAAGGGATGACTAAGATAGATACAAAATCTCTATAGGTCGTTACGGTCTTAATTCATTGTTAATCCATTGGAATAATTGAAATTGTCACAAACGTGAATGGGGGAGCTCAAATGAACATCGAAAATATTGAAGCCTTTGTCTATATCAATCATTATGGCAGCTTTAACAAGGCAGCGGATGTCCTTTTTATCTCTCAGCCTACGGTTACGGCTCGCATTCAGTCTCTCGAACGGGAGCTTGATAGCAGGCTGTTCGACCGGCTGGGCAAAGTAATCCATCTTACGGATAAAGGCAGACAATTTCTTCCGTACGCACAGCAAATCCTGCAGACCTATCAGAAAGGCAAGCATCAGCTGCAATCCAAGGGTAGAATTCCCAACGAGCTGCGCATTGGCAGTACTATATCGGTCGCCAATTATTTATTGCCACGTCTACTACCTCATCTCAAAGAATGCTATCCACATATGAACTTCAAAGTGACGACAGCCTCCACCGAGCATCTGATTGAGAAGCTGAAGTCAAAAGATATTGATCTTGCATTTATCCGCAAGGTTGTGAATCCGGCGTTTCAAGCCTACCCATTTTGTGACGATCCGATCTCTCTATATGTTCATGAAGGTCATCGTTTGGCTGGTGTGGGGCGAGCTTCGATTCAGGATATCCGCAATGAGCCGCTCGTGTTCTTCGAGTGCGGGTCGCTGGATTGGCTGCGGTTGCATCGTGTCTTTGAGAGTCTGGAACAACCGCCGAATATTTTATATCAAGTAGATAATCTGGAGACAGCCAAGAAGCTGGTGATCAAGAAAGCCGGAATTTGTTTCTTGCCAGCCCTCAGCACAGAGGAAGAAGTGGCTGCCGGGAAGCTGATTCCCGTGCAAATTGCCGAGACCGCAGGTATATCCCTGCGCACCAGCCTTATTACCTTGAATGGTGAGAACGCCGAATTCATTGCCACATTGCTAGAAGAGGGCGCGGTAAGTCCGAAGAATCAACTAATTGTATAAATGAATAGAAAAACTCTATTAGCGCATGGCCGTTATGCGGTGATAAAGTTAATTGCACATAATCACTACTAAATCGATGGGGATTATAAATTTAAAAAGGTGGGGAGGACAGAGGATGAGCGAGGTATTTCGACAGGCAGATCTCAAGGATGCGGAGCAATTGGTAGATATTATATATCGCGCCTATCATCTGATCCGTGAGCTCGGGCTGCACTGGCCGGCAGCAACCGCCGATCTGGCTCTGGTCCAAGAGAATGTAACGCTCAATGAGTGTTATGTATTAGAGAAGGACGGAGCCATCCTGGGGACAGTCACCCTTTCCAAGGGAGATGAGATCAGTCAGCACACAGGCATCCCTTTCGTCAAATGGTTCGCCGTCGATCCGGATTATAGCGGGCAGGGCTATGGAGGCAAGCTGCTGGATTGGGTGGAAGAGCATATCATTTATGATCGTCTGGGCTCCTCTGCTGTGACGCTGGCAACAGCCAAGAAGCATCCCTGGCTGGTTCAGATGTATGAGCGGCGCGGATACGAACGATTCATGGAATTGGAAGGACGAGACGGGGACGGCTTGATGTATCTTTTGAAAAAAACGCTGAAGTACCAACAACAGACTATTTAATAAAAGGGGAAATAAAGATGAAGAAGACATTCGCATTGACATCGATACTAGTATTGGCACTGGCAGCCACGGGTTGCGGCTCGAACAACAGCAGTAACAGCAAGGAAGGAAATTCGGCTGCAGCACCTGAAGGTGGAAAGACAGAGGCGGCCGCTGCCACACCAGTAACCAAAATTATTGTGGGGACAGGCACCAAATTTCCAAAGGTCTGCTTCATTGACGAGAACGGTAAGCTGACAGGCTTTGATGTGGAGCTGCTGAAAGCTATCGACGAGCGTTTGCCGCAATACGAGTTCGAGTTCCAGACTATGGACTTTAGCAACCTGCTACTGAGTCTGGAGACGAAGAAGATTGATCTGGTAGCGCACGTTATGGAGAAGAACCCGGAACGTGAAGAAAAATATCTGTTCAACAAAGAAGCTTATGGACACTGGAGAAACCGGGTCGTAGTAGATAAGTCGAACGATTCTATCAAATCACTGGATGATCTCAAAGGCAAAAAAGTCTTGGTCGGAGCGACCAGCGCACAGGCGCAGATCTTGGAGAACTATAACAAGGACCATGATAATGCTATCGATATTGTTTACCAAAATGGAGCAGCTAACGATACCGTCAATCAGGTAACCACTGGACGGGTGGATGCAACGCTTGCCGCAGATTTTGTACTGCCGGTGATTGACCCGCAGAACAAGCTAAAGGCCGTGGGCGATGGACTGTCCTCCGCTGACATTCTGTACGTGCTCCGTAAAAATGATGCCGATGAGCAGAAGCTGTCCGATGCGATTGATGGAGCGATCAAGGAACTGAGAGCAGATGGGACACTGAAAAAACTGAGCACGGAATGGCTTGGCGCGGATGTGACTTCTGACGCAGTAAACTAATCAGCACCCCTACACAGGGGAAGGGAGGGTGTCTTAATGGGTGCGCCGTTTGATATAAGTTTTGTTTTATCGTTTTTGCCAAAGCTGCTGTCCACTTTAGGCATCACGCTTTTGATAGTGGCCTGTGCATTGGTTTCCGGGGTCATTGTTGGGTTTTTCGTGGCCCTTCCCCGTTTGTACAAGATACCGGTACTGAAGACCTTATCGGAGATTTATATTTCTTTTTTCCGGGGGACCCCGGTGCTGATTCAATTGTTCCTGTTCTATTACGGGCTGCCTGAAATTCTGAAGCTTGTCCATATTGATGTCACACGGGCACCGGTGCTATTCTTTGTCATTCTGACCTATGGCCTGCACACGGGGGCGTTCATGTCAGAAATGATTCGCGCCTCCGTGATGGCTGTGGACAAAGGGCAGGTAGAGGCTGCATATGCCACGGGTATGACCGGTTTTCAGGCATTTACAAGAATTATATTGCCGCAGGCGTTAGCTATTGCCGTACCTGTCTTCTCCAATCTCGTTCTGGCCCTGCTGAAGGATACTTCGTTGGCCTTTACGCTAGGGGTTATGGAAATGACGGGTAAGGCGCAGACGCTGGGTTCATTGACACAGCATTTTATCGAGGCTTACCTCGCGCTTGCACTGATTTATCTGGTCATCAGCTTTACGATCGAGAAGCTGCTGCTCGTGGCGGAACGTCGCCTGATGCGACATGAGGTGCGGAACAGTCCGGAGAAGAGAACGTTTGGTATTCAAAAGAACAAATCCTTCCGGCGTATCATTGCCGAGCTGGAATCTGGTAAAGGAGGCGTCGGCCTGTGAAGCTGGACCCGTCATTTATATGGACCGCCTTCGTGCAGCTGCTGGGCGCCGTGCCAACGACACTATATATCACGGTTGTATCCGTTTTGGTTGGTTTCATCATCGGTACGGCGGTGGCTCTGATTCGTATTTACAGGGTGCCGGTCCTCTATCCCATTGCAGTGGGTTATGTCACCTTTATCCGCGGAACCCCGATGCTTACGCACTTATTGCTGATCTATTTTGGACTCCCGGTACTGATTGACGGGTTGTCGGCTTACTTCGGATGGAGCTTCCGGTCGGTTAACATGCCGATGATCGGTTTTGCCTATATTTCGTTCTCCATCACTGCGGGTGCTTATATGTCCGAAGTAGTCCGTGCCGGTCTGCTGGCAGTGGATAAAGGACAGCTTGAAGCAGCTCATTCCGTAGGCATGACTACACCCCAGGCCCTGAGGAGGATTGTATTCCCACAGGCGCTGGCTGCTAGTCTGCCCAATCTGTCCAGTTCTGTTATCGGGATGCTGCATGGTTCAACACTGGCCTTTACCGTATCAGTTGTGGACATCAACGCCAAGGCAGAGATCGTCGCTTCAACGAACTGGAAGTTTTTTGAGGCCTATGTCGCAGCGGCGCTTATTTTCTGGGGACTTACGGTGCTCATCGAGCGTCTGACTGCTGTGATCGAAAAACGGATCAATCTGTACAATCGAGGTGGAGTAGTATGATCAAGCTGTCGAATATATCGAAGGCTTTTGGCCGAAATCAGGTACTGAATAACATTAATTTGACGGTGACCAAAGGCGAGGTTGTCGTTATTCTGGGACCCAGTGGTTCGGGGAAAACGACGCTGCTGCGCTGCGTGAATTACCTGGAGAAGCCCGGTGATGGCGAGATTGCCATTGGCGATTTCAGCGTGAACTGCAAACATGCGCGCAAGAAGGATATTCACCAGCTTCGGCAAAAAACGGCAATGGTCTTTCAGCAGTACAATCTCTTCAGACATAAGACAGCTCTGGAGAACGTGATGGAAGGACTGCTGGTGGTGAAAAAGCTTCCCAAGGAGGATGCCAAACAGCGGAGTATTGCTCTGTTGGAGAAAGTAGGCCTCGGGAATAAGCTGGACGCTTATCCCAGCCAGCTCTCTGGCGGACAACAGCAGCGTGTCGGTATTGCCCGTGCGCTGGCGCTGGAGCCCGAAGTCATCCTGTTTGACGAGCCGACCTCTGCGCTAGACCCGGAGCTGGTGGGCGAAGTACTATCCGTTATCCGCAAAATCGCCAAGGAAGGCATCACAATGATTGTCGTGACGCATGAAATGGGCTTTGCCCGGGATGTGGCAAACCACGTGGTCTTTATGGACGGTGGCGTCATTGTTGAGGAAGGCACGCCTGGCGAGGTATTTAACCACCCGCGTGAAGAACGAACGAAGCAGTTCCTGAAACGAATTACACCGGAACTCAATTATTCCATTTAGGAGGTATTTCCCATGACGATAACGATAAGCGTATTAGACCAAAGCCCGATTTATCCAGGAGAGACATCAGAGGAAGCTCTTCATCATACGATTGCTCTGGCCCAATTGTCCGAGCGACTGGGATTTCGCCGTTTCTGGGTATCAGAGCATCATGATTCTGAACAGGTAGCAGGTTCTTCACCGGAGGTGCTGATCTCGCATCTTTTGGCCAAGACCGAAAGCATCCGCATCGGTTCAGGTGGTATCATGCTGCAGCACTATAGCCCCTACAAAGTGGCGGAGAATTTCAATGTGCTGGCCACTCTGGCTCCGGGCCGGGTGGATCTAGGTGTCGGACGCGCACCCGGAGGACTTCCACGCAGTACGCAGGCGCTGCAGCAAGGAACTCCCGGAACAGCGTCTTTGACGGAGAAAATCGTAGAGCTGGAGAAATATGTACACAACACGCTTGAGGAAGATCATCCGCTGTTCGGGATCAAGGCTGGTCCGATACCAGCGTCTCCGCCTGAGCTGTATGTGCTAGGCGCAAGTGTCGCCAGTGCGGAAATTGCCGCAGAGCTGGGTCTGCCTTATGTGTTCTCCCTGTTCATCAACGGGAACCAAGAGGTGGCGATCGAGGCAATTCAGGCGTACCGTAACGGCTTTAATATCTCGAATGGCAAGCAGCCGCAAGCCATTATTGGATTGTCGCTAGTTGTGGCCGACACTGCTGAAGAAGCTGAAGAGCTGAGCAGTGCGCTGAAGCTCTACAAAATTCATTTGGCCAGCGGAAAGTCGCTGACTGTGGCCAGTCAGGAACAGGCTGATGAGTTTATCCGCCAGAGCCAAGAAGAATACACAATTGAAGAGAAAGAAGCTGTAATTCTGAGAGGGACCCAGGAATCTGTACGCGAACAGCTCCTGCAGCTTCAACAAGCATCCGGTGTTGACGAGTTCATCGTCACCACGAATGTGCAACCCTTCGAGAAGCGGCTGCGTTCTTTTGAACTGCTGAGCGAAGCGCTGGCCGGAGTGACAGCTGAGGCTTAGCTGTGCAGGTTTTATAATCTTAATATCATTTTTTAAAAAGGAGGCAGGGTCATGACAAGTCCAGTTACAGTATCACAGGCTGAAGCTTTAAGTGAACAGTTAACCGGGATCCGGCGGCATTTGCACCGGCATCCTGAGTTGTCTCATGAAGAAGTGGAAACCACGAAATACATCACCTCCCTGCTAGAAGAGGCAGGAATCAGAATTATAGATTACGGTCTGAAAACCGGAGTCATCGCTGAAGTCGGCGGTCTGCAAGGAGGTCCGGTAGTTGCTCTGCGCGCCGATATCGATGCTTTGCCGATTCAGGAGGAGACCGGGCTACCGTATGCCTCGGTATACCCGGGGAAGATGCATGCCTGCGGGCATGATTTTCATACGGCTTCATTGATTGGAGCCGCGTATCTGCTGAAGGAGCAGGAGCATGAACTGAAAGGAACGGTCCGCTTTCTGTTCCAGCCAGCCGAAGAGAAGGCAAAAGGTGCGTTGCAGATTATTGACAGCGGTGCGCTGGAAGGCGTTAGCGCCGTCTTCGGAATCCACAACAAGCCTGAGCTACCGGTGGGAACGATCGGTATCAAAGGCGGTCCATTAATGGCAGCCGCCGATGGATTCAGAATAACAGTGACTGGAGCCGGAGCGCATGCGGCTGTGCCTGAATCAGGCATTGACCCCATTGTAGCAGCGGCGCATATCGTTACGGCACTGCAGACGGTTGTAAGCCGTAATGTAAGTCCACTGAACAGCGCTGTAATCAGTGTAACCAAGCTGCATAGTGGGAACGCCTGGAACATCATCCCGGAAACGGCTGTGCTCGGCGGTACAATTCGTACGTTTACTGAAGAGGTGCGATCCAAAGTTCTGAAACGGTTCGTTGAAGTTACGGAAGGCATAGCAGCAGCGCTGGAAACGAAGGCGACTGTGGAGTGGATTGGAGGCCCGCCGCCGACTATCAACGATGAATCCCTGGCTCAGGTGGCCAATGAGACGGCAGCTGCGCTGGGACTGAATGCGGTGACGCCGGAGCTTTCACCTGCGGGTGAGGATTTTGCCTTTTATCAACGGGTCGTCCCTGGTTTGTTCGCCTTCATGGGTACCTCCGGAACCCGGGAATGGCATCATCCCGACTTCAATCTCGATGAACGGGCCCTGCCGCTTACTGCAGGATTCTTCACAGATGTCGCGAAGCGCTATCTGGAGCGCCTGTCCACGGAAGAGCAAGGCTGAGCATGGCTGGCCCGATCTACGATGTGATCATCGTTGGCGCCGGCTCCATGGGAATGAGCGCCGGTTATCATTTGGCCCGCAGAGGTGTTAAGACGCTTTTGATTGACGCATTCGATCCACCACATACCGAAGGTAGCCATCACGGCGAGCCGCGATTGATCCGGCATGCTTATAGCGGGGATCCTGCTTATATTGACCTTGCGCTCAGGGCGCAAACGCTATGGGAAGAGGCAGAAGCAGAGAGCGGAACGGAGCTGCTGGTAAGGTCCGGCGTGTTGAATCTCGCGGACACTTACGTCTATTCCTTCAGTGGTCGGCTTCATGAAGCGGAGCAGCGAAAGGTGAGGGTCGAGCGGCTCGCCGCGGAGGAAATCAACCGCCGCTGGCCGGGGCTGACGATACCGGATCGTTTCGAGGCCATGTATGAGCCAGATGCAGGCTATTTATATAGCGAACGCTGTATTACTGCGTACCGTAAGCTTGCATTAGCTCATGGTGCGAAGCTGCTGGTGAATACACCAGTACTGGATGTGACTGCCCAAGAGGGGAGCGTCACCGTCCATACGAAGGATGGCGACATTCACGGAGCCAGCGTAATTCTTAGCGCTGGAGCCTGGTTTCAATCGCTGTCACCCTTCATCAATCTGCCGATCCAGGCTGTCCGCAAGGTGGTTGGCTGGTTTCAAAGCACACCGGATTTCGCTGCCGGGACCTTCCCGGGCTTCACGCTGGGTACGACTGATGGTGGCTTCTATGGCTTCCCGAGTATCGGCGGTGCTGGACTCAAGATTGGTCGGCATGATACTGGGCTACCGTGGAAGCCGGGCGAGCAATTGTTGCCGTTCGGCAGTGAGGACAGTGATGAAGGCGATCTGCGCCGGGTGCTGGAGAAGTATATGCCGGGTGCAGCCGGAAGGCTGCTCAAGGGGGCGGTATGCAAGTATGAGCATTCGCCGGATGAGGATTTTATTATCGACAGGCATCCGCTGCACAGCCATGTGCTGGTAGCCGGAGGCTTCTCGGGACATGGTTTCAAATTTTCCAGTGTGGTCGGCGAAATCTTGGCAGACCTCGCTACCGACGGGCGTTCGCGCCATGAGATCAAACCGTTTTCGCTATCGCGTTTTGATACGCGAAGGAAATCGGAAGACAATGTTATTTTGGAGGGGACATAATGAGCACTGTGAATATAGAGGGTTACCTGAACACTCATCAGCAATTGGTTCAAGCAATAGAAGGTCTGACCGAGGAACAATTGAAATGGAAGGCTGAGCCGAAGAGCTGGAGTGTGACAGAAGTTCTAACGCATCTGGCGGATCATAGTATCGTTATTTCCTTCCGTATCCGTGACATTCTGGCCGATACGAAGGTGCAGCTCCCAGCATTCGGGCAGGACGCATGGGTGAGTGGCCAGCATGCCAATGCAGGCAGTGCCGGAGATAGTCTGGAGCTTTTCCGCAGCCTTTTGCAGTATAACGGTCTTCTATTTGGACGGCTTAGTGCAGAAGAGTGGGAGAAGAGTGGTATTAATTTCAAAGGCGACAAGGTGCGGATTGTTGATATCGTAACCAGCTTTACCAACCATGTCCAGACGCATTTGGGTCAAATTGAGCGGATTAAAAAAGGGGCCTTAGCCGCGGTATCTCAAGCGCAGTAACAGTTAGTAGCTCTGCACATTACATTTTTAGGAGGAGAGAATATGGCGAAGTCAAAACAATTGAAACTGGGAGCCTTGCTACACGGGGTGGGTGGAAGCACTTCTACGTGGCGTCACCCTGATGCCAAACCGGATGCTAGCGTGAATTTTGAGCTTTACAAGTCGTGGGTACAGAAGGCTGAGGAAGGCAAACTGGATCTGATTTTTATCGCAGATGGTCTGTATATCAATGAGAAATCTATTCCGCATTTCCTGAACCGTTTCGAGCCGTTGACCATTCTCAGCGCATTGGCTGCCGTCAGTACCAACATTGGTCTGGTAGGCACCTTGTCCACCTCCTATAGCGAGCCGTTCACTGTTGCCCGCCAGTTCGGTTCGCTGGATGTGATCAGCGGCGGTCGTGCAGGCTGGAACGTGGTAACCTCTCCGCTGGAAGGCTCCGCCTTAAACTATGGTAAAAAAGAGCATCCAGATCATAGCAAACGGTATCGGATTGCGACGGAATATCTGGAAGTCACTCGCGGACTCTGGGATTCCTGGGAGGATGATGCTTTTGTCCGTGATAAGGAATCCGGTGTCTTCTTTGATCCGGAGAAGGTGCATACCTTGGATCATGAGGGAGAGTTCTTCTCTGTAAAAGGGCCGCTTAATATTGCCCGCTCCAAACAGGGGCAGCCGGTGATTTTCCAGGCAGGCTCATCTGAGGTTGGCCGGAACTATGCCGCTCAGGAAGCGGACGCGGTCTTCACAGGCCATGATACGATAGAATCCGCACAGGAATTCTACCGTGATGTCAAAGCCCGCGTGGCTGCATCCGGCCGCAATCCGGACGAAGTGTTGATCTTCCCAGGCATCGGGCCAATCATTGGTGATACGGAGGAGGAAGCGGAGCGCAAGTATCAGGAGGTAGCTGGCCTGGTAACAATTGAGAATGCACTCAACTATTTGGGACGCTTCTTCGAGCATCATGATTTCTCCCAATATCCGCTAGATGAGCCGTTCCCTGAGTTGGGCGATCTAGGGCGTAACAGCTTCCAGAGCGGGACTGACAAGATCAAGAAGGATGCCAAGGAGCAAGGCCTGACCTTGCGTCAAGTGGCTCTGCAATCGGCTACGCCACGTACGAGCTTCATCGGTACACCAGAGCAGGTAGCGGATCAGATTCAGACCTGGTTCCAGTCGGAAGCGGCAGATGGCTTCATGATCGCGGAATCTGTACCGGGCGGGCTGGAGCAATTTGTGGAACGGGTCGTGCCGATCCTGCAAGAGCGTGGACTGTTCCGTACAGAATACGAGAGTGACACACTGCGTGGCAACCTCGGACTGCCTGTACCGGAGAACCGGTATGTGAAGACTTCGGAAACCGCCGGCAGCATTTAATAGAAAAGCCATGGTGCTCTGCTTTTGCAGAAGCGGCCATGGCTTTTTTTGATTTTGTTCGGGCAAGGTGGCCTATTTGCCGCCTTGGCTTTGTTTGTTTACATAGACGATGACAGCCCGATAGGGGCGGATCGGCGATTTTTTAACATAATATATGTTGGAGTGTCTGTTTTGAAGATGATAACATTAAATGTATAAAATTATAATTTCAAGCTAGCACCGGAACATAGCCTGTCGACAGATTTCAACTGCTAGAAGCGTAAAAGCGGGGTATTCCCTTTAAACAGTTGTCTTAACCCTGAAAAGAGGGATTATCTCCCTAACTAACCGTTTTAACAGTGAAAAGAGGGATGCCTCCCCAACTAACGGCATTTTTGCACCTTATTTCTATCCAAAATGGGTAAAAGAGGGAAATAAGGGCATTATTGCATCTTATTTTTCGAAAAAGCACACCGGACGGGGTATTCTGGAAGAATTAAGGTACAATATTGCACTTAATCTCCACTAACCCTTAACTGAAGAGGATTTAAGGTGCAAAAATGCCGTTAATTAGACTTCTTAGATAAGCTCTCTTTTTCCTTGGATATGTTTGGTTTATAAATGCGTTTTATATAGCCATTAATGTTGTTATCTTGCGGTCTTATTCCAGTGCATCAGCAGAAATGGCGGGATTAAGGTATAGTAGTGCTGCAGGCCATTTATGGTGAACGATAGGAAGCTTGCTGGAGGGATGCCGGTGGGAACGGTTGTGACCAAGGTTTTCAAGTATGGGACTGAACAAATAGAGGCGCTGGGGCAAGCAGATGCCACGCTTGGAACGGCAATGCAGCGGCTTGGCCGGGTGGAACGGGGCATTATTCCTGATTTGTTCGCTGCGCTGGTGCATGCCATTGTGGGGCAATTAATCTCAGCGAAGGCAGCCGCTACAGTCTGGGGAAGAATGCAGGAACAGCTTGGCGAGATTACACCGGAGAATTTGCTTTTACATACGGCATATGATATCCAGCGTTGTGGCATGACGATGAAAAAAGCCCGCAGCATCGAGGCAATTGCTCGTATCGTGGCACAGGGAGAACTTGATTTGGAGAGTCTGCGTGAACTACCGGATCAAGAAGTCATTGCCAGACTGACGGTATTGCCCGGTATTGGCCGATGGACAGCAGAGATGCTGCTGATCAATTCCATGGAGCGCCCGGATATCGTAAGCTGGGGGGATATAGCCATCCGGCGTGGCATGATGAAGCTTTACGGACTGGATTCGCTTACCAGGGAGCAATTCGAGCAGTTCCGCCAGCGCTACTCCCCTTGGGGTTCTGTGGCATCGGTTTACCTGTGGGAGCTTTCTTTTGAATAGATATGAAGATAGATATGCGGACAGATATACGGGTTGTAGCGGTATGACATACTATGAAGGAAGGACAAGGATTATTAAGCATGGATACAACCATAAGGGAGCAGCTGTTGCTATTAACCGATGCAGATTATCAAAAGTTTACGGCGAGCTTAATTCCGAATATCAGTAACATTCTGGGCGTTCGGTTGCCCGAGCTTCGCAAGCTGGCCAAAGGGATGGCGCGGGGAGATTGGCGGGCCTATCTGGAGCAGGCGGACAGCGAATACTTCGAGGAAATCATGCTGCAAGGCATGGTAATCGGTTATGCGTCAACCCGCAAGGGAGCTGATATCGAAGAAATACTGAAATATATCACCGCTTTTGTACCCAAAATCGATAATTGGTCGGTGTGCGACAGTTTCTGCATCGGGCTGAAGTTCACTAACAGTCATCGTGAGCGGGTATGGGGGTTTCTGCAGCCTTATCTGGCATCCGACCAGGAATATGAGATCCGATTTGCCGTGGTGATGATCTTAAATTTTTTCGTTGAAGATGATGATATGGATCGGGTGCTGGAGCAGCTGGACATGATCGTACATGAGGGCTATTATGTCAAAATGGCTGTGGCCTGGGCGTTATCCGTTTGTTATGTCAAACATCCTGAGCGGGTCATGGCTTATCTGAAGCATAACTTCCTTGATGATTTTACATTCAATAAAACTTTGCAAAAAATTACGGAATCTTACCGTGTCAGCTCAGAGGACAAGCAGAGAATTCGCAGTATGAAACGTAGATGAAGCGCTGTTGCATATCGTCTGGGATCTAGGTGGGATGGCAAGACAAGTTAAGCATAAGCCGAAAGTGAAATTTGGCTCGAACAACAGTATAGGTAGTATATAAAAAATGAAATGAAACGAAATGAAGCCTCACCGGTCCTGAGTTGGATCGGTGAGGCTTCATTTATTGCGCCGGATGAAACCGGCCTGGATCAAGTTGGTTGTCGCCTTATTTGCCGTTGTTGGTTTGACTACGCAGACGCTCCAGTTCAACATCTACGGCTTGACTGAGTTTAGGATCTACTGCCGGATAAGCTGCCGGGCGGGCACTGTGGCCGGATTGTTCCGCCAGCACTTCCCATTCGGTAATTTTCTCCTCCATACGTTCGAAGCCTCGGGAAGCTGTGTTAGTAGCGTTCAAGCCATATTTGCCATAGACATTGGGACTGCCGCCATTACTGCGAGGAGCCGATTGGATGGTCTCCGATGCTTTACGGGCACGTTCTGCGAGTTCGGCTCTTTTAGCCTTCAGGCGGGTACGCTCTTCTTTGGCTCTAGTAATATTGGCTTCCAGTGTAGCCAGCGTTTGCCGGGTCTCCTCCAGACCGGCTGCGCATTCCTGAATACTTTCGGTGTACCGCAGTTTGGCCATCACTGCCAGGCGCGCTGCTTCTTCATTGCCTTGGGCCATAGCATTAACGGCCTCGGATTCGCTTTGTTCCACCAATTGCGCATACTCTTGCTTGCGACGCTCCAGCACGTTCGCGGCGACTTGCAGATCACGTTCATTGCGTTCTGCTGTTTCAATCTCTTCCTCAAGATCGCGCAGGTACTGTCCAGTCAATAGGATGGGATTCTCCAGTTTGTTCAGGCCTTCGTTCAGGGCGGCTTTAGTCAGGGTTGCAATTCTATTCAAGATACTCATAAGTAATCTCTCCTTATATTTAAGTTGGTTTCACAGGAACAGGGCAACAGTGGATTAATAGAAATCGTGTTTGTCGGAAAAACCACCATACGGTTCTTGGGGAATCAGAACGCTCAAGATGATGTACAGCAGAGCGACTGTGCCAAAGCTGAAGAATGCACCCACCACCGTAATCACTCGCAGGATTGTTGAATCGATGCCAAAGTATTGGGATAATCCTCCACACAGACCACTAAGTTTCCTATCAGTTCTGGAACGGTATAATTTTGTCATGCTATCTCTTCCTCTCATGAGTGAATTGTATCTGAATTTGTTTAACCGGCTTGCTTATGACCTTATTGTAGGATTTTTTGAGGGTTCGCAAAACGGCCTGAGGACGGTTTTATGCACTCGACCTAAGGCGGGGAAGGCTCCCGCAGAAAGACGGGGATGCCTGTGGGAGGGCATTTGAATAACGGGAAAACCTCTAGTTATTTTAATTGAAATCGCTTCTCCTCTAAAAATAACTGGAAAATATCAGACTGCCCAGAAACACCATTCTCTACGATTGTTGATGCGAAATAGCCTTATAAATCAGGCTCAGCTTCATCATCAATCCTTGTCAAAACCACTGCTTCAGAAGGTTGGAGACGTATGCATGGGGGCTAACGGCCCCCAGCGCCGTTATTTAACACATCAAGTAGCTTCTGAAACATGTAACGGACTCAGGTGCCGCTATTTCCTCCCAAACCGTGGATTTTACACCCGTTTTCTGCTCATAGCGTCTCTGGAGTCCGTTATTATCTGGAACGGTCAGTTGTTAGGAAATAACGGACCTGAGGTCCGTTACCAGAGGGAACAAGAAGCAAGTCCGGATTTCGAGATCGGTTCATTCATCAAGGGTTTAATTATGGATTTTCTCAAAACAACTACTTTCTCAACAGTCTGAGAAATTCCCTTTATTTTATTGCAAAGAAGGTGAAAGGGAATATTAAAGGTATATTTTCCAGTTAGCATAGCTACTCTTAGCTTCGCACGTGGGCTCAGGCGGTTATTTCCGGTGAAGTGTGGACTTGCGGTCGCTGATGTTCCCCCGTTCCTTCTATGTTAAACCGGCGCTATTCGCTGAACATAAAAATGATAACTTACGAATCAGTTATACAAGCTACACCCTTGTATACTAAGGATTTCGCCCATCTAGATGTTGGATTTTTTAAGTTCAGACTATATAGTATGAAAAAGCAGCTCCCGGTATATGGGAGCTGCTTAATTTGTAGTGAGGTGAGCATGCTATCTCCTTCAGGAATTTTCAACCTCGTCGTGTCACTGCCCAGAACAGAAGAGCTGCAGCGCTGACAGCGGCGCCCAGCAGGCACACTGCATTCCAGCCTCCGTGAGCATACGCATATGTCGAAGCGAGGGAGCCGGAAGCACTTCCTATGGAATAGAAGATCATATATGCGGCGGTGAGACGGCTCCGAGCTTCGGGTCGTACGTTAAAAATCAGACTCTGATTGGTAACATGTACGGCCTGAACCGCCAAATCCAGAAGAATAATACCACCCAGCAGTGCGAGCAGTGAGTAGTGTAGCAGTGAAATCAGCGCCCATGAAGTCAGTAGCAGAATAAGGGCCAGCCCAGTGGTACGCTGGCCGAATCCCCGGTCGGCTAGCACTCCGGCCCGAGCCGCTGCGAGGGCACCGGCGACTCCGGCCAGGCCAAAGGCACCGATGGCCGTGTGTGAGAGGGAGAAGGGCGGCGCGCTAAGCGGCAGCACCAGAGAGGTCCACAAGATGCTGAACGCCATAAAGATCAGCAGCGCAAGCACCGCGCGGACCCGCAGGATCCGCTCTTGCACGAATAGCGCGAGGACCGAGCGCAGCAGCTGCGGATACGATAATGTCGCGCGTCTTGGTTCCGCTGGCAAAATCCGCAGCAGGATCAGCGCAATAATGGTCATCATTCCGGCGGAGAACAGGTAGACGGAACGCCAGCCTGCAAGATCGGTCAGCACACCTGCGACCGTACGTGCAAGTAGAATACCGATGACTATCCCGCTGGTGACAAGGCCGACGATACGGCCACGTTCAGCGGGAGCGGCCAATGTCGCGGCGAAAGCGACAAGCACCTGTGTCACAACGGCAAGCAGTCCAACGATGGCCAGACCGATGAAGAGTACTGTAATTCCAGGCGCGAATCCAACGGTTATAAGAGCCAGCACAGATAATATCATTTGGCTAACAATGAGCTTGCGTCTGTTCAGCAGATCCCCCAGCGGGACCAACAGCAGCAGTCCAAAAGCATAACAGATTTGGGTAATGGTGATAACCACTCCGATTGAAGAATGGGAGATGGAGAATTCACTCGCAAGGGTGTCCAGCAGCGGCTGGGCATAATAGATGTTAGAGACGGCCAGCCCACAGGCAATGGCGAATAATAAGGCCACGGAGCGGGTCATCCCCGATGCCGGAAGCCGAGAAGCTAAGGGGTCAGAATGATCGGCAGACATGGGGATTTGTGATTCAGGAATGTGATTGTTCACAGAGGATCTCTCCTTTTTAATTTTATACTGATTAGTATAATATACTGAATAGTATGAAAAGAATCCAGTTATTTTTAATTTGTTTAGAGTGAGTGTCAGGATAATTCCACTGATTTTATTGAAAATTGATTTATTATATAAGACGATTAAAAGAAAGTAACAAAGAGCGGGAAGGAACGAGGGGGAGGTTTGGAACTATAAGAGTGAAAGTGCATACCTGAAAGCTTTCTGCAGGAAAGCCCGCAGGAAAGCTCGCAGGAAAGCTCGCAGGAAAGCTCGCATCGAAAGCTCGCTTCGGAAGCCTAAGCCGTAGCCAGATTGCAACCACGACAGAAGTCCAAATATTGATCGTAGTGAAGACCAAGCCTTAAGTGAGAATCTTAAGTTCGATTTATAAATCTACTATGTGAATCACTTCAATTTGACAACCTTTATACAAACCCTTAAAATCATAACATACTGAACGATATGAAAAGAGTTGATAAATATGGTTCGACAGCGGGAATTTGATGAAGGGAAGGCACTGGATGCGGCGATGCGGGTGTTTTGGGAGAAGGGGTTCGAGGCTTCTTCTTTAAATGATTTGACATCTGAAATGGGCATTCAGCGCCCCAGTTTATATGCAGCGTTTGGGGACAAGAAGCAGTTATTCGAAACCGCACTGCGGAAATATACCCAACTTCATGCATCCGGTATTCGGGCCAAGCTGCAAAAGGGGACAACGGTCAAGGAATCCTTCTGTTTCTTGCTCGAAGGGATCGTGGAAGAGGAATACGCGGAAGGGCCCAGCAAGGGGTGCTTTTGTATCAATACGATGGTGGAGCTTGCTCCCCATGACGAGAAATTTGAGATCCTGACGCGGGAACATCAGATGTACCTGGCTGCAATTTTTCAGGAAAGAATAGAACAGGGTGTACATGCAGGCGAACTTGCGGGTGATACCAATATAAAAGCCCTGGCACAGGGGCTGGTCATCACGTTGATCGGGCTAACAGTAATGATGAAGGCGCGCCCGGAGCGCTCTTTTGCCGACAACGCCATTCAAATGGCACTAACGATGATCAAGTAAAATTGGATAAGTGAACGGGCCAACCTTTGAGTTGGCTTTTTTGCATTATAATAACCATTCATGATAAAAAGTGACAAAATAAAGAATCTATTACTAAAATAATACAATTAACATCAATTATTATTGACGAAACTAAAAAGAAACAATAATAATTAATTATGGTATTTATTTCAATATATTAGCAGATTGGAGGAGGGTAATGAGAAAATGCTCAATTATTATTCCTACGCACAATAAACGCGAGTTTCTGGAGTACACGCTGCGTGGATACCAGGAACAGACATTCAGGCAGTTTGAACTGGTTATCGTCAACAATGGCTGTAGCGATGGCACCGGAGATCTGTTGCGGGAATTCTCCGATACACTCGAAATTAATGAGGTCAGGTTGGAAAGCAAGGTTGAATCTCCTACGGCACGCAATGCTGGATTAAAGGCAGCTCGTTATGACCAAATTATTCAGACGGATGACGATCGCATTCCCTGTCCGCGGTTTGTTGAAGCGCACTTAGAGCGGCTTCAGGATACAAGGTGCATCAGCATCGGGGGGAAACACCCTATATTGACCATCCTCAAGAAAAGAACACCGCTCTGGCAGTTTACGGAGGATTATTCCGGTCTTCAAGAAGAGCTGAAGCAAGGAGACCACTTGTTACTTTCAACCCCGGATGATATTCAAGCGCGGGGACAAGCCTATTTTGATCCATGGAACAAAGATGAAACACCAGATAATTTCCCTGCTGTTCGCCGCTCTGAAGAGTTCACGCTTTTTTTGGAGAACTTCGGCTTTATTATGGCTACGGGCGGCAATTGTGCGTACAACAAGACTCGGGGAGCAGGAGTTATATTTGACGAGGCGATCAAGGGCTGGGGCTGTGATGATAATGACTTTTTCTATAGGCTGCACTCGCAAGGCTATTATTTTTCTTTTAACAATGAAGCCCGGAACTATCATCAAGAGCACCCTAGGCGTGACAGTGAACGAGATGAACTAAGGGTAAACCTGAAGTATCTTTGTCATAAATATAACCGGTTGGAGTTTTACTTATGGGCCAGGACGTTTATGGATGAATCGGAGTTTACCCATCTGGATGGTGATCGATTCTATCGGCTGCTATCACAGGATTCTAGCGTGTCGGCGGATTATATCGGCTTTCTTACAGGCAAGTTGGATAAACATTTTTGGTAGAGGAGATGTGTGTATGGTCTGTCCGGTGGTTATCTTCTGCGGCGGGCGTGGAACACGAATGAATCAAGTCACCACAGAGATTCCGAAGCCGCTTGTTGAGATCAATGGTGTCCCGCTGATTTCTCATGTCATGGATACTTTTATGAGGCATGGATTCAATGAGTTTATTCTCTGTCTGGGCTATAAAGCGAACAAGATCAAGGACTATTTCCTTCATGAAGTGTATTACAAAAATGATATTACGCTAGATGGTGACGACATCGTTCAAATACATCATAAAGACCGTGGCAGCCGAACGATTACGATGGTTGATACTGGACTTGATGTCATGACTGGAGCGAGGCTTAATGCTGTTCGTAAATATATTTCATCTGACCACTTTTTTGCCACCTATGGTGATGGCATTGCTGATATAGACTTGCACAGATTGTACAGCTTTCATACCGCTCATGGCAGAATAGGGACCGTAAGTGGGGTGCAACCGTTTTCTCAATATGGGCATATCGAGCACCAGGGGTCCATTGTCCGACAGTTCACTGAGAAGCCTAAATTGGATCATCGGATCAATGGTGGTTTCTTTCTCTTTAAGCAGGATATTTTTAAGTATCTTTCGGATGATGCAGATTGTGTTCTTGAACGGGAGCCGCTGGAGAACCTGGCAAGTGACGGGGAGCTTATGATGTACGAGCACAATGGATTCTGGAAATCGGTAGATACTCAGAAAGATCAGCAGGATTTGGAGCTGATGCTGAGACAGCACAATAGCAAAGGGGCGGTAAGCTTTGAGCATCTCAACGTTTTATAAGGGGAAAAAAGTGTTGGTTACCGGAGATACAGGTTTCAAAGGCAGCTGGCTGGCGTTATGGCTGTCGCATATGGGAGCTGAGGTATACGGTCTTGCTAATGATGAAGGACACCCGCGCGGATTGTTTCAATTATGCGGGTTGAAAGAGAAGATCACGCATTACGCAGCAGACATTACTGATTATTCGGCTATGGCTGACATTTTCAAGAAGGTAGAACCGGAAATCGTCTTTCATCTTGCGGCCCAACCTATTGTGCAAAGATCTTATGTTGAGCCCCGTGAGACGATTGAAGTGAATGTCATGGGTACCGTCAATATTTTGGAATGCCTGCGGGACAGTGGTGTTCGAGCCGCCATAATGGTAACTTCAGATAAATGCTATGACAATACAGGAGAGTTCTGGGGATATCGCGAGTCTGATCCGTTGGGTGGGTCCGATCCATATAGCTCTTCCAAAGCATGCTGTGAATTGGTGACGAATGCTTATGCTCAATCGTTCAATCAGAACCAAGCGATGGGAATAGCTACGGTCCGGTCCGGCAATGTCGTGGGGGGAGGAGACTGGGGCGAGCTCAGACTTATCCCGGATATTATTAAGGCAATTGAAACCAACGGGACGCTTTCTATACGAAATCCGTTATCCACCCGTCCATGGCAGCATGTTCTCGATTCGCTTCATGGTTATTTGATGCTGGCTCAAGAGCTGTACCAGCAACCGCAGAAATTTGGCGGAGCCTGGAACTTTGGACCGTCAGCCGCGCATAGCTATACCGTAAAAGAGGTAGTCGAGGAAGCGTATGCTGTGTGTGAAATTCCGTACAAGCTGTGTGTAGAAGAGGGACAATTTAAGGAAATGAAGCTGCTGTCCCTTGATTCGACCAAGGCTAATATTATGCTGAATTGGCGGCCCAAGCTGTCCTTCAAGCAAATGATTACATTGACTGTCGATTGGTACAGACGCTCTGATAGCACAGATATTCTACAGCTCTGTCTTGAGCAAATTGAACTGTATCATACGGAGAGTCTTCCGCAGAAGCAAGAGTTATTCATATAGGAGGGACAACCATGTCCAGTGAAGCGAAGTGGAGTCTCATCCTGGAAGAACATTTTGCTCAGCCTGTTTTGAATTCCGAGTTATGGTCCTATGTCCAAGGAGGAGGGGGCTATGGGAATGAAGAGCTCCAACACTACACAGACAGGACCAAGAACGTAAGGATCAGTGAGGGGAAGCTCATCATTGAAGCTCATGAAGAACAATATGGAGGCGACCCTTATACTTCGGGAAAAATCATCACCAAATCTAGATTTTCTTTTCAATATGGCAAGGTTGAGATTATGGCCAGACTTCCCGAAGGTCAGGGGATTTGGCCTGCGTTCTGGATGATGCCGGAGGACGAGCATCGCTATGGTGGGTGGCCGTCATGCGGGGAAATTGACATTATGGAGATGATCGGCCATCAGCCGGGAACGGTGTATGGAACGATTCATTTCGGGCATCCGCATACATATACCAGTGGAGAGTACACC
Organism: Paenibacillus sp. GCM10012306; assembly: GCF_042649265.1. Lineage (NCBI taxonomy): Bacteria > Bacillati > Bacillota > Bacilli > Caryophanales > Paenibacillaceae > Paenibacillus > Paenibacillus sp. GCM10012306. Next base: position 160,768 of record NZ_JBHRYW010000007.1, on the reverse strand, counting down.
TTGAAGAATGGAGCTTCGTTCTCAGAAGACTTCCACCTATTCAGTGTGGAATGGTCGGAGCATGAAATGGTGTGGTATGTGGATAATCAGGAGTATTCCAGGCTGAATGAGTGGCATAGCTCTCCAGGTGGGGGGAGTTTGCCTTACCCTGCCCCCTTCAATGCACCGTTTTATTTGCAAGTTAACTTGGCTGTTGGAGGTAGATGGCCGGGATACCCGGACAATTCCACCGTGTTCCCACAGCAGCTGGTCGTTGACTATATCAAAGTGTATCAGTTAATACCGGAGCATTTCGTTAGTGAAAAGTGAAATTCGGATAATCATGCTATCGCTGGATGCAATGAGCCAATCCTTGAGGTTGGCTTTTTTTGTTTATGCAAGCGCACAGTTCTTGAGATTCTTTAGTTTGAACGAGTCCATCTAACGACAACTCGCGAGGTGATGGAGTGAAAAGACACTGTATGTAAATATTATTTATGGTTATATAAATAAAAAAAATATTTACATTAAGCATATTTACAATGTGAATATGAAGTTGTATAATTTCCAAATAAAGGAATGTCATCAGGTCTACTATGGATATTTGCTTCGCTACGTATCGGGTAAAAAAATCGCTCAAGGCACGCTAACGTTATCCCTATAACGAATGAAAAGAGGTAGAGATGTGAAAGGAAGAGACATTATTTTAGGCTTGCTGCAGAAAAAAAGGAGGACCGGATACGAGATTAACGAGGTGTTCAAGACTATTTTTTCGCACTTTTTCAATGGTTCATATGGAATGATCTATCCCACACTCAAGAAGCTGGAGAAGGAAAAGGTAATTGACAAGGAGGTTGTTTTTCAAGAAGGAAAGCCGAACAGAAATGTGTTTTCAATCTCTGAAGTGGGGACTAAAGAGTTCTATGAATATCTAATCTCGCCTGTTCAGCCGGAAATCCGTCAATCTGACTTTTTGATGAGAATGTATTTTGGAGAATTTGTTGAGAACGAGGTTATTATTCAATGGATTAATGATGAAATCAAACAGAAAACAGAGCAAATCGATCAGTTGAAAACAGATTACATTAAGTGGAAAGATAAACTAACCTACACACAAAAAATATCCTATGACATAGGCATCGCACAATACGAGGCGGAAATACAGGTGCTAGAGGCCAAACTGGTGGAGATGGGTTAACCTTACAGGAGGTTTTATGAAAAAGGAGATCAATCTTTTTTTAACCATATCTGTGATGTGTATGGGGATATTCTTATGTATGTTAGATACGACTATTATGAATATAACATTGCCGGCTATACAGGATAGTCTGGGTGTGACCCTGAATCAATTATCCTGGGCACTGAATATATACACAATAACTTTTGCAGTAATGACGATTCCTCTAGGCAGATTGGCAGAGATTTATGGTAAAAATAAAATCTACATTTTAGGTTTTATCATTTTTTGTGTCGGATCATTGATTTGTTCTTTTTCCAATGATGTGTCTGTGCTGATTTTCGGAAGAGGCGTACAGAGTATAGGGGCAGCTATTATTTTTCCGATTAGTATGGTTATTGGTATATCCACAGTGTCTATAGAAAAAAGAAGCAAAGTTATAGCGATTCTAGGTGTAACCCAAGGGCTTTCGGCAGCGTTGGGACCTTCAATTGGCGGACTAATCACACAATTCCTCGGCTGGAGATGGGTTTTTCTAATCAATGTTCCTTTAAGCATCATTGCGATTGTGATCTCCTTCTTCTGTCTAAACATTAAAAATGAAGAAAAAATAAAGAGCAAGAATGATTACAAGGGTGCTTTCTGGTGTGTATGCTTCTTGTTTAGCTTAACGCTCGGGCTAACGCAAGGGAACTCATGGGGGTGGGGGAGCATACGGATTATTGCTACTTTTTCAGTCTCCATCCTATCGTTCATCATTTTCATTTTCACAGAAAAAAGAAGTCAGTATGCAATGATCAATTTAAAACTGTTCAAGGATCGTCAGTTTAATGCTTCAGCGGTAACCGTAGTGTTCAGCAACCTTTTTCTAATCGGGGTTACCGTGCTCCTGCCGACGTTTCTGAACCGAATTCATGGAGAATCTGAGCTGCGAGCGGCGCTATTAGTCACTCCAATATCCGCAATGATCTTTGTATTTTCGCCGATTGCTGGTTTACTGGTTGATAAAGTCGGGAGAAAGGCAGTTATATTCACAGGTTTTATGGCGATGGCTGTTGCCTACTACATGCTTTATCATTTGGACGTATCTAATGGATACACACAATTGATCATTGCTTGTTTGGTTCTTGGGTTTGGTTATGGGATCATTGTAGGGCCGATTACAGTTCTGGCCGCATCTTCTTTTACCGGTGAATTGCTTACGGCGTCCCAGAGTGTAGTTGGGGTACTGCGCCAGGTTGGGATTGTTCTAGCGGTAGCCATCTTTGTATCCGCCCTGACAAGCAATATCGCCAATGCAAAAGTTCAAATATTAGATCATGCCCAAAAGGAAATTCTAAAACTGGATATTACAAAAGAGCAGCAAAAGATCGTACTGGAAAACACTAACAGGAATTTAGAGTCCGAGAAAATTAACACAAACGCTTCTTCTAATGATGAGAAAAAAATAATGAGTCCTGAGGAAAGGTCAGCATTAATTGAAGCAGAAGTACAGAAGGCTATTCAACAATTAGGTACAATGAAACCGCTGAATGACGCTACCAAGAAAGGGATACAAGAGCAAGTAACTGTGGCTGTTGATCAAAAGATCACTAAAGTTCAAAACGAAGTTAACGCCTATGCCGCAGACATTCAGCAATACTCGCAGAATAAGATCTCTAAGTCGTTCTCAAGTTTATACGGTATCGCTTTTTTTGTAATTATATTATGTAGTTTGATCTCTTTCTTGTATAAAGAAGCAGAAAAGAAGGACAGAAATGAAGTGATAAAAGTTGATTCATAAAATAAATGATGCAATCTATCGAATCGAACTGCCATTGAGTGACATCGGTGGTGAGAATTCTGTGAATTGTTATTTGCTCATCATTCGGATCACAACGGACTTTTGACAATATTGCCTGACCGCATCCCGATTTATATGAAATAGATATTTCCTATTTCACATATGAAGACTATGTTATCCCGACATGTAGTCTTATGAAAAAGGAACTGATCGGGGACAATGTTAAGTCGTTCGCTTGAATATGTGCACGTTCTAGTCTTGTATTTAGAGACAAGAACGTGTTTTTTAATACAGAAGGCACTTCTATGCTATACGATAGAAGCGAGAATCGACATCTTCTTAGTGACTATTGGTTAATTACACTAAAAATACAAAAAAATCATTGCATTATTGACTACAATGAAGGATATTTGTCGAATTTCGTAGAAATTAAACTATATGTTATTCGAAGCAAGGACACATTGTGGGGAAGATAACGGCGTCTGAATTTGCCGCTGTGATCTGCATCGGTGAGTTTGCTTCGTTCCCCGTTCCTTGAAACTTGGATTTGCTCGTTAATGAATCTGTCCGGGGGTGGACGGTTTTTCTTACGTTTATAAGAAAGGTCTTCGGCGTGCTGTTTGTGTCCAACGCCTGGTAGATATTTGTAGGGCACATTTTCCTTTAATGATGTTATTGTTTAGATAATTAACTAACGTATCGCGCATCTTGTAGATTGGGGTCGGTTTCATAATGAGGGGGATTCTCCGATTCGGTTCTCGTACTATCTTGCTCTATATAGCTGCTGCCGTTGTTGTTGGTTTGGTTGCTAGCTATGCCGTCATCTCTGCTTCGGATTCCCCTAAGCTCCAAAGTAAAAAAGGCATTCTGGATCTAACGCAGGTTCATGTCAGTGAGAATCCGTTAAAGTTAGCAGGGGAATGGGAGTTTTACTGGCAAGAGCTGCTGTTACCTAAGGAAATACAAATTCGTTCGGCAATGGACGGAAATCATAACCGCTGGATCAACATCCCGGGCTCCTGGCTAGGCTATCGGTTAGATGGCCAGCAGCTGAACGGTACAGGCTTTGCAACCTTTCGGTTGGTCATAAAGCTTAGCGACCAGGATAGGAATGCGCGGCTTGCTCTGCGGTTACCTACCATCTTTCATGCATATAAATTATGGGTTAATGGCGAGATGCTGGCGGAAGTTGGTGTGGTTGGACAGGACAAGAGCAGCGTGACACCGCATCTGGCAACGAAGCTGGTGTTCTTTCAGCCAGAGAACGATAGGATAGAGCTTGTTATGCAAGTCTCCAACTTTCACCATGCGCGAGGCGGCATTACCAAGTACATAGAACTTGGCGGCAGTGATGTGTTAACGGTCAAAACCAATCTGAGAATCGCTGCCGAGATGTTCGTAACGGCAAGCCTGCTAGTGATTGGTGTGTATCACCTGCTGTTGTTCCTCCTGCGACTCAATGACAGGGCTACATTGTATTTTGGCTTGTTCACCATGTTGCTCGGTATCCGATCCCTGATGGTCGGCGAGTTCTTGATCACACAATTGTGGCCAGGTATTCCCTGGGAATTGCAGTTCAAGATCGAGTACCTGATTCTTTGCAGCAGTACTTATATCATCACGATGTACTCTGATTGTATTTTTCCGAACTATGTGTCGCGTTGGTTCCGTCTTGGCACGCGGATCGCAACCAGCGTAATCTGTATAATTGTTGTGGTGACCCCTGCAATTGTATATACAAAATTGTTAGTGCTGATCGGTGTGATGATTGTTCTACATATGGTTTATCTGATGGTTGGCTTGGTCCAAGCGGCTGTGCGGAGTATGGAGGGAGCGCGGATCTTCCTCTTGGTGTCGGTGGTTGCTTTGGTTACGGTCATCAATGATTTTTTATATTACAACGGATGGTCACTAATCGGAAATACATCTCCGCTTGGTCTATTGGTATTTACGATTGCACAGATGATGCTGCTATCATCAAGATTTACGAGGGCGATATCAAACGAGGAGAGGATTGCACGTGAGCTGCAGGACGCTAACAACAAGCTGACCGAAATGAATATGAATTTGGAACGGACCGTGCAGGAACGGACAACTGCCCTATCCGAAGCTCATGATGGTCTCCGTACTTCGTATGAACGGTTGCTTCGCTCCGAACAAGGGAGAAAAAAGCTTCTTGCCTATATTACGCACGATCTGCGTATGCCGCTGTCCAGCATGCTTGGTTATGTAGAAGCTGTGCAGGACAAGATCAAGCCGGAACGAAATGAACAGTACCTGAAGTATATCCGGGATAACACGATAAGGGTTAACCGTATGATCGAGGAGTTGTCCTTCTTGTCACATTTGGAGACAGGACAAGTCTCGTACCAAATGAAGCCAGTTCATATGATTCACTTCTTGCACCAATTCTATGAACAGTATGAGCTGGTTGTGCGTGACGCAGGGTTGGATTTCATGTTGGATATCGGAGATGTGGAAGATCAAGGACAAAGCTTGCCGGTTGTAGAGATGGATGCGCAAAGACTAGATCAGGCGTTATTCAATCTGGTGTCGAACGCAATGAAGTTCACTTCTAGAGGTGGGATGGTGCGTATTACGCTAGCCGTGGACAAGGTGAAAGATACCCGCTATGCGATAATTAGCGTGCAAGACTCTGGCACGGGTATTCCTCCAGATCAGCTCGAGCAAATCTTCGATCGCAATTACAAATATGATCGACCGGGCATGGAGCAGGATGTAGAGGGGAGCGGGCTCGGGCTGGCGATTTGCCGGGAAATCGTACAAGCACATGGAGGGACGGTTCGAGCGGAGAGTGACGGCAAGACGGGGTCGGTATTCTACGTATCCCTTCCTTGTATTGTAAACGAAAGAAGGTGATGGTGTGGTGGACACTACCAAAATTATGATCGTCGATGATGATCCCCATATATGCGAGATTGTTCAGCTGTATTGCGAGAGGGAGGGTTACATAACTTCCTACAGTCATAACGGGACAGAAGCCATGGAGCTGCTTGCGTCGTTCGAGCCTGATTTGATTGTACTGGATGTATTGCTGGCTAATGAAAACGGCATTGATTGGTGCAGGAACGCACGTAACTACACGAATGCACCGATCGTGTTTCTAAGCAGTCGTGAGGAAGATGAGGTGAAAATCGACGCATTATCCTATGGCGGCGATGATTATGTGACCAAGCCGTTCAGCCCGGGAGTACTCATGGCCAAGATTAAGGCTCACCTTCGCAGAGTATCGATGGGCAGAAGGGAACAACTGCTGGAGTTACCGGGCTTGACGCTGGATTTCTACGCACAGTCCGTCAACATGGGGAGTAAAACCATTTTTTTATCGAAAAAAGAATTCAGTCTACTATCTTATATGGCACAAAACGTTAATCGTGTCATTAGTGTCGATACGTTGTTTCAGATTATCTGGGGAATGGAGAGTCTCGAGGATACGAGAACGGTTGCTGTACACATCAGTAATTTACGTAAAAAAATTGAGGCTGATCCTGTCCATCCTGAGATAATCATTACGGTTCGAGGGGCCGGATATATGCTAGTTGCCACAAATGAGTCGCAAACGCGAACATAGCGTTAAGTGTAGTAGTGTGACCATGGCTGACGCTAAACTTAGAGATCGAATTCATTAATAAAAAGCGGCGTAGGGATATCTTCCTTACACCGCTTTTTTTATGCACTATTACGATAGGACATTCCTTAATTCTTATAGTGTTAAGAACAGGTCTAGCGCGAACTTAAAGTTTTCTTTGAGTTTCATTAATGGGCTAAACTATCATGATAAAATACAATCAGGAAAATCGCTATGATTAATCATACTTTAGGAGGAAGAACACCCATGAAAAGGCGCATGATAAGGCGTATGATAAGTTTGTCGTTAGCCTTGGTACTAGCTGTGCCCCCTGTTGCCTACACGGCAAGCGAGGGGACAAAGATCAGCACATTAGCTGGAACAGGGACTGCCGGCTATTCGGGAGATGGAGAGGCGGCGACGTCAGCTCAATTGAACGATCCACGTAGATTGACTGTAGACAGCAACGGGGATGTGTATATAGCGGATAGAAATAACGCAGTAGTTCGGAAAGTGGACAAGTCGACGGGGTACATCAGTACGGTCGCGGGTACGGGGACTATTGGCTACTCGGGAGACGGAGGGATGGCGACCTCGGCACAGTTGCAAGAACCGTTGGGAGTAGCTATTGATAGCAGTGGAGATCTGTATATAGCAGATAGTGGAAACAACACGATTCGAAAAGTAGAAAAATCGACGGGAATCATCAGCACGGTGGTGGGCACGGGAACTGCTGACTATTCGGGAGACGGAGGAGCGGCGACATTAGCCCAGTTGAACTTCCCGGAAAAAGTAGCTTTTGACAGCAACGAAAATATGTATATAGCGGATCATTATAACCAGCGGATTCGGAAAGTAGATAAGTTGACGGGTATCATCAGTACGGTGGCGGGCACAGGGACTGCTGACTACTCAGGAGACGGAGGAGCAGCGACCTCGGCCCACTTGAGCTTCCCGTCTGGAGTAGCTTTTGACAGCGACGATAATCTATATATAGCAGAGAATGGAAGCAACACGATTCGAAAAGTAGATAATTCAACGGGCATCATCAGTACGGTGGCGGGCACAGGGGGTACTGGCTTTACGGAAGATGGACAACCAGCGATACTAACCACCATGAGCAACGTGACTGACGTAGCTGTGGACAGCAGCGGTAATGTATACATAGCCGATACTACTAACCACCGGACTCGGAAAGTAGATAGGTTGACCGGTATCATGGGCACGGTGGCGGGTACGGGGGAGGCTGGCTATTCGGGAGACGGAGGAGCCGCGACGTCGGCCCAATTGTTCTACCCGAATGGGGTAGCTGTGGACAGGAATGACAATGTATATATCGCGGATTCGAGTAATAACCGGATTCGAAAGGTAGGCCTATCAAGGGATGCTAGCTTGAGTAACTTGACGTTGTCGAGCGGAACGCTGAGTCCGGCATTTGTGCCGGGCGAGAAAAGCTACACGGCGAGCGTGCCAAACAGCGTGAGCAGTATTACGGTAACACCAACGGTGAGCGACAGCAGCTCGGCGGTAACCGTAAATGGTACGCCTGTGACGAGTGGTTCAGCATCGGGAGCGATCGACCTGAACGTGGGGAGCAATAACACGATTACGGTCAATGTGAGGACGCAGGATGGTACGTCGGCACAAACGTATACCGTGACGGTTGAGAGAAAGCCTGCTGCAACGATTGAACTGACAGCGATAGCTGGCAACGGACAGGTGACGTTGAACTGGGGCAGTGTATCGGAAGCAGTTGAATATCATATTTACCAGGGAACGGCAACGGGGCTCTACGGACCCACTCCGATTGCGACCGTCGGCGGAGCAACCAACAGCTACACGGCATTGGAGCTGACGAACGGAACAACTTACTATTTTGCAGTACAAGCAAGCAACGCTACAGGCTCCATCGGTTACTCTAAAGAAGTAAGTGCAATACCACAAAAAGGAAATACAACGGTGGCGGCAACCGATCTGACCATCGGAACAGATGCACCTGCGACAGGCGCGACCCAAGCAGACGGAACGAATACATTTAAACATGCAACAGCTGTTGTAACATGGTCGAGCGGAGGGGCTTATGCGCCAGCAAGCGGAACCTACTTGTCGGGCATCGCTTATAAAACCAAATATGTACTCACAGCCGATACAGGCTATGTGTTTGACGCAACGGCTAATGCATACGGGAAAAACGGAGCGCAAGATTTATCCGGGCGAATTACCCATTTAGGTGCAGGCACATTTACAGCTACCGTATCAAGTACGGTTAAAACAAACGATACGCTTACTATAATCGTAACCTGGCCGGGAACAGCGCTAAGAACGGTGGCGGCAACCGATCTGACCATCGGAACAGATGCACCTGTGACAGGCGCGACCCAAGCAGACGGAACGAATACATTTAAGCATGCAACAGCGGCTGTAACATGGTCGAGCGGAGGGGCTTATGCGCCAGCAAGCGGAACCTACTTGGCCGGTATAGCTTATAAAACGAAGTATGTACTTACAGCGGCTGAAGGATATACGTTTGACGCAGCTGCTAATGCATACGGGAAAAACGGAGCGCAAGATTTATCCGGCCGAATTACCAATCTAGGTGCAGGCACATTTACAGCTACTGTATCAAGTACGTCTACGACCAACGATACGCTTACCATTATCGCAAGCTGGCCGGCAACTTTTCAGAATTTGGTCAAAGTGAACCTGGATAACACGACTTACTTTCAAGCCTATTATAATGGCGCCATCATTCCTGGACAGGGAGTGAATATTGCAGGCGGAAGTGATTTCGGCATAGAATTGGCGAATAATTCGGTTTCCCCGTCTCAATTAAAGCCTGTAGTGGTTAAAAGCGTTACGGCTGTTGATGATAAGGGAAACAATGTACTGGTCAATTTAACACCAGATACCACGCATAGTGCTTGGGGTTTGAATTTGAACATTAAAGGAAATTCCGCACAAACGAACAGAACAGTAACTATAACTGTAAAAACGGAAGCGGCTTATTCGATTGATAAAAGCTTTTTGACTAGTTTTACAGGCATAGCTGCTTATACGGACAGCTCAAGAAATGTCTATCCGAATCAGTACAACGCCACACAGTATTTTACTGCCGGAGATAAATTGACCTTGAGTCTTTCCTCAAACGCAGTTATTCCTAATGGCGTCCAATTAATCGGTACAAAAACCTCCAAAGTGGTTGAGCTGACGAACACACTTTTTGACACGAATAATTATAAATACCAATATACATTTACAATGCCGAATGAGCCTGTATCTGTTGTTGTAAAATCAAGTACTAATGCAAATGCTCCACACAACATAAATGTAAGGCAAACAATAGATAACGTGATCCATCCAACGCTTTCGGGCGGCTCGACTTTTGTTCAGGCAACAGCAAGCACGCCAGCGAGTGCAAAGGCGGGAGAGAAGGTTACGATTTTTCCTGGCAGTTATAGTACCAAATTTTATTCAATTACCGGTGTTGATGTAAGATCGGCGCTCTTTAATGAAGTGGTGCCGGTTACTAAGAATGACAATGGTTCCTACTCTTTTGTTATGCCTTACACCGATGCAAACGTAACAGTGAATATCGTAGCCAATCCGTTCATCTCGATAACGACCACAGCTAAAAATAATAGCAGCGCTCAAATTACATCTGACACCAAAAATTATTATCCGGGAGATCGAGTAAGTTTTCAAATTACGAATACCGATCCGCACAAAACGTTGTCAGCTGTCCGTTTTATAAGAACATCGGACAATACTGTAATCTCTACCTTAGACAAGAGTAGCCATGCATTCGATTCAAGCATAAGCGATAGTTATGTCATTTATCCTAGCGGTCGTCAAGTATCTTCCAATGAAGGAGTAACCATTGTTGCCGAGTTTAATGATTATGCAGGAATTCCTGTATACAAGGGTACGCAAAATACCAAAACTGAGGCGCAATTTTCGGCTTATCCGGCAAATGTGCTGAAAAACCAGCCATTTACTTTTAAATTTACTGTACCGGATGATTCCAATAATACGCATACTCCTCAAATAAAAGTTACAAATAGCGATGGTACAGCCTCTTATATCGATTCTATCTATGAAAGTACAGATTCTCAAAATCAGAATATAAGCACCTATAAAGCTGACCTTAGCAGTTTGAAAACAAATCCGCAAAGTATTACTTTAGTGGATAAAATCAAATCTGCTAATAAGGGAAGACTTATTCAAGCGTTAAGCGCAAATTCAAAATTGCCTGGTTTATTTACGACCATCGTGGTAAACGGAACGAACATGAATAGTACAAACGGAGATCAGGCGGTGTACATCGGTACATCATCGAATCCAACGCAACAGGCCACTTTATCCAATAAAACCTCAACCTCTTTTGAAATAAAGGTGCCTAGTAATATGCTGCCAAAGGACAAAAATGTAACCTATTATATTTCTGCAAACGGCGTTCAGAAATCATTGACCATCCAAACTGAACAGGAATTGAGTCATAAGACCTTTGGTGTATTAGCTGTTGTGTCATCGAATCAGAGTCATTCTGTCATTATTGGGGCGGACGATACAGACATTAACCAACAGTTGGGTAGCAGAAAGTCCATACTTACAATGAAAGGGAAATTCGTTGTCACTGGAAGAGAATATCAATTCAGCGACACAACGATGATTAATTCTGTAGTCAGTAGTTATATGGAAAGGGAGGGTAAGCTGAAGGTTACGGATTCCGGAAACGGGAATGTAACGGTTGATGCCAAGAATGTCAGCATGGCCGCAGGCGGTATGACCTTTATGAGGGGGAATTCGAAAATCGAACTGAAAAAAGGAATCGAGTACGATATCGAGGAGTACCAAAAAGGGGATACCGGCGATTGGAAGTTCCCAAATAATCAAAATATTAAAATTGATAATGTGGATGTCAATCTCGGGGGATTAGCTGTCATTGACAGCGGGTCTACAGCAAAGATTACTGGCGCTTTGTTGATTGGTAAGAACTTCATGTTTGAAGGTAAGGTTTTTGTGGGAATCATGGCACCGGGCGGACAAGAATTTGGGCTTTCGCTGAATATAGACAGACTTCAATATGGTCTGAATGAACAAGGACGACTGGTTTATAAAGGCCTTCAAGCCGGGGGGGCTATAACGCCTCCAAGTGATTTTTATGAAAAGCTGCTTCCCGGTTTTAAACTTAATAACAGAGTGTCTATCGAAGGATCAATTGATACTTTTGAAAAAGTATACGGACTGGGGTTTGACTTAGACACCAAGCTAGCGAAAATAGCTGCCAGCGGGGTTTTAAAACGAATTGACGGCACATTTTTACCTAATAAAGTGAAGTTAATCGTCGGTTCAGAGGCGGGGCTTCCGATCTTGCCTACTGTTATTTTAAGTAAAGTTGGTGGCGGTGTTGACGGTCTTGCTGATTATATAACCAAAAATTATAAAGGTATACCACCAATCGTGTTTATGTTGAACGGTCAGTTGGATGTAGGTCCTCCTGGTGTACCCGCTGATAAAAAACCATTGCACTTTAATAATCTAGAACTGGTGTTAGGACCTTCAATGGTTCAACTGACGGGTATGCCTAATCTCTTGGGAATCGATTTGTTCAAGTCATTTAGAGCGGGTTTATATAGGGATATGGATAAAGTTAGTTTCCAAGTGGATCTTGATGCCAATATACTGAAAAATTTTGAAGTCATACTGGCACAGGGGAAAGCCAATGTTACTTCCTATAGTGATCCGAAGCGAAAGACGGATTTTTATGGCCTGCTTCAGGGAACTGTACAAATTCCTAAAATAACCTTGGCTCGCACATGGTTTGGTAATATTACCGCTGGACCGCTAACTTTGCGTCAAATGGGAGTTGGCTTGAGCAACAGCAACGCTTTTGCTACGTTCTCTATTTTGGGTTTTGGTCTTAAAGCGGATTATAGTTTTGGAAGTAGATCAGTATCTGTATCAAGATCCTTGTTGGCTTCCAGTCAAATGGACAATAAGCAGACATACTATGATGAAGACGGCAATTTCGCGGGCGAGATGCAAAGCTTCTCCAATATTAAAGTAGTAGCTACCAGCCCTTCCCAGGCAGCAGGGCGAATGTTAATGGCCGCTTCTTCGGGTGTGTCCGATCAGCCGACGATCAAGACGAATGACGCATCTACGATTCATACGATAACATTCCCTACAGGCTTGACGCAGGATTACGCGGTTACGGTAACTGGCAGCACTTACGATTTCAGCATCACAGATCCTGAAGGTCATCCGTATGCCATAACGTTTCCCAAAACGTTGAGTGACGGAAGCATCTATTATGATGATCCAAATGCTAACGCAGCATTTTTGTCTGACGATACGATTATGTTTAAGCTAGGCCATCAAGCAGGAGACTGGACGATTTCGTCCGCGTCAGGCCAGCCTTTTGCAAGTGCTGTTCTTAACATCATTCCGATTCCGCAAACCGACAGTGCAGTGCTTGATTCCAAAACAAAAACCGTTAATTGGACACTTAAAGGTTTGGATACAGTCAATGAGACCTACCAAGTGCAAGTACATTTGTCCACCGACAATGGCGATGACAAAGCAAACCTAAGCCCTGGCGTTCTAATTCATACGATTAACGTTGACCCGGCACAGGTTGTGAACGGTGGAATAAGTGGCAGTTATGTATTCTCGCAATCTGATTTGAGTCATTTGCAAAGCGGCAGTTATTATCCTAGAATTGCGCTTATTGGCATACCTAAGGACAATAAAGATAAAAATATACCTTATTCCAGCATGAATGCTAAGCAAGCTTTGGTCACAACCAATCCGCTTGCACCTGGTGATGTAAGCTCTGTTTCCGTATCAGCAGGCGGTGGGGGAACATTAAAGGCTAAGTGGAATGAGGTTCCCGGTGCGGATGGTTATCTGGTCAACTTGTTTGATGATCAAGGTAGAGCTGTGATGTCACCTTTATCTTATACAGATGAAATTGGGAGTGATGGAAAGGCTACGGACAATCAAATTCCTCACGCCGGCGTACCGATCAGTTACAGTATCTCACCAGACTATGCTGTCGATGGAGCATTTTCAGTTGATTTTTCAGGAATGACTCCAGGCAGCAGTTATAAAATCATGGTATCTCCTTTTTCATATGCCGATAAAACAGATACAAGCTCAGTTCAATTTTACGGCAACCCGACCGTTTCAAATGTTGCCTTTGTACCTGTTCCGCGAAATCCGGTGTTAAACGTTACGTCCAGTAATGGAAATGTGGCAATAGACGAAGAAGCGGGCAATTTACTTTACGTGAATGGAAACTTCAATCTGGATATTTTATCCACTTTCCTTAATCAAAAGGATGGGACAAATGTGAATCTAGACAGTAAAATTACCGTATTGCAAAGCGACGGAACGATTAACTCGGAGACCAGCAAACCTAACTTTAATAAGATTTACAGCAGTGCTGATTATGAGAGTACGATTTCCGTTCCCGTTGCGGTCAGTGATACAAACCGTTCAAGCATCATTAAAATTGTGGCTGAAAACCAAGATGGCGATAAGTCGAGCTACAGTCTGGTTGTTCATTACAACAACGATGCTCCTGCGTTATTTGTAAATGCTGATTCGAAAGGCACTATAGTCACGGACCAAAACGGCAATTATCAAATTCAAGGCAGCACACAGCCATTTATAACCGTGAGAGATAATTTTGGGAATCAGGTAAAAGCCGACGAACGCGGCAATTTTACAATCAAAGGAACGTTGAACACTGGATTGCAGGCTTACAGCACCATAACAGTAACGGATTCGTTCGGTAATTCTGCACAAGATGATGTAATTATTTCTGGAGCTACAAAAGATTCCGGAGGTAGCAGTTCTCCGCCTGCAGGTTCAAACAACAGCACATCTAATCCTGCTTCGCAAGATAGTGGCGCAACTAAACCTGCTTCGCCAAAAGATGACACAAAAACTGATGATAAGACTCCGAGCAGTGGTGTTGTAAAATCAATATTTAAAGATGTGCATTTAGAAGCGCCTTGGGCTGAACAAGCTATTGAAAAAGCTTATGCACTGGGCCTTGTAAACGGCAGATCAGTCGATATCTTTGATCCGAACAGCAACACCAAAAGAAGGGAAGCCATTACAATATTAGCTAGAGCCAAGAAGCTAACTTTAGGCCTTCCAGCAGATCTCAATAAAGCTGCATTGCATTTTGCAGACTGGGACAGTGTGCCAGAATGGAGCAAGCCTAGTATCGCGGCAGCATATGTAAATGGGCTAATAAGCGGCTCAAAAGTTAATGGGAAGTTTTATGTGAACTCAAATTCCAATATAACAAGAGCAGAGCTTGCGGTGCTTATACAAAACGCGTTTAAGCTTAAATCTGACATGAATAATGTCAAAACATTCTCTGACGATATCCCGTCATGGGCCTCTGAAAGTATAGCCGCATTGTCATCAAACAAGGCGGTTAGCGGTTATCCGGATGGAACCTTTAAACCTAGTGCCAATGCAACGAGAGCAGAAATGGTTGTTATGTTGATCAACGTTATTAAACCGGAATAGTCAAAATAAAAAATCACATTCTGTAGCAGGTTATGCTCAGAATGTGATTTTTTAGGTTTTGGTGCAATGCCAGAGCAGGGGAATTGCTAAGAGTGGATGGATCAAGTCCACGAAAGACAAAAAAGGTAGAGCTTGAGCGGATGCGCGAATCGCTCGACTCAGGGGACAATTCCTCTACGATAAGTATCTGAAAAGTCAAGGCGGAATCTTAATGAAAGGACCGAATAGCCGCTTTCCGGAGGTGAAGCTCGGTAACTTGCTATTATAATTACGGAACAGGCTACCGATTTTGACATGCTCCCCATCAAGTGCAGAGGTTTATTTCTCAATGTTGTGATGATTTATGTATCTATGAATCTAGGTTTCCTTTATATTGTTATAATAGGAAGGTAACTTTTTACAATGGAGGATTTAAATTTGCAGACCCAGCGAGTATTAAGGAAGATATTGTATATTTTTATTTTTATTTTTATTATGGGCCTGACTGTGAACGATCATAACGTAGTAAACGCGGGGAGTAAGGAGATATCTGTTATTCTGGATGGAAAGGTATTGGAGTTGTCCAAAAAAACAGTGACCATAAATGATGTGAATTATGTGCCACTGCGTGGTGTGCTAGAGCAAATGGGTGTTAATATCCAATGGAATCAGAGCTCAGGAACGATAATAGCAAGAAAAGGTGCACAGATCGTGGAATATACGCTGGGCAACTCTTATGCACGTATAAATACTATGGAAACGGTTATGTCTTCACCTGGTAAAATCATTGATGGTTCGGTAATGGTTCCGCTTAGATTTGTCGGAGAAGCATTTGGAGCAAAGGTCACTTGGAACGCAGCGGCAAGATCAATCACCATCATTTCTGACGATATGCTGCTTGCTTCCATTTCTCCTGAGCCTACGGGAAATACTGCTTCCAATCTGATGAACAACGGTTTTGCCGTTAAGCAGGGAAAGTGGATATATGGACTCGAAAATGAACAGTCAGGTTATCCAACTCATGGAAATGGCGGTTATCTGTATAAAGTGAACGAGGATGACGGAAAAAGCACCAAATTGGTCCCTGCCCAAGCGCGAATGCTGAATGTGCAGGACGATAGGATTTTTTATATCGGTCCGGATGGAATTTACAAAATACTCACAGATGGCAAGGAAGGAACACGCCTTATCGACTCCTCTTCCTCAAGACACCTGTATCTTCTGAACAATTGGTTATTCTATGATACGGAGGATGGAATATATCGATTACAGACAGACCGGTTGGGAGCAATACCTATTCGTGTTCTTGAAAATCCGAATGTTGATCAATTTACAGTCTCGCAGGGCTGGGTCTATTACAAGGGGTTTAGAGATAATGATGGACAGACCGGGGAATTAGGAAGAATTCGGATTAACGGAAGGGACAATATCGTCTACGGCAGATTCGAGTGTAATGATCTTACAGTACATGGGGGATATCTTTATTTTAATTATTTTGATGAGAATACGGATACGAATAAGATTGGAAGAATGCCTGCTGTAGGCGGTGAGTTACATTATTTAGTTGATGCTGAGGGTTATAATATTTCAAATAATTTATTGTTTTATGGAAAAGGGACAGTGATATATCGAAGTGAATTGGATGGTACTAACGCTAAACCCGTTGCTAATCTGGAGTCCTGGCCTATGCCGCTCAAGTTTGTAATATTTAATGACTTTCTGTTTTATGAAAAATCAATCTTTGGTGACAATGGCCAACACGCTTCAGCGGTATATGGAGTTAATTTAGCCGCCAAGAAGGGCTGGAGCTTGTTTGGAAAATCACTCCCTGCCGAGCGGAAAGATAACAGTCATCTTTACCCACATAACGATAAAGAGAAAATTAATGAGGTTGAACAATACGCTAAAAAAGTAGTACAGCAAACAGTTAGCCCTGACATGACTCCCCGTGAAAAAATAAAAGCATTGCATGATTATGTTGTAAAGAATACGGCCTATGACTATGAAAATTATATAAAGGACACTATACCCGAAAATTCGTACACGGTATACGGTACGTTAATAGAGCATAAGGCGGTCTGCGAAGGATATGCACTAACGATGAATGTGCTATTAAAACTCGCGGGTATGGAAAGTTATCTTATCTCAGGATTGGCCAATGGACAAGGTCACGCCTGGAACATCGTTGTTCTAAATGGTGTCTATTATCATTTGGATGCCACCTGGGATGACTCTGCACCGGATATTCCGGGTCAAGTCAAATATGATTATTTTCTAATTTCGGATGATCAGATGGCTCTGGATCATGAATTTGATACAGAAGGAATCAAGGGATTTTTTGAGAGAAAGAAAATGTTGGAGGGAATTGCTATTGATTTCGAATAACTTGTACCTATTTATCCCGTACATGCACTTCTAGGCCTCTGCCCACATAGAATAAAAGGACCATGAACCCGTAGTTCTCATTGCTGATCGGTTTCATTGTACACGTGCGGGAGGTGTCGCAAATTGCCCGGAATCATAAGTACAATTGCCCTGTTGATCAAAGAATTGACGCTGTTGGTGTCGTATGTAAGGAACAACGCGTTTCCACAGCCCCTTACCGAAGAAGAGGAAAGCCGGTACCTGGGGCGGATGGCGGAGGGGGATGCCAAGGCCCGTAACTTGTTGATTGAGCATAACTTGAGACTGGTTGCCCATATTGTGAAAAAATTCGATAATACCGGCGAAGACATGGAGGACCTGATCTCCATCGGGACCATCGGCCTGATCAAGGCGATCGAGAGCTATCGTCCGAATAAAGGTACTAAGCTGGCTACCTTCGCAGCCCGTTGTATCGAGAATGAAATTCTCATGCACTTGAGATCGCTGAAAAAGACCCGTAAAGACGTCTCCCTGCATGATCCCATCGGTACTGACAAGGAAGGAAATGAAATTACACTTATAGATATCCTCGGTTCGGAAGCCGATGATGTAATCAAGGAAGTCGATCTGAAGATTGAAAAGAGCAAAATATACCGCAACCTCGACATCCTGGATGACCGGGAAAAAGAGGTCGTTGTCGGCCGTTTTGGCCTGGACACGGGCGGGGAAGAGCGGACGCAGCGGGAGATTGCCAAGGAGCTTGGCATCTCGCGGAGTTATGTGTCGCGGATAGAGAAGCGGGCGCTGATGAAGCTGTAT
This sequence comes from Paenibacillus sp. GCM10012306, assembly GCF_042649265.1. NCBI lineage: Bacteria > Bacillati > Bacillota > Bacilli > Caryophanales > Paenibacillaceae > Paenibacillus > Paenibacillus sp. GCM10012306. Next base: position 142,528 of record NZ_JBHRYW010000007.1, on the reverse strand, counting down.
CATGAGTTTTATAAGGCGAAGCGGTGAAATTTAACGAAACACACCTCACTTTTCGGATGCCAGTTCCATCGCTGGTAACGTTAAGTCAGAGGTTCAATATTTCTTGACTCCATTGCACAAAAGATCGACCCAATGTCTGGGTCGATCTTTTGTTATAAGAACCCATGGGCGGCAAAGTCTCGGAGCTCACTCTGCACAAGAAAGAATTTTGAAAAGGGATAAGGACAGGAATCGGAATCTATAAAAGGGATCTAAGTTGAAGGAATAGTTTCTATTCGCAATCAGAACGCTATAACCTCCTAAATAGATATTACTATTTAGGATACATATTAACTGCTCGCAGAAAGGGGTGCTCTGCGCAGCCTCCCGAACCGTCAAAGCCTTTTATAGGCAAATAGCAGAATAATCACGGAAACAGCAGCATAGCTCAGTGAAACAAAGGGATATCCATTAATGCCGAAAAAATCAGTAACCGGTAACTTTTGCATTACACCGAGATACCAGAGGAAAAGATAGCAGAAGCTAAATAAATGCATCGAAAGAAACGAGCAGCCTATGGCGAGCGTAACCGTAAATAACAGACCTGTCAGAAGCATGATCAATTTTACGTATTCCTGTGCCAGCAGCAGATTCAGAATGGTGCCGCTAAAAAAAAGAGTGATACAGCCGGTAAAAAACACTATTTTAGAAATGAAATATTTCTGTTTATAAGCGAGGGTGGTATGGATGAACAAGTCCTTCACCTTGAATGTAATATTAGCAAACAAAAATAAAGGCGAGATCGAGGTGAAAATAAAAAGTACTCCGTCTAGCCCTTTGGATGAAGGCGAAAATTGAATCAGAAATAGAGGAATTAGCAGCAAATGCGTCTTTTCAAGGCTGCGTCTGTAAATTAACGCCTCAAGACGGATTAGTGCACCCAAATGTACATGGAAATAAGTCGAGGTCTGGGGCCAGGCCGACGATTTCGATTGGTTATGCACCAGGGCTGCCGCCGATCTATCAGACATTTTAATTTTCTGCCGGACAGGTTTAGGTGAACTGATTTTGATTTTGGAGGTAGCACCTTTCCTATAAAAAATACTGTCATAGCTTCGGGTTGCCCCAACCACATGCACAAGCAGAAATGCAAGTCCGATGATTACCAGCCTACTTGCAATAAAATCAGGTTCCCAGTTCACTTTGTGCATTAAGAATGTATTGTCGTAATGGTCAATATTCTGAAGGAAACCAAGTCCTCCATCCCATTGGCTAAGAGCCATAGCAGGAACAAATTGATCGATAATATTGTGGACAATAAACAGAAGTCCTGAGAAATCATAATAGGGATTAATTGTATCACGGTCAACTTGGACCAATACATAAGACAAATATCCGATGGAGAAGACAAAAATAAGGATGTTGCCGACAGTATTGCGTAACATATTGAACATATCCAGACACACAGCCAGACTGGCCAGAACATACAAAAAGGGGATGACGAGCAGAAGGAAAGGCAGAGCATATGACAGAAAAACAAACTCTGCGCTTTCACCACGACTAAATTGCATAATGATAGCCATTACTTCCACTGCTGCGGCAATAAAACATAGATACATAAAATTAGTTAACCTTTTGGACTCAAAATATCTATGAAGAGATAATGAAGAGCTTTTAATATACAAATCCAGCTTTGAATCTATGTCCAGTCTAATTGAACTGCGAATAAAATATATTCCACTAAAAATAAGGACGGTATGAAGGAACAGCACTACCAGAAGTCCCATCCAGGCTGAATTGTAAACTCCGCGAAAACCGCCTTCAAGTGAATTACTATGGATGACTGTTGTTAGTGTCGTATACGTCTGATTGCTGGAAGGAAAATAAAAAAAAGTGAGTATGGCAAAGAGAAGCAGAGTCCATAAAAAGGAACGTTTACGAATCTTCTCTTTTACTTGAGGAGTGACAAGCTGCAACTGGTTGAGAATCAGGGGCTTAATCATTTTAGCTCTCCCGCCAATCTGTCATGACCGCCAAATCTGTCCTTCATGTCCGGGGTGTCCTGATTCAGTTGATCTTGATGCATATAATATAAGTAGACATCTTCAAGGGTAGGCCCAATCTCTTCCGCGTGCGGGGCAGGGCGTGTGTAAGACAACACTCGTGTCTCCAGGCCGTTGCGGTTCATCTGGCTACCTCCGTAGATGTAAGGTACTTTTAAGTCTGCGTCGGGGCTCATCTCCGGAATTCTCCAGACTATATTGTTAATAGACTGCTTCAAGGTACCCGGGTCGCCTGAGGCAAGAATCCGACCTTTTTTCATAATAATGATATGTGTTGCAAGTGCCTCGACATCGGAGACGATATGTGTGAATAATACTACTGTGGAACGTTCGGCGTGTCTGGCAATGAGCTGTTTAAAGAATACCCGTTCATCGGGGTCGAGCCCTACTGTAGGTTCATCCAGAAGCAGGAAAGAGGGTTGATTTAGCAAAGCTTGGGCAATGCCGATCCTCTGCTTCATGCCTCCGGAGTAGGACTGTATCGGCTGGTCGCAAATTTCCGAGAGATTGAGTGAGTCCAGCAACTCCTGCACCACAACGGCAGCTTCCCTCCCAGGTAAGCCCTTCATGGCGGCAATATACATCAGAAACTCTCGTCCTGTCAGGACAGGGATCAGACCGATACTCTGGGGGAGGTATCCGAGCCTGCTTTTATATTTTTGGGCTGTTTTGTGAATATCATTGCCCTCATAGAGGATACGGCCACCTGACGGTTGCTCGATCATGGCGAGCATGTTCATCAAGGTGGATTTCCCTGCGCCGTTGGCTCCAAGCAGACCATAAATTCCTTTTTCTAATGTAATGTTAAGGGGATATAGAGCTTGTGTATCCTTTCCGTAACGCTTCTCTAATTGCTCAATTATAACGGTCATTAAACCCCACCTTTGATAATATTTAACAAATAAACAAGGAGAATTATACCATGAAAAATCATGAGTGATATGAAAACACAACAAACAAAAAATAATATTGTGAATTTTTGAACATGAAACTGTCAAATTAATCTTTAGCAGTGATTTAAGTATAGATGTGTGTTCATAATGCTGGTCGGCATCATCAGTATCACGAATAGAAAAGGGCACCGATGAAGCTGTATCATGAGTTTTGTAAGGCGAAGCGTTGACTTATCTGAGTAGAGGTTTCTTTTTTCCATTTATCATGAAAAGCAAGCGCAGCAAGAAAAAAACAAACCTGGCGCAGAAGCTCATCAGGCTTGTTCCTTTTCAAAAATATAAGAATTTAATGGTTTGCGCTACCGTTTCTACTTATCACCAAGCTGTATCCCCTTCTCCTCCACAAACCTCTCCAGAACCCTAAAATCCTCAGTAACCTTTTTAAAAGGTAAAGCCCCCAGTACCTTATCCCGGTAATCCTTCTTGGCTGCGGTGGACAGACGGGAATCCAGTATGCTGAGTACACCAAGGTCAGTTTCGCTGCGGATTAGCCGCCCGGTTCCTTGTCTTAAGCGGAGCAGCATGTCCGGTACAAAAACATCCTTCAACGGATTGTCTGCCATTGATGCTTTATATTCATAGACAGGATCGGAAGGAACAGGGAAGGGCAGGCGGAAAATGATTAACTGCGACAGATCGGAGCCTTCGATATTCACGCCTTCCCAGAATACACCGGTACTAAGAAGAACACCTTTACTGCCCCTGAATTCAGCGATCACCCCGTCCTGGGACGAGCCTTCTCTTTGCACATGTAGCGCCCATTCAAGCTTCTCGGAGTGTAACTTCTTATGAATGTACTTCATATCCTCCTTAGCTGAAAAAAGGACCAAAGTCCGCCCATCCGTTAAGTTGCAGAGCCTCATCATTTCCTTGTATGCCGCTTCAAGATAAGCTTCCCGGTTCTGATGGTTATAATAGGGGATGTCCTTCGCAATATACATCATGGTGTGATTGTCATAATCAAACGGTGAGGCCTGGCGCTCCATATAATCTCCCCTGTAACCGAGGGATTGCGTAAGATATGCGTATTGTTCCTCCAGCGTGTCGCCGCTTTGGCACATGGTAGCTGATGTTAAAACAACGGAGGTCTTCCCGTTAAATAACGTATATTTTAAAAATTGGCTTATGCCTTTAGGACAGATGCTGATGGTACTCTCCCGCTGGGTGTTGCTTGCCCATATCAGATAATTATCCTTCACTCCGGCGAGTACATCAAAAAGTTCTATAAGTCCGTTGATATCCTCAAAAAGATTATCGATCTCCCGCTCATGCTTGGAAGTTAAGACGGAAAGGCTGAGACTACACGCTTTTAAAATCTGTGACCCTCGTTTTAAGGGAACTCCTGTGATCTCCGATACTTTTATACGGTCATTGTCCTGCTTGGCTGTCTGTAGCAAATCTGCCTCGACCTGTTTGAAAATATGGCTAACACATCTTTTTAAAAATTTGAATTGCGCCATAAGCTCCCTATCTGCGGATTGCTTGAAGAGAATCTGTAGAGCGTCATCCAGAATACGGCCGGTTCTGCGGAATGTAAACTCGAGCGTCCCGGCATCTCTAACCTTTGCCTCCAAATTATGAGCTTCATCTATTACGATCAGAGCGGGCCGTTCAGTGATTAATCCCTTTGTTCCTTCTTTTTTCTTGATCAAATCACGGATGAGCAGGTCCTGGTTGACGATGATAAAATCCATATCGCTGGCGTTTGCATTAATTTTAGCCCTCATCTCGTAAAACGAACATGTACTTTTATATTGGCAACGTTCAAATTTGCAATCATTGACACACACGTTGGACCATACAGCATCACTAATACCGCCCTTAATATCTGCTCTCTCATCAATTTCATAATTCACAATCTGCCGGGCAAGTGTGGATAGCGGGGAACTTGAATCATCCGTCTGTAACAGGTCTGCTGCTCTGTAACGGCAAGCGTACTGTCCCATCCCTTTTCCGACTACAGAGCGAACCCTTGTAAATCCGAGCCGGCTTCCGATGAACCTCAGATCCTTATGTATCTGTTCTGAAAGCTGTATGGAGGATGTGGCAATAATGACCGGTTGCTGTGAGATCTGGTTAATGAGCAGGCTGGGAATGAGGTATGCAAAGGACTTACCGATGCCAACTCCGGCTTCAATCATTGCATTGCGTCCATTAATATAAGCATCCGCGATATCCAGAGACATATCTTGCTGCCCGAGCCGCTCTTTAAGTCCAATCCGGGGAAATCTATCGTACATCCGGAAGATGGCATTGACTAAAGAGGGCTCGATGTCCTTTTTTAGCTCCCGCTTCTGTAATTTATAGAGATCACTTAACCAGCTAATAACGACCGCCCCTTTTCATAATCAATGTTCTTCCTGCTATAGTTTTTTGGTGAGGTTGTAATTATCTTCTAAACTACACTTACAGTCAAGTGTGAGAACATAAAGCGGAGAAGGAGTGCATAGTGGGCAATTATCAAGGCGCTTGGCATCAGCCGGAAGGATGAGTGGATAGAGAAGCGGACGTTGATGGAATTTTTGTTGTAAATAATGATATTTTTAGCATTAATTTCAATTCGATTGTAGTAAAATGCTTCTTGTAAATGAAGGAAATAAACTCTATTTAAAGGAGACAATCTTTTGAATAAACTGTTAAAAACATTTTCCATTATATTGCTTATTTTTAATGTCGGGGGATGTGGGACTGGATCAAATAATCAAGAGAAGATCTTCAATGATAACAAGCGTTTAATGGATTCAGGGGATAGCTACACATTTAGCAGTAAGACAGGAAAGATTACAGAGGACCATGCAGAGATAAAATTCTCGGGCTTTTCAGGGGTCTATACTGTATGGAGCATAACTTCAGATGCTGACGTGACCACAAAGATTAACATTAACGGAAATGCTAAAGACGATAAATTTAAAATTATTCAGGTTAATGAATATAAAGAATTGATAACTCTTTGGAATGGGGAAGGAGCAACTGAGCTTACAATATCTATACCCAAAGGGAGTAGTGCAATTAAATGGGCTGGCAAACATGCTTCGGGCAAGGTGATGATGGAACTAGAAACAAAATCAGAGATGAAAATAGCTTCTCAGAAGGATCTGTTTGAGGGAGATGAATTTTTCAAAAAAGATTAATATGAGATGTAACTATCGACAAAGTTAAAGCCGTGTTGACACGGCTCTTCTTTGTATTGTGTTGTGTTGTGCAAATGGGGCAGGTGAGCTACGAAGTAAAATCTTCACCATCTTAGTCTGTAGAATGTCCCTAATGATAAGTTGTTGACTCTGTAGTCAAAAAGTGATAAAGTAACTCCCATGAGCAGACCAAGAGAATTTGATGTCGATCGTGCGTTGCACCAGTCTATGGAAGTGTTTTGGAACAAAGGATATAAGTCAACCTCCTATGAGGATCTAACTCGTACGACTGGGGTTAAAAAGCAAAGTTTGTATGGTGTATTTAACGACAAGCGTTCGTTGTTCTTAAAGGCGTTGGTACATTATCGTGAGCAAAATACAGAGATATTAGAAAAGCTGGATGCTCAGGAAATGTCGCCACTGAACAAGCTGGAGTCTTTACTTGACTTTCTTCTGAGCGAGGAAATCGCATGCCGCGGATGCCTGATGGTAAATTCCGCAATGGAGTTCGGAACAGAAGACGATCAGGTCACCCGTGAAATAGAGTTGATGTTTGCTGAAGCAGAACATGTGCTAGAGAAGATTATCATCAGTGGCCAAGAGCAGCAAATGATTACGTCCCGTTATTCCAGCAAAGAGTTGGCAGCCTATCTGCACAACGCTATTATCGGCGCGAGGATGATGGAAAAATCAGGTGCATCCCGGGAACAGGTCGAGGCAGTATTACGCGTGTCTTTTTCTTTAATATCGCCTTGATCTTTTTTTTGCCAAGTTTTTGACTACGTAGTCAAGTAAATGTCGTCGCTATCAGTAGAACGCTATTATTAAATTAAAGGAGGTGATGCTTTTCGAGATGCGCCTTCAGGCTAAATTCGAATCGAAGTCAAGCTGATCTTAAGCGCAGGCGACAAGTCTGTGATAATAATTAGATTTTTTCGAAAAATATATTAAATTTGGAGGATATTATGAACCATACTCAATCTGTAGAACCCTTGTTTACGTCTTTTGAATTAGGCAACTTGAAATTATCTAGTCGCATTGTGATGGCACCAATGACCCGGCAATTTTCTCCGGACGGCGTGCCTGGTGCAAACGTAGCTGCCTATTACCGCCGCAGAGCTGAAAATGGTGTGGGACTTATTGTGACTGAAGGAACGGTGATCAATCATCCGGATGCGTCCAATCAAGCCAACGTTCCGTTCTTTTATGGTGAAGCTGCACTAAACGGCTGGGCCAATGTGGTAGCTGAGGTGCATGAAGCGGGCGGTAAGATTATCCCACAGATCTGGCATATGGGAGCACGAGGCCAAGTGAATGATTATTCGGAAGTGGAAATTGCTGATATCGTTCAAGCTTTTGCACAGGCAGCAGCCGAAGCTAAGCGACTTGGATTTGATGGTATTGAGTTACATGGTGCGCATGGATATTTGATCGATCAATTCTTCTGGGAAAAAACCAATCAGCGTACCGATCGTTATGGCGGTGATATGCTTGCACGCACACGTTTTGCCGTGGAGGTCATTGAGGCTTGCCGTAAGGCAGTTGGGCCGGATTTCCCGATTGTACTGCGTTTATCGCAATGGAAATCTACTGAATACACAGCAAAATTGGCTGAAACACCGGAACTACTGGAACAGTTCCTGGCGCAACTGGTTAATGCAGGCGTGGATATTTTCCACTGTTCCACTCGCCGTTTCTGGGAACCTGAATTCGAGGGCTCTGAGCTGAACTTTGCCGGCTGGACCAAGAAGCTGACAGGCAAACCGACCATTACAGTTGGTTCTGTTGGCCTGGATGGAGATTTCACTAGTTTGTTCGCCGAAGGAAAAGGTGCAAATCATGTTGGGATTGACCGGTTGATTCAAAAGCTCGAACATGAAGAGTTTGACTTGGTAGCCATAGGTCGTGCTCTGTTAGCAGATCCTGCTTGGGCAGATAAAATCCGTGACGGCCGGACAGATGAGCTGATTCCTTTTACAGCAGAGGCCCTAAAGACACTTCATTAATACTTTCTCCGAATTGACAGAACACACTATTATATGTAAAATTTAAATCATACTTATCTCATCGACATAATAATATATTGGTGTGGTTGACCAGTTCGACTGGAGACTGAGGCGGATTTCACGACATGTGATCCGCCCAGTCTCCTATTTGCGTTTATCGCCAAAGGAGAGAGAGCGGATGAGTGAAAGGCTGAACGGAAGCAAGAAGTGGAGATTCGATACGTTGCAGGTGCATGCTGGGCAAGAGCCGGATCAGGCTACTGGTGCACGGGCGGTGCCGATTTATCAGAGCAGCTCTTTTGTATTTAAAAGCACGGATCATGCTAGTGCGGTGATTAATTTTGAAGAAGAGGGCAACATTTACACGCGGATCAGCAATCCGACGAATGCTGTGCTGGAGCAGCGGATCGCCGCTCTGGAAGGCGGAGTGGGGGCGTTGGCCGTAGCTTCAGGCTCCACAGCAGTAACGTATGCAATCTTTAATCTGGCAGGAGCCGGAGATGAGATTGTTGCAGCTAACACTTTGTACGGCGGTACGTTCAATCTGCTGGATGTCAGTCTGCCGAAGCTGGGCATTAATACCGTGTTTGTATCCCCAGATGATCCTGACAATTTTCGTCGTGCCATCACGGACCGGACCAAAGCGCTGTTCGTTGAATCGATTGGCAATCCAGGTTTGAATGTTGCTGATATCCAAGCCATAGCTGATATTGCTCATGAACATCATCTCCCATTGATCGTGGATAATACGTTCGGTAGCCCTTATCTTGTACGTCCGTTTGAGCACGGTGCGGATATTGTGGTGCATTCTGCGACCAAATATATTGGCGGGCATGGCACCTCCATCGGCGGTTTGATTGTGGATGGCGGCACCTTTGATTGGACCAGTGGCAGATTTCCGGGTTTTACGGAGCCAGACCGCAGCTACAATAATCTTCGTTATGTCGAGAAGTTCGGAGAACTAGCGTATATCACCAAAGTCAGGGTGCAGTTTTTACGAGACATGGGGGCGGCGATCAGTCCGTTTAATTCTTTTTTACTGCTGCAAGGATTGGAGACCTTGTCTCTGCGGCTGGAAAAGCATCTTGCGAACACGCGAGTTGTCGTTGAGTATTTGGAAAACCACCCGGATGTGGCCTGGGTCAATTATCCGGGCTTGCCTAGCAGTCCATATTACTCGTTGGCTGAGCGGTATTTTCCGAAGGGGCCAGGGTCGATCTTTACGTTTGGTTTAAAAGGAGGCTATGAGGCCGCGAATGTCTTCATCAATAATCTAGAGTTGTTCTCGCATCTGGCCAATGTGGCGGACGCCAAATCGCTGGTGATCCATCCGGCCAGTACGACACATGCCCAGCTCTCACCGGAGCAGCAGCTCGCCGGAGGAATAACTCCCGACCTGATTCGGTTGTCGATCGGCATTGAAGATCCCGAGGATCTGAAGGAGGATTTAGAACAAGCGATTCGGAAGGCACAACTAGCTGTGGCGGATGCAACTGAGGAGACAGCAGCTCCAGAGGCGGAGCAAATAACAGGTTAGCAACGTTTAGCCAGAATGGATTAATACACAAAACGGCCCTGTTTCGCATTTACTTGCGACAAGGCCGTTTTATTGTTTTGTGAACATATAAGCCAGTTTACATGCCTGCTTAATGTTACCTAAAACCAGCAATGGCGGTGCTTACAGAGGTTGAGAATATTCCTTATTTTGCTATAATTCAGGTAGTATGAGCAGTCGTCGACACTCATGAATTAGGAATCCTCTGATTAAAAGGAGACGTTCTTATGAACAAGCGTAATAAATACATTTTATTCGGAATAGTGATGCTAATCATCGTTGGTTTAGGCATCTTCTATATGTCTCCGAGTAACACGACTTTTAAAAAAGCTGTATTGGACCAATTGGATGTAGCAGAAGTAAGCTCCATTAAAATTGATAAATCAGGAGCTGCTGTAGATGAAAACGAAGTAACCATTACAGATCCGGGCGAGATCGATAAAATACTAGGCACACTCGCTCAGATAAACTTACGTAAGTCGAGGCTATCTAACATTAAATATAATGATTCATATTGGATAACCATCGAGACAAAGAGTGAGAATTTGAAGTTTGGAATCACACTCTATGATCAAAATTATTTAGAAACTTATGAATATAATGCAAAGATTCCTAAAAATAAAATCCAATCCTACAAAATAACGAACGACTTTGATCTAGAGGTTATCCGCGATTTATTTAAAAAGTGATATCAAGCTCTTGCACTTAAAACTTATGCATACAAAAAGCAGCTATTCTCCAGTGTTTTAGAGAGTCGCTGCTTTAATTTTTTTTGAGTGCTGGCGATTTTATTCCTAGGTAACCCACTACAACGAAGCGGACTCCTTAGCTGCATAACGATTCGACGGGACTTCCAGCCCGAGATGTTCTCTTAATGTACTGCCCTCGTATTCGGTGCGAAACAACCCACGTTGCTGCAGAAGCGGCACGACCTGATCCACGAATTCTTCAAGTCCGTCTGGCAAAGAGGGGGCCATTAGCATAAAACCATCGGCTGCGCCTTCCAAAAACCATTTTTCCAGAGTATCCGCAATCTTCTCCGGTGTACCTACCAGATGATCCTGGCTGAAGGATCCGATAATGAGAGAATAAACTTCCCTGAGTGTAGGGTTCTCCCGGGCAATGACAGGCTGATGTTTGGCATAGTCAGGATTCCGGGCTTCCAAGTGAACCAGTCCTGCCTGAGCGGCGGTGGTTTGTGTCGTAAATCCACTGAAATCAAGCTCTTTAAAATAATCGGCCAGGAAGTCGAGAATATCGCTATCCGGTAGCAAATCTTCCAAGCGTTTTAACTTGGCATAGGCTTCTTCCTCCGTGGGGGCAATGACTGGAGATATTCCTTGCAGAATAAAGACGTCGTCCGGGTTCCGGCCATATGAGGCCACTTCTTGCTTAAACTCCTGATAATAGGCTTTGGCATCCTCAAAATTATATTTTATGGCGAAAACCACTTCTCCGACTCGTGCCGAGAACCTCCGCCCGGCCTCCGAATTCCCTGCTTGAACCAGCACGGGATGACCTTGCGGGGAACGGGCAATATTAAGTGGCCCTTCCACAGCAAAAAACTCCTCTTTATGATGGAGCCGGTGCAGCTTATCTGGATCGAAGAACTGTCCGGACTCTTTGTCATACAGAAAAGCATCATCCTCCCAGGAATCCCACAGGCCGCGCACGACATCTACGAATTCCTCGGCTCTTTTGTAGCGATGATTGATCTCGAAGTGGGACTCTGCTCCGAAGTTCCGGGCTGTGTTCCCGGACAAGTCCCGGGTGGTGACGATATTCCAGCCTGCTCTTCCTTTACTGATCTGATCCACGGACAGGAATAGACGAGCCAAATTGAAGGGTTCAATGTAAGAGGTTGAAGCGGTGGCTACCAAACCGATCTTGGAAGAGGAGCCTGCCAGTGCGGCGATTAGCGTAATAGGCTCGAAGCGGTTGAGGATATTGGGGTGGGATTGTTCATTAATCGCGAGGCTGTCTGCGAGAAAAGCCACATCGAACTTTCCGCGTTCAGCGGTTCGGACAAGCTCACGGTAATAATCAATATCTATGCTGGCTCCAGGATGTGCTGACTCTAGTCTCCACGATGAAGCATGCATACCTGTTCCGACGAGATAAGCGGATAATTTAATTTCTCTTTTGCGTGTCATTTGGGGCATTCCTCCTAAATGAGGGTCTCCAGTTGACTGGTCGAAACTCATATAATCAATAAGTATGTAGGTTTGATTAATGGGTATTTATGCAAAAGATTTTAAATAGATGAACTAGGTTTGTCAATATTAAATTTTCAAATTATTAGCAAAAAAATAGGTTGTTGACGATTGTTAAAATTTGCGATACTATGACCTCAATATAACCGATTGAATTACTCGGAAATAAATGCGCGACCAGTCAACTGGAGATGCCGCTTCTAAATCAACTATTTAGAGCTGCATCTTTTTTTATGAGATGAGGTGGGGAAGTGGCAAGGATAGGCGCGGCAGTCGTAGAACGAAATGTGCCAGTACCGATGAGAGATGGAACCCTCTTGTATGCGGATGTATACCGCCCTGAATCCGAAGGTCTTTATCCGGTGCTATTGCTCAGAACGGCATATAACAAGGAAGATGCCCAGAGTATGAACTATGCCCATCCGTCCTGGTATGCGCGGCAGGGATATATTGTCGTGGTACAGGATGTCAGAGGGCGGTGGGCTTCAGAGGGTGAGTTTCATCCTAATAGCTATGAGGAGGAGGATGGATACGACACGGTTCAATGGGTATCGGCGCTTCCTGGCGCCCTACCCAAGGTTGGCATGTACGGGTTCTCCTACTGCGGGGCAGTGCAATGGCAAGCGGCATTAGCACGGCCACCAGCGCTGATATGCATTGCTCCGGGAATGATCGGTTCAGACGCCTATCAGGGAAAGACGTATCGCAATGGCGCTTTTGCACTCGCGAGTCTGTTATCCTGGGTGCTATTCGTGGCCCAGGACACAGCGCTGCACCGGGGGCGGAGTGATTGGGCGGCGGACATCCCTGGGCTGTATGCGGGAATCCATTCGTTATATGGCAAGCTCCCGCTAAAGGAGCTGCCGGAGCCGCTTGAGGAGCTAGTTCCCTTTTATAAAGAATGGTTGGAGCATCCAGAAAGAGAGGAATACTGGCTTCCCTCGTCACTAAAGGAGCAGTATCAGAAGATTGAGGTGCCTGCTCTGCATATCGGCGGCTGGTATGACCTGTTCATTGACGGAACGATTGAGAACTACAACGGTGTCCGCCAGCATGGGGCCACTGAGACCGCCAGAGAGAACCAGCAGCTATACATCGAGCCATGGTTCCATATGCCATGGTCCAGATATGTAGGCGAAATGGATTTTGGGCCGGAAGCGGTTAACCGGATCGATGAGTTGCAACTGCAGTGGTTCGACAGATGGCTGAAGGGTAAGGTGCCGCAGGGTCGTGAAACAGCGAACATCCCCATCCAGTTCTTCCTGATGGGAAGCAATAGCTGGCGGCAGGCGGAAGAGTGGCCGTTGCCTGGGACACGAATTACGGATTACTACTTACATAGCACGCGTAAAGCCAACTCCATCAATGGAGATGGGCGACTAGATACGCTGCATCCAACGGATGAATATCCGGATGTCTATGTCTATCATCCTTCCATTCCGGTGCCTGCGCTTGGGGGGAGGTCGGGCGCTGTACCAGATTTAACGCCGATGGGGCCGAAGAATCAAATCCCTGTGGAACTGAGGAACGATGTGCTCGTCTATACCTCGGAGCCGCTGACCAAGGGATTGACCGTCATTGGAGAGGTTGTCGCTGTCCTCTTCGTTTCTTCGAGTGCCGAGGATACAGATTTTGTTGCTAAGCTGGTCGATGTCCATCCGGATGGTCGGGCGTTCAATGTTGCAGAAGGCATTTTACGGGTCAGTTACCGGAACGGACTGGAGCGGCGCGAGCCGATTATTCCGGGTGAGGTGATGGAGCTCCATCTCTCGCTTGGGCCAACGGCGATAGAATTTTTACCAGGGCATGCGATCAGGCTGGATGTGACAAGTTCATTGTTCCCCACCTTTGACCGGAATCCGAACCGGTTGCTGAATCCCGGAGAGGTGACGGAGAGGGATTTCGTTACAGCGACGCAGAGTCTTTTTCACGATAACAATTATCCATCGAGGCTTGAGCTGCCGATCATCGAGGAATGAAAAACAAAAGAGGTGCAGGGGATGACAGTAGCTTATATCTGGTTTGATCTTGGATACACGCTGGTTTATTTGGAAAGGGAGGCGGCGTACCGTGAATTTCTGCTCGAACAAGGCATAGAGAGGTCTCTGCAGGCCATTGAAAAAGCCTATCATCAGACCGACAAACTGTTCATGCGTCAATATAAAGGGGCGCTAGGCAAGGATACGGATACGTTCTATCCGTGGTACATCGGTATATTGAATTACTCTCTGAACGTACATTTCGATCTGGTCCGCCAATGCAGACGGCTGCGGGAAATTGAGGCCCAGCAGCAGAGCGGCTGGCGGGCGTTCCCTGAGACACTGGAAGTGCTGGGTGCCCTTAAAGAGCGTTCTTACGGGATTGGTCTGATCAGTAACTGGGATCTTACGGCGAGATCGGTGCTGGAGGAGAACGGGCTGCTGCCCTTCTTTGATCAGATTGTCATTTCCTCAGAGGTGGGCGCGGTGAAGCCGGATGAGGTCATTTTTCGGAAGGCGCTGAAGTTGGCGGGAGTGAGTGCCGGGCAGAGTCTGTATGTGGGTGACAACTATTATGACGATGTCATTGGCAGTCAGCGCGTGGGGATGGAGAGCTGTCTCATCAACCGGTTTGGCAAGCTTGGGATTGAGGAGATTGGGCAAGTGCCGACTCTTTCATCCATTAAGGAACTTCCGCAGCTGCTGGGCGCATCACCGAAGAAAATATCAAGGGGCTAGTAAGTGTACATTATCGCGAGGCATTAACGATTGCACATTACTAAGATAAAGGTGGGAAAGAAGATGACGAACAAAAAGCTAACGAACACAAAGAAATCCTTATATGTCCTCTCGTTGATTACGGCTGTACTCATGGTGCTGGTGTTATCTGCCTGCGGCAAAGATACAGCGAAAACGAACGCTTCACAGTCACAGTCAAAGTCACAGCCCACCAGTAGTACAGAAGCAACGCAAGCTCCTGAAAGTACAGAAGCACCGAGTGCTGAACCGAAAAGCGGAGGCAAGGTCGTCGTCATTATCCCGCAGGATCTGGATTATTTGGACCCTCATCTGGCGGTAGCGGCTGGAACGGCCGAAGTGCTGTTCAACGTGTTTGAAGGTCTTCTGAAACCGAATGATAAAGGCGAGCTGTATCCGGCAGTTGCTGAATCCTATGAGGTATCCCCGGACGGCTTGACCTATACCTTCAAAATCCGCAGCGGTGTAAAGTTCCATAACGGCAAAACCGTGACCTCTGCAGATGTGAAGTATTCTTATGACCGCCTGGCGGGTACCGCCACAGGCAAGCCACTGTCCACAGCTTATGAAAGTGTAGCCTCGATTGAGGCGCCAGACGCTTCAACGGTTGTTTTCAAGCTGAAGGAGAATAATTCCTCGTTCCTGACCTCCTTGACCGCGGCGAGCGGAGCGATTATTCCGGAAGGTTATGAGGACAGTAACAAAACGCCTATCGGCACAGGCCCGTTCAAGTTCAAGGAGTATCTGCCCGGACAGCGTCTTGTTGTTGAGAAGAATTCCGATTATTACGTGAAGGATATCCCTTCGCTGGATCAGGTGGAATTCCGGATTATTACGGACAGTGAAGCTGCGCTACTGGCTTTGAAGTCAGGAGAGGCGGATATTTATCCACGGATCGGGACAGAACGGCTTGAGGAAGTGGCTGATAAGTTCAACGCCGTCAGTGCCCCGCAAAATCTGGTGCAGCTCGTGACCTTCAACATTGCCAGAAAACCGTTCAATGATGTCAAGGTGCGTCAGGCGATCAACTATGCGGTTAACAAAGATGAGATTATTGCCGGGGTTGCACTGGGCAAGGGAACCAAGCTAGGTTCCAATCTAAGCCCTGTACTTGCCAAGTACTATCAGGAAGGTCTGGAGGATAAATACGCCACGGATATTGAGAAAGCCAAGAGTTTGCTCGCCGAGGCCGGTTATCCGAATGGTTTTGAAACTACCTTGTCGGTGCCGTCCAACTACCAATTCCATGTCGATACGGCACAGGTCTTCGCTCAGCAGCTTGCGCAAATTGGCATTAAAGTCAAGATCGAGCCTGTGGAATGGGCAGTCTGGCTGGAACGGATTTATAAAGGTCGTGATTACGATCTGACGATTATCGGGCTGGATGGCAAGCTCGACCCGTACTCTATTTTGAACAAGTATCTGTCAGATTCGCCGAACAACTTTTTCAACTATAAAAATCCGGAGTTTGATGAGACGCTGAAAGCTGCCGTTAAGGAAGTGGACGATGCCAAGCGGGTGGAGTTGTATAAAAAAGCCCAGACCATTCTGGCTGACGATGCTGCAGCTGTGTATATTATGGACCCTAACCTGAACGTAGCTATCAGCAAAAAGCTGACCGGATACAAGCAGTATCCGATCTATGTACAGGATCTGTCGACCGTGCACTTTACGGAGTAACCTGCGGGAGGATTCAAGGCATGAACTATTACGCACGCCGGTTAGTCACGCTCTTTTTGACGGTATTGTTCGTCGTAGTATTGACGTTCACTGCCTTTCGCATCATCCCTGGTAATCCGGCGTTGGCCATTCTGGGAACGGAGGCGTCGAATGAGCAGATTGCTCTGCTTGAAGCGAAGCTCGGCACCGACCGTCCCCTTCTGGTCCAATTCGGTGATTGGCTTGGTAACGCGGCTCTGCTGGATTTCGGCGAATCACTGCGTTTCTCGGAGCCGGTGTTGAAGCTGATCATCAGCCGTGTTCCTGTCACGTTATCACTGGCGCTGCTTGCGCTAGTGATTTCCGTGTTTACAGCGGTGCCGCTTGGTATTCTGGCCGCCAAATCGCACGGCAAGAAATGGGATGCTCTCATCTCGATCGGCACACAGTTCGGATTAGCCATTCCCTCCTTCTGGATGGGCATCATCCTGATTCTTGTGTTCGGGCTGACGCTGAGGTGGTTCTCGGTCAGTAGCTATGTACCGTGGTCAGAGAGTCCACTTCTGGCATTAAAGTCGATTGTATTGCCCGCTGTTGCGCTAGCGATTCCGCAGATCGCAGTGATTGTCCGGTATTTGCGCACCACGATGCTGGAACAGCTGAATCTGGATTATGTGCGTACTGCCAGAAGCAAAGGGCTGTCTGAACGGTCGATTCAATATATACATGTGCTCAAAAATGCGCTATTGCCGGTCATAACTATTGTCGGGATTAATTTTGGCGAACTGCTGGCCGGTAGTCTTGTCATTGAACAGGTCTTCACACTGCCAGGCTTCGGCAGTCTGCTGATTACCGCCATCGGCAACCGTGATTATCCGCTGGTGCAGGGGCTGGTGCTGCTAATCGCTGTCACTGTCATTATCATTAATTTTATTGTCGATCTGTCTTACCGCTGGTTGGACCCGAAAATTCGTCTAAAGTAGAGGGCTCTTAAGGATGAGGATAAATAAAAGCTTCAGTCTGGTGCTCGGTAGTCTGTTCGTAGGGCTGCTGCTTGTCATTATGATAATCAGCCTCTTCTACACCCCTTATGGGGAGAATGTCATGAGTATAACCGAACGCTTGCAGGCACCGGGCTCAGCGCATTGGCTGGGAACGGATAACTTCGGGCGAGATGTGCTTAGCCGCATTATGGTCGGGGCACAGACAGCCTTTCTGGTCGGCTCTATATCCGTAGCGATTGGCCTTACTTGTGGTTTCATTGTGGGTACCTTAGCCGGGTATGTGGGAGGCTGGGTCGATGAGTTGATGATGCGGGCTACGGATGCATTGCTGGCCTTTCCCGGCATTCTGCTGGCGCTGTTGCTAGTGTCTATCTTCAAGCCAAATCTGTTCCAGACTATTATCGCTATAGGTGTGTTATCCGTCCCATCCTTCGCACGGGTGATTCGCAGCGGCGTACTGCAGCACCGGGAAGCGGACTATGTGCGAGCGGCAAGAGGAATTGGCGCAGGACATTTCAACGTCATTTTTATTCAGATCCTACCCAATATTATTTCTTCTATTATAACAACGGCGGCACTTAGCTTCTCGACGGCGATTTTGGTAGAAGCGGCGCTCAGCTATCTGGGACTTGGCGTTCAGCCACCTGATCCCAGCTGGGGCAGGATGCTGAACGAAGCGCAAGGATATTTGAACAAGGCACCTTGGTATGCGCTGGCGCCGGGGCTGTTGATCACATTATCGGTGCTTGGCTTCAACCTGCTCGGGGATGGTATCCGCGATTTGCGCGACAACGTGAACAGAGGGGGATGACTAAGTGGCTGAGAGGGAAACGGAACGTCAGAAGATACTGGACATCCGCAATCTACGAATAGAACTGAAAGGACGGCGGCGGGAACGGCTGACTGTAGTGGACGGAATCTCGCTGTCGGTATCTCGGGGAGAGACACTGGGGATTGTCGGCGAATCGGGCTGTGGCAAAAGCGTGTTGTCACTTTCAATGCTCGGACTGCTGCCCAAGGCGATGGAAATCAGCAGCGGGGAAATCTGGTACGGGGAGCGGGAGGGTACGGCGCAACCTTTACATCTTCTGAAGCAGAAGGAGCTGCGGAATATCCGCGGCCGGGAAGTAGCCATGGTTTTTCAGGACCCGATGAGTTCCCTGAATAACAGCTTGACGATAGGCTATCAGGTGACGGAAGGACTGCGTCTCCACCTGGGCTATTCCCGTCAGGAGGCTGCGGCACAGGCTATTGAGCTATTCCGTAAGGTTGGTCTGGCGCGTCCAGAAAAGCTGCTGAAGGAATATCCGCATCAGCTCTCTGGCGGCATGCGGCAACGGGTGATGATCGCCATTGCTATCGCTTGCAATCCCGGGCTGTTGATCGCAGATGAACCGACCACGGCGCTGGACGTGACCATCCAGGCGCAAATTCTGGAGGTCATGCGGCAGATCCGCGATCAGGACGGAACTTCGATTGTACTGATCTCACATGATCTTGGTCTTATCGCGGAGATGTGTGACCGGATTGCAGTGATGTACGCGGGACGGATCGTGGAGGAAGGGACGGTGGGAGATATTTTTGACCGGCCTCGTCATCCGTATACGATTGGGCTGCTGAACTCTATTCCGTCGCCATCCCATAAAGGTCACAGGCTACACTCGATCCCGGGTGTCGTTCCGGGTCTACATGAGCGGTCGGTTGGCTGTACTTTCGCTCCCCGCTGCCAATATGCCATGGAACGTTGCCGAACAGAGCAACCTAAGCTGTCGCCGGTTGGATTCGGGCATACATCCAGCTGCTTTCTGGTAGCGGAAGAGGGGGTGAAAAAGGGTGACAACCGAAATACCGCTGATCGAGCTGAGGGAACTGGAGAAGTATTATACGAAACGAGTGTGGCCGCAGAAGAGACAGGTGCTACGAGCCGTTGACGGTGTCTCTGTTTCGATACGGAAGGGAGAGACGCTGGGATTGGTCGGCGAGAGTGGCTGCGGCAAGTCGACATTAGGCCAGATAACGGCCAGGCTGCTTGAGCCAAGCGGTGGTGGTCTTTTCTACAATGGGGAGGAGATATCTGGTTCAAAAGGTCGGAAGCAGCAGGAGCTGCGGCGCCGGATTCAGTACGTCTTCCAGGACCCGTTCACCTCCCTGAATCCACGCTTCAAGATTGGACGGCTGCTGGAGGAGCCGCTGAAGTTGAACCGCTTGGGCAAGGCTGCGGCCCGGTGGAGCAAGGTCAATGACATGCTGGAGAGTATCGGTCTGGACGAGTCGTATCGGAGCCGGTATGCCCATGAATTAAGTGGTGGGCAGCGCCAGCGGATCGGCATTGCGCGAGCACTTATGCTCAACCCGGAGTTTCTCGTGCTCGACGAACCGGTGTCTGCGCTGGATGTCTCTGTCCAAGCCCAAGTGCTCAATTTGCTAAAAGACCTTCAGCAGGAGCTATCGCTAACGTATCTATTCATCTCGCATGATCTGAATGTCGTCCATTATATGAGTGACAGAGTGGCTGTCATGTATCTGGGCAAAATCGTCGAGATTGGTGATATGGAGGAGGTGTACGCTCATCCTCTGCATCCTTATACGCAGGCACTGGTCTCCTCCATTCCGGCAGAGCGTACGGCACAGAAGCGGGAACGAATCGTACTTGAGGGCGATCTGCCAGACCCTTCTGCGATTCCATCGGGCTGTGCGTTCCGCACGCGCTGTATGCACGCCCACGACAGATGCTTCTCGGAAGCGCCCACCCTTGCGGACGTGAGGGAAGGGCATGCGGTCAGTTGTCATTTGTGGACAGAGGAGAGTTATAGCGTGAACAAGATTAGAGAAGTCAGAACCGCCTCCCTATAAAATCGCGAAGAGCACAGAGGGATTTTTCAAAATGGTATGTATATCTTTAGGCGAGCTCTTAACGGGTGATTGGCACATGTATCGATAGGGTGCCTATCCCCGTTTTTTATTGTCATGAAGAAACGCGGGTTACCCCGATTAGTTGAAGTTGAGACGTCTAAGTCTCTCATCTATTGTCATAACCTAGAAAAAACTGCTATATTTATTGGGGATTACAAGAAATAGCGGGGTGCATCACATGGGGGATCGGCTTTGGAAATGGTATCGCTTCACATTTATACAGACGCCAATAGCAGCGCTGGTGATTATTGCCTTGCTGGTGGGAGGCATGTATGCGCTGATGACGGGGATTGAGGTTCGCCAGTACAGCTCGGCGCTGGGGACGATTGATGCGGACAGTAACTCAGAGGTTATCCATTTGAGTGTCTTGTTAGGCACCGGAACCCCTGAACTGCAGAGTAACGATGAAGTCGTGTGGTACACCGAAGAAAGCGGGAATCGTTATCCCGCCAAGGTGAACAGTATCCATGAGGAGGACCGGGGGACGATTGTGGTCATTCAGGTAGAACCTGCAGTGTGGGATCGGGCCAGCGCGGAAGGATCAGGGAAGCAGAAGCCATATGTCGTGGAGATTCCAGTCGGCAAACAGACGGTTATGCAGCGGCTTTTCCAGAAAGGGGATAGTCATGGGGAATAACACTCAGCAATCGGTGTGGTCACAGCTCCGCATGTTATGGCCCATTATCCGCAGGTATCGACTGCCATTAATCAATCTGTTTCTATGTGTGCTCGTCACATCCGTTGTTGGCATGGTTTATCCTTACATATTTGGTCTGTTGGTTGATGAGGTTTTCTATCATCGGAACATGTCCTTCTTCTTATTTATTGTAGCAGGCTATGGTTTGATCTATATCTGTGAGCAAGGGCTTCACCTGGTACTTAACAGTGTGTGGACCTATCTGGTCACACGCTTCACATTTGATATCCGTAAAAAGCTGTATGATAAGCTGCTCACCCTGAAGTCCACCTTTTTTCATAATAGTCGTACAGGGGACCTGATGACGATCCTTAACCGGGATACAGAAGAGGTCATGGAGTTTATTCATTGGAACATTTTTTATTTATCGGCGAACGCCCTTAGACTGCTAACAGCTGTAGCGTTTGTCTTATACGCGAACGTGTATCTAGGACTGCTTATGGTGGTTGTCATTCCTGTGGTTACCTTTACTACACTTGCATTTAACCGGGCCACGAAGTCACGAATGGAGCGGCAGCGCAAACAATATGGGAAGCTGATGAGCTGGTGTGTAGAGATGCTTGGCGGATTACGTGATATTCGCTTGATGGGTGCTGACCGTTATACTACCCGCCAATTTGTCCATCAACTTGCCGATTATATGCGGCTTAAGAATCAAACTAGCAGCATCGGGTTCTTCTCCGAACGTGCAGTTAGCTTGGTTGCGCTCGTATCCGACCTGATTCTGTACATAACTGCAAGTATCCTCATTGTGAATGGTCAGCTGACGGTAGGCGGGTTCGTGGCGATGATTGAATACTTTGCCAGAGCGAGTGGCCTACTGAAGAATATGTCAGGAGCTGGCGCGAGACTGCAGCAAAATAAAGTAGCCCTTGAACGCGTGAGGGGCCTTCTGCTTGAGCAAGAAGAGGATCGCTCGCTGAATTCCCCTGATCTGTTGATCACAAAAGGCAATGTAGAATTCTCGAAGGTTTCGTTTGGTTATCGGAAAGAGACGCCAGTCCTTCGCGATTTAAGCCTAAGCATTCCAGGCGGGCAAACGGTAGCGATTGTAGGAAAAAGCGGAAGCGGCAAAAGCACGCTGATCTCGCTGCTTCTTCGTCTGTACGATCCGGAGGAAGGAGAGATTCGGATTGACGGGATGCCGATTCAGCATTGCCGGTTGGCTTCGATCCGCCGTTCAATTGTGGTGGCGCTACAGGAGCCATATCTGTTCGAAGGCACGATTCGCGACAATTTGCTGTGGGGCAATGCACAACAAAGTGATCAGATGTTATGGCATGCCTGTGAGCAAGCTGCGATCCATGACTATATTCTCAAACTGCCGCATGGACTGGACACAAAGGTAGGAGGGACCGAGGGCATATCCATGTCGGGAGGTCAAAAGCAACGGATAGCCCTTGCGCGAACATTTATGAAGCAGCCGAGAATGGTCATCTTTGACGAAGCAACATCCGCATTGGATGGGGAAACGGAGCAGGTGGTCAGAGATAGCTGGCGCAAGCTGGGTCGTCAGACGACGATCATCATCATCGCTCACCGCCTTTCGACGATTAGGGAAGCTGATCAGGTGGCTGTGCTGGATGAGGGACGAATCGTTGCTTATGGACATCATGAGGAGCTACTTCAGAGGAGCAGTGCCTACCGTAAGCTTTTTGCAGAACAGTATACAGAATACGGGGAGGTCATAGGTAGATGAAGCAGTCGCTAACGATACGTATGCAATGGTTCCGATCGTTCAAGCCGGAGTGGAGACAGCATCGGTTATTGTTCGGCGGATTGATTGGAGCGAATGCGATGCTACTCCTGCTGGGGCTAGCCTCTCCACTGCTATTCAAGCTTTTAGTGGACCGGGTAATGATCGGCCGTGAGCTTGGGTTGCTTTGGTACATTGGCATAGGATATATCCTCCTGTATGTCATAGAGAGCGCAGTGACGGGTGGACAACTGGTGGCACAGAATAAACTTTCCAATCGATTGACCTTCGCAGTCCGCAGGAAAGTGTGGGCTCGGTTTATACATATGCCGTTCGAGAACTATGAACAACAGAATTCAGGTGACCTGAAGAATAGAATCGACCAAGACGTTGAAGCTGTAGATCGCCTGTTTAAATCCCATCTGCTTGATTATGGTTATAGCGTTGCTTTTCTGGTGTCCAGCGCATTACTGATGGCATGGTTTAGTTGGAAGCTGACATTGTTTGGCTTGCTGATGGTGCCACTATCCTTCTGGATGACTAAGTGGCTGGGAAAAGGAGCGAAGGAAGCCGCAGAGAACTACAGGGAGACGTTTGGACGATACGAGGGATGGCTGCAGCATTCGATTCGCGCCTGGAAAGAAGTTAAGGTAAATGGGATGGAGAAAAGGAGCTCGCTAGCCTTCACCGAGTATTGGCATGAGCTCAGCGGGTTATTTTTCAAACGTCATATGTATTGGTACGGCAATCGCTCATTTCAAGCCCTTAA
This sequence comes from Paenibacillus sp. GCM10012306, assembly GCF_042649265.1. Taxonomy (NCBI): domain Bacteria; kingdom Bacillati; phylum Bacillota; class Bacilli; order Caryophanales; family Paenibacillaceae; genus Paenibacillus; species Paenibacillus sp. GCM10012306. The sequence goes on along the minus strand of NZ_JBHRYW010000007.1, from coordinate 119,155 downwards.
GGATTTCTTTATTACACGCATGAACCTGTACTTTGTGGGTGGTCTGCTGATCATTCATGGGGATATGACGATAGGCAGTCTCCTGGTGTTCATGAAGTATTACGAACAGTGCTTCACACAGCTTGCCAAAATTATGGATCTAGATATGAAGCTCATGGACGATATCCCCTCTCTCCAAAAGGTGAAGGATACGCTGGAGGAAGCTAAGTCAGAGAAGAAGAGTTCGCAACTGAATATGAAACCATTTCTTCTGCCAGGAGCGGGATCGATTTCCTTTGAAAATGTGAGCTTTCGATATGGGAATGCTGCAAAATCGGCGCTGCAAGGCATTACTTTCCGTATTGAAGCAGGGACGAAGGTAGCTATTGTCGGTCGAAGCGGCTCAGGTAAAAGCACGCTGATGAAGCTGCTGCTAGGGATGTATCAACCTGATTCAGGGCGCATCGTTCTAGAGGAACGCGATATTTCAACCATTCGGCATCTTGAGCTGCACCGGGAGATCGGCGTTGTGATGCAGGATTCTAATATTTTCAACATGTCAGTGCTGGAAAATGTACGTCTGGCCAGGCCCTCGGCTACCGACCTTGAAGTTACCGAAGCCTGTGCGGCAGCGCAGATGGACGAATTTATCCTTAAGCTGCCACAGCAGTATGAGACGATGATCGGTGAGCGTGGTGTTCAGCTCTCGGGAGGACAGAAGCAGCGGCTCGCCTTGGCCCGGATGATGTTATCGCAAGCCAGGATCGTTGTCCTGGATGAAGCCACTTCACAGCTCGATCAGGAATCGGAAAATGGGATCAACCGAACTCTGGATCAATTGGCTGGCGAACGGACCGTTGTTATTGTGGCTCACCGTTTCTCATCGGTTAAGCAAGCGGAACGAATCGTGCTTTTGGATGACGGGATGCTGCTGGACGAGGGCAGCCATGAAGAACTGTGGGCTCGAAGCGAGACATATCGAAGTTTGTTTACTCATAACCGGCGGGAGAGCGAGGCGGGGTAAGCTCCGGGTAACCCTCTTTGTTCGGACGAACGTCTACCCATTATGATGAAATGGGATTGCTGATTGAAATTGTGATTATCGGAAATTATAGTATACACATGTTCAGTAGTCGATAGGAGCTTCAATATACAGCGGCACGAATTGGAGGCATTACGATGGTGCATTACAGATTAGCTGAAGAACATGAATTAACACAAATAGCGGTGCTATTTGATGAAGCTTTTAAAGGATATCCACTCTTCAGCGTAATGGTAAGCAGTAACAAGAGTAACGAGGATTTCTTTTATCAGATGCATCTCGTAAATACAAAGGCGTATTATCGCCAGCATTGCTGTCTGGTAGCAGTTGATGGAGAGCAAATCGTAGCTGCAGCTTTACTGAAGCATCGTGATAAGCCTGATATTGGATTTTGGGACTTTGTGCTTGCCGGAGGTCTCAAGTTATTGTGGAGTGCGGGGGTCTCGCGGATTCGAAATCTCATGGAAGTGATGGATGAGGCCAAGCATGCATTTGTGGATTTAAAAGAACCCTATTGGTACTTGGAGTCCTTTGCGGTAGCGCCACATTATCAAAGCCAGCATTTGGGTAGCAAAATGATAGAGGACTGTATCCTCCCCTACATCGCGAAAAACGGCGGGGGCGACTTAACCTTGATTACCAACACCGATAGCAATCGAATATTTTATACTAAACGCGGGTTTTCGGAGTTCGGTGAATCTGTGATTAGCAGATACGGTCTGGAAGTTGGCAACTGGAGCTATATAATAAAAGTTCACTGAGGTCATGGCTAATATAGAACGGAGTGATCATATGATAGTTCAAAATGGTAGCTTAGCGGTGCGTGCACTAGAGCCAAGGGATAATGTCTTGTTAGTGAAATGGCTGTCGGATCCCACAGTGCTGGAATTTTATGCAGGAAGGGACGACCCTCATGATCTGGACAAGGTGAATGCGGTATTTTACGCTCAAGAAGACGATGAGGTTAGATGTATTATCGAGTATGATGCTAAAGAGATAGGATACATTCAATTCTATCCGCTAGATGACGAAACCAAGAGGGAATATGGCTATGAGGATGAGAAAATCTATGGAATGGATCAATTCATAGGCGAAGTCGATTATTGGAATAAAGGTATCGGGACATTGCTCATTACGTCTATGGTTAAATTTCTGACCGGAGATCGCCGAGCAGATGCGGTGGTTATGGACCCACAGACAAGAAACGTCAGGGCTATCCGGTGTTATGAAAAATGCGGGTTTAGAAAAGTAAAGCTTTTACCGAAAAATGAACTGCACGAAGGAGAGTATCAGGATTGTTGGCTGATTGAGTACCGATGAGACCTGCGCTGTAGAACAATAAAGGTCGATGCATCCAAACCGAGCTTCCGAATCTTGCATACACTATATCAAAATTCTTCCTGACATTGATAGGGAGAACTTTTGAGGTGTAGGAGAGGAGGAACAGACAAGATGGGGATTCTAACTACTGGTCCGATTGTGAATGCTCCTGTTAATGGGGAGAGACCGACGCAAACGGTAACGATTAAGATTGTGAACAACGATCCGGTGAACACTTCCACAGTGTTACTAGAAGGGTATTATCTGAATGGTACGAGAACTTTATATGTACTTGAGGATTTTTCAGTAGGTCCTAATGAGGTCATCACTCACAATAACTATGCTAATTTGGATGGTTATGAGTTTCTGTTCACCGTCGGTGATGATGTTGCACGTCAGACTGAAATCTCGGTATGGGGCAAGAATGCGAACGGAGAATTGGTGGATGCGCATCGATTGGTATCTTCCGAGGTGAAATGCTAAATGGTTGCTGAGTTTGATAGTCATAGAGAAACAGCCCTGCGTTCTCTGATTCCGTTCAGAAGCTCGCAGGGCTGTTTTTTCTAAAACATTTCAAATAGCGAGCAGGTTATGTTCGAACATGTGAAATATCGCTACCTGAATCGCTCCTACCACAGCCACTGACTGAATCATTGCCCTCCACTGGAATTGACGCAGCTATGGCTGCACCCAGCATTCAGGTTATGTCCGCTCGGATTGGAGGGTCCATCAGGATTAGGACTATCCTCCTCATGCGGGTGTGTATAGTTCTGAAACAAATCTGGCCCGGAGGTCGCTATGAAGCCTGCGGAGTCATCATTGCTGTATTTTGCTGATTTTCCGCTGTTTTTTTTGCCGTTATCTCGTAAAATGGTTTGCATAATGATAAGCACCAGCACACCAATCGCTAAAATTCCAACGCCCATTCCATCGCTCCTTTTAAAAAGGACTTTAAGGCCTTCTTCAGAATTGTACCACATTCCCCGAAGCGTGAGAGCCGAAATGTACAGAAAGGGAGGGCTTGCGTTCCAGTCTCCAATTTGCTAACATGTAATGTAACTTAATCAATGTTTGGTTTTCTAGGGTTCCGCAGCTTGTCTAAGCTGGTCTGGTCCGAGGGAAAACGCACGGATCGTGAGATTCGTGTTCACACGGAGGGATAAAAGCCCGGGAGGAATCGTCTATTCATGACGAGCGCCTCCCGGGCTTCTTTTATTGTGCTGCAGTGAGAAAGTTAAGGACTAATAAGGGGGAGAGACAGGTGAAGAATAATCTGGATTGGGCCAAGGTTGTGGTCGCGGCCTGCTTTGAGGTGATCTGGGTCATCGGCCTGAAGCATGCCTCCGCTCCATGGGAGTGGCTTGTCACGATCATTGCGATTGTTATCAGCTTCTACGGCATGATTTCGGCCAGTCAAAAGCTACCTGTAGGTACGGTCTACGCTGTATTCGTTGGCCTTGGTACAGCGGGTACAATTATGGCGGAAATGATCTGGTTCGGGGAACCGTTCAAGCTGTTGAAATTGGTACTGGTACTGATTCTGCTGGCTGGTGTCGTGGGCCTGAAGCTCGTTACCAAGGAAGAACCTAGCAAGGAGGTGGCTTAAGTGGCATGGTTATTTCTCGTGGTAGCCGGACTGTTAGAAATGTTCGGCGTAACGATGATTAACAAATTGAACAAGGACCGCAACTGGCAGGCCCTGTGTCTGCTGCTGCTTGGTTTTGGTGGGAGTTTTCTCTTTCTGGCGCTGGCAATGGAGAGCCTCCCGATGGGGACAGCCTATGCAGTTTGGACAGGAATTGGTGCCTCTGGCGGGGCCATTCTAGGCATGCTGCTCTACGGTGAGCCGAGAAACTGGAGGCGGATTGTTTTTATCGTGATGATTCTCGGTGCGGCGGTTGGGCTAAAGGCGATAGCTTAGTGTTCTCATAAATATTATATATTTAGACACGTCCTCCAGGTTTCGATCGTTTCAAGGGGGTAAGTATAGTAAGTAAGTATACAACTCATTCATTAAGGGGACTTCAAACATGAACTGGCAGGTCAGTGAAGAAGAATTGGAAGACATCAGACAGGCCAATCGGAAGAGTCGCATTCAGCTTCCGGATGGTGCTTCAGTGCCCAGAATCGGCCAAGGAACCTGGAATATGGGCGACACATCTTCCGCAAGAGAAGAAGAGATTGCCACGTTGAGGCTCGGCATAGAACTTGGCCTGGATCTCATCGACACAGCCGAGATGTATGGTGACGGCAGATCGGAGGAGATGATCAGCGAGGCGATTAAAGGTATACGAGATAAAGTCTTTCTTGTCTCGAAGGTATATCCGCATAATGCCGGTAAGGAGCGGCTGGCCCGGAGCTGCGAAGAAAGCCTGAAACGACTGAACACGGATCACCTCGACCTTTACTTACTGCACTGGCGTGGCGAAATCCCGCTGGAGGAGACAGTGGAGGGCATGGAGGCATTGGTGGCCGCCGGCAAGATTGCCAGATGGGGCGTATCCAACCTGGATATTGAGGAGATGCAGGAACTTCAGCGCATTGCGAAGGGAAGCCATTGTATGGTAAATCAGGTGCTATATCATCTCGGTTCGCGGGGCATCGAGAATGAGCTTCTGCCCTGGATGAACGGACACAAGATTCCGCTCATGGCCTATTCGCCCCTTGCGCAGGCGGGGGCTCTCCGCAAGGGGCTGGTGGAGAATGAGGTTGTCCGTGAGATTGCAGATCATCATCAGGTGACACCTCTACAAGTACTGCTGGCTTGGACAATTCGTGAGGATCTGGTCATGGCCATCCCTAAGGCGTCCTCCCGAAAACATGTACTGGAGAATGCAGCAGCTGCAAAGATTAAGCTCAATAATGACGAATTGTTAAAGCTGGATTATGCGTTTCCGCAACCTTCCTGGAAAGTACCGTTGGATATGGTTTGATAATCAATGGGAAAAAAGAATATACGCTTGGTTTGTATTTGTAACCGGCCTGCATTTGCCGCCTATACAGGGCAGCAGAAATTGCAGGCCGGTTTTGATTTATGTAAGCTATGCTTCAGGTCGGTATTCTATTATTGAGGTGTATGATTTCACCATTACTTGGAGAAATTAACGTTAATCTTGTGCTGTCAATAGCAGAGAGATAAGTCGAAAGTCGTGAATATCTGGAAGGCTGAAAGGCGATTTTTCCGCGCCGTTCTGCGGCTTTTCGGGCGTTTGATTCCAATTGGCAGGAATTCTTAAATGTTGTCAACAACGTTCATGACGAAACCGTGTTTTCAATTTGGTGACAAAGAAAGCGCTTTGATTTACGATGTGGTCATAGGGGATTTCCTTTACACCGAAGACGTAAAGATGTCCCGCTTGAATAAATTTTAAGGGGGCTTATTGCAATGGCCACGGAAACAAAACAATCTTCATCCGGTGGTGCACGGGTGAAAGTCCAACAATTTGGCCGTACCCTTAGCGGTATGGTTATGCCGAATATCGGGGCATTTATCGCTTGGGGCTTGATTACGGCTTTATTCATTCCAACTGGCTGGTGGCCGAATGAGAAGCTGGCAACCCTGGTTGGCCCAATGATTACTTATCTACTGCCGCTGTTAATTGGTTACACGGGCGGAACGATGATTCACGGCAAGCGCGGTGGCGTAATCGGGGCAATTGTTACTATGGGTGTCATCGTGGGTGCATCAATCCCAATGTTCCTTGGAGCAATGATTGTTGGACCTTTGTCAGGCTGGATACTGAAGCAGTTCGACAAGGCTGTGGAAGGTAAGATCAGAGCAGGCTTTGAGATGCTGGTCAACAACTTCTCGATTGGTATTATCGGAGGTATTCTGGCTATCGTGTCCTTCAAGGGGATCGGGCCGCTGATTCAAGCTTTGACGAACGCATTGTCCTCAGGTGTAGAATTCTTGGTGAACCATCACCTGCTGCCACTCGTTAACATTATTATCGAGCCAGCAAAAATTTTGTTCCTGAACAACGCGATCAACCATGGTATTCTTACACCAATTGCTGCTGAAGAATCCTTGAGACTGGGAAAATCCATTCTGTACATGCTGGAATCCAACCCAGGTCCGGGTCTCGGTGTTTTGCTGGCCTACTGGCTGGTTGGACGCGGTTCCGCTAAGGCTTCCGCACCAGGTGCAGTTATCATTCACTTCCTGGGTGGTATTCATGAGATTTACTTCCCGTACATTCTGATGAATCCGCGCCTGATCCTGGCGGTTATCGGTGGTGGTGTGTCCGGTACGTTCACCTTCCAGATGCTTGGTGCAGGTCTGACAGGTGCAACTTCTCCAGGCAGTATCATTTCTTACATCGCCATGACGCCTAAAGGTGGTTACCTGCCGATGTTCGCCGGAGTCATTGTAGCAACTGTTGTATCCTTCCTTATCGCTTCTGTTCTTCTCAAGACAAGCAAGAAGAATAACGAAGAGAATGATATTGAAGAAGCAACAGCCAAAATGCAAGACATGAAAGCTGCCGGAAACACCGCAGCTCCAGTAGCAGCAGCTCCACAAGCTAGTGCAAACGCAAGTGCAGCGAGCACAGGAAACGTTCGCCGCAAAGAAGATGTGAATAAGATTGTCTTCGCTTGTGATGCAGGTATGGGTTCCAGTGCGATGGGGGCCTCCGTGCTGAGAAAGAAATTGCAGGCCGCAGGGGTTAACATTACAGTTGTGAACTCCGCAGTCAGTGAAATTCCAGCGGATGCCGATATTGTTGTCACCCAAAAAACGCTGACTGACCGCGCGATTGCCAGCAATCCAAAGGCGGAGCACATCTCTATCGACAACTTCCTGAAGAGTCCGAAGTACGATGAGCTTGTCGAGCGTTTGAAATAAGTGATAAATGTGTAGGATAATCAATCAAGAGTAGTTTAGGATTAAATAAGGGAGACGCTGGCGGCATTTATGCCAGCGTTTGTCTCCATGTAGGCGAGGGTTCCGGGAATGAGGAAAATGACCGCCAGACAGCGACAAATGATAGGACTTCTCCTTGGGGTGAACGAAGAGATCACCGCTGCCGAGATCGCTGCGGACACTGGAGTCAGTGTCCGCACCGTTCACCGGGAAATGGAGGATATTGAGGGCATCCTGAAGGATTTTGGTCTGGACTTGAGTAGGAAATCCGGGAAGGGAATTCAGCTCAGTGGTCCGGAAGATGGCCTTGAGGAATTACGGATATACTTGCGGGAAGAGAAGCCGGCGGAATATTCCGGGGAGGATCGCAAGATCTATGAGCTATGCTCCCTGCTGGAAGCGGAAGAGCCGGTAAAGCTCTTTGCACTGGCTCATTCGCTGAAAGTGACCGTAGCGACTATCAGCTATGATCTGGATGAACTCGAGCCGTGGGTGCGCAAATTTGGTCTGAAGCTCGTCCGAAGGCGCGGATATGGCGTGGAAATTACCGGCACCGAAGTGGATAAACGCCGGGCTATTGGCCGTCTGGCTGCTGAGCATCTGGACCAGTCGGACCTGGTTGGCCATTTGATGCCTGCACAAGGTAATCCGGTGTTCACTATGCTGCTGTCTAGTGTGGGCAAGAACAAACTGATGGATGTAGAGAATACGCTCTGGGATATGGAATGGAAATGGACCGCGGAGCTGCCCGAAATCGTCTATATGGAGCTGCTGCTGGGGCTGTCAGTAACCGTAAGACGGATATGCATTGGCAGGGAAATCGATCTCACGGAAGATGTGGGGTACCCGCGGATGTCAGACCATCGGAATATTGCTGCTTCGGAGCAATTCGTTCATCAACTGAATCATATCCTGGGTCTGACATTTCCGCGAACAGAAATTCTCTACATCGCGGGACTGTTCGATCGGGTGCAGGAGTCGTTCTCTTCCACCGGCTTTGCGTACGGGGACATCGAGCTAGTGGAGATTGTCTACAGACTCACGGATAGCATCGCGAGGCGGACTGGGGTTCCATTCCTGCGCGACCGTTCGCTTCGGGAGGGCGTGATCGAGCATATCAATCCCGCGCTGAAGCGGATTCGTGAAGGAACCCGTATCCGTAATCCCCTTCTGGGTCCGATCCGTAAGGATTTTGAGTATTTGTTCCAGACCGTCCGGGATTCGGTGGAAGATCTGAACCTGGATCTCGTCATTCCTGATGAGGAGATTGGCTTTCTGGTGATGCATTTTGGCGCATCTATGGAAAGACTGAATCAGCTCAGGCGCAGTGTGCGGGCCATTCTGGTCTGTGCCAGCGGACTGAGCTCTTCACGGCTGCTGGCCACCAGGCTTAATAAGGAGCTGCCGCAAATTGAGGTTATGGGCAATGTCTCCTGGTATGAGGCAGCTCGACTGCCGGAAGAGGATTATGACCTTATTATCTCGACCATCGATTTACCCTTGCCGGGTGATCGATATATTAAGATCAGCCCCCTGCTGACAGGGGAAGAAATAGAAAAGCTGATGAGCTATATACAAAATACTGTACCGAAAGAACGTGAAGAAACTCCTGCAGGTGAATCAGGGACTGTAGTTCGGGAAGAAGCTGCTTACGACCGAATGAAGAGTTATAGCGTCATCTTGGAAGAGATGATCAGTCTGATTGAACGCTTCCGTCTCTATTCGCTAGACAATAGCGGGATGAATCTGCCGGCTACCTTGGCCGTCATGCTCGACATGATTGCGGACTTTGGTGTGATCGGCGACACAGGGCTGGTGCTGGACCGGCTTTTGGAGCGGGAACGAATGGCCAGTCAGGTGATTCCAGATACTCGGCTGGCACTATTCCATACCCGTAGTAGCCATATTCATAAGTCTTCCCTGACCCTATACCGGTTGGAACAGCCGGTCAAGCTGGATGGTGAGACGGAAGTCAGGGTCATCCTGCTCATGCTTGCCCCGCGCAAGCTGTCCAAGGAAAGTCTGGAGGTCCTGAGCGAGATCAGCGCTATGCTGCTCAATTCAGAGCTGGTGAAGCTGCTGGAGGAAAGGGCGGAGTCGGAAATCCGGCGGTATCTGTCGTCCGAACTTTTACGTTTTTTCGAAAATAAACTTTGAAAGTGAGAGAAACCATATGAGTATACTGTCTGAGAATAAAGTAATGATGAACGCAACTGCCAAGGATAAATATGAAGCCATTCGAATGGCCGGGCAGTTATTGGTAGACGCAGGTCATGTAACCGAAGAATATATTCCGAAAATGCTGGACCGCGAAGAGGTAGTTTCCACTTACATGGGCGAAGGCTTGGCTATTCCGCACGGTACGAAGGAAGGCAGACCATTTATCAAATCCACTGGACTGTCGATTCTGCGCTTCCCGGATGGGGTGGACTTTGGCGGCGATGAACCTGCTTTTGTCGTGATTGGTATTGCCGCAGCTGGTGACGGACATATGGAGATCTTGACCAATGTAGCGATGATCTTCAGCGAAGATGATGCCATCGAGCGTGTCATGAGTGCAGCGACACCGGCCGATGTTCTTGCCATCTTCGAAGGAGGCTTGGAGTAATGAAGGCCGTACACTTTGGCGCAGGCAATATCGGCAGAGGGTTTATTGGCCTTCTGCTGTCCCAGGCCGGGTATGAGGTTACTTTCGTCGATGTGAATGAGGCATTCGTCTCGCAGCTTCAGCAGCGTGGTGAATATCCTGTTACTTTGGCCAGCGAAGGTCAGGAGACAGTTATTGTTCGTAATGTTACTGCACTCAGCAGTGTCACACACGGGGATGAAGTAGCGGCAGCTATTGCCGATGCTGATCTGGTGACTACCGCTGTAGGTGTATCCATTCTGAAACATATTGCAGGTGCCGTTGCGGAAGGGATTACCCGCCGGCTTGCCGGTTCCCCGGCCCCACTGCATGTCATTGCCTGCGAGAATGCCATCGGCGGCAGTGCACAGCTCAAGGAGCTGGTATATGCTAAGCTGGACGAAGAGACCAGACGCAAAGCGGATGCTTCAGTTGCATTTCCGAATGCCGCTGTGGACCGGATTGTCCCGCTGCAGCAGCATGAGGATATCCTGAAGGTGGTTGTCGAGCCATTCTATGAATGGGTAGTGGATGCTTCGCAGATGATTCCGGGCTACACACCTGTAAACGGGGTCCACTATGTAGATAACCTGGAGCCATACATCGAACGTAAACTGTTCACAGTGAACACTGGTCACTGTTCTGCGGCTTACTTGGGCTACTTGAAGGGCTATGAGACAATTCAGCAGGCGATGGCTGATGATGAGTTGACTGCACGTGTGCGGGAAGTGCTGGAAGAGACCGGTGCAGTTTTGGTGAACAAGCATGGGTTTGATAAGGCGGAGCACGGCAAGTATATTGATAAAATTCTGGAGCGTTTCCGTAATCCGGCGCTGACAGATGAAGTTTCTCGTGTCGGACGTTCTCCGATCCGCAAGCTGTCTCCGAACGATCGCCTCGTTTCTCCGGTCAGTCAGGCATATGCTGCAGGATTGGGCTTCACAGCACTGACACGTTCGATGGCAGCAGCGCTGCTGTTTGATGTTAAGGATGATCCGGAAGCAGTTGAGCTTCAGACTTCCCTTGCAGACATCGGACTATCGGAAACGGTAGCTAAATATACCGGTCTTGCTGCTGATCACAAGGTGCATCAGTCTGTCTTGGCGGAGTATGACAAGTTAAAGGCTAATTAGAACTGACCTTTGCTATAGCATTGAAATAAAGCATAAAACAAAGACGGCTGGGATCATCTCCCGGCCGTCTTTGTTTTATTTAAATATGCTTGTCCTGATCAGCTATTCTCCAGGATCGTCTGCAGGGTGGTCCGGTCAAGCCCTTCCACCAGCTTGATCAGCAGTTCCTTGGCGGCTGCGTAATCATCGCTGTGGATGACAGAGGAAGCCGTGTGGATATAGCGGGAGCAGATCCCGATTACCGCAGAAGGAATGCCGATACCGCTGACATGCACCTGTCCTGCATCCGTTCCGCCTTGGGAGACAAAATACTGATATTTGATACGGTGAGTATCGGCAGTATCCTGTACATACTCGATCAGACCGCGGTGGGTAATCATGGTTGGGTCGTAGATGCGCAGAAGCGCTCCCTGTCCAAGTTGGCCAAAGGCCTGACGATCACCAGTCATGTCGGCAGCTGCGCTAGCGTCCAGGCCGAAGAAAATATCCGGATTGAGCAGGTTGGCAGCTGTCCGGGCGCCCCGCAGGCCAACTTCTTCCTGCACGGTGGCTCCGGCGTATACGGTGTTCGGTAGCTTTTTACCGGATAGCTCTTTGACAAGCTCCAGAGCCAGTCCGACACCGTAGCGGTTATCCCAGGCTTTAGCAAGGATCTTCTTAGGATTGGCCAGTGGAGTGAACGGACAGATCGGCACGATCTGTTGACCTGGCTTTACGCCGAAGCTTTGAGCTTCCTCACGGCTGTCTGCACCGATGTCGATGTACATTTTGCCGATATCGCTTGTCTTGGTGCGCTCCTCATTGCTCAGCAGGTGGATCGGAGTGCTTCCTACTACCCCTGTCAGCGGACCATTCGGTGTAATGATGTGCAGCCTTTGGGAAGAGACAGCAGAGGAGAGCCATCCGCCTAGTGGCTGGAACTTGATCATTCCGTTGTCAGTGATGCCAGTAACCATAAAGCCGACTTCGTCGAAATGTCCCGCGACCATGATCTTAGGACCATTCTCTTCACCGCGTAGCACACCGAACAGGCTGCCGAGGCGGTCCTGGACGAATTCGTCGGTATAAGGGGACATAGCCTCTTTGACATAGGCGCGTAGCTCACGCTCGAAGCCCGGGGCTGAAGGGAATTCGGTAAGTGTTTTGAACAAATCGAGTGTTTCTTGATTCATATGCAATCGCTCCTTTACTAACGTATAGTATGAACATTTTGGAACGACTTGTCCACGTCTCGCGGATAAAACGACACAGGGCGTCGTCTCCACGAATACTATGCAGAAGTAGCCCTGATGGCAGGGGCTGAAAGAAAGGAAGCGATTGATAACGATGAGGGTTGTCGGAAGCAAGCCCCAGGGAAAGCTGCAGACCCGGGCTGTCTATGGATATGGTGTCCGGCGCAGATATAGTCCTCGCTATGGTCCGCCGAATGAAGCGGTATTCATCTTGATATTGTTTTTGCTGCTTATTGTAATCCTGCTTTATTTTACCTGAGCACAGGAGGACATAAGGAGGGACCGGATAGCGAACAATAAGGAAAAACTTCTAAGCGAAGACAGTTCTGGAGCCTGTACTAGCAGGAACCGACTGCTGCAGGCTCCTCTTCGCTAAACGATAGGAGGTATGCTCATTGCCGGTTAAAACAAAGCGATCAGGGGTTAAGCTGAAGCTCGATTCCTTGACCCCGGAGTCTTATGAGAAATTGTCCAAGCCTTATGTCCCTGCCCGTCCTGTCGGGAAAAACTGTATTCGCGCCTTTCTAGCTGGCGGTTTAATTTGTCTGATCGGACAAGGTATCCAGGAAGCCTATATGGCGATCTTCGGAATGAGCTCCAAGGTAGCGGCAAGTCCTACGGTAGCCACACTGATTCTCATCTCCGTCATCCTGACCTGCTTTGGTGTCTATGACAAGCTGGCGCAATGGGCTGGAGCTGGCACAGCGGTGCCGGTTACGGGCTTTGCCAACAGCATGTGTTCCGCAGCGCTGGAGCATCGGGCTGAAGGGCTTGTGCTTGGTGTGGGTGGCAATATGTTTAAGCTGGCGGGTTCTGTTATTGTATTCGGAACCGTTGCAGCATTCATCATTGGTGTAATCTACGCCTTGATGGGCTGGGGAGGTGCACATTAAATATGAAACAGCTTGGCAGCCAGACCTGGGAGTTCACTTCAAGACCTGTTATTTTGGGTGCTTCCTCTGTTGTCGGTCCAGAGGAAGGAGAGGGGCCGCTGGCCGCGGATTTTGACTTCATTTATGACTCGCTGAAGATGGAGGAGAAGACTTGGGAGAAGGCAGAACGGGCGCTGTTCGAGAAAGCCTCTCAGTTGGCACTGATTAATGCTGGTGTGAAGCAGGAGGATCTGGATTTCTTTGTTGGGGGCGACCTGATGAATCAGATTATCAGCAGCTCTTTTGCAGCCCGTAAGCTTGGAGTCCCCTACCTTGGGGTATTCGGTGCTTGTTCTACGTCTATGGAGAGTTTGGCCCTTGCGTCCATGATTGTGGATACAGGCGGGGCCAAGCTTGCGCTGGCCGGAACCGCCAGTCACAACTGCACGGTGGAGAAGCAGTTTCGCTTTCCAACGGAGTACGGGTCGCAGAAGCCGCCTACCGCGCAGTATACTGTCACAGGCTCAGGTTGTGCTGTCGTCGGCCGTAATGATGGTTCTAACAAAGGGCCGGTAGTAACGCATGCCACAATTGGACGAGTAATGGATTTAGGAGTTACCGACCCCTTTAATATGGGGAATGCTATGGCGCCGGCTGCAGCAGACACCATTACGGCTCATTTCCGTGACACCACTCTCTCCCCTGGACATTATGATCTTATTGTAACCGGAGATTTGGCCTCCGTAGGCCTGCCGATCGCCAAGACATTGCTGGCTAAGGAAGGGATACCGATGGAACAGACCCGGTTCGATGATTGCGGTCTGCTCATTTATGATCTGGAGAAGCAGAAGTACGTCATTGCAGGAGGAAGCGGCTGTGGCTGCTCCGCAGTGGTGACTTATGGCCATATTTTGAAGCGTCTGAGAAAAGGTGAGCTGAAAAGGGTATTAGTAGTCGCTACAGGCGCATTACTGTCCCCTATATCCTATCAACAGGGTGAGAGCATACCATGTGTTGCTCATGCAGTTTCCCTGGAGAGTGGAGGTGAAGGAGCATGATTTATTTGTGGGCCTTTCTGGTCGGCGGAGCAATCTGTGTAATTGGCCAACTAATGTTCGACGTGCTGAAGCTGACGCCTGCGCATACCATGAGTACACTCGTCGTAGCGGGCGCAATTGCCGATGCCTTCGGTTTATATGATCCGCTCGTTAAATTCGCGGGTGCAGGCGCATCTGTACCTATAACAAGCTTTGGTAATTCCTTGGTGCACGGGGCGCTGACTGAACTGCAGCGGGATGGATGGATCGGCGTAGTAACCGGGATTTTCGATATTACAAGTGCCGGTGTTTCATCGGCCATTGTGTTCTCGTTTCTGGCTGCACTTCTGGTCAGACCGAGAGGATAAGGGGTACTTAACAAGCAGGCTGGGATGACATTCCCGGCTTGTTTTTTTGTGCGCAGGAAAAAGGGTCTTGGAAAGTGACTTTTTACATATATAGAAACAACATCATCTGTAATTCGATTGCTTCCATAATGTACTTTGGGCCCCCTAATCATGTAAAATAACATTAATACTGCTTCATTCTGACATAGGAGGTTTACCATTCATGCCCGTACGTCAAGAATCTATGCATACCATGAACACTGTACGCCACAACCTTGAATCCTGCATCCTTGGAAAATCATTCGAAATACAGCTCCTGCTGACGGCAATGCTCGCCGGCGGCCACGTCCTTATTGAGGATGTGCCGGGTACGGGTAAGACTCAACTGATTCGTGCACTGTCCAGATCCATGTCCGGTGAATATCGCCGCATCCAGTGCAATCCTGACATTCTGCCGAGTGATATTACCGGTGTGTCCGTCTATCACCCGAAGGACGAAATGTTCCACTTCCGCCCGGGACCGGTCATGACGAACATATTGCTCGCAGATGAAATTAACCGCGCCACGACCAAGACACAATCCGCACTTCTTGAAGTGATGGAAGAACGCAATGTCACCGTAGACGGTGAGACGTATACGCTTCCACATCCGTTTATGCTTTGTGCGACTCAGAACCCCATTGATTTTGAGGGGACGTATACATTGCCGGAAGCCCAGCTGGACCGGTTCATGTTGCGAATCAGCCTGGGTTATCCCGATGCGGAGACAGAGAAAACGCTGCTGCTTACCCATCAGGATGGACAGCCGGTAGACAAGCTTACGCCGGTCACCAGCATGGAGCAGATTGCTGCCATTCAAGAAGAGATCCGTGACGTCTACATCAGCGAGCCTGTGCTGAACTATTTGCTGGATGTGGTACGGATGACTCGTGAGCATCCACTGGTGTTATTGGGTGCAAGCCCGCGTGCCTCTCTATCCTTCATGATGGCTTGCAAAGCCTTTGCCTTCCTGCAAGGGCGTGATTATGTGCTGCCTGATGATGTTAAGATTCTGACCCCTTATGCATTGTCACACCGGATTCTGCTGCGTCCGGAATCCCGTCTGGATAATATTGGTGTTGATTCCCTGCTACAGAAGCTCCTGCAAAATATCCATGTGCCTGTCACGATGAGGCAATAACATGAGACGTTATTTGTCTGCGGCGGCCGCTGTCATCCAGCCGGCGAAGCTTGCCGGCATCCTCGCAATTTGGGGCATCACACTGCTGTACGTACTGTTTCAGGGTGGAAAAACATCAATTATGCTGTTTATCATGGTTTCTGTTCTCATTCTCTACTTAATTATCGGAGGGCTCGGCGGTGTTCGCCGAGCTACCGGCTCCCGCAGCTTCCATTCAGAGCAGGAGAAGCCCGATCTGCTGTCTGCAGGCGGACATCTGCGAGTACGGCTTAACGTAACGATCCCCGGGTTTCTCCCGCTGCCCTATGTTATTGTTCGTGAAGTTATGAAGCGACATAACGGCGAGAGCTGGGTATTCGAAGATAGCCTGATTACGAATCTCAGGGGTGAAGGAGAGCTACGTTTTCAGACACCTCCAATGGAACGCGGCAGCTATACCTTCGGGGAGACAGATGTCTTAAGCGAGGATATCTTCGGACTCGTGGAGCACAAAGGCTCCTTTACGACCGGAGGTCAGTTCCGTGTTCTCCCGCGGGCGATATTCATTCCGCGCTGGCAACTGTATGAGCGCAAATCAAGGCTGGCTGGTCCGCAGGTCTCCCTGGCTCAGTCCAGACGCGAGACTACGCAAATCAACGGTGTTCGCGATTATGTGTACGGCGATCGACTGACTCGTATTCACTGGAATGCTACTGCCAAGACCGGAGCTTGGAAGTCCAAGGAATTCGAACACGAATCGATTCCTAAGACCATGATCGTCTTGGACAGCGGTTCAGGAGCATATGATACGGCTGCACAGTTGGAACTGGCGATCTCGATAACGGCTTCACTGCTTGGCTTTGGGATCCGTGAGCGAATTGGCATCGGCTTATGCTGTCTGGATAAGACCACCAAGGTCTTCTCACCCGCTGAGAGCGGGGCAGAGAGACAGAAGATGGTGCATTACCTGATAGATATCAACGCCGAGGGTCAGGGTTCAATTGTGGCCCGGCTGGAGAAGGCACATCGAATGTTCCCCAAGGGGGCTTATTTCGTACTGGTCAGCCCGAAGAGTGGACACACTGTGCTGGAGACTTTGCGCTGGGCGGAAAGCCGTGGCATGACCCCTTCCCATCTTCATGTGCAGAACCCTGCAGGGATGAATCGCAGCGGGAGCTGGCTGGAGATTCTGAAGGCACGCGGGGTTACAGGCTACAGCATCGCTTCGCTGCATGAACTTCCTGCTGTATTGGGAGGGGAGTCCTGATATGAAAAGCTGGCTTAATCTGCTGAAATCATCTTGGCATTATGCGTTCAGCCTATTATGGGTGATCATCATTGCCCTGCAATGGCTTTCTTATTCTAATCCGATCTGGCTGCAAGAGACGACAGCCTCCGTGCTGATCGTTCTTGTTGCTGTAGCAATTATAGAAATATTATTGCCCATTCAGCGACCTTATCGCCTGTTGATCGAAGCCTGTACAGTGCTGTATCTCTTGTACAGAACGCTGCTGCATTTTGGAATTTATGATACGGAGATCATTTATCAGACAAAAGGAGAATGGCTGACAGATATCGCGAGTCGGTCTGCACCGTATCTGGGCTTCGTTCTTGGGGCGTGGGCGTTGTTGTTGCTGGCCTCATGGTGGGTCAATACGAAGGCGCGCATTCTGATGTTTATTGGGATGAACATTGCTGCCTTCGGTGCCTTGGATTCCTTCACATCATCCGTGTTGTGGCAGGAGGTTGCGTGGACAGTGTTCGCAGGGATGGGTTGGCTGGTCAGCCAGCATCTGCGCAGCTTTCAGGTACGCTATCCGCATGGCTGGTCTTATTTGCTGGATTATCCCTTGAAAGCAGTTGTGAATATCGCCATTATTTTTTCATTGGTTATTCTTACAGGCATTAATATGCCAGAGGTTCGACCTACATTGACTGACCCCTATACGGCTTGGAAAGAATGGAATGGCGATGGAGCGGGTGTCGGTGGCGGCTTCTCAAGCTCAACAGAGACGAGCGCTGGGAAGAATTTCGCTAACAAGACCTCGTCCGGGTACAGCTTGGATGATAGCAAGTTGGGCGGTGGATTCAATTTTGATTATGCGCCCGTAATGAGCGTAATATCCGATCTGCGCACGTACATGCGTGGAGAGACCCGAATTGTATATTCGGGGAAAGGCTGGACCGATGACGACAGGCAGACAAGAGGTCCGCTTCAAGCTACAGAGATCGGTGCAACCCTGAATGCTGTTCCAACGAAAGGAAAGACCCGCGAGTTAAAGCAAACGGTAAAAATGCTGAACAGCTATGAGTATCCAGTAATCTTCGGGGGCTATTCCATTGCAACCGTCGATTCTGTTAACGAAGAAGCACAGAGCGATGGCCTGTTCTGGCGGAATCGGGACAGTGAGATGCTGTGGGACGCGGATGGAAAGAAACGGCCCTACCCTCAGACCTATGAACTGACTTCGGCGATCCCGGTCGTTCCTGTTCAGGAACTCAGCAAGAAGAGCTTTGATCAATTGTACGGCGGGAAGGAAATCGACCCGGCGCTGCTGAAGTTGCCGGCGTCTTTCCCGGATCGCGTCAAGGAGCTGGCTCGGGAGATTACGGCCGATGCCAGCACCCCGTATGAAAAAACGGCGCTATTGCAACAATATTTACAGCTGAACTTTCCATACACCAATCAGCCAGATCTTTCGCATGCCAAGAGTTCTGATTTTGTGGATAGCTTTCTGTTTGAGATCAAGGAAGGGTACTGCGATTACTACTCTACCGCATTTGTCACGATGGCTCGTTCCCTGAATATCCCTGCTCGCTGGGTGAAGGGTTATGCGCCGGGAGAGCAACCTGAGCTGCCGGATAATCTGGGGATGCGACCGGGTGGAGCATTCAATAACAATTATACGATTACAGATGCGGACGCTCATTCCTGGGCCGAGGTGTATTTTGGGGATTATGGCTGGGTTCCTGTCGAGGCAACACCAGGCTTCAATGTTCCATTATTGGTACAGAATGAGACCCCAGACCGTGATCCTCTAAATGATCAGCAGGACCAGGAAGAACAAGAGAAGGCAGCCAAAGCTGCAGCGGCAGATCAAAAAGGATTCCGCATAGGAACCTGGGCAGTGGTCGCAGCTGCGGCGGTACTAGTGATGTGGGCTGGATTCCAGCTCTGGAATCACCGTCTCAAGCTTCGTTTTCTGCTGCAGCGCCTGAAAGGCGGCGGTCCATTGACCCCGGATCAGAAAGTCTTGATTGAGACCGGGCGGTGGGTCAAATATATGCGGCGCAGAGGAATGAGGAAGGAAACCCATGAAACGCTGCGTGAATCGGTGGCTCGCTGGAGCAAGGAACGGCCGTCAGCAGCTGAAAATTTAGCGGTTCTGCTCAGCATGTTTGAACAGGCGAAATACAGTCCGGATGTTATAGAAGACAAAGACTGGCGCACAGTGTATACTGAAGCTTTGCGGCTGCGGAAAAGCATGAAAGCCGGCAGATGAAGCCCCGGGGCAGAAGAAATTCTGCCTTGGCTTTGTTTGCGAAGACCATAGAGTATGATATAGTTTTTTGTATGAAATCGAGGTGAACGTATTGTTTGAAAAGTTGGTCCCGAAGCTCCGGGTAAATACGGTGTTCGATATCGCTCTGGAAGAGCTGTATCAGCAGGGCTACCGGGGCATCATTACGGATCTGGATAATACGCTGGTCGGCGCGAAGGCGCCGTTAGCGACTACTGAACTGCTGGTATGGTTCCAGAAGGTGAAGGAGCTAGGTTTCAAGCTGATTATTGTATCCAATAATAATATGGATCGGGTCTCGCGTTTTGCCACACCGCTCAATATTGAATTTGTACATCAAGCCCGCAAGCCAATCAATGCTCCCTTTTATAAGGCCATGCAGATGATGGATCTGTCACCTAAACAAACGATTGTGGTGGGGGATCAGATGCTGACCGATGTATATGGAGGCAACCGGCTTGGTCTGTATACGGTGCTTGTGCTACCTATTTCCATTAAGGATGAGGGGTTCGGCACAAGGATCAACCGTCGGGTAGAGCGGATCGCCCAAAGCAGGCTCCGCAAAAAAGGATTGTGGCACGAGGAGGAAAAACCCCAATGAATCAACACAGTGAAATACAGCACCCTGTTAAATGCAGTGGCTGCGGCATCAAGCTTCAGACCGAGGACAGAGAGCTTCCAGGCTTTATTCCTGAGTCGGCTTTTAATCGGGAGCCCGTGATCTGTCAGCGTTGTTTCCGGATCAAGAACTATAATGAAGCTTCATCCGTTTCGGTAGATCAGGATGAGTTTTTGCGTCTGCTGAGCGGAGTAGGCGAGAAGAATGCCCTTGTCATTCATATCGTCGACTTGTTCGACTTTGAAGGCAGTTTGATTTCGGGTCTGCAGCGCTTTGTCGGCAACAACCCTGTCATTCTGGCAGTGAACAAAAGCGATTTGTTGCCTAAGGTTACGAACTGGAACAAGGTTCGCAACTGGGTACAGCAGCGTTGCAAAGAGCATGGATTGCGTACGGCGGAGATTGTACTCTGCAGTGCCAAGCGTAACCAAGGCTTTGACCGACTGTTGGAATCAGTCTCTGAACTGCGCGGTCAACGTGATGTCTATGTCGTAGGCGCAACCAATGTGGGTAAATCCACGCTGATTAACCGTCTGATCTCAGACTATAGCGATCTGGATCAGGAATTGACGACCTCCCGTTATCCGGGTACAACCTTGGATACTGTGAAGATTCCGCTGGACGACGGTCATTATATTATTGATACTCCAGGGATTGTCTACCCTTGGCGTTATAGTGAACTAGTGAACCGCCGTGATCTGGATGCGGTTATGCCTGTGAATCCGCTGAAGCCGGCCGTATATCAGTTGAATGCAGGGCAGAGTCTCTTCTTTGGTGGCCTGGGACGCTTTGACTTTGTGCAAGGGGAACGTCAGTCGTTTACCTGCTTCATCAGCGGCACACTGAAAATTCACCGTACAAAGCTTGAGCGTGCAGACGAGCTATACGCGAATCACCGCGGCGTTATGCTGTCTCCGCCAGCAGCGGATATTATGGACGATCTGCCGCAGTGGCAGCGCCACGAATTCCGTATTGGCCGGAATAGCCTTAGCGATCTATATATTTCCGGTTTGGGCTGGATTAAAATCAATGGGACGGAAGGTGCGGTTGTGGCCGTTCACGTTCCGCGTGGCGTGAAGGTACTTACTCGCCCTTCGCTGATTTAGAAAGAGGGGGACGGTCGGTATGGGATCTGCTACCGCAAAGTACAAGAACGGGGATATCCTGCTGGGTGTGATGGGAGATCCGATTGGACACTCCAAATCTCCGCTGATGCACAGTGCCGCCTTGAACGCTATGGGCATTTCTGGGGCTTACGTGCCCCTGCATGTGAAGCCTGAGAATCTCGGCGAGGCCGTGCATGCTATTCGGACACTGGGGTTTCGTGGGGTCAATATCACGATTCCGCACAAGGTGGCAGTTATGGAATACTTGGACCGGCTGGATGAAAGTGCGCTTGCCATCGGCGCTGTCAATACCATTGTCAATGATGATGGTGTACTCACAGGCTATAATACAGACGGCATCGGGTATGTGCGTTCCTTGAAGGCGGAAGCAATTCCTGATCTGTCCGGTACCCGGATCATGGTGATTGGTGCTGGTGGAGCGGCTAGAGGGATTGTGGCTGCCCTGCTACAGGAGTCACCTGCTTCCATCATCATTGCCAACCGTACAGCGGACAAGGCCCAGGAGTTGGCGGCAGAATGGAGACAATCGGGAAGTTTGGCCGGAATCTCCCTGGATGAAATGACGGAACATCTGAAGGATATCGATGTGTTGATCAACACCACCTCTGTCGGGATGTATCCACATATCGACGGACTGCCGGTCAATCCGGCATTGCTGCCCCCGGGAATAGTGGTCAGCGACTTGATCTATAACCCGCTGCACACGCGGCTTCTTACGGAGAGCCTGGAAAGAGGCTGTATCATTCACGGAGGTCTGGGAATGTTCGTCTATCAAGGTGCATATGCTCTTGAGTACTGGACAGGACAGGCTGCTCCTGTGGATATTATGCGTCAAATCATTGAGGAAAGCCTCGGCGGCAGAGCATAAGCAATGTATTTACTGGTTTAGGGTAATAATATGTTAATTAAGGAGTTTTGTTCATTTATGTTAACTGGAAAACAAAAACGCTATCTGCGCTCGCTGGCGCATCATCTTGATCCTGTATTTCAAGTCGGCAAAGGCGGAGTGAACGATCATCTGATCCGTCATATCGATGAAGCTATCGAGAAGCGGGAACTGATGAAGGTCAGTGTGCTGAATAACAATATTGAAGATCCGAAGGAAATTGGTGCAGCATTGGCCGAGCAATCAGGTTCAGAGCTTGTACAGGTTATTGGAAAGACTATCGTTCTGTACAAGGAATCCCGTGACAACAAGACGATTGAGCTGCCGCGCTAATAAAGCAAGAATATAGGCGTGAAACGAATAGGAAACGGGGAGGCGAGCCTCTTGAAGATTGGCATTATGGGAGGCACCTTCGATCCTCCCCATATCGGTCATATGTTGGCGGCTGAATCGGCAAGGGATACCTATCGTCTCGATGAGGTCTGGTTCATGCCCTCACATATTCCCCCGCATAAGCATAAAGCAGGGGCATCCGGTGAAGACAGACTGGCCATGGTACAGGAGGCGGTGAAGGATCATCCCTCCTTCCGCGCGCTGGATCTCGAAGTCCTGCGAGGCGGTGTTTCCTACACCATTGATACGATTAGGGAGCTGCAGAGCAAGCATCCGCAGTCGGAGTTTTACTTTATTATTGGTGCCGACATGGTGGAGTACCTGCCAAAGTGGCAGTCTATCGATGAATTGGTGCAGCGTCTGACCTTTATTGGTGTGGGTAGACCTGGGACGACGCTGGATCTGAAGGCGCTGCCTGATCATATTGCCGGCCGGGTTACACTCGCGGATATGCTGCAGGTGGATATATCATCGACAATGCTGCGGCAGCGGGCGGCTGAAGGCAGGTCGATCCGTTATATGGTACCAGATGGTGTTTATGAATATGTGCAAAGGGGTGGACTATATGGCATACAGTCGTGAGGCGCTAATTGAGGCGGTCTCTGCGCAGATGCCCGACAAGCGATGGAAGCATACGCTGGGCGTCATGGAGTCCTCCGTCAAGCTGGCGGAGACCTACGGAGCTGACCCTGTTCGCGCGGAAACTGCAGCCATTCTGCATGATGTAGCTAAGTATTGGCCTGTGGAACGTATGCGGGATATTATTGAGCAGAACGGTTTGTCCAAAGAACTGCTGGCACATGACAAGCAGCTTTGGCATGCAGAGGTAGGAGCTTTTGTCGCAGAACATGACTATGGCATTACCGATTCCGAGATACTGGATGCCATAAAGTATCATACCTCAGGCCGTGAGGGCATGGGGATACTAGAAAAGGTGGTTTGTCTCGCCGATTACATTGAGCCAGGACGCGACTTTCCAGGTGTCAATCACATTCGCAAGCAGGCGAAAGCCAGTCTTGAAGACGGACTAGTCGCCGGTTTTGATTCTACCATCAGCCTGCTGCTCGAGAAACGCCGAATTGTGTTCCCGCTGACCGTACTGGCCCGAAATGATTTAGTCAGAATATTGGAGGAAAAAGAATGAGTCCAACACCTAGCAAGCTATTGCAGCTGGCGCTTAAAGCTGCTGAAGATAAAAAAGCTATGAATGTCGTTGCGCTGGATCTGCGCAATATTTCACCGATCAGCGATTACTTTGTCATCTGTCACGGTAATTCCGATATCCAGGTGCAAGCCATTGCTACCGAGGTTCGTAAAGCTGTGCATGAAGCAGGCGGTGTTATCCGCGGCATCGAAGGAATGGATTCTGCACGTTGGGTGCTGATGGACATTGGGGATGTAGTTGTCCATATCTTCCACCGCGATGAGCGCGAATACTACAATATTGAGCGTCTGTGGTCCGATGCCAAGGTTGTGGAGAACGTATGAATCTGATTGCTGGAACTACAGTTACCTTAACGGTAGCGCGTGAAGTCTCTCCGTACGGTTATTTTTTGACTAACGGCGACGAAGAAGTCATGCTTCACTATACGGAGCTGGCTAATAGAAGCAAGCCTAAAGCAGGCGACAAGCTGGAAGTGTTCATTTTCTTTGACACCGAAGACCGCCTTGCCGCTACCTTGAATAAGCCTTATCTGCAACTTGGCGAAATGGCGCTGCTGGAAGTAGCGGACATCCATCCACGACTGGGCTGTTTTCTGGAAATGGGACTTGGCCGTCAACTGCTGCTCCCAATCCGCGAGTTGCCTGATCTGAACGAGCTTAAGCCACAGATTGGCGATAAGGTGTTTGTTCTTATGGAACATGATAAACAGGGTCGTCTACGAGCGAAGCTGGCTGGGGAGCAGGAGCTAGCTCCGCTCGCAGTACCAGCGCCTGAGTCATGGAAGGGCCAGACTGTTTCCGCCAGAGTTTACAAGCCGCTGCAAATGGGGACATTCGTCCTTGTGGATGCCGGTGTACTGGGCTTTGGTATCATCGGTATGGTTCATTCCTCCGAACGTAGTCGCCTGCTTCGCCTGGGTGAACAAATCGGGGCACGGATCTCGCATATCCGCGAGGATGGCCGGGTCAATCTGTCAATGAGTCAGCGCAAGGAAGTCGGTCGTGATGTGGATTCCACGACGCTGTTGGAATTCCTCCAATCGCGTCCTAACGGTGCGATGCCATACTCCGATGCAACGCCTCCAGACATTATCAAGCAGCGCTTCGGGATCAGTAAATCGGCCTTCAAGCGGGCGCTTGGTAAGCTCATGAAGGAGGGTCTAGTCACCCAGAAGGAGAACTGGACCCACCTAACGAGTTCGCAGGAGGATGCTTCGGCAGAAGGAAACGGTGCCCGTGAGGGCGAATCCGGACAAGCCGGACAATAAGCTTGATTATAGAAAGTGCGGTGAACGCAGTGCCTGCCTACGGGAAATTTGCTTATGTATACGACGAGCTGATGGCGGACATGCCTTATCCAGACTGGATTACATTTGTCGAGACAGCCTGGAGTAAATACGGCAAGCCGCTGACGGTAGCGGAGCTGGGCTGCGGAACGGGAGCAATCACGATTCCGCTGGCAGGAGCCGGCTACCGGATGACGGGCATTGATCTCTCGGAGGACATGCTAGCCGTTGCTCAGCGCAAGATGGAAGATCATCCACAGGGCCGGCGTTTTCTTAGAGAGGGAAGTGTTCGTTGGGTCAATCAGAATATGAAGGCCTGGGAACTGCCTGAGCCGGTGGATTCTGTAATTTCATTCTGCGATTGTTTGAACTATGTCGTGGAAGAGGAAGATATCCGCGCCGTCTTCGCTCGTACCTATGCTGGATTAAAGCCGGGAGGAACGTTCCTGTTCGACGTCCATCACCCGAATACGCTGATCCGCTATGAGGAAGAACAGCCTTTTATTCTGGATGAGGAATCAGTATCCTATATCTGGACTTGTGAGCTGGATGTACCAAGACGCGAGATTGAGCATCACCTCTCCATTTTTGCCCGTGAAGAAAGAGGTAATGGTTTGTACCACCGATTTGAGGAGACTCACATCCAGCGTGCTTACGAACCGGAATGGTTAAAGGCGGAGCTGCGCAAGGCAGGTTTCTCCAGCGTGGAGACGTTCGCTGATTTTGAATGGGTTGAGGCGGATGATGATGCCCAGCGGTTATTTTATATTTGTGTAAAATGAATGGGTTGGATGGCTCACTGATTTAGTCTAGGGGCGGGGAGTTCGCTGAACTGGGGCGCTGCGGGCCGGAGGTTTCTTACGATCGCTGTTAAAGTCCGATTTCTGATTGTAATAAGAGATTATAGGGTGAAATCGGACTTTAAAGGCGAACACTATCGTTTCTCCAGAATTCCTCCGGCCCTTCGCTCTGTTCGAGCGACAGGGCACCACCCCTAATCTCAACAATGAGCCTCAGGGATGGCAGCAGTCTATGTGATTTTCGCAGGCGGCTGCCTTTTCTTTTTGACCGAATCCGTTTGTGGCCCCTTTCATGGCCCCTCCTTGAGTCACGGAAGAGGTTCTCTGTTCAACCGCGTTGTTTTCCGCGCTGCCCCCATATTGCTCTCCGCGACTCCCCCCGTCTTACTTCTCTCCTGCCTCGCTAATGCTGAAATAAGTGCATTTTTGTACCTTAATTTGGCCGGAAAGAAGGCGGGAAGAAGATTAAGGACATTTTTGTATGTTAATTCTTTCGATGGAACGTATTTTAAGGATAAAGTGGAGAAATAAGGTACAAAAATGCTCTTAATTTCCTTTTTTCTCTAAAATGATGGATATAAGGTACAAAAATGTCGTTATTTTAAGTATTGGCCAGAGGTTATCCTTCCAGTTCAATCTGTTTCTAGAAGTTACCTCCCCGGTTCGCCTGGTTACAGTATAAATTCCCATAAAATACATAATAACCTATAAACCCCATAAATCCAAAGAAATCAAAGAAACCAAAGATACCGGGGATATCAGAGAGACCAGAGTTACTGTAAAAACCACAGAAGCCACCAGCCCCACAAGCCCACAAGCCCACAAGCCCACAAGCCCACAAGCCCACAAGCCCACAAGCCCACAAGCCCACAAGCCCACAAGCCCCACAAGCCTCATAAACCCCTCGGCGCAAAAAAACCGGACCACCGTGCTTTTAGACACGAGCGGTCCGGTATCCTTCAACCAATTACCGGTGTTCAAACAGATCGATGGCGCCGAGCACAATATGCGCCAGACCAAACCCAAGCACGCCGGTTGCAGCCATCTTATACTTGCTGCCTAGAAAAGCAGCACTAGAAGCAGTAACTACGGTTCCAAGAACGGTGGGAATCAGACCTTCACGCATATGAAACACTCCTTCTCGGTGGTTTGAAAGACAGAATTAGTGTGGGTAGAGGGAGCGCCAATTATACAGGGTCCTGACTGGGGATGAATGGAGAAGACAAGGCAGAGAAGGGCCAAAGAAGGAGGAAGAAGAGAGAGAACGGGCTGAGAACGGGCTGAAAAGAGACAGAAGAGAACAAAAAAGGCTATGCCTACTTGAAGGGGATAAATCTTCCAAGCGGGCGTAGCCTATTTGAATTTTTAAAACTTAAGGAATGTATTGCTGAACGATGGAAGTGATTACGCCATCTTTGATCGTGAGGTGATAAGGGAACTGGCTCAGATCCAGATTGTGATTCTTGGCAAATTGTTGCGTGAATTCCTCTAGGCTGATCTTCTCGTTCCAGTGAATATCAATATCCTCCAGCTTGCCGGTACGGTCATAAATCTGCATGGTCACGGTTGCGTCAGGCGCTATCCGGTAGGTGGTGAGTGTAGGACTGTCGTTCACGATATAATATCCGTCAGGCGTTCCGCCGAGCTCTGCTGCGGCTTCCGGCTCTCTTTGGGCGAAAATTTTATCAGCTTCGGCACCTTGATACCATTCAATCTCATCAGTGATTGCCGATAATACACCTTTGTTTGAATGAAGAGAATGAATATACACGGTTGTATGCTGAACGGTGTCACCGCGGCCTTCCGCGCTGGCCGAGGTTCCGACTGTACTTGCCGATGTAATGAGGGACAGGAATAATAGGATGACAACGGGCAGGACATAAGCTGACTTTTTCTTGAACAATGAAATCTCCCCCTTGGCTTGATACACAGTGTAAGATTAATTACCCCTTGGGCTGTTAATCAAACGAGTATTGTACTACTAATAACGATGAAATGGTGGAAAGGTTGCAAATATTTTTGGGCTACTGCAAAAAAAGTGAATAGTCCCCATTCATAGTAAACGAAGGCTGCTCCGGGCATATTAGAATATCCAAACTTGAGGCTGGGAGTGACCGGAAAATGGCTGGAATTATCACTATCTACCGTAACGATTGGCGCAACGTCTTCAAGGTACCGACGGCAGTTCTGCTGATTGCTGCGCTTGTTGTGCTGCCTTCCATCTATGATTGGGTGAATGTAGCGGCTGTGTGGGACCCTTACAGCAATACCTCAGGGATTAAGATAGCAGTAGCTAGCCAGGATGAGGGGGCTTCCGTGGATAACAAGAGCTTCAACATCGGCGAGGAGGTTCTGGAAAGTCTGCATCATAATACGAGTCTGGGCTGGACCTTTATGGATGCAGAGCAGGCTAGGCATGGGGTACAGCGAGGAGATTACTATGCCAGTGTCGTTATTCCCAAGGACTTTTCCAGCAAGATGGCCGGGATTCTGGAAGGCCGGCTAAACAAGCCGGAAATCGAATACACCGTGAATGAGAAGATTAATGCGATCGCTCCCAAAATTACGGCTAAGGGTGCGTCATCCATCACGGCCCAGATTAGCGAGCATTTTACCGCTACCCTCAGTGAAACGGTGCTGACGGCCCTCGGCAGGATCGACCGCCAGTTTCAGTCTGAGCTGCCCGTGATCCGCAGAGTGGAGAAGGGATTGTTCCTGCTGGAGGATAACCTGCCGCAGATTGAAGCCGCCGGGAGAACGGTGCTGAAAATTCATCAGGAGTGGCCGCAAATTCACCAGTCAGCAGAGCGGCTGGCGACGCTGGAGCAGAAGCTGCCAGAGGTCGAGAGAGCTGGAACGGCGCTAGAAACGGTCGATGCCCATTGGCCGCAGATTAGTGAAGCGGCTGGGCATTTGACGGAGCTGGAGTCCAAGTTACCGGAATTGGAGCGGGCAGCGAAGCTTGTCAGCGGACTGGATGAGCATTTTGATGACGTGGCCGGGGTGCTTAACAAGGCGAGCGTGGATCTGGAAAATGGGAGGAAAATCGTGGATGCAGCGATGAAGGCGCTGCCACAGGCTGACAAGATTGCCGCTGCCGGAAGTGCCTTTGGTCAGCAACTGCAACAGTTTATCGAGAAGAACAACGCCGCCCTTGCGGCAATTCCCCCTGTGATCAAGCAGAATCTGTACTTGCTGGACCAGACGGAGGATGCTGTCGCTCAGCTCGCAGAGGGCTTGAAGGCCGGTACGCTGGAGACAGCGGCTGCGCTGAGCGCGCTTAATAGTAATCTGGCCCGGCTTGCGGCTGGGAAAAATGTACTGGACCGCACGATCTCGCTATTGAATTCACTGGATGAACTGTCGTCTGGAAATGCGCTTGCGGCCGATGTCCAGGCCCTGGAAGGGGTCCGAGACCAGTTCGCTGCGCAGTCTGCCCTGGCCGGCAGTCTCGCCTCAGCACTGGAAGCCGGTAGCGAGCCGGATGCTGGTAGGGTGCAGCAGCTCAGCACCGGAACGGGACAGGGATCAACGGCGCTTGGCCGGCTGATCTCCCGCTTCGAGACGCACACGCTGCCAGGCATTCAGAGCGCACTGCAGCCGCTGACTGCGGCTGCACAGGACGCGGCGACCCGGCTCCGGGAGGTGCCGGGTCGCCTGCCCGCACTGGCCGCCATCCTGCAGGATGCAGCGGCGGCCATACAGTACGGGCAGGAGGGCTTGGCGGCGCTGCAGAAGGATCTGCCCGCCATCAGGGCGGCCGTCCATACGTCGGCCGCCGGGATTGCGGATAAGATGCAGCGCTTCAGCGCTTTTGTCCGCGACGTCCTGCCGCGGATTCAGCAGGGGCTTCCCGCCGCTGGGCAGCGAATCCATGAAGCGGCGGATTTTGCCCGCCACGATCTGCCAGCGGTGGAGCAGAAGGTCCGCAAGGCAGCGGACCTGATCCGCACCGGGCTGCCGAAGGCGGACAAGGGGGTGGAACGCGCAGCGGAGCTGGTG
Organism: Paenibacillus sp. GCM10012306; assembly: GCF_042649265.1. Taxonomy (NCBI): domain Bacteria; kingdom Bacillati; phylum Bacillota; class Bacilli; order Caryophanales; family Paenibacillaceae; genus Paenibacillus; species Paenibacillus sp. GCM10012306. The sequence continues at coordinate 89,746 of NZ_JBHRYW010000007.1, read as the reverse complement.
CGGGACGATCTGCCGCTACTGGAGACCGCCATCCGCAAAGCGGCGGCGACGATTCGCCAGATCAAGCAAGATGTGAATCTGGAGCAGATTGCGGATCTACTTGGGGGCGATATCAAGTCCAAAAGTGATTTTTTGGCCAATCCTGTAATCCTTAAGGAGAATAAGCTGTATCCAATTCCGAACTATGGATCGGCCATGACCCCTTTTTACGTAGTATTGTCCATATGGGTGGGCGGAACGCTGTTGATTTCGCTGCTGCGCACATCTGTGGAGACGGAGGGCATAGTTTATAAGTCGTATCAGCTCTACTTCGGACGGCTGCTTACTTTTCTCACTGTAGGTATTTTACAGGCGCTGGTGGCCGCACTCGGTAATATTTTTATCTTGCATTGTTACGTCGCCGACAAGTGGTGGTTCATCCTGTTCGCGATGCTGATCAGTATCGTATTCGTGACGATTGTCTTCACCTTTGTCTCCGTGTTTGGCAATATCGGCAAGGGGATTGCTATTGTGTTCATGGTGCTGCAGTTTTCCAGCTCCGGAGGGACTTTTCCGATCAGCACCACCGGTCCTTTTTTTCAGGCGCTGAATCCGTTCATGCCATTCACCTATGCGATTAGCTTACTGCGGGAAGCGGTTGGCGGCATACTGCCAGAGGTGGCTATTCGTGATGCTCTGTATCTGGTTGGCTTCGGCCTGATCGCTCTTGTGCTGGCCCTGACACTTAAAAAGCCGTTAGAGCGGTTCATTCACAAGGCCGCAGAACAGGCGGAGAAATCAAAGTTGATTTCCTAAGAATATAGAAAAAAGAAAAAAATTTTCAACATCTTAAAGATATCTTTGAAAACTCAACCATTTTATTGACCTGTGTAATATTTACATCTAATATATAGGTATAAATGATCTTTAATTCTAATATATGGGTTTGGAGGTGGTGTTTGTTTGAATCCAGAGACCACAATCCGGGCGGAGTTGGACAAGTATCTGAGAGACAACGATCTTACGGTGAGCCAATTCTCCAAAATATCCGGGATTCATTCCGGCACGCTCAGCAGACTTGTCAGCGGTAACCGTCCGATTGCCATGCAGCAGCTTGAGCGCATCACCTCGGGGATGGGACTTGGCGCAGGCGCCTTGTACGATTTATATGTGGATGAATGCTTCGTACATTCTACTCCTAACTGGCGGCGATTAGGCCCCTTTCTTCATCGTTGTGCTGACTTGAACAGACTGGAGTGTATCCGGAAGATAGTCGCTAATCTGATGGATAATTTGATGTATGCCCAGGTATTATTTGAAACGGCTGAAGACTTTTTTAATGATGACAAATATGAAGCTGCTGCAATTTTGTACGAAAGCGTGGCCGAAAGTGAGAAGTATCAGCATTCCGAACGGCTAGCATTATGTCAGTACCGGCTGTTCAAGATATCGCTAGGATATGACCAGGATGCTAATCTGCGGGCTGCGGTATATTTTGAGTATTTTGTCGAGCGGTTGGATGAGAGCGATCAACTGGATGCGCTGCGGGATTTGGCGAATATCTACACCTCACTGCACCGCTGGAGCAATGTAGATTCTCTGGCTAAGCGAATGGGAGAAAAGGCATTCATTCAATATGAGAACAAATATGATAAAAATATCAGCCGCACTGAGCACAAGAAACCTGAAAAACCGCTGTGCTTTTATATCTTGTACTCCTATTTATTAAGAGCAGCGGTCAGCCATGAGAATGGTGACTATGAGCAGGCCATGCGGTATGCAGCACTGTATTCTGATTCTAGCTGGATACGCGAAGATAGTGAAGAAGCCAAGTGGATTATGGAACAGTTCAAGGAATGGGCTGTAGCCAATACATATCTACACCGTCTGATGAATGGGGAAGTTGAAATCCTTTCAGAATACGTGGCGTATATAAAAACTAGGGAAAATGAAGTTCTGCCAGCTTTTATCAAAATTATGCAAGCAGCGAACCGTATCGGGTTCAATGCAGATGAGGTTATCACACAGTTCCAATCTCACTTAATGTATAAAGAACACCGTAGCAAATTGGGGAAACTTAGTATGCAAGTCATGTCAGATAAATATACTAATCTTTTATGTGAACTGGCGACCTACTATTTACGAACCAATAGATATAAAAAAAGTGTCTATTATATATTAAAAAGTTTGGAACTTTCTGTTAAGATAAATAATGACAGCTGTGTGATTCAATGTGTTGGATTATTTGAAGAAATCCGACATCTAACAACAAGAGAAAATCAAGAGAAGTACAAAAAATTAATAAGTGAGGTGCAAAGACTTAATGAAAAGAAAAATGAGTATGTTGCTGGTTGTTTTTAGCGTGGCTCTGACCGTTGCGGTTCCTGCCTATGCTGCAGATGTTAATTCTAGCCAACCATCTATCAAAATTCTGATTCATGGAACTGGTAGCTAAGAAATTATACTTAGGCATAGAAGAGCATTAGTATACTTATAAAGTAAAGAAAGAATCTCTGCTTAACGTAGAGATTCTTTTTTTATTGGCTCAGCCTCATAGTCAGGCTACTCTTCGTTCGAATAAATCAGCGACACTTGATGACTGTTCAAGAACTCGATCCATTCTTCGGACGGTTTCTGGTCGGTAACAATATAATCGATTTTATCAAAATTCAGCAGCTTGATGAACGCAATCCGGTCAAATTTGGTATGGTCTACGAGGAGGACCACCTTATTGGCTTGCTGCTGCATAAGCACCTTCAGCTCGCTTTCCGCTTCATTGGAATCACTGACTCCGCCTGTCATGGACAACGCCTTGCAGCTGAAAACGACCACATCCACATTGTATTTCTGGATGGTATGCGAAGCATTCGGGCCGACAAAGGAACTGGTCTCCGGCCCCAGTGTACCGCCTGTGGAGATCAGCTTCTGCCCGGAATGCTGAAATTCGGACAACACTACCAGCGAGTTGGTGATAATCGTCAAATTGCTCTTCACTTCGATGATCCGGCGCAACGCCTCAAAGGCCGTCGAACTGGTATCCGTCATCACGCTGTCGCCATCGTTGATGAGATCCAGCACGTTGTCTGCGATTAGCCGCTTGGCTTCAATGTTGACCTGATGCCGGTTGGCATAGGAGGGGTCTTCATTGGTATGGGCGTTCAGGATTGCGCCGCCATAGTTTTTCTTGGCCAGACCGTCCCGGTCTAACTTGTCCAAATCGCGTCGTATCGTTTCCTCAGACACCTGAAACTTCTGTGCCAGGTCCGCAACATGGACTTTTCTGTTCCGGTACAGCTCTTTAATAATCAGGTCCCGCCGTTCAAATGCTTTCATCCGTTCACTCACCTTTTTCAATATCTCTATCTCCTAGTTTACTACAAGGATTATAAATGCAAAAGAATTGTAATGAAATGAAAAACCACATTCGATATATATAATATCACATAATACCACATTAATGTTTCGGTTAACTGTGGTTTTTATGTTGACTTAAGCGTTTACACCTTTTATGATGAAGAAGAAATGATTGTTGGCTGAAGTTGCAATGATATAAATTCGATTATTTAACCAAACATAATGTGATGCTGAGGAGGAAGTACAGTGGCAGCTAAATATCCGAAGATTGGGATTCGTCCGACCATTGATGGCAGAAGACGCGGGGTACGTGAATCGCTGGAAGTACAGACCATGGGAATGGCGGAGCGGGTGGCTGAGTTTTTACAACAGAACTTAAAATATCCCGACGGCTCGCCCGTAGAGTGCGTTATTGCTGATACTACAATCGGTGGGGTTAAAGAAGCGGCGAATGCCCGCGATAAATTTGCTGTAGCAAATGTAGGGGTGTCGATCACTGTGACGCCTTGCTGGTGTTATGGTACGGAAACGATGGACATGGATGCAACGATTCCGCATGCGGTGTGGGGCTTCAATGGAACCGAGCGTCCAGGTGCGGTGTACCTTGCGGCTGTATTGTCCGCTTATGCCCAGAAGGGCATCCCGGCCTTCGGTATCTATGGAGAGGATGTGCAGGACTCCGGCAGCGAAATCATCCCGGATGATGTGCAGGCCAAGCTGCTCCAGTTCGCCAGATCGGCACTGGCGGTAGCGATTATGAAAGGCCAGTCCTATCTCTCGATGGGTTCTGTCTCCATGGGGATTGCTGGCTCGATCGTGAACGAGCAGTTCTTCCAGGACTACCTTGGCATGCGTAATGAATATATAGATATGTCTGAATTTGTACGCCGCATAGAAGAGGGCATTTATGATCCGAAGGAATACGAGCGCGCATTGGCTTGGGTGAAGGAGAATTGTGCCGAAGGTGCAGATAACAACCCGGCGCATCTGCAGATCAGCCGTGAAGAGAAGGATAAGCAATGGGAGACTGTTGTAAAAATGACGCTGATTGCCCGTGACCTCATGGTCGGCAATTCGGAGCTTGAGGCACTTGGTTTCGCGGAAGAAGCGAATGGTCACAACGCGATTGTGGCTGGATTCCAGGGGCAGCGCCAATGGACAGACCACTTCCCGAACGGGGACTTCATGGAGACGATTCTGAGCTCGTCCTTTGACTGGAACGGCAGACGCGCACCTTATATGTTGGCTACAGAGAATGACAGCCTTAATGGTGTAACGATGCTGTTCAACTACTTGCTGACGAATACAGCGCAAATCTTCGCTGATGTCCGTACATACTGGAGCCCAGCGGCGGTGGAACGTGTGACCGGCCATAAGCTTGCAGGTGAGGCAGCAGGCGGTCTATTGCACCTGATTAACTCCGGTTCGGCGGCGCTGGATGGAACGGGTGAACAGACCATTGATGGTCAGCCGGCGATTAAGCCATTCTGGGAGATTACAGACGAGGAAGCGAAGATCTGTGTCGAGAAGACGGAATTCCGTCCGGCGTCGCAGGAGTATTTCCGCGGGGGCGGCTTCTCTACCGACTACCTGACCAAAGGCGGCATGCCGGTAACGATGGCGCGTCTGAATCTGGTGAAGGGTCTTGGGCCGGTTCTCCAGCTTGTCGAAGGCTACACGGTAGATCTGCCAGAGGATGTGCATCATACGCTGGATCAGCGGACCGATCCGACTTGGCCGACTACTTGGTTTGCACCAAAGCTGACTGGCGAGGGTTCATTCAAAACGGTATACGATGTGATGAACAACTGGGGCGCGAACCACGGGGCCATCAGCTACGGCCATATCGGTGCAGATTTGCTGACACTGGCATCCATGCTGCGTATTCCGGTAAGCATGCACAATGTGGCTGAAGAACATATCTTCAGACCGCGTGTCTGGTCGCTCTTCGGCACAGAGGATCTGGAAAGTGCAGACTACAGAGCCTGCCAGAACTTTGGCCCGCTCTATTAAACTTCGGAATAAGCAGGTGGTAGGAAGATGAGCGAGATTCAGAGACTGCTAGCAGTGGATCTTGGCGCCAGTTCCGGCCGGGTCATGCTGGGTAGTTATGACGGTTCCACGATTCAGATCGAGGAGATTCACCGTTTTGACAATACACCGGTACAGGTACAGGGCCATCTACACTGGGATGTGCTGAGACTATTCCACGAGATTAAGCAGGGCGTGCGTGAAGCTGCGCGGGTATATGGCAAACTGCTGTCGCTAAGCGTAGACACGTGGGGTGTGGATTACGGATTTATCGATCACCGGGGGCAGCTTCTGTATGCGCCACATCATTACCGGGATCAGCGGACGGTTCCGCACCGCTCCGGTCTGGAAGAGCGTCTTCCGCCCCGGGAACAGTTCGCTTTGACCGGCAATCAGCCTGCGCTGATCAATACTGTCTATCAACTTTATGCAGATTTGCAGGACAATCCATCTCTAGCGGAATCGGCTAGAACAATGCTGCTGACGCCCGATTTGTTTCACTATCTGTTCTCCGGTGTAGCGGCTGCGGAAAAGTGTATCTGGAGTACTAGCGGGTTGGCAGATGCAGTAACCGGTGAACCTTCACATGAGGTCTTTAAGACTCTGGACCTGCCGATCTCGCTGATTCCTGAACTTGTCGCCGAGGCTGGAACGGTGCTGGGTGAGGTGACACCCGCTATTCAGGAGGAACTGGGATTGGGCGCTATGAAGGTGATAGCAGGCGCTTCTCATGATACGGCCTCGGCTGTAGCTTCTATTCCTTATGCTGATAAGGATGGGGCAGCGTTCATCAGCTGTGGTACCTGGTCCTTGGTGGGCAGAGAGAGCGAGGGTCCGGTAATTACTGACCAGAGCTATGCGTACGGCTTCACAAATGAGGGCTGCTATGGTGGTACGAACCGGGTGCTGAAAAACATCACCGGATTGTGGATTCTGCAGGAGTCTCAGCGTCACTGGGCCGCATCGGGTCAGCGTATCGGTCATGCCGAGCTGGCGGAGCTAGCTGCAGAGGCTGGCCCGGCCGTCGCGATTATCGATCCTGACGATCCATTGTTCTCCACCCCAGGCGATATGCCGCAGCGAATCGTTGAATACTGTCGGAGAACACAGCAACAGGAGCCGCATACTCCTGGGGAGACGGCTCGCGTCATTGTGGAGAGTCTTGCTCATACTTACAGTTGTGCGATAGATGACCTTGAGGAAATCACAGGCCGGCCCGTACGTGTTATTCATATGGTTGGCGGGGGAATTCAAAATCGGCTTCTCTGTCAGCTCACGGCTGACCGAACCGGCCGGGAAGTCATTGCAGGGCCGGTAGAAGCCAGTGCGATCGGGAATATGGTAACTCAGCTGTTGGCACTAGGTGTGGTGGAACTATCTGCGGTAAGCGAGCTTATCGCGCACTCCAGCACACTGATAACCTATCAGCCAAGTAATAGTAAGAATCCTGCGCGGTGATAGCGTCGACCGATGTTTTAGGATCCAGCACTAATGTTGATTTTTTGAACATATACAACACATGGATAAGAGGAGAGATTATCGTATGGAGAATCATGAACAGCAGTTGCGTCGCCAGATTTGTGAGATTGGGAAGAACCTTTTCAACAAGGATTTTGTAGCGGCTAATGACGGCAATATCTCGGCACGCCTGTCGGCCACCGAAGTACTGGCTTCTCCAACCGGCGTCAGCAAAGGCTATCTGGAGCCTCACATGCTGGTCAAAGTGAATCTGCAGGGCGAGATTCTGGAGGCAGCCGAAGGCTACCGTCCTTCTACGGAAGTAAAGATGCACCTGAAGATTTACAATGAGCTGCCGGAGATGAACGGAGTCGTGCATGCTCACCCACCATATTCCACTGCTTTTGCCATCAAGGGAGAAGCACTGGATAAGATGCTGATGCCGGAATCCGTTATTGCGATGGGTGACATTCCGCTGGCAAAGTACGGTACGCCTTCTACCAATGAAATTCCAGACTCCCTGGAGCCTTTCCTGGGCAAGAAAACGGCAGTGTTGCTGGAAAGCCACGGCGCGCTGACCTGGGGCAAGGATGTTATGAGCGCGTACATGAACATGGAGCGCTTGGAGTTCACCGCTAAGCTGACCTTCCTGACCCGTATGATCGATGGGGAGCGGGAATTGCCGCAGCACCGGATTGACGAATTGATCGCATTGCGGTCTTTCTACGGCATGTAATTTGGAGGTTGAATTCCTATGTTGAAGAAGATTCCCAAGCTGCTGTCGCCCGAACTGGTTCGCGTACTGATGGAAATGGGCCATGGCGATGAAATTGTGCTGGCGGATGCCAACTTTCCGGGGCATTCACATCACTCCCGGGTTATCCGGTACGACGGGATCGGCATTCCAGAACTGCTGGATGCGATTCTAGAATTGTTCCCGCTAGACCACTATGCTGAGCATCAGGCTGCATTCATGTCTGTGGTACCGGGTGATCCTACCGTTCCGGTAATCTGGGAGACGTATAAGGAGATCTTGGCGAAGCATGATGCAGAAGCCGTGATTGGTCATGAGGAACGATTCGACTTCTACAGCCGCTCGAAGCAGAGCTACGCCGTTGTAGTCACTGGTGAAGAAGCGCTGTATGGCAATGTGATTTTGAAAAAAGGGGTTGTCCGCTCCTAAGCTAAGGAAGTTAGTATAACATACAGAAGAAACCGTTCCTTGCAGGAGAAGCTGGCGCATGTAGCTGCAGCTCACCTGTCATAGGTACGGTTTCTTTTTTGTAGACCAAGCGGCTCTATTTTATATTCCTGCGCTTCTGGTCTTCTTGAACTTGATTGCCATCGTAATGAGTTGAATCACAAAGATTAGTCCTATGATATAAACTAGATTCTGTGTGCCTTGTTCCCAGATGGTGGTAATGACTTGAAGAGCATCGCTACCCTCCGAAATAAAGCCGGACTGATTGATTTGTGTCAAGAATTGCGGGTTCCAGATGTTATGGCTGGAGAGGATGAACAGAGCTACAATGAACTCGAATGCACTGACTAGCGTGCTGAGGATGATAAGAGAAGGAGTCCAGCGTCCGGTAATTATTTTCAAAGTTTCTCTCAGAACGTTCGTGGCAAAAGCAATCCAGATCCACGGCAGGAAGCTGCGAAATACCTCTACATTAAACAGGGGCACGATGAGATGTGAACCGTTATCCTGAAGGAACCAGATCCCGAATAGTTGGAGATTGAAGAGGAACAAGAATGCAAAGATTGCAGTAAAGATGATATTGAAGATTGGGTCGGACCGTTTGATCGTTAGCTCCCGGGAAGGAAGCTGCGGTAGCTGCGAGGGAGTCCAGGAATGGTCGGAACGACGCTTGAGCTGATCCTTGTGAATTCCTTTATATTCGACCAAAGCAAAAATAACGGTAACCCAGGCAAAGGCCTGAAAGAAAGCCAGCAGAATATCGTTAAAATAGTCTCTTAAATGCTGCGACATATGGGATGCATCGGACAGGCTGTCCACGGCAAAGCCGACGGCCATGGCAATGGCTACTGCGGAGAATACGACCCGAAGCACGGTCAGATAGGTGGAAAAAAGCTCCGGACCGATCAAATACCGCCCGGTTCCCCGGTATTTATCTGCTAATGCCTCGGGATCTCCAAGCTCAAGCAGCACGGCTTCGACTTCTTCCTTGGTATGACTGCCGGGAGAAGAGCGTTCTTCCAGCATATCTTCTATCAAACCTTCAAGCTCTTTCTCGATGTCAGTTCGCTGCGACTCGGGCAGCCTTCGTACTACCGCATGAATGTAGCGTTTAATCAGTTCCACGGTTGTTCCCTCCATCAATCAAAGTGTCCATACTGTCTCTCATGCTTCGCCATTCTTCACATAGCCTGATGTAGACCTCTTGCCCGGCTGGACTTAGGGAATAGTATTTGCGGGGGCGGGTCTCATTGGTATCCCAAGCGCTTTCCAGCAATCCTTGCTTCTCCAGTCTGCGTAAGAGCGGGTAGAGGGTGTTCGGATCGACAGTTACACCCTTTTCTTTCAGTACAGTAACTAGGGAATAGCCATACTGGGGCTGGGTTAACTGGCTGAGCACACCGATGATAATCGTTCCGCGCCGCAGTTCTTGCACCAGTCCGCTTACTGTTTCCTGGATATCCATGATGTGCATCAACTCCTGATTGCATTATACTGTGTGACGCACACTATTACAATATGAACAATATCATGATTTATAAAATAAAAAACTTTGAATGAAAATCATTTTTTCCATTTATAGCAAGCTAAAGATGGGTTACACTGGAAAACAAGTGCTACCCCTAGTACAAGAATGTTGACATCTTTCTGGGAAAGGTCTCCGGTTGTACCGGGTGTTTTGTTCTGTTCCAATGCAAAATAGGCAATCCTTGACGAAAAGTTTCTCTTTTTCTCCGAGACGGATTCTTTATACTGACCGTATAACAAGAACCCGGAAGAGGTGAGAGGATTGTCTACAATCCCCAAGCTAGAAAACTATCTCCGCTATACGATTGCTACTGCTCTTTTTCCGCTGACATGTACTCAGGCGTTGTGGACGCAGTATGACCGCTACCGATACAAGCCTGCCGGACAGCACATCAGCATCGGTTCCCGTGAACTTCATGCCCATGTTACGGGAAACGGAAAAACGACCATTGTCATGGAGGCCGGAATGGGCGGAAATCTGCTGGATTGGTCGTTAGTGCAGCCGGAGCTGTCACGTGACGCTACGGTTGTTACCTATGATCGTGCCGGACTAGGCTGGAGCGAAGGCTCTGACAAGCCTGCCACCTGCCAGCAGTATGTTGACGATCTCCGCAGCCTGTTAGCTGCCTTGGAGCTGCAGCCTCCGTATGTACTGGTAGGGCATTCCTTCGGCGGGATGGTGATGAGGCTGTTCGCTGCAGAGTATCCGGATGAAGTGAAGAGCTTGATTCTCGTGGACGCCGTCCATGAGGGCCGATATCTTGCAACTGATATGTTGGAGACAGGACAACGCAACAGGGATAGCCTGAATCAGTTGAGACTAGGCTATCTGCTGTCTCCGACTGCGATACCCAGATTGGCTGGCCGTCATATCGGCTCGCGTCGCTTGCCACCTCCTATGCTGGAGCAGGTCAAGGCTGCCGGATACAGAAACAGCGCATACAAGGCGATCTATGCTGAGCTGTTGGATGCACACGAAAGTGCCTTGCAATTGGCTACAGCTGAGCCGCTACGAGTAGATTTGCCGATTGTTGTGCTGAGTGCAGGGCAGCAGGATAAAGAGTGGCACAGGGGGCAGCTTCAGCTGGCCGAGCTTACATCCCGCACCCAACATATTGTTGTAAGGGATAGCTGGCACTCCATTCAGATTTACCGACCGGATGTCGTTATTGACGCTATACGAAGTCTATTATAGTAAAAGCGCATCTACTTGAACTGGAAGAAAGACTGCTGCAACCAGCGGTTCGTACATCGGTAGAAGAACTCTCAGCATTGCTCGCGGATGATTTTATTGAATTTGGCAGTTCGGGCAACGTGTGGTACAGGCAAGAAGGGCTCAACGAGAATGGGATTGGTGTAGTAAATATGACTTTGAGCGATTTTGAAATTCATTCATTATCCGAGAATACGACATTAACAACGTACAGGATATTTAATGAGCATAGACAGCAGTATTCCTTACGCAGTTCTATCTGGAAATTCAGAGAGGGCAGATGGCAGATGTTCTTCCATCAAGGTACCCCTGTCCTTAAATAAATTAAAAGTTCACAAGGAGATCTAATATGACACCTAATTATGAAATTACTTATGGAAGTCAGGAAGAATCGGAATACATCAGGCGAAAGTTGATTGAATTTAATGCGAAGAACGTTCCGGAAGCGTTAAGTTCCCGTTATGAAGAAATTAATCTAAGCGTCAAGGATGCGCACGGTACGGTGGTCGGCGGGATGCTGGCAGTACTCTGCTGGAATTGGATCGAGGTAGAAATATTATGGGTTGAAGAATCGATGCGAGGGCAGGGCTACGGTAAACAGCTGCTGAACCGAATTGAGGATATCGCCAAGGAGAAGGACTGCACGTTCATCAAGCTCAACACGTTCAGCTTTCAGGCTCCGGATTTCTATCCCAAGTATGGTTATAGGCTAATGGCCGTTATTGAGGATGCACCGCTGGGCAGTCAGCATTATTATTACATTAAGGAGCTTACCACAGACTGATGGAGATGGTATGCTTCTCAGATAAAAAGCCTCAGCGGTTGTTATGACCACTGAGGCTTGCTGTCTATCTACGGACACTTTGCAGGGTTCCACCGCGGGTTCCGTTAGGGCGTCCATCAGGCACAATGATCGCCCTAGAGTGGCAAATCGCGCCGGCGGAACAAGGCGATGCCGAGGCTGAAGGCGGCCAGGCCCACCAGTAGCAGGACGGCCGAGACCAGGCCGACCTGTGTACCGTCCTTCACAATCTCGCCAGGGCGATAGAGTGTGAACAAGGTCAAATACTTCACCCAGCTCAGCTGGTCGCTGATTTTACCTAGCAGATCCAGGGTGAAGAAGCCGAAGGTGATTCCCCCTGAAATACCGAGCGCTTTCTTCTCGTCGTTCGACACGCTGGAGATAAGAAAAGAGATCCCGCCGATGGCAAAGAAAAGCAGGAAGGCAACGGTGTTGAGATCAAGGAAGCGCCCGGCGTTAAAGTCGTAGCCGTTCCCAAGGAACCAGAACACCCCAAGGAATCCGGCGCCAGTTGTTGCGGCCACGATAACCAGCAGGGCCGTAATCAGGACAAGCGCCTGTGTTAGCGCCACCTTGCTTCGGGTCGTCGGTGTGGACAATAGGTAGGCCATGGAACCGCGGTCCACGAGTCTGGCCATGAGCCCAGTGGACATTTGCACACAGAGAATGGATAGCAGCAGGACAAGAATAAGGCCATAATACTCGCCAGAGATGAAGGCTTCGGCGCTGGAGAAGCCGCTGTTTAGTCCGAAGGCGTTGCCTACGCTCTCTGGCATAGCACTCACTAGATCATTTATGGCTTTCATATTGTTCGCTAAGGCCGGATAGAGCCAGATAATCAGCAGAATGTAAAAAGCAGACCCGAAGGCATAATTCAAAATTCCCTTCAGGTTGACCTTTATCATTTCTTTATAGAGTGGAAGGTTCATCGCGCTTGCCCCTCCCGTTCATAATAATTCATAAAAATATCCTCTAGGTTCTGGGTGAATACATCTAAGCTGCGAATACTGTATTTCGCCGTTTCCCGGATGAACTGATCATAATTCCCTTGTACCGCCACTCTTACCCGGCTCCCGTCACGGGACTCCACGTGCAGACTTCCTTCGGAACAGAACCTGTCTGCCTCGTCGCTGTGTTCAAACACTACATCAAACAGCTTCCGCTGCATGGATTGCAGCTCGTGAATATTCTTGACAGTGATAATCCGGCCATCCTTGATGATGGCAGCCCGGTCACAGGTGCGCTCAATCTCCTGAAAGCTGTGCGAAGACATCAGGAAGGTGGTTCCGGCGGCCTTTTCCTCTAATACGAGTTCTATAAATACCTTCTGCATCAGCGGGTCGAGGCCCGAGGTTGGTTCATCCAAAATCATAACTTCCGGACTGTGCATGAACGCGGCGACGATACCGACCTTTTGTTTCATCCCTTTGGACATTTTGCGGATGGGTGTCCCTGCATCAAATTGCAGACGTTCGATCAGGGCGGAGCGCTTCGTGAAGTCCTTCAAGCCCTGCATTTTCGCCATAAAATCAAGAAAGCCCTTGCCTGTCATCCCGTCTATAAAAGCAATCTCTCCCGGCAGATAGCCGATATGCTTCTGAACACTTCCTTGCGCCTTCCAGACATCCAGACCGGCTACTGTTGCAATCCCCCGATCAGGCTTCATGAAACCCATAATATGCCGGATGGTTGTGGATTTCCCTGCGCCATTCGGCCCGAGAAACCCGAAGACCTCTCCTTTCCTAACGGAGAAAGATACATCTGTAATTCCCTTGCCATTGGCAAAACGCTTTGTTAAGCCTTGCACAGTCAGCATGGCGACACCTCCACTGTCCTGTAGAATGCAAATAATGAACTATTATTGGGAATATATTTCATATATTATATACGTATGAACGGTTTTGAGAAAAGATCTGCGCTGATTAAGGAGAAAATTACAAACGCAACGCTTGAGATGCTAAAGACCTCGGAGCCGAAGCGGATGCGGATTGCCGATATTGCCAAGGCTGCGAACGTCTCACAAGTGACGCTATATAAGCATTTTGGCAGCAAGGAAGAGCTGCTGAGGGAAACTCTCAAGCACCTAGTGGAGCAATCTACGCGTGAATTCGAAGCTTTTATTCATCAAGAGCCTTCTATGAAGGAGATCGTTCAGTATATCCTTGGGATGAAGAAAGGAACCTATACCATACTGCGTCCAAGTCTGGTGCAGACATTGATGATTGATGATCCGGAAATGTTTCAGTACTTGCAGGTACAATATGCCGAACGAACGCTTCCGCTTATGTTAAGGATGGTAGAAGAGGGACAAGCACGCGGGGAGATTTCCTCTAAAGTGTCGGCCAACGCCGTACTAATGTATATGCAGATGTATATGAAAAGTATGGAGGAGCTCTTGGAGCAAGCTAAGGTGGAGGAGAGCCTGGATACCTTTATGGAAGAGACGCTCCATCTGTTTTTCTATGGTATTTTCGGAAGGGAAGCAGAAGAGTAGGAGCATTGACTTCAGCACTATAACTGTAGGGAAACACGGTTGCCTTAAGCTCTCTGTATTTAAGCGAGTCGCCTGAACCTTCTTTCTGAAGGATTGGGCGGCTTTTTGGTATACCCATTATTTCTGTACGAAATGACCCACCTGAAAATTAGTAACTCTACCTTGAATGAGATGCCTAGTTTCAAAAATATGAACCGTTTACAATTAATCACGTAAAGAGGTTTTTTTTGGAGGTGCATAAGTGATATGAAAGCCAGTACACAAATTACTATGGAATCAAGCTCACCTAATGCGAGAAGGGAAGGATGGAAAGCGATATTCAGAAAAATTTATAGGCAGCGATACCTTCAAATTATGGCTTTGCTTGGTATAGCGTGGATGATCGTATTCAATTATATACCTATGTATGGAATTATTGTCGCGTTTAAGGATTATGACATCATTTCTACAATTGCAGAAGCTCCATGGGTTGGTTTGGAGCATTTCAAAGAATTTTTGCAGGATGATGCACTAGTCGAGGTCATTCGCAACACGCTTGGTATCAGTTTAATTAAACTGATTGTTGGTTTTCCCTTACCGATCATATTCGCTCTGTTACTAAATGAAGTTCGGTCTGTTTTCTTTAAAAAATCAGTTCAGACTATTACTTATCTTCCACACTTTCTGAGTTGGGTTGTTCTAGGTGGGATTTTGGCAACTTGGCTGTCTGATGTAGGTGTGATTAACAAAATATTAATGGCTATGAATGTTATTGATGCCCCGATAAGTTATCTGGCGGAAGCTAAATACTTTTGGACAATAATCATTGCATCTGACATTTGGAAAGAACTCGGATGGTCGGCGATTATCTATCTTGCAGCTATTAGTGGTGTTTCCCCTGAAATGTACGAAGCTGCAACGATAGATGGTGCAGGGAGATTTCAAAAAATCCTTAATATTACGCTTCCGTCTATCATGGGTACTATTTCCATCCTATTTATTCTAGCTGTTGGTGGTGTATTGAACTCAAATTTCGATCAAATTCTGGTACTCCGCAATCAGCTTAATGCAAGCGCAAGTAATGTTGTCGATATCTACGTCTATCAAACGGGATTGAATGAAGGACGTTACTCGTATTCAACAGCCGTTGGTCTACTGAAAAACGTTATTGCTCTTATGCTTTTAGTCGGAGCTAACTCTGTAACCAAAAAGCTTAATAATACTTCACTATTCTAGTATCTTGACATGAAAAGAGGAATGCACATGATTTCAATGAAGAGGCAGACGAAAGGCGAATTCGCTTTCGAGATTATGAATGGCATTTTGATGCTTGCCATCTGCTTCATCACCCTTTACCCCATTTGGTATGTTGTCGTAAATGCCTTCAATGATGCTAACGATGCAATGCGGGGAGGGATCTATTGGTGGCCTCGGCAGTTCAGCTTAGAAAGTTTTAAGGCTGTATTTGATAGTAAGGGTATCATGACAGCTATGGGAATTACTGTTGCAAAAACTGTCTTGGGTGTTCTGGTTCACGTCCTGTTTACTTCTATGGTAGCGTATGCGTTTAGTCGCGAAGAATTATATGGGCGTAAATTATATATGATTATCGGGACAATTACGATGTTTTTTGGCGGAGGATTAATTCCAACTTATCTTTTAATCCGTAATCTTCATCTACTTGATAATTTCTTGGTTTATATTATTCCAGCAGCTTTTAGCTTTTTCGATCTCATCATCTTTATGAGCTTCTTCCGTGAAATACCAGCAGGATTGGAAGAGGCGGCCAAAATTGATGGTGCAAATGACTTCAAAATATTCCTGAGGGTTATCATACCTGTATCTATGCCAGTAGTAGCAACCATAGCTCTCTTTCATGGTGTCTATCAATGGAATGATTACTTTACAGGAATGATCTATATCAATAATACCAATTTGCAGCCTATTCAAACCTTCTTATATCGGGTGGTTGCCCAGTCCAGTTCCAATCAGATGATCTCGGCAATGCCTACCGGTGTAGCCAAGAATATAACTTCTCAGTCACTGAAACTCGCTACCATGATTGTGACAACTGCACCAATTGTAGTAGTATATCCTTTCTTGCAGAAATATTTTGTTAAAGGATTTATGATCGGTTCCATTAAAGGATGAACTAGCAAGCTGATCACAATTATCCATCCACCCTTAAGCGTTGGATTGATGATAAATGAAGTTTATATCTAAATTAGAAAAGGGGAAGAGCAATGGGAAATTCTTTACGAAAGACTACTGCAGGTCTACTAGCACTTATCATGGCTTTTTCGGTTACTGCGTGTTCTGGCGGAAATAACAATGCCAATGGTTCTGCCGAGAAGACTAACAACAAACCGTCAACGAATACAACCACAGAGGAAGCCGCAGCTCCTTCAAGTGATGAACCAACCTGGAAGCAGGATACTTCACCGATTACGTTCGACTGGTATCTCAATTTCAGTTGGGCTGATGTCAAGTGGGGAGATAACGTGGTTACAGATTATATCACCAAAAAAACCGGTGTTGATGTGAATTTTATTGTTCCTGCCGGGAATGAAAATGAAAAGCTTAATACGATGATGGCTTCCGGCTCCATGCCTGATTTCATTACTCTGGGCTGGTATGAAGAAGCCATTAAAAAGATGATTAAAGGTGATCTGGTCCTGCCGCTCAACGAATTGGCAGAGCAATACGACCCGTACTTCTTAAAGGTAGCTGACCCGGCCAAACTTGGCTGGTACACACAACCTAATGGAAATGTGTATGGATATCCCAATGCGTCTTCCTCTCCTGCGGATTATAAAAAATATGGAGAGCAGTTTACCTCCAATCAAACATTCGTAGTGCGTAAAGATATGTATGAAGCGCTGGGTAAGCCGGATATGAGTACTCCAGAGGGTTTCTTGAATGCGCTTAAGCTAGCCAAAGAAAAATATCCGGAAGTGAGCGGCCAGCCGTTGATTCCGCTTGGACTTCATGAATTCACAGAAACAGGAAACTACTCGCTTGAAGGCTATCTGCAGAATTTCTTGGCGATTCCTCAAGAGAAAGACGGCAAATTATACGACAGACGCCAAGATGCTGAATATCTGAATTGGCTGAAAGTGTTCCGTCAAGCCAATCAGGACGGACTGCTAGCGAAGGATGTCTTTATTGACAAACGGGCACAAATGGAAGAAAAAATTGCTCAAGGACGTTACTTTGCGATGTTGTATCAACGCACAGACTTTGAACCGATTAATACAACTTTGTATCAAAAAGATCCTAATTCCGTTTATATTGCTGTAGATGGACCAGCCAACAGTGCTAAAGATGCGCCTACACTTTCTGGTCCGGGAATCTCTGGATGGACTGTGACCTTGATTTCCAAAAACGTCAAAGATAAAAAACGCGCGATTGCCTTTATGAGTTATCTGCTTAGTGAAGAAGGAAATAAAGACTTGTTCCTAGGTGAAAAAGGTGTAACTTATGATACTATTGATGGTAAAGATCAATTCTTGCCTGACGTGCTAAATCTCTTGAATACGGATCGTACGGCTTTCGACCAAAAGTACGGTGCTTCTTTCAGATATTGGATGCTTATGGATACCAATATGAACTTGGCGTGGAACCCACCGGGAGCGCTACCTAACAGTCAAATGGCGGATTGGACCAAAGGTAAAGCTATCAGCATGGCCCAATATGATAATCTTGATCCGGATGCAACCAGCAAGGAAGGTATTGCCAATAGTAAGAACGCTCGTTTATGGGGCAAGGCGCTTCCTAAAATGTTAATGTCGAGCTCAGATGCAGAATTCGATAAAGTGTTCAACGACTACTTGAAGAACCGCGGCGAGCAAGAAGCTATCGATGCATACCGTCAAAATGCGTATGAGTCTAATATGAAAAAGTTGAGTTCTTTTGAACAATAGTAGTATTCATTAATAAGCAAGCTCGGATATTCACTCTGTAATTTTGAATGAATATAACCGGGCTTGCTTCTATCATTATGTAGAATGTGGTGGATATTTGAAGATTAAAAATATAAAAATGCTAGTGTATATCCAAAAATATATACGCAACCTTTCGCTTCAAGCGAAGTTGATCCTTTCGTTTATGATTTTGATTTTTATTCCGGTGCTTATTTTCTCGTCTTACAGCTTTTCTCATGAAAATTCTAAATCTATGGATGAACTGATCAGAAATAATGAAACGATTCTCGATATTGAGAAAACAAATATAGAAAACAATATTGAACTTATGGAGTGGACAGCTCAACTTGCACTTTCCAATCGGGAAATGAACGATTTTCTGCAATCCCAGAAAGACTTTAACACAGAAGCCTTGCTCGAAATCAAAACGAAATTAATAAGGGAGTTTCAATATTATCTTTTTAACAATCCTAGAGTATCCAAAGTCAGATTATTCACAAGTAACCCCAATGTGCAGGAGTTTTGGCCAGTACTTCTTCAGGAGTTCCGCATTCAAAATAAATATTGGTATAAGGACGTACTGGAGCAAGAAGGCAGTAGTTATTGGGTAATGGGCGAGCAGGAAGGCGTATTGGTCGATGCACCTTCAGAACCCGTAAGGTTCGACGCATCGCTACTCAAGGAGTTTAAATTTCTTGATGATACTACGCATAACGGCATATTGGAAATAAGTATGAGCATGCAGAATTTTTTTCTGAAAACCTTTAGTAAAGTTCAAGATCCATCTTCTCAATTGGTTATTGTTACTCGGGATCATAAAGTATTTAGTTTGGATTCTTCGGTCATGTTCAATAATGTCTCCGCCGAGCAATATATTGAAAGCGTTATACTGAGCAATGAGCCAAGCAACGAAGTGGTTAAATTTTATACAGCTGGACAACCTTATTTGGCCATTCAGAGCTATATCCAATCTATTGATGTCCATCTTGTCAATATTGTGAGTCTGGCAGATACGATGGCTGATATCAAAGAAAGACGAAACAAATTAATTATCATCATTATCTTTTTGATGGCGTTCTTAAGTTTATTATCTTATTTCATGCAGTCGATGATTCTTAAACGTCTTAGAGTCTTGAAAGATTCAATGAAAAAAGTGAGAGGCGGCAACTTTAATGTGGATCTTCCGATAACGGGAACGGATGAGATCGGAGAGCTCGGACATCATTATCGGAAACTGCTTAGTAAAATTAATGAACTCATTGAGGAGCAGGCAAATAGGCAAGCGGCAGGTAAAGAAGCAGAGCTGAAAGCGCTCAAGAACCAAATTGATTCGCATTTTCTGTATAACACTTTGGAGAATCTGAAGATGCTTGCGGAGATGGAAGGCCAATATGTTATTTCGGACACACTTACCTCGCTTGGAGGGATGATGCGTTATACACTGCAGTGGACACGAGAGCATGTAAAGCTAAAAGAAGAGTTGAATCATGTTCATCATTATATTGACATCATGAATATCCGTTACAATGGTAAAATTGAACTGGGTGTAGTGGTAGATCCTGCGTTATTAAATCAGGAATCACTAAAGATGTCTTTGCAGCCCATTGTGGAAAATGCAATTAAACATGGGATGAAGCAGATGAACTCAAAATCCGGTAAGTTTATCATTTCTATTACAGCTATGGCTGAGAAGAATAATTGTCTCATTGAGATTATGGATAATGGTTGCGGCATTCCCGAAGAGAAGATCCGTATTCTATCCAACTTGTTGCGCATGGAGGAAAGAGACTATCAGGAATTACGGGGAAAGGTTCAAAACGGAGGGGGCAGCGGCATCGGTCTTCGCAATGTGGATCAACGCCTGATTATGAGCTATGGACTTAACTATGGTATACGCATAGAGAGTATGGTGGGTAGTTATACTCGTGTTGTAATGAGTATGCCCCTTCTTAAATTTGAAGGGAGGAAGGACATTGATGATTAAATTAATGATTGTTGACGATGAGTATAATATTCGAATGGGACTACAGTCCATGATCGAAAGGAAGTTTCCTGAGGTTTATTCTTTTCGATTCGCAGAGGACGGAAGTGATGCCTTGGAGCAGCTAGAACAGGATCCTGCAGACGTCATTATTACGGACATCCGAATGCCTGTAATGGATGGAATCACACTATTATCCCATATTCAGAAGTTCCCATATAAACCAGAGGTTTTATTACTTAGTGGATACGATGATTTTCAATATGCACAAAAAGCGATACGATATCAGGTTAGGGACTATTTGCTCAAACCCGTCGTACGCGAAGAATTATATTCATTTTTGGAGAACATCAGGATTGAGATACTGGATCGAAAATTGCATAATGAATTGTTAACCAGATCTTCTCCTTCGGATTGGATCGCCACTATTCTCAATTCTAACAGCAACGATTCTAGTGAAACATCCACCAATTTGCTAAATGCAGGATACGGTTGGCTAGAGGAGCAATACATATTGGGGATTATATGTATAAAGCAGAATGATCTCATATCTGGCCTGCTGTCTGAAGTGCAGAATATTATTTTTAGCAAAGACAACGAAGGCAATATAATAGTTGTAACTCAAAATAAGGATGAATTTCTTCAACTAGCAGAAGAGCTGAAGAAATTAGGTGAGCGGGAATGCCGAATTGCTCTCAGTTCTAGTACAGAAGGGATTCAGCAATTGCGCAAAGCGTATAGTGAAGCCAAACAGACGATGAAATATTTCCTGGTTATCAATAACACGGAAGTTCTATTCTATGACCATATTATAAAGCGGAATTTAAATTGCGAGATACCTCTAGAGACGATCCGCCGAATCTCCAATCTGCTTGGTACAGACCGTCTGCCAGAGGTTAAGCAGCTCTTTCAACAGATCTTCAACAGCCATGTGATTAGCCACTGTGAGATTGGATATTTGGAGTGTATCAGTGTAATCATGAATGAAGAAATTTTTGATAAGGTTTACCGGTATTATGGTCAAGAATCAATTCATATTTTGCGGCTATATAGCCAGGTGGGTCACATTGGGAATTTTCAGCGCTTTGAAGACTATTATAATAAGGTTGAAGAACTGTTAGAGCGTTTAGATGTCTTTATGAAAGTGGCCAGAGAGCAAAGCAGTCAAGAAAACAAGAGTATGCAAAAAGCCGTTAATTACGTGCATAAGCATTTTGCCGAAGACTTGAACATGGCTGTGGTCTCAAATCAATTGTCACTCAACTATACTTACTTCAGTCACGCATTTAAAGAATATACGGGAACAAGTTTTTCTTCATATTTAAGAAATTTCAGGCTGGAGAAGGCAAAGGAGCTCCTTTCAGATTCTGATCTAAAAGTATACGAAATAAGTAAGCAGGTAGGCTTCGATAATGTGAAACATTTCATCCGGATTTTTAAAGAATCAGAGGGAATAACCGCGCTGGAGTATCGGAATCAGAACCAGCAACCCGTCGTTTTAGAGAAAAACTAATGTATAAGTAGGAAGAGTACGCATACGGGTGTGCGTGCTCTTTTTGTATACCCAAAAAAACAATACCCTACCTGAAATTGAACGGATAGGTTATTAAAATGGATTTTCTTATAATAAAAGCAAGGCGAAAGTAATCAGTAGGTATTATCAATTCAAATGATTGCAAACGCATACAAACTATTATATGAGGAGGGGAAGTATTGAAGAAATTATTTTGCTATGTATTAAGTGCTCTTCTGCTCCTTATTGGGCCGCAAACCATTAATGTTCAGACAGCATTCGGCCAGTCAGCTCCACAAGATTCCCGAAACGCGGGAAAAGTATCTGTATGGTATTCCTCAGAAGACGGAAGCAATCATCTTACACCACAGCAGAATGGCCAATTTACGGAGGGAATCTCTGAGCGTAATGTAAGAACGCTAAGCGTGGATGATCGCCAAACCTTTCAACCCTATCTTGGGGTAGGCTCCTCGCTGGAAGAATCTACAATCTATAATTTAATGAAGTTGTCAGATGAAAAGCGTGAAAAGGTTCTGAAATTCTTAATGGACCCTAAAACAGGGCTTGGGTGGAACGTCATTAGGATAACATTTGGAACCTCGGATTTTACCAGTCGTGAGTGGTATAGCTATAATGATCATCCTCCAGGTGGAAGTGATGCGGAGATGAAATATTTCTCCATCCAGAAGGATATTGATTATCATATTATTCCGGTGATTAAAGAGGCTCTTAAATATAATCCGAATGCGAAAATCATAGCCTCTGCGTGGAGTCCTCCAGGCTGGATGAAGGAATCGGGAAAGATCGAGGGCGGAGTAGATAAAACAGGGAAGATGAAGGATGAATATTTGCCAGCATTAGCTCTTTATTACCGCAAGGCTATCGAATCCTATGCCGAGCATGGTATTCCTATTTATGCGATGAGTCTTATTAACGAACCTAATATCCAGGTTGATTATCCAATGACTCAAATGACCGTCGCTCAGCAGACGGAGTTAGTCAAACTTATGAAAAAAGAATTTCAAAATAAGAAAAATGGAAGTATTCTCAATACCCAGGTGTGGGTGAATGAATTCAATATTTTTGACTGGGAGAAAAATAAGGCGATTTATGATGATCCGGAAGCTTATGCCGCAGCAGACGGAACTTCATTCCATGACTATTATGGTGAATTAACCGGTATGAGCGAAGCTCATCATGCATATCCTGACAAACCCATTTATTTGACGGAGAGATCCGTTTGGGGAACAAAAGGTGTCGATAGGATTATACAATATTTCCGAAATTATTCGCGGACTTATGTTGCCTGGGTCACCATGCTTGATAATAATGGACAACCAAATGTCTCCAGCACGGCAGCTGGTCGCACTTTATTAACGCTTGATGCAGAGAAGAAAGATCGCGTAACGTTAAATTTTGAAGCTTATATGCTTGCCCAATTCTCAAAGTTCATTCAGGAAGGCGCTGTGCGGATTGAGAGTAACCATTTTGATGCTGCTTTTGATCAATTAAAAGCCGGAATGACTTCCGATTCCATCTCCCCGGCCATTTCAAACGTTGCTTTCAAGAATCCTGATGGCAGTATCGTCATGGTAGCTACTAATACTTCGGCAACATCCAAAGACCTGCGGGTTACCTGGAACGGTGCTGAATTTAATACCACTTTGCCTAGTAAAACAGTTGCCACATATAAATGGACTCCTTGGGCGAAGGGAGCTCTGAAAGATACCATAACTTCACCAGTAGTCTCTTTGGGAAGCGGGAAATATGTAGATGAGGTACAGGTAGCCATATCGACAAAGGTCAAAGGAGGCATCATTCGATATACGTTGGACGGTAAGAATCCATCCGCTACTTCCCCGGCGTATCATTCGCCGCTTACATTGAAACAAACGGATACAGTATTGAAGGCAGCCGTTTTCGTTACAGATAAGAATGAGGACGGAAAAAAAGGAACGGTTAGGATCTCCCCATTGGTCTCACCTCGATATGAATTTGTACAATCCAAGCTACTTCCTGGCAAGTTCGAAGCAGCTGATTATATGGATACTAATGATGGACAGACAGAGAACAGTTCAGAAGGTGGATTAAATGTAGGATATATTGATAAAGGGGATTGGATGGATTACCCGGTTGAGATATCCGAATCTGGTAGCTACAAATTTGTATATCGTATCGCTACTAATGGAGGAAAAGGAACAATTGATGCCCAAATCAACAGCAAGACTGTAGCCCAAACTGCTGTGAAGAACTCGGGGGGCTGGCAAGTCTGGGGCAATATCGTTAGTGAACCTGTCGTGCTTGAGAAAGGTAAGCAAACTCTTCGTCTATATATGAATGGTTCGTCGTTTAACCTTAAGTCCATTCAACTGGTTCATGAAACAGACAGCGTTGGAGGTCTACTACAAGATCCAGAGGATTTAAAGACTGTTCCAATCACAGGCAATCAGATAAGAAATGGTGAGTTTACGAAGGACGCTACCGATTGGACGCTTTGGCAAAGTAAGGGGAACACAGACGGTGCAAAAGGTGAGGCTAAGTTTGATGTGGTTGCCGATGAAATGAAGATCAAGGTAGTGAATGAAGGTGATTGGGGTGGAACCGACGGCTGGGAGATTCAAATGAAGCAAGGTAAGCTGCAATTAGTCCAAGGCAAGACATACGTCGTGAAATTCCAAGCCAAATCTTCGGCTGCTCGGACGATTCAGGTAGCTGTGGAAGGAGCGAATAATTCAGATGGAAGCCAGGACTATAGTGGGAAAAGAAACATTGAGCTTACGCCAGCAACAACCGAACATACCATTGAATTTAAAATGCTGAATACTACGGACGCTGCTGCGCAGTTGAATTTTTTAATGGGTCATGTGGGTACGAAATTGAATGCATCCCACGAAATTACAGTAGATAATGTGAGCATTTCAATGAAAGAAAACTAAATATTAGGAGGGGAAATGTGTATGAAACTGAATATGAAGGCTGCTCCATTAAAAATGTTATCCATTTGCCTGGTAGCTTCCTTGCTTGTGGTAACGCCTCCTCCGAAACCTGCCAGTGCCGCTCCTACATCCGAGGTATGGTTAACCGACTCCAGCGCAGGTGCTAAGCTGGTCCAAAGACCGGGCACTTCGTTTACAGCAGACGATGGGGCTGCGGGGCTGGCTATCGTAGTTGATGAGAATATAGCCTATCAACAAATGGATGGTTTTGGCGCATCGTTGACGGATGCTTCTGCCTGGCTGCTACAGCACCAATTGACAACAGCCAAACGGACAGAAGTTATGGAAAAGCTGTTCGGTACTTCCGGGATTGGACTTAGCTTACTTCGGCAGAGTATTGGTTCCTCTGACTTCAACTGGGAAATCTACAGCTACAATGAGACACCCGGGGATACCAACATGAACAATTTCTCGATTGCCAGAGATTTGCCTTATATTGTTCCCATGGTGAAGCAAGCGAGAACAGTTAATCCCCAGATTAAAGTCATGGCAGCAGCCTGGAGTCCACCAGGTTGGATGAAAAAAGGGCAGTTTCCTAATGTCAGCAATCCAATGAATACTGGATACTTAGACCCTCAGTACTATGGGGCTTACGCTAACTATCTTGTGAAATTCATTCAGGCCTACAACAATCAGGGTATACCGATTTATGCAATAAGTCCTGTTAATGAACCTGGTCTGCAAAATGCAGAATACCCGACCACGTATATGTCTGTTTCGGATCATAATAACTTTATCAAAAACAATCTGGGCCCGGCTATTAGAAACGCAGGATTAAATACGAAGATCATGGCTTACGATTTTAACTGGGATAATATTTCGTTCCCTCAACAAGCCTTAGCCGATCCTGCCGTAAATTCATATGTGGCTGGAACAGCATTTCATCACTACGGTGGCGATCCGTCAGCTATGACGATTCTGCATAATCAATTCCCTAATAAGGATATCTGGTTCACAGAGGGCGGCTATGGCTCCTGGAATCCTAGCTTCAACGGAATGATGCGTGAGATGATTGCAGTGCCAAGAAACTGGGCGAAATCCTATATTCTATGGAATCTGGCACTAGACCAGAATAATGGCCCGTCGCTCTTATCCAACAGCATAAATTGGGGAACGATTACAGTTCGATCTGATGTGAGGGATAATGTCACTTATAATGATCAATATTATGCCATTGGTCATTTTAGTAAATTTGTAGCTCCCGGTGCTTATCGCATTGCCTCAACTACGTACGGAACGGGTACGCTTGATCAGGTGGCCTTCAAAAATAGTGATGGTAGCAAAGCGATCGTTGTATATAACTACGGTACATCAAGTAACACCTTTAAAATTGTCTGGAATGGACAAAAAATTACGTACACTTTAAATGCCAACTCTGCAGTAACCTTTAAATGGAGTTAATTACCGCATAGAAATTTAGGCAGCTGAGAAGGAGATAAGACTCATATGTTTGAACATACAGATCGCAGTTTAGTCAAAGGATTCCTGCGAGCGCAGGGAACAGATGTTGTTAATGGAGACGGGGAAAAAATTATACTAACCGGTTGGGGACTGGGGAACTGGTTACTGCCCGAAGGGTATATGTGGTTGTCACGTTCGGAAAGATTCGACCGACCGCGAAGAATGGAACAGGTTATCCGCGAACTAACAGGTAGTCAGTATTCTGAGAGCTTCTGGACCCGTTTTCGTGAAAACTATGTTACCCGTGAGGATATTCGCATGATGGCTGAACTGGGTTATAACTCCGTAAGGATTCCGTTTAGCTGGCGGGTGCTGATGGAGGATGAAGCGGGAACGATCTGGAACGAAGATGGCTTCGCTTTGCTGGACCGATGTCTGGATTGGTGCGAGGAGTTTAAGCTGTATGCCTTTTTAGATCTACATGGTGCTCCTGGTGGACAGACAGGTGCCAATATCGACGATTCGGTGGATGAGTTCCCGCGGCTTTTCACCGATCCTGAAAGCTGGAATAAGGGTATCGAACTGTGGAAGGAATTAGCCCGTCGTTATAAGGACCGCTGGATTGTAGGCGGTTATGACCTGCTGAATGAGCCGCTTCGTCCCGGACTGAATGAGGGTTATCACCAGTATTATCTTCTGCAAAAGCTGGCAGATTTCTATGATGAGGCTATCCGCGAGATTCGCGCCATTGATCCAGTGCATATGTTATCTATTGAGGGGCATCATTGGGCTTCAGATGTTTCCGTATTCTACAAACGTTACGATGACAACATGGTCATTCATTTCCATCGTTATGCCTGTATGCCAGGAATCGAAGCCTTTCAGGAGTTTCTGGATACCTCCAAGCGTCTGAATCAGCCTTTGTGGCTCGGTGAGACGGGAGAGAATTATCCGGAATGGTTCGCAGCTATGTATCCTTTAGCGGTTTCTGTGGGAATCGGTTACAATCTGTGGCCGTGGAAAAAAATGGAGTGTACCAATTCGCCTTTCTCTATCGCTCAACCTGAGGGCTGGAAAGAATTTCTCGCGTATTCTGAAGGTGGCCCTCGTCCGGAGGAAAAGGATGTACAGAGGTCGCTGGATGCTTTCCTTGAGAATATGAAGCTAGAGAATTGCCTGGCAAATCCATTGGTAACGGATTCGGCATTCCGACGTCCGGGCTGCCGTGTGCGGGCGACAGATTTCGATGAACTGCCTGGTAAAGGTCAAAGCTTCAGTGGCCTACGTGAGGAAGGGAACATTTACCGCTATCGGTCTACGACAGGGATGAAGCTGATCTCGTTATCCGATAAGCTGGAGAAGAAGCGTTTTGGTTTTGACAGTGGCTGGGACTTGTTGGGGCTTGAACTACGGGAGCAGGAGTTTGCCTGCTACACTTTCAGCGAAATTAATGACGATGGTTATGTGCAGTTGGAGTTGAAATGCACAGAAGATGCTCAGTTAACAGTGGAGCAAGATGATAAGGAAATTCAGGTAGTCAAATTGCAGAGTAACGATGAGAAAACTCATGTCCGTGTAGGTCCGTTTAAGAGTGCTCAGGAATCGGTAATAAAAGTAGCTCTTCAGCAAGGTACTATAGAACTGCTGTCCATAGAACTCGAACGTTTAGCGTGACGCTAAAACTAGTTTACAGTGCTTGCGGGGTTGTCGCCAGTTTGTGAGGCAGAGATCGAAGAAGCTTACAAGTTTAAGCAGCCAGTCTCCGGAAATCTACCGGGGACTGGTTATTTGGGTTCGCTCAGCATGGGCATCATCTCTAATAATGCACTAGATTGAAATCGGGTTGAGGGAACAAACGAACCGTCAGTATTTGGTGAGAGGACTAAAGTGAGCGTCGTTCTATTGAGGGCGGCGTTTTGTTGTTTTTATTGCTTTTCTTCATTATAAATGGAAAAATGTTCGTTCTATGCTGTTTTGTCCCCTTTATAAGGGTTAATTGTACGCAAAATACCGAAATGTACCTATCCTGGGAATCCATCTTCTACTATGATCTTTCCGTAAGAAAGCGCTATCAAAATGATTTTAACCAACATTCAGAGGGGGTAGGAATGATTTTGAAAGTAATCGGAAAAAGGTTGGGTATGAGTTTGCTGGTATTCATTATTGCAGTAGCACAGTTGGGTTTTGCAGGGACGAAAAGCAATGTGGCGCATGCGGCAGATCCAAGTATGGCCCAGAAGCCGTACATGGGCTGGAGCAGTTACAGCATGCAGGTGTATGATGGGGCAGGCGATTGGACATCGGCAGAGGGCGTCAAGAAGCAATCGGATGCCATGCGTGAGAAGCTGCAAGCCCATGGCTATGAATATATTAATATTGATGCAGGATGGAACGGCGGCGAGGATCAATATGGCCGGCCCATTCCGAATGAGGCCCTGTATCCGAACGGATTTCAGGAGGTCATCGACTATGTTCATAATAATGGACAGAAGATCGGGATTTATCTGATTCCAGGAATGTCGATAACTGGCTATAACGCAAACTATGAAATTTATGGGACTAACGGACAATGTCGTATGCGGGATATAGCAGCACAGCCGCTTACGAAAATGGACTATTGGGATTCCTATATGTATAAAATTGATTTCAGTAACCCATGCGCCCAAAAGTACATTGATTCCATCGCGGATCTCCTTGGCGAATGGGGGATTAACTTTGTCAAATTTGACAGTGTGACCCCTGGTTCGGGGATCAACAACCTGAGCCGTGATGCACGCGGCGATGTAGAGGCTTGGTCCAAGGCACTCGCGAGAAACAATATCTGGTTCGAGCTTTCATGGGCACTGGACCATAATTATGCGGATTTTTGGAAAAAGTACGCCAACGGCTGGCGGATTGACTGGGATATTGAATCCTACGACAGCAGTAAAGGATTAACGGAATGGCCGAATATTTCCCGTTTGTTCCCTCTTGCGGCTGTTTGGTGGAGGGAGGCAGGACCAGGGGGCTGGAATGATTTTGATTCCCTGAATATCGGAAATGGCTCCATGGATGGTCTGACCAGAGATGAGCGAAAGACAGCCATGACGTTCTGGTCGATCTCTTCTGCCCAGCTCTACACAGGCAATGACCTGACAAGACTGGACGATTATGGATTGGAGCTGCTGACCAATGACGAAGTGATTGCGGTCAATCAGGCTGGACGTCCCGGTCATCCGGTATCGATGGATAAGCAGCAGCAAGTTTGGTATGCCAATAACGGAGATGGCACTTACAGTGTAGCTTTGTTCAATCTGGGCAACCGCAGTGCGGAGGTTAAGGTCAAATGGAGTGATCTCGGACTTGAAGGTCCAGCTTCGGTACGTGACCTGTGGAGCCATTCCGAGCTAGGTAATTTTGACAAAGAATTCAGCGGCGGTGTACTTGAACCTCATGCTTCACGGATGCTCAAAGTGACTGCGCTGAGCGGCACATCTGCCGTCAATGACGATGATACAGGCATGCGTTATAGCGGAGACTGGAAACGCAATGGCGGCAAGGAGCAGTTGAACGGAGCACAGGACATCAGCATAGCGATCAAAGATACTACTGGTGCAAATTCAGCGCTAGCTCCACAAGCTGATAATCTGGACGCTGTAGCTGATAATGCTGTAAATTCAGCTTTGGCGAACAATGCAACCGTTACGAATGTAGTCTACATTAATGATGATGATAGCAATATTAAATACAACGGCTCGTGGAAATCGAGCACCGGAAGAGCTTTCGGTGATTACAATAGCGATGTGCATTACACCGAGACTAATGGTGATTCTTTTGAGTACACCTTCATAGGCACAGGCATCGATGTGCTGACGGAGAAGGATAGAGAACAGGGCGACATGATTGTTACCCTCGATAATGGAACACCGCAAACTGTAAGCGCTTATACGAGCGGACCGAGAGAAGTACAGCAGGCTGTGTACAGTGCTTCGGGTCTGGCTAACGGTCCACATACGCTCAAAGTGGTTAAGGGTTCGGGCCAGTACATGCTGCTTGATGCTCTCAGAGTGACAACAGAAACACCAGCAGGCGGACAGAATAGCACAATTAATCCTGTGTCGGCTGGCTTTGACAAGGCTGTGGAACAACAGAAAGATATTACTGTTTCATTGTCTCTGAACGGCAATACACTAGTTGGCGTTGAGAATAACGACGTACCACTTAGTACGGACGATTATACGGTAGCCAATGATAAGCTTACTATTAAAAAGGAGTATCTCGCACTACAGCCTGTTGGCACTACGAGCTTGAACGTAATTTTTAGCTCGGGTGATCACCAGACACTGACCATCCGAATCAGTGATTCTACGGGCATTCGTTATGCGTTCATTAATAACGATGATCCTGGTATTAAGTACAACGGTTCCTGGTCGCGCAGTACCGGAAGAGGGATGGGCGACTATAAGGATGACGTGCAGTACACGGAGACTAACGGCGATTCTTTCGAATACACCTTCAGAGGAACGGGAATTCAACTGGTCACAGAGGTAGATCAGTCACAGGGAGATATGGATATCTATCTGGATGGTCAATTCCAACAAACCGTTAGTGCCCATCGTAATGGACGGTTGGCTCAACAGGTCTTGTACAGTGTCTCCGATCTACCGGATGGAATGCACACACTCAAAGCTGTGAAGAAATCAGGCCAATTCATGCTGCTAGACATGCTGAAGGTTGAAATTCCGAATATGATTAATCCGGTACAAGCGAGCTTCGATAAGTCAGCTTCTGCTCAGGCGGATCTTAATGTGACGCTGCTGCAACAGGCAGAGAGCTTCATCGGGATTACCAATGGAGCATATAATCTAATTCCGGGGACCGATTATACGCTTGACGGGAACCGTGTTACCCTGAACAAATCTTATCTGGCTGCGCAGCCGGTGGGTACGCTGAACCTCAGCTTTGCCTTCGGCGGCGATTATCTCAATGATGTGCATTACACAGCGGTTGATGGTGATTCCTTTGAATATACTTTCAAAGGTACTGGAATCAGCATGATCACACCTACTGGACCAGAGCAAGGCGAAGTAGATATATATGTAGACGGACAGCTGGTACAGACCGTAAATGCTTACAGTCCGAGCCGTCAGATTCAACAAGAGATCTATAGCATCTCGGGATTGTCCAGCGGGGTACACACGCTCAAAGCCGTAAAGAAATCCGGTGAGCTCATGCTCACAGACCAGTTGAAATTCACGGTCGTTACTGCAGATCAAGGTGGACCGGTGAAGCCAACTGAATCACCAGCGCCGACCGAAACGCCAGTGCCAACAGAATCTGCTGGACCAACTAATCCAACAGGACCATCGAATCCAAGTGATTATTCTAGCTCTGTAGTTCAGCCTACAGCTACTCCAGCTCCAACAGCAACCCTTGCTCCTACTACCACTCCGGCACCGAGTACAGGGGATGATGATTCTCAAGTCATTCAACACACAGCGTACATCAAAGGTTATCCAGGCGGCTTGTTCAAGCCGGATAACAAGATCACCCGTGCTGAAATGGCAACTATTCTTGCAGGTATTGCTCAGAAAGAAGCCACTGGATCAAATGTCGTATTCAGTGATATCAAGTCCGACTATTGGGCTGCAGAAGCTATAACCAAGGTTGCCAAGATGGGGCTGATGAATGGCTACCAAGACGGTACATTCAAGCCGAACCAATTCTTGACCCGGGCAGAGCTGGCAGTTCTGGTAGCTGCTCTTGACGAGACCGCTGCACCTGCGGGGCATGGTTTCTCTGATGTTGCAGGCCACTGGGCACAAGCAGACATCTTGAAAGCTCAGGGTGCGGGCATCTTGAATGGTTATGCTGATGGAACTTTCCGTCCTGCGATAATTCTGACACGTGCGGAAGCAGTTGTTGCCATCAATAGAGTGCTGGGCAGAGGCCCGCTCAAGGGAGTGTTACAACCACAGTGGAGTGATGTTCCATCTTCCCACTGGGCATTTGATGACATTGAAGAAGCATCTCGAGATCATGTTTCCAAGCCCGGAACAACAAGCGGAGAACAGTTCGTGAAATAATTACAAGAAGGACTAGAACAACGGGGGGCCCTTCGGCCCCTTTTTTCTGAATGAATAGGGATGTTAACGAAAGGGGAAGTCAGATGAATATTTTGATTACCGGTGCCAGTGGATTCATCGGTAGAGCCTTGGTCAAGCACCTGGCGGACAAGCATTGTGTTATTTGTCTGTCACGGAAAGCTCCGGAGGGAGCTGCGGCTTATGTACAGGGTTCTTTTGACGTTATGGAGGACCTGAAGGGGCTTGATGCTTATGACATTGAAGCCGTTATTCATCTTGCCGCCGTGACCGGAGGCTGTAGCGAAGAGGAAGGGCTTGCTGTAAATGTATTGGGCACAAGGAGACTCTTCCGGTATCTACTGGATCGCGGCTGCCGGAAGTTTATTACTGCTAGTTCCATTGCCGTGGCAGGAGGGTTGGATGAAGAATTTGTCCCATTGGAGTTGCCTATTCCTGATGAACACCCATGTCTGGCCACCGATGCCTACGGACTTAGCAAGGCTCTGGTAGAGGAACTGACCCGCTATTTTCACCGTGTCCATACCGATGCTGACTTTATCAATTTGCGTCTCGGTGCCGTAGCTGCGGAAGACTGGACTCCGCCTACGCTGGAAGCGGGCTCCCGGCCATCACTTCCGTTCATCACAATGGCCCATGTTTATGCTGATGATGTGGTCGAAGGAATCACTGCGGCACTGCATGCCCCACCTAGGCCAGGAGTGAGGACTTTGAATCTGGTGGGGCCGGATGCGACCAGCAATCCCCCTGTGGCGGAGGTGTTAAGTAATATTTTAGGTAATTCCTATAATTTGGATTATTATCATTTCCCGGGTCATAATTATAAGCAATTATATGCTATGGATCGGTTCAAAGAAGAATTTGGATTTGTGCCTGTTAGGTCAACACGATGCGAGAAAGACGGTAATCAGGAGAATTGAAGCGACGAAAAAAGCAGAGCTCGGGATTGCCGATAAAAAGCAGTGATAGCAACGGGATATCGCTGCTTTTTATACATTTCCGAGTGTATATAGCGTGCCGAAAAGAGGTTGAACACTTGACTATACTGAAAAATGTTTTAATCTATAAACATGACAGCGCTATCAATGCCACATTTAGGAGAGGAGTCCATCATGCTTAAATATTCCAGTGTCTTCCGCAAATTTCTAATCTCCTATGTGGTTATTTTGATTATACCCAGCATTGGCGGCTACATGTCTTATCTAACATCGATTTCGGTGACACGCTCGATCTCTATTGAGAACAGCGTAACCCAGCTTCAGAAGAGCCAAGAGATATTGGAGCGCCGGATGGCGGAAGTCGAGGGCTTTACCAGACAGCTTGCGATAAATCAGGAATTGAATGTTCTGATGAACGAGCGGGATAATGAGACGAATGTCTATGGCATATGGAGAGCGATGCGGAATGTCCTGACCTTTGGGCAGACCAATGATTTTCTGCAGGATTATTTTATTTACCTGGCCAATTACAAGCTGATTTTGACTCCGGGTTCTTCTTACAGACCTGACCATTATTATGAAAATTTCCATTACAACGATTTGTCGCTGGAAGAATGGACAAAGGAAGTGCTGGAGAAAACGCATCGGAGCGAAATCAAGCCACTCAGTTCTTTTGTCAGCAGAAAGATGCAAACTTCAGTGATCACGTACATGCAGTCACTGCCTCTGGATAGTTTCAATGAAGCTTCACCGGCCGTTGCGGTTGTAGTCATTGACGAGAAAGTCATTTCCAGTCTGCTCTCCGGTCTGACTGAGCGTTATGGAGGCTGGGTTCATATCAGCGATGCTAAAGGGCAGACCATTGTCCTGCAGGGGAGCAGTAAACCGGAAATGGTTACAATGGTCTCTGATCCGTCGTTTGACAAGAACGAAGTCAGCCAGTTCTATGGTGATGACTTGGTGATCACGACCCGCTCAGATAAGAATGGCTGGGTATACAGGGCAGGCATTCCCCGGCAGGTTCTGATGGAGAATGCCAACAAAATCAAGGAAATGACGTGGCTGATTACGGGAGGCACGCTGCTGATCGGCCTGATTGTCGGCCTGGTGCTAGCTTATCGCACTAGCGCACCGATTAACCGTCTGCTCAGTGTTATGAAGGAGCAGTTCGGGAAGGACGAAGCAGGTCCGAAGAATGAATTTGACTTTTTGAGCGGAAATATCGCCGATATGATTACCCAGAACAAGTATCTGGAGTCAGAGCTGAACCGCCAGCTTCCGCTGGTCAGGGATGCATTCCTGAAGCGATTGATTGCCGGCGAATTTAAATCACGGGATGAGATTCTTTCCGCTGCCCAGCAGGCGGATATTAACCTGCAACAAGGCAAGGGGTATGCCGGAATTATCCAGATTAACGGATATGCTGGTATGGATAGTGTGGAGATTCTGAATGAGCTGAGTGCTTCTCGTCTGCTCGTGAAGCAGGGCTTGTCTGAGCTTGGCGTGGATGTTCTGATGACGAATATGGGCTCCGATAAAGTCGTCACCCTGTTCTTTTCTATGGATGAAGAATTGGGTGAAGAGAATGAGACTGCTGACATCACCCATACCATGAAGAATCTGGCGCAGTATGTGTTTAATGAATACCGCATTACGATCCAGGCGGGCTTCGGCGAACTGTTCACGTCGGTGACCGAGGTCAGCCTGTCGTTTGATCAGGCCAATCAGGCCTTGGAATACGCTGTCTACATGAATAAAAAAGGAATTATGTGGTACAATGAGGCCCAGACGGAGAACACGACTTATTATTATCCGCTGGATTCGGAGCAGCGGCTGATCAGCACGATCCGGGCCGGAGAGCTTGAGGAAGCCAAGCGGATCGTCCATGCTATTATCGTACAGAATATGGAGCAGCGGGAGCTGTCCATCGAAATGAAGCACCAACTCGTTGGGGAAATGAAGGGCACCTTCCTTAAACTGCTGGATCAAAAAGCTTTTACAGAATACACTTCCATCGAGAATGTCAAACGGCGGGTCATTGATATCGGGTCTTCGGAGCCGCTCGAGACCATCCAGTCTGAATTCAACGAAATTATGGAAGAGCTCTGCGGGCTTATTGCCAACAAGAAGAAAGATACACATATCCAGATCATTAAGCAGATCAAGGAGTATACGGCAGAGATGTACTCTGATTCGGAGCTGACCTTGTACCGGGTTGCTGAGCAAGTGGAGAGACCGGAAAAATATATCTCCCAATTGTTCAAAGAGGTCACAGGTGTTAATTTCTCCGACCACCTTGTTAAAGTCAGAATGGATCAGGCTGTAATTTTGCTAAAAGAGAGTGGATATACCGTTGACGAGATCGCCACACGGGTTGGATATAATAGCTCACATTCCTTCAGACGAGCTTTCAAGCGGTTGATTGGCATATCACCAAGCGCATACAGACAGTGTGCTGATGAATGAATATCTTCAAGATCTAAGGCTGCGTTGTCCGGTTCCGGACAGTGCAGCCTTTTTTCTCCCACTTCAGGCAGGGTACCGGAAAAATGGCCGTTCCTGTGCTATTTTGTGCCCCCGAAAACGGGTTAACTGTACGCTGAAACGCCCAATTGTACCTATTCAGGGGACAGTAAAATCCACTATGATCAGTCGTAGAAAGCGCTCACAAAATACAAAACAGAGGCTGTTGGATAGGGGGAATTGTTCTGGAGAAACAAATCGCTTTAAACCGTAAGTCATTGCCGCAGAGCAAGGGACCGGGCTTTTGGTACAATGCCCGCAAGAGTATTATGAAGCACTGGCAGTTGCATCTGCTGGTCATTCCGCCCTTGCTGTTTTTCCTCATCTTCAAGTATTACCCGATGGTTAACGCTGTTCTTGCCTTTAAGGACTACAACGTTATCAAGGGAATATGGGGAAGTCCTTGGGTTGGACTTAAAAATTTTCGGCTATTCTTTGAGAATCCACAGTTTTGGATCCTGCTGAAGAATACTATTATGCTTAGTGGTTATCAGTTGCTGGCGGGATTCCCGATCCCGATTATTCTTGCCCTCATGATTAATGAGATACGTGGAGGCAAGTTCAAAAAATTCGTTCAGCTAGTGTCGTTTGCACCTTATTTCATCTCAACGGTTGTCATGGTGTCGATCGTTATGCTATTCCTGGCACCACGGCTCGGCTTTGTCAACGTTGCCCTTAACTTCTTCGGACTGGATTCTGTTAACTTCTTGGGTGAACCCGGGATGTTCCGTTCGATCTATGTCTGGTCTGATATTTGGCAGACAGCAGGTTACAGCGCGGTCGTATATTTGGCAGCGCTTGCGGGGATAGACCCTACACTGTATGAAGCGGCGAAAGTTGACGGTGCTTCACGTTTTCAAAAAATTCGTCACGTCGATTTGCCAGGGATTATACCAACCATCGTCATCATCCTGATTCTGAATGTAGGGAATGTAATGGCGATCGGCTTCGAAAAAGTCTACCTGCTGCAGAATCCACTCAACTTGGCCAATTCTGAGATCATTGCAACCTATGTCTATCGGGTTGGTTTGTTGAATGCCAACTACAGCTTCGCTACTGCCGTTGGTCTGTTTAACTCGATCATCAACCTGGTCCTCTTGTTTACAGTGAACGGTTTGGCGAAAAGAATTACCAAGAACAGCATCTGGTAGGAAAGGAGCCCACCTATGGCAGCAACAGTTCAGAAAAAGATTAAAGAATCCGCAGGAGACAGAGCATTTCTATTCACGATCTATCTTGTGCTCGGCCTCGTGGTTATCGCTGTACTTTATCCGTTGATCTTTATAGTCAGCAGTTCGATCAGCAGTCCGGCAGCCGTTACTTCCGGCCGTGTTTGGCTCTGGCCTGTAGATATATCCTTCAAAGGTTTCGAAGTATTATTCAAAACACCTGAAATTATCACCGGTTATGGCAACTCCATTTTCTACACCGCGGCGGGAACGTTGATCAGTGTGACTTTGACGGTTATGATTGCTTACCCACTGTCCCGCAAAGGCTTTTTCGGGCGCAACACGCTGATGATGTTCATCACCTTCACCATGATTTTCAGCGGCGGTCTGATTCCGACCTACTTGGTGGTAAGGGAGATGCATCTAATTGACACACGCTGGGCGCTGCTGATTCCCAATGCCATTTGGGTATGGCAGGTCATTATTGCTCGCTCGTTCTTTCAATCCTCCATTCCTGAGGAGCTTATGGAAGCTAGTGAGATCGACGGCTGCAGTGATATGCGATTCATCTGGAGCGTTGTACTCCCGTTGTCGAAGCCGATTCTCGCTGTACTGGTTCTCATGTATGCAGTGGGCCAGTGGAATGCGTATTTCGATGCGTTGATTTATCTGAAATCAGCAGACCTGTTCCCGCTGCAGCTAGTCCTGCGAAGCATCATTATTCAGAATAACAGCGCCGGCGGGGCCATGGACGTAGGGAAAATGGTGGAGAAACAGCAGCTGTCTGAGCTACTGAAATATTCATTGATTGTGGTCGCCACCTTGCCTGTACTGGTTATCTATCCGTTTGTACAACGTTATTTTGTACAGGGAATGCTGGTTGGTTCTGTTAAGGGCTGATCCTAAGGTTTTATTACATGGAGAGGAGGGATGCCCGCAGTTTTACATTCAAGGGATCTTCGTATCAACTGCTAAACTACAAAAGGGAGTGATGGGATTTGAAGAAGAAAAGCTTGATAACTTTACTAACTCTAGTAATGGCGTTTACGGTTGTAATTAGTGGATGTGCTAGTAAAAATACAGATAACGCATCCAGCAACTCACCATCTAGCAACTCGTCTGGCAAACCGGTTGAAATCAGTGTGTTCTCTGTTCAGGAGTCTGGAATCGACCTACCGACCAACAAATTCTCGAAATTTGTGGAAGACAAGTTCAACTTCAAATTTAAATGGCAGATTAACCCTTCGGACGGTGCCCAGGAAAAACGCCAGATCTCGCTGGCCAGCGGTGACTATCCTGATGCTTACCTGCTTACCCACTATATTGACCAGTTCTCGCAAGCCGATCTGCTGAAATATGGTAAGCAAGGCGTACTCATTCCGCTGAACGATCTGATTAATGAATATGCACCTAACATTAAAGCTGCCATGGAGCAGAATCCTGCTTTGAAAACGTTTAATACAGCGCCTGATGGCAATATCTACGGACTTGTAGCCTACACAGAATGTTTCCACTGTTCCTACCCGAACAAAATGTGGTTGAATACCGAGTGGTTGAAAAAGCTTAACTTGGAAATGCCAAAAACTACAGAAGAGTTCAAGAATGTTCTGAAAGCCTTTAAAACACAAGATCCAAATGGCAATGGTAAAGCGGATGAAGTGCCACTGAGTGGTTCCATTGAGGAGTTTGGTGTACGGGTTGTTCCTTACTTGATGAATGCCTTTGTCTATGATGATGATCGTAACTACCTGCAAATGGTAGATGGAAAAGTTCAATCCTCTGCAATCACACCAGAGTGGAAAGAAGGATTGACTTACATCAAATCTCTGTTTGATGAAGGTCTGATTGATCCGGGCGCATTTACACAAAACGCTGAGGCCTTTAAGAAGATTGGTGAAAATGCTGACGCAGAAATTTTGGGTGCTGGTGCGGGCATGCACCCAGCGATCTTCGTGAACATCGATCCGGGCAATACTCGTTCGGCACATTATAATCCACTGCCGCCGATTACCGGACCTCAAGGGGTTTCCTATGCTACGCATGATGGTGGCGGTGTAGCTCCAGGTGCGAAATTCGTGATCACTAACAAAGCAAGCAAAGAAGCACAAATTGCTCTGATCAAAATGGTGGATTACATGTTTACACCTGAAGGTCAAACGAACGCTGCAGCAGGTATGAAGGGGACTGGCTGGACAGATCCGGAAGAAGGCGATGTAGCGCTGGGTAAAGATGTTAAACCAATGGTCAAAACCATTCCACCGGTTGAAGGTGCTGCACCTTCCAATGCGGGCTGGAGCGGCATGGGTCACTTCTATGAGCCAAAAGAATACCGTGATACCTACGTTCAAGGTACTGACATCTACGATTCAAGCAGCTATGAACGCAGACTGTATGATGCGACTCTGCTATACCAGGGTCATGAGCCTAAAGAATTGTTCCCAATCTGGTCCATCTGGATTGATCCAAATGAGATTGATGAAGCCAGTATGCTACAGACCAACTTGAAGAACTACATCGAGCAAAACCAATTGCAATTCATCACTGGTAACAAGGATCTGAACAAGGACTGGGATGCTTATGTAAAAGGCCTTCAGAACCTGAAGCTTGACCGTTACCTCGAAATTTTACAAAAGGCTTACGATAGTTCTAAATAATAACTATTAAAATCAGAATCAGGTGCTGTACGATAGACCCAGCACCTGATTTCTTTATTTTCAGAGACAGATATTATTGCTGGAGGATGAGTCATGACAGACGAGAAACATTGCAATCATTCATTTGTAGTTTCACGCAGAGGACTACCGGGTACAAGTGCTAGTCTTGCGAAAAAAGCACCAGTGACTATTGCCTTTCTGGGCGGTTCCATTACAGAAGGAGCTGGCGCTTCGGATGCGGATGCCACTAGCTGGAGAGCGTTGACCGGGAAGTATTTGCAGGAACGTTTTGCCGATCAGGAGTTCCACTTCATCAATGCTGGAGTGGGCGGCACGACTTCCACACTGGGGGCGCACCGGTTGCAGGAGCACGTGCTACGGCACGGAAGAATTGATCTATTGTTTGTTGAGTTTAGCGTCAATGATGGCAGTGACCGGGAAGAATCGATCAGAGGTATGGAAGGTATTGTTCGCCAATGTGGGCGGCTGTCGCCGAATACCGATATCTGTTTCCTGTATACGGCAGCGGAGAAGAATCTGTCGGGCAGTCATCCGTTTAACATTGCTGTCCATGAAGAAGTGGCAGCACATTATCATCTTCCGTCTGTCAACTTTGCCGCCAGAGTCTATGAAGAGACACAGGCGGGTCGCATGGAATGGACAGACTTGGCCCCGGATGGGTACCATCCCAATGACGATGGCCATGCCCTTTATGCGGGCTTTTTGCGCGAATATTTAGATATCGCTCTTGCTCCTGACGGCACCGAATTGAAGCTTGAGGATGTAAGAGCGATCTCTCCTCTGGAAGAAAAGAATTACGAATACGGCAACCTGCTCGATTTTCGTGCCGGTGCTCACACGGACGGATTCGAACTCCGCGAGCTGTCGCCGGAAGATCCGCTGATGAACTGGCGTTTCGGAACGGAGCATTTATATACGGATAGTCTGGAAGCGGCGTACACCTTCACCGTCACCGGCCAAAGCGCAGGTCTGTTGCTACTGTATGGACCGGATAGCGGGATATTTGAGTATTCGGTAAACGGCAGCTCTTTTACATCTGTAAATCTGTTCGATGAGTGGTGTCCGCTGGCGCACAGGCCGATCCTGGCAACGTTCCCTCTTCAGGAGCAGCGGAAGGAAATGCAGGTCACGGTTCGGATCACTGGAACGAAGGATGAAGCCAGTAAGGGCACTAGTTTGCGCATTATGAAGATATTAAGTAATTGATTATCTAGGGAAGAGGTATTATACTGCCTCTTATTAAGCGGTTACAAGAATAGAGAGGCGGGAAGACTCATTCATTCTGCAGAACAAGACTTTATTGCAACCCCAACGATTATCCGTTTGACGGATTACGGGGCACAGCCGGATACAGAACTGGACACCCAAGGGGCCATGACCCGTGCGCTCCAGGCAGCAGCCGAGATTTCTGGACCTGTTGTGCTGGACTGCGCCAAAGGAAGCTATCATTTTTACGTAGATGAAGCTA
The DNA here is from genome assembly GCF_042649265.1 of Paenibacillus sp. GCM10012306. Lineage (NCBI taxonomy): Bacteria > Bacillati > Bacillota > Bacilli > Caryophanales > Paenibacillaceae > Paenibacillus > Paenibacillus sp. GCM10012306. The sequence goes on along the minus strand of NZ_JBHRYW010000007.1, from coordinate 49,038 downwards.
TTAGGGCGCCCTATTATATCTCCAATACGACGAGTGAGACTGAAAACCCGGATGTGACGAAGACCATTGGCATTCTGCTGAAAGGTCTGCATAATTTCACATTGGAGGGCAACGGTGCTCTGTTTATTTTCCATGGCAAACAGACCATGATCTTGCTGGACGGCTGCTCAGATGTGGAGATTCGTAACCTGCATACCGATTATTATCGGCCTACCGTAACGGAGATGACTATTGTCAGCAGTGGCCCTGATTACTTCGATACGGAGGTTCATCACGATTCTCGCTATGAGATCAGGGATGGACGGCTGGTCTGGATCGGTGAGGGCTGGAGCTTCACGGAAGGTCCGATGCAGACCTATGATCCGGTTCGTAATACAACTTGGCGGATGGATAACTGGCTGGAACAAGCAACGTCTGTCGAAGAACTGGAGCCAATGAAACTGCGCCTGCACTTTGATTTTCAGCCAGAGGTTGTTCTAGGACATGTCCTGCAGAACCGTGACGGTATTCGCGATCAGGTCGGGGTCTTCATTACGGGAAGCTCCAATGTCTCTTTCACAGATGTTGGATTGCATTTTCTGCATGGACTTGGGATTGTAGGCCAGTTCAGCGAAAATCTCACGTTCCGCCGGATGGACTTATCACCGCGACCGGAAACGAGACGGACCGTCACTGGTTTCGCAGATTTCATCCATATGTCGAGCTGTCGGGGCAAAGTCACCGTGGCGGACGGTTATTTTGCCGGTTCTCATGATGATCCCGTTAATGTTCACGGCACTTATCTGCGAATTGTAGAGCAGCCGGCGGCGAATGTAGTCAAGGTCCGGTTCATGCATCACCAGACCTACGGATTTCTGGCCTTTCATCCTGATGATGAGATTGAATTTGTCCGTTCCGGCTCGTTGACCACCTATGCGAAGGGCAAAGTGGTTGCAGTGGAGTCTCTCAATCCGCGCGAGCTTCTGCTAACCCTGGCCGACCCGGCTCCGGAAGGTATTGGCAGTCACGATGTTATCGAGAATGTAACCTGGACCGCAGAGGTTGAGGTTGTCAATAATCACTTTGCCCGTGTTCCAACCCGGGGCATACTCGTGACGAGCCGCCGCAAAGCGGTGATCGCGAACAATACGTTTGAGCGCATGCATATGAACGCGGTTCTAATCGCGGTGGATGCCGAGTCCTGGTATGAGTCCGGAAAGGTGGAGGATGTAACCATCACCGGCAATCGTTTTGTGGAGTGCGGCAGCGGCGAGCATCCAGTGATCTTCATTTCGCCAGAGAACGTAGACGTTGATGAGAACGCTCCTGTTCACCAGGGGATTATTATAACGGGGAATCGATTCGAGTTGAAGAACACGCTGGCCTTAAGCGCCAAGAGCACATCCGGTCTGATTTTCCAATCCAATGAAATCGTGACCGATAGCGGGAACAGTCTACCCAGCCTTGATGAGGCGATTGTCTTAACCGCCTGCAGCGGAGTGGATATTGCGGATAATACACTCACAGCTGAATAAGATCTGATCGAACATACTGTTAATGATTGATAGTGGAGGAGAGAGCACATGAAACTTCAATATGACAAGCCAGCAAATGTGTGGACCGAAGGACTGCCGATTGGTAACGGACGTCTGGGTGGTATGATTTTCGGTGGTGTGGAGCAAGAGAAAATCAGTCTGAACGAGGATACGCTATGGTCGGGATATCCGAAGGATGGAAATAATCCAGGCGCCAAGGAAGCTTTGCCTAAGGTACGGAAGCTGATAGAAGAAGGCCGCTATGAAGAGGCTGACACGGAGACCCGCAATATGCTGGGGCCATATACCCAATCCTATCTGCCTTTTGGTGATCTGCTGCTCCGATTTGAACACGGCAGTATCTCTCATTCCTATAAGCGGACGCTGGATGTAGAGAATGCAATCCATCGAGTGGAATACAAGATCGGCAATGTCACTTATACCCGTGAAATGTTCGCTTCACATCCAGATCAGGTTCTTGTACTGCGACTGACCACTAGCGCACCTGGTACGCTGAATGTACACGCGACCCTGGATAGTCCGCTGCGGCATAGCCTTCATGCACAGGGCGACAGCTTCGTATTGTCAGGAATAGCACCAGAGCATGTGGACCCTAGCTATTTTGGAAGTGACAATCCTATCCGATACGGTGAACCTGGCCATAGCAAGGGGATGGCCTTTGAGGGCCAACTAACTGTGAAGGCTGAGGATGGTAAGGTAACCGTTGATGGCAGCGGCGTTCATGTGCTGGATGCGACAGCGGCTACGTTCTATTTCAGTGCGGCTACAGGCTTTAATGGATATGACAAGATTCCGGGCCAAGAAGGGAAGGATGCTTCTGCTATTGCTGCATCCCATCTTGCGGGTGCGGTAGACAAACCATACCCGAGCCTGCGTGAAGCACATGTTGCAGATTATCGCTCCCTGTTCGACCGGGTGAAGCTGTCACTTGGCAAATCGCTTGCTGCGGAGGATATGTCTACCGAACAGCGGATTACAACTTATGCAGCCCAAGATCCGGGTCTTGTGGAATTGCTCTTTCACTATGGACGTTATTTGCTGATTGCCAGCTCTCGTCCTGGCACGCAAGCCGCGAATCTCCAGGGCATTTGGAATGCATTCACCCGTCCGCCATGGAGCAGCAACTACACACTGAATATCAACACGGAAATGAACTACTGGCCGGCTGAAATCTGCAACCTTGCAGAATGTCATGAGCCGCTGCTGGAGATGATCGGGAATTTGGCCAAGAACGGCGCCGAGACGGCCCGGGTCAATTACGGAACGCGGGGCTGGACTGCGCATCACAATGCTGATTTGTGGGCACAAACCGCTCCTGTTGGTGACTATGGCGACGGCGATCCAAGCTGGGCTTACTGGCCAATGGGCGGTATCTGGCTGACACAGCATTTGTGGGAGCATTATGCTTTTGGTGGAGATGAAGAGTACCTGCGTAGCACCGCCTATCCCGTGCTGAAGGAAGCAGCCCTCTTCGCGCTGGATTGGCTCATTGAGGATGGCAGCGGACATCTGGTGACTTCGCCCTCGACTTCCCCGGAACACAAATTCCGGACAGCGGAAGGCGTAGCCGCAGTCAGCCCTGGTTCCACAATGGACATCTCGCTGATCTGGGAACTGTTCACCAACTGCATCGAAGCTTCAACGCAGCTAGGCACGGATCAAGCCTTCAGAGAAGAACTGGAAACTGCCCGCGAGCGTCTGCAGCCACTCCAGGTTGGCAAGTACGGTCAATTGCAGGAATGGTCGAAGGACTTCGAGGATGAAGATACATACCACCGGCATACTTCGCATCTGGTCGGGGTGTATCCGGGACGTCAGTTATCGGAAGAGGAGACACCGGAGCTCTTCACTGCTGCGAAGACCTCACTGGAGCGGCGCGGCGATGAGAGCACAGGCTGGAGCCTCGGCTGGAGAGTCGCCTTATGGGGCCGATTCGGGGACGGCAACCGTTCCTTGCGCCTGCTCTCCAACATGCTGCGCCTGGTGAAGGACGGAGAATCGGAGCAGTACAACCACGGTGGTGTATACGCCAACCTGCTTGGCGCACATCCGCCGTTCCAGATTGACGGCAACTTCGCGGCATCTGCCGGAATTGCCGAGATGCTGCTGCAATCGCATCGTCCATACCTGGAGCTGCTTCCAGCGTTGCCGGACGAATGGCAGCAGGGTAGCGTGGAAGGCCTGCGTGCACGTGGCGGCTTTGAAGTGGATATCCACTGGGATAACGGACAACTGACGGAAGCTACGATCGTCTCCCAATTGGGCACGGATTGTGTGATTCGCAGCGCGGCTTCGCTGGTAGTCACCGAAGGCGATAACACAGTTAAAGTCGAGCATTCCACAGCGGGAACTCTTAGCTTCGCTACCGAAGCAGGAAAGACATACAAGCTGACCCTAGTCGGATAGCATTAGACTTATCAGCAAGGAAACGAGACAGCGGCAGGAACCGGAAAGACGGATTCCTGCTGCTGTTTTTTACATATTCTGCGGATAGTTTGGTTTTAATTGTTTTCTATAAACGATGATTTTGTACATTTTGTTATTATTAGGGGAGTAGTTTCCATAACGAACAGTCAAAAATCTGTAATAGATAATGCGCTGAAAAGAGAGGAATGAAACCTAGTGACTCAGGAAGAAGTGTTGCAGGGTGGTAACGTAAATCACATCGTCCGTATGGCGAATACTGTTCGCCGCCCTATAGGTGATTGGAGTCCGAATGTTCATGAACTTCTCCAACATCTGGAGAAACAAGGCTATGAGGGAGCACCAAGATTTCTCGGAATCGATGACTCTGGTCGTGAAGTATTGACATTTATTCCTGGAGAAGTTCCAGGGGACAATTATCCACAACTTGAACCGTACATGTGGTCGGACGAAACACTTGTGGGCTTGGCACGCCTTATGCGTCGTTTCCATGATGCGACTAAATTATTCAGTCCCAATACGGAGAACAGATGGCAGCTTAGTTATGCCGACGATGCTGACCATGAAGTGATCTGTCATAATGACGCGGCGTTGTACAATGTTGTCTTTCAAAAGGAGATTCCTGTGGCACTGATTGATTTTGACATGGCAGGCCCAGGTCCGCGTATGTGGGACATTGCGTACTCCCTTTACACATCGGTTCCGCTTGCGAGTTTCGCCCCTGACCATTCTTCTGGAAGGACAGTAGGGTACCAATATGAATTACATGCCGCAGAGCGTCGTCGGCGAATTCATTTATTTTTTGAATCTTATGGAATGAATGTCCCTAATAATCTGCAACAGTGGATTGTTAGGCGTTTGGTCGTATTGTGTGATACGCTACGAAATGGTGCCGCCGCCGGAAATCCTGCTTTTCAAAAAATGGTTGATGAGGGTCACTTGGCGCACTATGAGAGTGAGATTATTTTTGTAACAGATCATTTCGAAGATTGGATATAGAGGCCGAAATCTCAATGATCTTTATTTATTTTTGCTAAAACATAAGTATCTTTATCTATTTCAATTGCAATGGCCTCTTGAGAAGAAGAGCCTTGTATTGTATATAGCTTTGTTCCAACGGGATAATAATTTGAAAAATTCTCTTTACTTGCAATTGTTTCATCGTCAGAAGAGTTTTCGATCACCCCGAGCAGTTCTTGAACCTCAGTTATAGCTATCTTATCATCAGACCCCATATAAACATGTTTATTAAACCTAATTAGCTTGTCAAACGGCCAACTTTCGGAAGATTCTGTATGGGTATCTTTTGAATTGGTAACGTTAGATTGTTTGGCTGAATTATGAGTACATCCCGTAAGTAGAATTAATAAAAAGATTGATAACAGCACCAGTTTAATTTTCATAACACTTCCACCTTTAAGGATTTAGAATTTTTTTACTCTTTTGTGAATACAGACGGGGGTGATGCGAAAAAGTTGCAAATTCTTGAACGCAGATACTTGGCTACTTCGTACGACAGGACACCAGATTCGAACAGTGTTAAATCGCGATATGGATCGGAAGATCGTTGCATGGTAAACGCTTTATTCTCTCTTTATAATGAGGGCAGACTTGGGTAAGGGCAGTGCTTATTCTACTCAAGGACCAGCATGAAACATTAAGGAGGCATCTTATGCTAACTAGCGATACATCTGTACAAGTGCAAGTAGAACAACAGGACGAAGCTCTGATCCGGGTGACGAACGGTCATGTAAGCCTGGAGATTGATCTCGTAAAAGGTGGAGCTAGCATCGAGAGCAACACCTCACATGTGAAGGGAATCCGTAGCGCATTCCGCTGGCAGGGCCGGGAATACGGTACAGAACACTATGAGAGCCACCAACTGAAGTCACAGGAAGAGGTTGTTCGTGAAGGCTTCGGGAAAGGCATCCATCTGGTGATCTTGCACGAAACATCGTTGCTGCCGCAGTTGGAGCAGCATTTCTATATTTATGAATCTTCATCTTTTGTCCTTGTACAAAGCGCAATTGTAAGTGATGAAGAGCTGAAGACCAACCGTCTCGCCGTTGTGCAGACCAGAGAAGTGATTGTAGGCGGAGCAACAGGACAGCCAGAGGAACTCAGTATCTTGCGTGTACCGTTCGACAATGACAAATGGGTTCGTTATACAGTTGTAAAACCGCCGCTGGATATCGAGAGCTATGAGGCAACGGCTTTGTTCGCGGCAGACAGCCGCCGGGGAATTATTATGGGTTCCATCAGTCACAAAGTGTGGAAAACGGGTATTCGTATTAAAAGTGAAAAGGTCGGCGGGATCGAGGAGCTTGATCTTTACGGCGGTGCTACTAGTGAGCTGACCCGCGATAGCCAAGCGCACGGTTATGTGAAGGGCAAGAGAGTGGAATCCCCGCTCGTATTTATCGGCTTCTACGAAGATTACCGGGAAGGACTCGAAGCCTATGGCCGGGCCAACACCTGGATTGAAGCCCAGCTTCCATGGGAGGGTGGCGTTCCTGTAGGCTGGAATAGCTGGTCGGCGGCGATGACGGAGTTGAATTATGACTTGTACACATCGACCAGTGATTTTTTGAAAAATGAAGTGCAGCCGCTCGGCTTCCAAAGCGAGGACACCGTGTACATCAACTTCGATGCTTTCTGGGATAACTTTACCCCGGAAGAAATGAAGGATGCGCTAGAACGTGTACGTCAGAACGGTCATAGAGCGGGAACGTACTGGACACCATTTGCCTTCTGGGGAAGTCCGGCGCAATTCGGACAGCTTGTTGAAGGGACAGACGGCAAATACACTTATGGAGATATTCTGCTGCGAGACAGTGAGGGTGAGATTTTGCCGGATGTTGACGGCGGACTGGCTATTGACCCTACACACCCCGGCAACCTGCAGAGAATCGATTGGTTCACGAACAAATTCATCTCAGAAGGGTTCGAATACATTAAGTTGGATTTCCTGGTACATGGCGCGCTGGAAGGACAGCATCACAATCCGGAGATCACAACCGGAATCGCGGCTTACCATTACGGTATGACTTACTTGCAGAACAAGCTCTCACCGGAAGTCATTGGCCGGCCGTTCTTCATTAATCTGTCCATCGCTCCGCTGTTCCCTTATGCTTTTGCACACAGCCGCCGCGTATCCTGCGACGTCTTCGGGACATTGCAAGATACCGAGTATCTGTTGAACTCGCTGACACACGGCTGGTGGATGAGCAATACATTGTACCGTTACAATGATCCGGACCATTCCGTGCTATACAAGAGCTTTAACCAGGAGGCTACTGGGTGGCATGAAGGCCGAAGCCGCCTGACCGCATCGGTCATCGCTGGTACAGTGCTATTGATGGGGGATGACTTCCGCAAGGAAGAGGCTGCTGCACGGGCAAAAGAATGGCTGGGCAATAAGGAGATCATGCATGTAGCTCGCTTGGGCCAGACTTTCCGTCCTGTGGAAGGAGACCTTGGCAAGCAGGCTTCCGACTTGTTTGTGCTAGAAGCTACAGAAGAGAATGCTTTCTATCTGGCGGTCTTCAACTTCGATGCTGCACAAGCTGCGCATAAATCCATCTCCCTGGAACGTGCTGGACTAGATGCCACGGCGCGTTATAGCCTTCAAGATCTGTGGGAAGGTTCACAAGGAGAAGTAGCGGGTGTTCTGACGCTGAATCTGGAGCCAGCCGAATCCAAAATATTCAAATTGACGGTAAAGGCAGATTGATAAACAATCACATCTTGCTGGCAAAGAAAACATGTGCCAGGATAGCACGATGATAATGATTTACCAAGACATACAGAACTCCTTAGCGGTTATATAAAAAAACAAACAAAACGCGCTTCCGTTTCTTGCGGATAGCGCGTTTTGTTTGTTGACTGCCCTATGATCTACATTCGAATCCGGCTTCGTGGATTCAGGCGATACTGCGTCGGATTCACACCGTAACTAGCACTGAAGTGCCTTGAGAAGGGATGGATGGAAGGATAGCCCAGCTTCTCGGCGATTGCGGTCACGCTTAGTTCACTTTCCAACAGAAGGCCTGCTGCGCGCCGCATAACCAGGTTGTGATGATAAGTACGCGGCGTTACCCCGGTCTCGCGCTGAAATAGTTCATGGAAATAGGTTCGCTTCAATCCGCACATCCTGGCCCAGTCCTCAATGGATTCACCGCGCTCGGGATGGGCATTCAGGTATTCCAGCAGGCGGACAATACGATAATCGCTTGGCTGATGCAGATGCAGCGCATTGTACCAGCTCAAGATCCAGGCATACATATAGCTGTTCACAGCTTCGAATCGGTAAAATTGTGCATCGTTGTGCGCCTTGGCAATCATCACTAGACTGTCATAGAGCATAGGATGAGCAGCCAGCGAAAACACGCAGGGCAGTTGATCCAGCTCGGAACAGGGTGCTTCGAGCGCTTTCTTTTCAAAGCTGAGGGGTTCTGGTGCATAGATAAATGAATGATTAACGGACACCGGGGAGCGATTGTCCCATAAATCGAAATAGAAATTGTAGGACGAGAGCGGATGAGCAGGCGAGATATGAAAGGCGTGGGGCTGGCCCGGACGCAGGAAAATCAGTGTGCCTCGCTCAATAGGATAATGTCTTCCGTCAATTTCCATCTCGCCGGGGCCATCAATAAAGAGATGAAACGCATAGGAATTGCAGACGCGTAAATTTTCATTACTGCTGCCGTCATACTGATAAGTCATACTCTCACCAACATAGGGCGTGATTGCGGACAGTTTATTCATGCTGTGCCTTCACTTTCTGGTCTCATTGACCTGATCTCTATTGCATCATACAAGTGACCGTACAAATCGTCAAATGAATGAACCCGCGGGCAAAGACAGAGGAGTGCCCCGATGATACTATGAATGCAATGAATCCGTAAGCTTCTATTGATAGGAACTAAAGTGGGAAATAACTGTATGTAAGTCAATAAAGGAGCTTGATAAAGAACAGGGATTTGAAGCTGGGAGATATGATTTCGATGTAGATGTCCCTAAATTTTATTTATGCATAGCGGAGTAATTAACAACATTAGACGCAAAGTACAATCAATAGTACAGAGGTGAAAACAATGAGTAATTGGATAAATACTACCTTCCGCAAGCTGCATCTGGACTATCATCAGCCGGAATGGATGAAAGCTGTAGCTGGCGGGTTTACAGAAGAAGAGGCGCGGCGGCAGGCGGCAATGTTTAAGGAAGCTGGAATTCAGGCGGTTGAATTTTTCGCCTATGACCATTATGGACATACCTTTTACCCTTCGGATATCGCTCCTACGCATCCCGGACTGCGGAACGATTATACGGGTCTGATGTCACGCGCGCTTAAAGATGCTGGCATCCGCCCGATTTTATATTTGAATGCGTTCACAAGTGTACATTTGCAAAAGGATCATCCTGAATGGCTGCGTGTGCTTGAGGATGGCACTTTGACGAGGGGGGCTTGGCTGCAGCATGAAGCCTCGCAGGCCTGTATCTCTTCCGGCTTTCTGGACGAGTATTATCTTCCGCTCCTGAAAGAAGCCGTAGCTCGTCATGAGCCGGATGCTGTCTGGATCGACGGCGGCAGTTGGACCGTGGAATATCCTTGCTACTGTGAGAGCTGCCGTAAATTGTTCCTTGAAGATACGGGCAGAGAGCTGCCACAGGGGTCAATGCCTGAACCCGGTGAAGAATTGAATAGTCCTGAATGGCTGCAATGGCGCCTATGGCGGCGGGGGCAGATCTTTCATTATGTACGCAAGCTCGTCGCCGCTGTGAAGGAGGTTTCACCGGAGACATTGGTGGCGGAGAATAACCTCGGCAAATATTTCTATGGCCTCCCGCTGATGGAGGGCGGCAAGTTTGTACGCTGGCTGACCCCGAAGGAGCTAGGACTAGACTGGTTATCCTGTGATCCGGTCCATTTCGGAGCTAATCATGAGATGATTTTCAGTAAGGAAGGACGTTATCAGGCCACCACGGGGCTGACCTTTGACTATATGAATGAGCGGTTTCACGGCTGGGGCGAGTGGCAAATACGTCCAACCACTGACTGGAAGCTGGAGATGGCTACGATTCTGGCCGTGGGGGCGAGAGGTTTCTTCGCGGATCAGCCTTATCCGGACGGGCGGCTGGAGCCTGCGGTGTACCGGGAGCTGGGGGCCGTTCATGAATTTATGCAGGAACGGGAGCCCTACGCCACAGGCACCCATATCGTGCCGGAAGTGGCAGTGCTGGCCAGCCTGCCATCCCAGCTGCTGGGGCCGGTGGCTGGAGCGGAATGGGGACGCGACAAGTACTGGGGTGCGCTGCCCAAATCGCGAATGGACCGTGTGGACGGCGCATCGCAGTTTCTGGTTGAGATGGGTATTCAGCATCTCATCTATGACGAAGCGACATTAAGGGAACAGCTTGACCGTCAGGCACTGGTTATAGTGCCGGATCAATGTCTCATGGAGGAGGCTACAATTACCGCTCTGGAGACCTATGTAGAGAATGGCGGCAGACTGATTGTCACAGGCAGATCAGGCCTGTGGGATGAGCAGGGGCGCAGACGCCAGGGCGATCTTTTCGCTGGACTGTTGGGTCTGAAGCGTAGTGCGGAGCTTCCCGCCCCGCTGCATTACTGGCAGGCCGGGGATGAACTTGCGGGCAAGCTGGCGTTCGGCCAGATCCGGTTGCAAGCCTGGGGCACCGCGCTCCAAGCTGAGCTTGAGGGAGCAGAAACGTTAGCAGAGCTGCTGGAGCCAGTGGAGGAAGTCTGGGCTGATAGCCGTAAACGGCGTGAGGATTGGCGGCATTATACGACAGTGGGTGCTGCCCCTGCCGGGAACCAAGTGGCAGCTCCAGCGGTGACGCTGCACAGCTATGGACAAGGCAGTGTTATGTACTTGAACGGTGATCTGTTCGCGTTGTATTACCTTGAAGGACATCGTCTGATCAGGGAATGGCTGGATGTTTGTATAGAAGATATTTACCCTAAAGCGACTCGAATGATCCAGGTGCAAAAGCCGCTTCATGTCGAGATGGTCTTAAATGCTCGCCGTACGGATTCCGGTGAGGAGCTCTTGGTGCATTTCCTGAATTATTTCGCGCAGAAGCGCCCAGGTTATGTGATTCATAATGAAGAGATAGTGCCGGTTCAGGGTATTTCCTTTCAGGTAGCAGTGCCTACGAAGCCAACCAGGGTTCTGCTACAGCCGGAGAACACGGAGTTGGCATGGAAATGGGATGGAAGCCGAGCGATCATTGAGTTGCCGGTGCTGGAGCTACACGCGATTGTACAGATCATATTATAGACAGGAGATAAGGATATGAGCGATTTTAAACTATGGTATCTGACCCCTGCAGCGGGTTGGTCTCAAGGTCTGCCACTTGGGAACGGAAGAACAGGGGCCGTTGTCATGGCCGCTTCGCACCGCGAGGTGTGGAGTATGAGCGAAGTCACCTACTGGTCTGGTCAGAGCGATCCAGAGCTTCTTCCTGGTGAGGGGAAAACTGCACTGGAAGAGATGCGTCAGCATTTCTTCGCCGGCGATTATGCAGTTGGCGATTCTCTAGCCAAACAGCACTTGCAGCCGAAAAAGCGGAATTTCGGTACAAACCTCGGTTTATGTGAGGTTGTTATTAAATTTACCGACCAGGAGTCACAATCTGGTGAAGCTGGACTCTTCCAGCGCGAACTGGATTTGAGTAGCGCGGTGGCCGGAGCGGTGGCCAAGGTCAATGGAACCACGCTGCATCGGGAGGTTTTTGCTACCCATGCCGATGATCTCGTGGCCTCACGAATTTGGAGTGACGCCCCAGGCGCGGTCTCCTTCACGCTCCATTTGGAGGGAGGGACAGAGTCGTTCATAACCGTAGCTTCGGACGACACCACGCTGGAATTCAAAGGGCAGGCTACAGAAAAAGTACACAGCAATGGTGCATGTGGCGTCTGGGCTCAGGGTTGTGTCAAGGTGATCATCACCGGCGGTACGATTCAGAGCCGGGACGGCCAATTGACGGTGACCGGGGCGGATGAGGCCCAGATCTACTTTGCCGTCAGCACGGATTATCGCCGGACCGGCGAGGACTGGAAAACGGAAAGTGCGGAGATCTTAAAGCAGGCCGTGAACAAAGGCTATGCCCGGCTCAGAGAGGATCATATCGCCGATTACAGTCAGCAGTATGGCAAGGTGAATATCAAGCTTGGTGTCTCTGACAAGGCTAGTCTCCCAACCGATCAGCGTATTCAATTACTGGCCCAGGGCGGGCAAGAAGATCCGCAACTGTTTGCCTTATTCCTGCAATATGGACGTTACCTAACAATTGCTGGTTCACGGGGAGATTCACCGCTGCCGCTGCATCTTCAGGGCATCTGGAATGATGGCGAAGCCTGCCGGATGGGCTGGAGCTGTGATTATCATATGGATGTTAACACCCAGATGAATTACTATCCGACAGAGGTGACCAATCTGGGGGACAGCCATCTTCCACTGATGCGTTATGTTGAAGATCTGGCTCAGGCGGGGAGATCAACTGCTCGTAATTTATACGGTAGTGAAGGCTGGGTCGCCCACGTATTCTCTAATGTCTGGGGCTTCACGCTTCCGGGCTGGGAGACCTCATGGGGACTCAATGTCACTGGCGGACTATGGCTCGCGACACATCTAATAGAGCATTATGAATTCAGCCAGGATCGGGACTTCCTTGAGTCTCAGGCTTATCCGGTACTCAAAGAGGCAGCTGCTTTCTACCTGGACTACATGATTGTGCATCCTAAGTATGGCTGGCTGGTGACTGGCCCCTCTAACTCGCCGGAGAATTCTTTCTACCCCGGTGATACTAGTGAGGGTGCACAGCAGTTATCCATGGGTTCGACCATGGATCAGATTCTGGTACGCGAGCTTTTCGAATTCTGCCTGAAGTCGGCAACACTATTGGATCGGGACGTAGAACTGCAACGGGAACTGGAGGAAGCTATCGCCATATTACCGCCGCTGCAGATCGGTAAGAAGGGTCAGCTGCAGGAGTGGCTGGAGGACTATGAGGAGGCACAGCCAGAACACCGGCACCTGTCTCATCTATTCGCAATGTATCCTGCAAGTCAAATCACACCAGACCGGACACCAGAGCTCAGTGCGGCAGTAAGAGTGACGCTGGAGAACCGGATGGTTCAGGATGAACTGGAGGATGTGGAATTCACAGCGGCCTTGTTCGGCCTAGGCTTTGCCAGATTGCATGACGGGGAGAAAGCCTACAAGCATATCTCCCATTTGATCGGCGGTTTATGCTTCGATAACCTGTTCACTTACTCCAAATCTGGCATTGCCGGAGCGGAGAGTAACATCTTTGTGATCGACGGAAACTTCGGCGGTACGGCTGTCATTGCGGAAATGCTGCTGCAAAGCCATGCGAATGAGATTCATCTGCTCCCGGCGTTGCCAGAAGCATGGAGTACAGGGGAAGTAAGCGGGCTGCGGGCCAAAGGCAATGCTGAGGTCGACATCATCTGGGAGAACGGTCGGCTGACGGAAGCCGTGGTTCATACTTTCTCGCCAGGAATGGTGACGGTACGCTGGAGCGATCAAAGAACGACTTTTAATGCAGAGATCGGCAGAAGCTATAGGTTTAATACCCAGTTGGAAGTGTTGTAGGACTGCATCCAGATTTGAGGGTCTGACGACATTTCATTACGATGATAATCTGGAATTTTAATAAAAAATCCGAATATTAGTAGACAAAATATAGATGGTGGCGTAGGATTTAACTTCCTGCACCACTATTTTTTTATGTGTGAAATGTACGGTGAAACACTCCAATTTAACAATTTATGCTTGAAAATAACTTTCTTTTATTTGTACCATGGTTGGTGTGGAGGAAAAGAATATAATAGAGACAGAGCAGACAACAAGGAGGAGGGGACTTCAATGTACAGTATTTTTCTCGTGGATGATGAAGAACTTGGACTCGAGATGATGAGGGATTATATTCGCTGGGAAGAAATGGGTATTTACGTCGTCGGAACAGCAAACAATGGCCGAGAGGCTCTGGAGAAAATCGAGGCCACACAGCCGGATATTGTGCTTACGGATGTTCAAATGCCAATTATGAACGGAATTGATCTGGCTAGAAATATACATGAGTGCTATGACGGAATGCAGGTGATGTTCCTGACTGGGCATGATGAATTTCATTATGTAAAATCGGCCCTTAACGTAGGTGCTGTCGGATATTTATTGAAACCGCTTGATTTAAATGAGATTGTAAGCGTTATCGAAAAAGTGAAGCAGCGCTGCGAGGAAGCCCGGATGAGGAAGCGCTCTATGGAGGCCGCCAAATCTAATATTTTCAAGGAGCTTTCCTATGAAAAAAACGCCGAACGCACCGCCGAATTGGCATCCAGCTTTAGCAAACTAACCCGCCTGCCGGAGAGTAATCGCTATGCGCTGGCGTTGTTTAGTATCGACCCCAAAGAGGCTGAGGGGCAGCAGAGTCTAGAAGACTGCATGGGTCGACTGGTGTCTTTTCTGGATCACTTTTTTAAGGCGAAGAATCTGGAGGTTGTCTTTGTTCCCTACAAGGAAGGGGAGATAGGCGTGTATATGGAAGCGTCCGAGCAACCGGGTCATTATGCATGGGAGGACTTGGGCGAAGCCATTCGAGGTACGCTGGAGTTCACGGTGACAGCTGCTGTCGGCGGCCAGGATGCCGAATTAATTGGAGTCTATCATCTCTATGAGGGGATGCGTGTTGTTTTAAATGAGCGATTCTATGAAGGTACGGGTACGATTATTCATGCCAATGCCGTTAGTAACCAGTTCTACACCGAACATGTACCGCCTTTTGCCAGAAAAGAGTGGTTTGATGCCATAAATCGGCTGGAATTCGAGCAGGCTGCACAGAATCTGCACCGGCATATCGAAGGAATGGCTACGCTACGAATCAAGAAAAAAATTATCTGCGATTGGTCCATTGATCTCTTGGATGAGCTGCTGGAGCAGCTGCATGAACCTGTTCCCGAGGGCTTCAAGCGGGCAGAATTATACCATTCCATCTATAATGCGCTGACTCTGAATGAGATTGAGGATCTGATTCTGGGGACTGCCGAGAATGCTGTGAGCTTATTAGGCGAGCGCTTTATGGACAAAAATGCAAAGTTGATCCACAAGGTCCGGACCATGATTGATCAGAATTATGATCAGCCGCTTACCATCAATAGCCTGTCTGATCAGGTTTATTTGTCGCCGAACTATTTGCGCTCCATTTTTAAAGATAAGACCGGTATGACGATTCACGATTATTTGACCCGAATTCGGCTAGATAAGGCCAAAGAATTGCTGGCAGACGGCTCACTCAAAATTCAGGATATCGCCCAGAGAGTAGGTTATGAAAGTACATCCTATTTTATTTCTCTATTCCTGAAGAACCAGGGAGTTACACCGAACGAATACAGGAAAAATATTTGATTATGCCAGTACGGAAGTGCCTGTCCCCTAGAGAATGGTGAATGAAAGACGCTTTCCTCTATGAATAGTAAGATTACGATATAGATAATTCTCTGCCCGCTTTTTACAATTAGGCATGTATTCAAAATTAAGTGCAAGAGACGGGCTGAAACCATCAAGGCCAATCAAAGGGAATCTTTCAGTTATTATAATTCGACAGCGCTTACAGGGGTGGCAGACAAAGACAGAAAGGAGAAGAAGCATTCGATAGCTTTTTGCGAAAGCGATTACAGAAATGCGTGTAGCTGCACAATGATACAGCAGATGATCTATCTCCCTGTGACCAGCTGGACAGATGTCCGTTGGTAAGCAATCAGTCAGGGGGCTGCTACGTCTAGTTGTGGAAGCGATATCATTTTTGAGTTAACGGCATTTTCCGGCGCTTGGATTCCTTTGAATCACTTGATTTGAGCAACATGGCCCGAGTATTAAAGTGAGCAACAGAAGAATTGGCAACGAGAAAGCACTAACTATACAACACCAAACGGAGGGATGTTATGCTTGGGCAGGTAATGAAAAAAGGATTTTTGTTCCTCATCATGATCTGCCTGGTGATTACTGGTAGCGGCCAGTTCGCCAGGACGGTATATGCCGATGATACAAACACCTATGAGGCTGAGGCAGAAGGAAATACACTGACCGGTAACGCTTCTATTTCGAATCTTACTTCAGCTTCCGGCGGCAAGAAGGTCGGGGGTATCTATCAAGGCAGTTCCTTGCAGTTCAATAATGTAGTAGTGAGCGAGACCGGAAATTATAAAATTACTGTGCACTATATTTCTGGCGATTCGCGTCCATTCAATATCAGCGCGAATGGCGGCGACAAGCAGTTCGAAGAACCGCCCAAGACACAGAACTGGGAGACAGTGGGTACCTACGATGTGACACTTCCTTTGAACGCGGGAGTCAATACAATCTTGATCGATGATAACAACTGGTATTCTCCAGACATCGACAAAATCGTAATTCGTGGACTCGACAATAGCAATCCAGGAGAAGGTCATGAAGTCGACTGGAAGAAGAATCTACGCGGTGTAGTCATTGAGGCAGAGGCGCCTGAGAACATTATTACAGGCAATGCCAAGGTGGAAGACAGCAGTGTCAGCTCTAGTGGTAAAAAAGTAACGGGTCTATACAAGAATAGTTCTTTGACATTCACAAATGTTAATGCACCGGCAGAAGGAACTTACTTGATCCGCATTTCATATATTTCCGGCGACCAACGCCCTGTGTATATGCAGGTGAATAATGGACCGGATGAGCTGGTTGATCTGCCTAAGACGGCAAGTTGGAACACGCTAGGCACTTATGATGTAGAAGTGATCCTGCATGCGGGTACCAATACGATCACTTTCTCAGACCATGACTGGTATTCTCCGGATATGGATAAGATCGAAGTGATTCCTTATACGATCAGCTATGAAGCAGAATCATCTGTCAATGAATTGACCGGCGAAGCCCGCGTCGTCGACAGCCTCAATGCTTCTGGCGGCAAAAAGGTAGGTTACCTGAATGGTGGCAGCTCTCTGATCTTCAAAAAGATTATGGCTCCTATGACCGGTGATTACAAAATCACTGTAGCCTACATTTCTGGTGACCCACGCAGCTTCTATGTCAGCGCCAATGGGGGCGCGGAGCAATACTACGAGCTGCCGAAGACGGCAGACTGGGAAACGGTTGGCACCTATGATATTACACTCCCGCTAAATGAGGGTGAGAATACGATCACTTTCTCGGACGGCAACTGGTACGCACCGGATCTGGATCGCATTATCGTAGAACCAGCGATGGGCTCAGAGCCAGGGAATCCGGGTGAAGAAGTGGGTGACCTGGGAACACCGGGCGATACGCATAGCTACGGGGCAATCACGGTTACCGATTATACTTACGGCCTGCTGGTATCGAACGGACATTATCAAGTGTCCTATAATACCAAGACCGGATATGCCGGTTACAACTGGGCTGATGGACAGAAACTGACAGGGATCTACAGCAGTATTAAGCTCGGTGGTGATCTTGTAGAGACTAAAAGCTATGAGAATCATGCAAGCGCCGGAGCACCGGTGGAGATTCAGGACGGCTTCGGCAAAGGGGTCGAGCTAACATTCGTTCATACCTCTGCCGGTAAGCCAACACTGAAACAAGTTTACAAATTCTATGAAGACAGAACATATTTCTTGACCCGTCTGGATGCAGCCAGTGATACGGCGATGAAGAGCAATTATATGTCACCGATTACAGTAAAACGTACAGGTGGTGTAGACATTGGCGCCAGCACGGATAACCGTGTGCTGACCGTGCCTTTTGACAACGATGCCTGGATTCGTTACAAATCTCAAACGATGAATCGGGCAGATACTAGCTATGAGATGACAGCTATTTTTAACAATTCGACACGTAACGGGCTTATCATCGGTTCCGTGACGCATGACACCTGGAAGACAGGCATTGACTGGAAAGGCTCTTCCAACCGACTCAACGAGTTGGCAGTCTATGGGGGTGCAGCAAGTGATGTTACCCGCGACACCCAACCACACGGCAGCCTGACAGGCATGGAGCTATCCTCACCGCTGGTTATGGTAGGTGGATTCAGCGATTACCGCACTGGGCTTGAAGAATACGGGAAAGCCAACGCAATCATCACGCCTCCGCTGGAGCTGAATCCGGAATTGCCGCAAGGTGTACCAGTGGGCTGGAACAGTTGGGGAGCTTATGAGCACACTCTTTCGTACCAGGACGTAGTGGATGTCTCCAACTATTTCAAAGAGAACCTGAAGGACTTCAACAATAACGGTAATGTATTCATCAATATGGACTCCTATTGGGATAATCTGAGTGATCAGCAGCTTGAAAACGTTGTCTCTGTCATTAAAGGCAATGGGCAGCATGCAGGTATTTATTGGGGGCCGTTTGTATACTGGGGCGACAATATGAGTCAGACGGTAGATGGGACCAATGGTCAGTATACGTATGGCGACATCGTCCTCAGGGATGCTGAGGGTAACCCACTGCCGACTCTGGACGGGGCTTATGCCCTCGATGTGACACATCCAGGTACCAAACTGCGCATGAATTATTTCCTGGATAAATTCAAGGATCTTGGCTTCACTTTTATCAAATTGGATTTCCTGACGCATGGCTCGCTGGAAGGTCAACACTATGACCCGAACGTGACAACAGGGATTCAGGCTTATAATCAAGGAATGGCTTATGTCGAAGACCGTCTGGATGGGTCCATGTTCATCAGCGAATCTATCGCTCCGATCTTCCCGAGCCAATATGCGCACAGCAGACGGATTTCCTGTGACACCTACGGTAGCATTAATGAGACCGAATACATGTTGAATTCATTGACCTACGGTTTCTGGCAAAATGGAACGATCTATCCGTACACAGACCCGGATCATTTGGCACTCAGCCGTGCTTCCAGCTTGACCGAAGCCCGCAGCCGCGTGAACTCTGGCGTCATCGCCGGAACGGTGATGCTGGATAGTGATGATGTGAACAATCCTAAAGCGCAGGAATACATGACTGCCCTTTACAACAACACAGACGTACTTGAAGTGGCCTTGAAAGGAAAAGCCTTCAAACCATTGGAAGGTAATACGAACGCTAATGCTGCAGATACATTTGTACTGAAGGATGGCAACGATTATTACCTGGCGGTATTCAACTATAGTGCTAATGCTTCGGCCAACAAAACCGTTGATTTTGCCCGTGCTGGATTGGATGCTTCGGAATCCTATACGATGCAAGACTTGTGGACGGGAGAGACTTCGTCCGTAACTGGTTCCTTGGCATTGACTTTGGAAAAAGCAGAATCGAAACTGGTTAAATTGACAGCAAGTCCGAAGCCGGTAACAGGCGTTACTCTGGATAAAACGGAGCTTACACTGACCGTTGGCGACGCCGGCAAGCTGGTTGCAACAGTGAACCCGGAAGTGGCGACCAACAAATCGGTAACCTGGACTTCAAGCGATGCCACAGTAGCTAGTGTAGAGAATGGTAAGGTAACCGCTGTAGCAGCTGGCAAGGCGACGATTACTGTGAAGACGGTTGATGGTGGCTTTAAGGCAACGGCTGAGATTACAGTCAAAGCTGCCACCACGGAAAATCCGGGCAATCCAGGAAACCCAGAGAACCCGGGAAATCCCGATGTGCCTGCCAATCCCGGGGATAACGGCAACAATGGCAATAACAGTAACAACGGAAACAACAGTAATAGCGGAAATAATGGCAATACCAGCAGCAGCGTCCCAGGTGTTATTGTAGATACAACCAATGTCGCTAAACCGCTTAGCATCACAGCAGATATGCTGAAAGTAGACAGTACAGGTAATAAAGCAGTTGTGGACATCAAGGGAGATACACAGGAAATACAGCTGTCCCCTGCGGCGATTCTTCAACTCGGCAATCACACGCTGGAAGTAAAATCCGGCAAGCTCTCGCTCCAAGTGCCTGCAGATTTGATCCACGAGCTGCAGAACAAGCTGCCTGCTGAGCAGCGGGCAGACAGCACGATCTCCCTGAAGATGGTGCCGCTTGGCAGTAAAGCCAATGAGGTGGTTGCCGCTGCTGCGGGAACTATTCATGGTGATGTAGCACTCAAGGGTGATATTTATGAATTTAGTCTGTCGATTACTTCAAAAACAGGCACAACACAAACACTCTCTACGTTTGATCAACCGATTACGCTGAGTCTAACTGC
The DNA here is from genome assembly GCF_042649265.1 of Paenibacillus sp. GCM10012306. NCBI lineage: Bacteria > Bacillati > Bacillota > Bacilli > Caryophanales > Paenibacillaceae > Paenibacillus > Paenibacillus sp. GCM10012306. The sequence goes on along the minus strand of NZ_JBHRYW010000007.1, from coordinate 28,876 downwards.
AGCCGACGGGTTTAACGCTTCGCGTGGAGGCATCTATTATATTGCTGATAATGGCAAGCTTGAGTATATCCAAGCTGATTACGCTGATGGTGTACTGACGGCCAAGATTAGCCATTTCAGCAAATATGCTGTTCTGGAGCTGAACCGGACCTTCACCGATGTTCCAGCCAGTCATTGGGCAAGCTCTGTCATCAAGGAGCTAGCAGCTAAGCTGCTTGTTCAAGGCACTAGCGGTGACAAGTTTGAACCGGGACGTGCGGTTACGCGTGCCGAGTTCACATCCATGCTGGTTCATACCCTGGGACTGAATGAAACGGGCGAAGCAAGCTTTGCTGACGTTGCACCGACCGCCTGGTATGCGGAGCCGATCTCCATCGCGTACAAGGCTGGCATCGTAAGTGGAAGAAGTGCAGATAAATTTGAGCCAAGTGCAGTGATCACCCGTGAAGAAATCACGGTGATGACCATGAAGGCATATGAACTGAAGCATGGCAAAGCACCTGTTGCTTCTGATGCAGCGTTCACAGATTTGGACCTGGTTTCCTCCTGGGCAACGGCTTCTGTGAATGAAGCCGCCAGTCTTGGGCTGATTAAAGGCCAAAGCCCAGAAAAATTCGCACCTAAAGGAATAGCATCCCGCGCGGAAGCGGCTCATGTTATCTATAACTTGATTGCGAAGTAAGAAATGAAAAGGACTGTGGGGTAAAGAATTATGGGGTAAAGGACTGGAAGGATGAAGGGGTGGGGGCTGAAGACTTGAAGATTTGAAAGCCTGAAATCCTGAAATTCGTCACAGAGTAGTTTATTCTTCAATGAAGATCGTAATCCAATACTAAGATGTGAAAAAGCAGCAAGTCTCCGTTTGGAGACCTGCTGCTTTTTGTTTCGGGTCAATCGCACATCAAGGGCCAACTTACGCAAGGGGTGTAACGGACTGTACAGCCGCTATTTGCGATATAACTGGGTTTTGGACATGTAACGGACTCCAGTGCCGCTATTTACTCCAAAACCTCGCATTTTGATCAGACAGCCAGCCTATAAGGTCATCTGAGTCCGTTAGCATCCTTAGCAACCCAGCATATGAACAATAAGGTCACTGGAGTCCGTTAGCCTAGCAACCCAGCATATGGACAATAAGGTCACTGGAGTCCGTTAGCATCCTAGCAATCGAGCATATTGACAATAAAGTCACTGAAGTCCGTTACTCGACGGGGTAGCAACGGATTTTGGTGTGGATTCAATATTGAAGTGACTTTTCTGCACAAGCTGCGAAGAGGAAGGAACTACTCGCAGAAAAAGTGCAGCGTTCGCTTTTGTGTCCAGATTTCACCGCTAAAGAGAACAGAAAAAATATGGGCACAACAGCGATTGGAACAACGGTCCGTTCGTGGAGCGCCCACCTAAGCGACTGAGTACATCCTACTCAAAGCAGCTACTCAAAGCAACTACTCGAAGCAGCTACTCAAAGCAACACTCTGAACAACACTCGAAGCAACTACGCAAAGCAACCAGCACTCAGCGCCTCCCCTACAACATCACCTTTTGCGGCAGGGTGATCTGGACTGTGGTCCCTATGCCCAGTCGGCTATACACTTTAACACCGTAACGCTCACCGAATTTCAGTTTGATTCTTCGATCCACGTTCGAAATGCCGTAGCCCCGACCGGGCTTGTCCTCCAGCAGTGTTTGCAGCTTCTCCGGCCTCATGCCCATGCCGTCATCGATAACTGACAGGACAATATCGTTGTCTTCGATGATCCCTTTGATGTGAATATTCAGCGGGCTCTCCTGATTCCATACGGCATGAATGACCGCATTTTCTATGAAAGGCTGCAAAGTCAGCTTCACAGTAGAGTAAGGCAGGATGGCTTCATCGATCGTGTAGGTAATATTCAGCTGGCCTTTGAAGCGAATCAACTGAATGGCGTTGTAGCTTTGCGTCAGCCTAATTTCCTCATTAATCGTTAGGATGCTTTTCCCTTTATTAAGAGAGATACGGTAGAACTTGGCCAAATTCAGGACCATATCCTGAATCCGTTGGTCTTGATGCTTGATAGCTAGGGAAGAGATGGAGCCCAGGGTATTGTACAGGAAATGAGGATTAATCTGGGCTTGCAGCAGATCCAGCTCCGCTTCCTTGCCCAACAGCTCTTTCTGATACACCTCGGTAATGAGGCTTTTCAGGCGGTTCGTCATTTGTCGGAAGGCAAAATGCAGCTGACCAATCTCATCATTGCCGAGATGCTCTTCCTTGGCCGTATTGAAATCGCCCCGCTCAATGCGCCGGATCATGCGTATTAACGTACGGATACGTTTGCTGAACAGCGAAGCAGTGATAAAAATAAGCAAAAGAGCCACACCAATAAAGGCTAGAGAGATTTTGATAATGATTTGTGACAGTGACCGGGCATCCTTGATGATGCTGTCATACGGGAAGATGGACACCGTCTTCCAACCGTTTTTGAGCGTATTGTATACGGCAAAAGCCTTTTCCCCGTTGTACGTAGTATCGAATCTGCCTGATGACATTTCATCAAACTTATGGTTCAGTAACTCAGGCAGACTTGTGTTCAATAATTGTTTATCGCCCGAAGACAGGATAATACCGTCATTGTTGATAATAAAAATGTCTTTCCCGCCTCCGCCGGCCTCTTTCTCCATTAAGGAGTAAATGACCGATTCGGAAATACTGAAGACCAGAATGCCGTACGGATATTGGTTGCGGTTATTATTCAGCTGCCTGGCCAGTGTGAACATGGCGGGACTATTCTGGGTTTGCGGCGAGGACAAATGAACAATGTTCCCGTAGGTATGCTGCAGCTGCTTGAATAATTCTGTCCTTTTAACCTCCAGTGTAACTGGTTTGATATAGTAATTGTCTTTGGGCAGCGACGGATTATCCGAATATATGAATACGCTATCAAAATCAGGGTAGGCAGCCATCACCGTGTCAATTCGATTGGCAATGTATTTGTAGACATCCAGGTATGAAGGGTCATCCTGATATTCGCTTGTGAGATAGTTAGCCAGTCTATTATCCAAATATATAGAAGCTGAAATATGTTCATAGCTATCCATCTTGTTCTCCAGATTCTTGGTGATCTGGGCGGTTGAATTCATCATGTTGATATAGATTTGATCCGTGAGTTTGGACTTTGTCAGCTCAAATGAGATATAGGCCAATAGCATCATTGGAACAATGGTGACCACAACGAACACCAGGAACAACTTGGAACGAAAGCTTAGATTCAGGAAAGGCATATAGAAGTATTTTTTATAAAACTTACGCATCGAAGAAGCCCTTTCTCTTAGGAGTATTTGGCGTTTACCAAGTTTATCATAGCAGACTGAATATCGGAATCCAACAATAGTTTGCTGCAAAACATCTTTAAAAAGCGCTATCATTCGGAGGATTGAAGTATAGAAAGGAACCTGTAGCGGCCTTAAGATAAGGAGGAGAGAAGTTAAGCCAAGAGATGGCTAGGCATACTGTATAAAGAGAAAGGGAGGGTGTTTGATGTATAAAGCAAGCGCTATCAAAACAGTCAGGGGCAACAGTCTGTGGAACAGACTAAAAGAACAAAAGTGGTTATTTGTACTTATGTTCCCTGCCTTTATTGCGACATTGCTGTTTTCTTACGGTCCTATGTTTGGATTGTATATGGCCTTTACGAATTATCAGCCAGGTGGAGGATCGTTTTTACATCAATTCTTCGGTGCCGAATTTGTCGGCTTAAAGTGGTTTGAATATTTCTTTAGTACAGGAGATTTCTATCGGGTAATGCGTAATACGCTTGCGACAAGCTTGCTGACGCTGTTATTCGGATTTCCTGCTCCAATCATACTAGCATTGATGCTGAATGAAGCCAAACAAGGATTCTTCAAGCGCTTTACACAGACGGTTTCATATCTGCCGCATTTTATCTCCTGGGTTATCGCAGCGAACATTGTAATTACACTGCTGGCTTCGGACGGAATGCTTAACAACTTCCTGGTTATGCTGGGAGTGGTCAAAGAACCGGTGGCCTTCCTACAGAATGGACCTTTGTTCTGGTGGATTATCGCCTTATCTAATATGTGGAAAGAAATGGGTTTCAGCGCGATTATGTACCTTGCAGCGATTTCGGCTATTAACCCGGAGCTTTACGAAGCAGCAAGAGTGGATGGAGCCAGCCGCTTCCGTCAAATGTGGCATATTACACTGCCAGCCCTGCGCCCAACCATCGTAATTCTGGGAATACTCGCAGTCGGCGGTATTCTGAACGCGGGCTTCGAACAGCAATACCTGCTGCAAAATAATACAGTTCTTGAATATTCGGAAGTTATCGATATTTATGCTTATAAATACGGATTACAGAACAGCATGTTCTCTTACGGGGCTGCCGTGGGGATGTTTAAATCAGTCGTCGCCTTTATTCTTGTAGTGATTGTGAATAACATTTCCAGAAAAGTGAACGACCAGGCGTTGTTCTAAATAAAACAGGAGAGGAGCGCTTGTGATGATTTCAAGTAGATTCGGAGACCATATTTTTAAATTCATCGTGTATTTCGTTCTCACAATTGTATTGCTGGTTACATTCCTGCCTTTTTGGAACATTCTCGTTCTTTCATTAAATAGTGCGGAAGATACGGTAAGAGGAGGCGTCTACCTGTGGCCAAGAGCGTGGACGCTGGATAGCTACAATCAGATTTTGAAAGACAGTGAGATCATGAACGGTCTTTGGGTAACGGTAAAACGTACCGTGATCGGTGCACCGCTGTCAGTCCTCGTCATTACGATGCTAGCGTATCCGCTAAGCCGCCGGAATTTGGTAGGACGCAAAGGCTGGAACCTTTACTTCGTCTTTACGATGTACTTTGCCGGTGGTCTGATTCCTTATTATATGGTTCTGAAAGCGCTGAATATGATTGATACGTTCTCTGTATTCATTCTCCCAAGCTTGATGAACGTCTTCTATATGATCATTGTCCGGACCTTTATGGAAGGGTTGCCCTATGAGATTGAAGAGTCGGCAAAGGTAGACGGAGCGAATGATTTGACAATTTTCTTCCGGATTGTTCTGCCGCTGACAACGCCTGTACTTGCAACCGTCGGATTGTTCCAGGCAATTTCACATTGGAATTCCTGGTTTGACTCCTATGCGTTCACCTATAGCTCAGATCTGAAAACCTTGCAAGCCGTACTCGTCAAAATATTGAGTCAGTTCCAGACCGGAAGTATGGTGTCACAGACGCAGATGCTAGCCAACTCGGCCAAGCGGAATGCCGTCTCAAGCGATACGATCCGGATGGCAGCGACTATGGTTGCGACTTTGCCTATCGTGCTTGTATATCCATTCCTGCAAAAGTATTTTGTTAAAGGCATGACTTTGGGTGCTGTTAAAAGTTAATATGGTTAAATAAAACCGAACGCCAGCTGGAGACAACTTCTCCGGTTGGCGACCCTGAAGGGGGGTGAGGTGACAGACCTGCTTGGTTGCTTGAACGACATGTAAAGTAACTTATTCAATGGGAGGAATTAGGGTGTCAATGATAAAGAGAAACAAATGGATGAGCGTAGGTATGACGGCTGCACTAGCTGCTGGTTTATTGGCGGGATGTGGTTCTAACGACGGTAAAGACAATACAAACCAAACGGCAGGAGACAATAAAAAACAAGAGCCGATCACACTAACCTGGTTTGATTCTAATACAAAGGGAGAGCCCTTTACAGATGCTGTTGCCCAGGAAATCACTAAAAAGACTGGCATCTCGCTCTCCATACAACAGCCTACGGGAAACCCGACAGAGAAGCTGAGCTTGATGCTTGCCAGCGGTGACTATCCGGACGTAGTGGTAATGAGCCGTGGGGACGCTTCACTCGATAAGTACATTACAAGCGGAGCATTCGTACCACTTGATGAATTGATTGAAAAATATGGTTCTGACGTGAAAGAAATGTATGGCGACACGTTGACTAAAACACGCTATAAAGACGGCCAAAACTATTATTTGGCGAACTGGTATGGACTGGATAGTGATCCTGTCTTCGGTATGTTGATGAGAAAAAATCTGCTTGCAGAACTGGCTCCAGATAAGGCAGATGGTTCTACACCACTTACAACTGATGATTTGGAAGCGCTTTTGAAGAATTTTAAAGAGAAACACAAGACTATCGATGGAAAAGAATCCGTTCCTATGACGATGAACGGTGAGAATATGGGTGCCAATCTTGGTACGTTCAAAGGTATGTGGGGCATGAAGACCTACTACGATAACAACGGAAAATTGCAGTATGATGTGAAGGATCCGAAGTATCGTGAGATGCTGCTCTATGTGAACCGTTTGTATAGAGAAGGTCTGATCGAGAAAGAATTTGCTATTAGTAAAACGCAAACATGGGTTCAAAAGCTTGCTACTGGCGCAGTATTCTCCTCACCAGGCGCTTACTGGGATCCAGGTAATGGTAATGCAGCTTTGAAGAAGGATGGCGGCGTAGATAACCAGCTCTTCCCTTACAAGGTTGTCGCACCTGGTACAGACCCTGCCCAAACGACATTTGGACCTAGAAGCTCGCTTGGATGGGATGCTATTGCCATCACGAAGAATAACAAACACCCAGAAGAAACAATGAAACTGTTCAACTTCCTGGCAAGTGATGAAGGTCAGCATTTGCTGCTGTGGGGTCAAGAAGGAACCAATTACACTATGGTTGATGGCAAGAGACAACCGGACCCTGCATTCTTGCAAAGCTTCAAAGACAACTGGGATGATACAGTGAAGAAGAGCGGCGTTCGCAAATGGCTGTGGTTCATCAAGAATGGTCTGGATCCGAACGGACAGCCTTACGATATGCCGGTTAAATTCCAACGCAATGAAGTAGATGAAATGGCGATCAAGAACCTTGGGGATTCCGTTTGGGATACAGCGGAATATGATAACCTGACTCCTGATGGCGGTACACCTGAAGCACTGACAGCTCAGAAGGTCAAAGATATTATGGAACAAAGTACTACCCGAGTAATCATTGCTCCTACTGAAGCTGAAGCCAATGCGACATTCGACAAGATGCTTGACGATATGAAAAAGGCCGGCGATGAGAAGGTAGAAGAAATTATCAACCAGAAGTATGAAGAACGTATGAAGCTGTGGGGCGGAAAATAATTAGCCCAGATGAAGGCCAGGTCTCTTGCTGAGTTACTTTGAGAAGGAGAGCCTGTTCCTGAATTGATAGATAACCCGTAAGACGAACCTCTGCCTGAGGCGACGTGCTTACGGGTTATTTTTTTGCGGATAACTGTTATTTTCTAAAAAATGTTTAATCACTTTTGGTGATTTCAAGACGATAGCAGTCTTTTCTTTGGCTAATTGTTGAAGTCTTATTAAAATTCCAAACTCAAAGGAGAATCTCTCCTCGCAACCTTCTCCCATATCTGGTCTTCTCTTAGGGAAAGAAGTAGACATAACATGCATTTCATTGGTCCTTAGAATAATAGTTAGGTTTGTGGCTGGCTTGATACTATGTGATGATCAATACTAGTGTGCAGTTAAGCACAGCCCTTTACCCTTTATGCGTGCTGCGGTACTGGGAAGGAGATAGCCCCATAATCTTCTTGAACAGTCGTGAAAAATAGTAGGGGTCCTGAAAGCCCAGCCGATGGCTGATCTCTTTAATACTGTGATCGGTAAGGTCGAGGTGTTGGCAGGCCAGTTGTACCTTGAGACGCAGATAATAATCGATGGGAGAATACCCGGTCGCTTTTTTGAACATATGTGTGAAATGGGGAATGGAAAGCTTGCTTTCCGCTGCCAGCTCCTTGAGCGATAAATGTTCCTCCAGATGCTCAGTCATAAACTTCACGGAGCGCTCAATATCATGCTTGTGGCGTTGCTGCTGGCTGGAGAGCGGCTGAAGCTGCGAGAACTTCAGGATAGCTGCCAGATGGCAGGCAAGCTGTGAGACATAGATGATATGGTGCAGGGTGTAGCCTTTTTGCAGCAGCTCATAGCATTCATCGAACAGCTCTACGATCTTCAGCGATTTATCGACCGGGATCGGAATCGGCTCACATGCCCCGTCACTCCCGGAGAAGAAGTCGGCGGCGTTCTCTCCTTTCATGTGCCACCAGTAAATGCTCCATGGATGCTCGGTGGAAGAGGCATATTCATGCTCTATTCCCGCAGGGATGATGACGGCAGAACCCTTTTGCAGAAGCTGTGTCTTCTGACCCTGTACTCGGTACCAGCCTTCGCCGTTGACACAGTAGATGATGATATAAGCGGCGCTGCCTTCCGGACGTTCCCGGTAGTGATGCTGTGCCAGCGGAAAGTAGCCGATATCGGTTAGATGCAGTGGACGGATAAGAGGGTGCTGAGCATAATCTTTAATAATATGATCCGGCAGGACGATTAGTTTCTGGGCATTGAAGCCTTCTTCAATTCGTATATTTTTCATGTATATACTATGCTCGTGTGCAATTGCTTTGTCAAATGTATCAATCGACCGTAATCATCATATAGTCCATCATACACATGAGATAGTCAATGGTGTCTACACCTGTTTACTCGTAAGATAAGGATAGCAAGCGAATCCCTTACAAGAGAGGATGGACACCCGTGTCAACAATTCAAGAAGTGAAGATTTGGGAGAAAAGTGTCAAGATTCCTACCTATGAAGTCGGCCAGCCGGATAAGAATCCGATGTTCCTGGAAAAGCGGGTCTATCAAGGAAGTTCCGGACGCGTATATCCGCTTCCTGTCATTGATAAAATTTACGATGAGAAGGTCATGAAATCTTACCAGATGGTTTTTCTGGAAAATGAGTTCGTGCAGATCCAGATTATGCCGCAGATCGGCGGACGGATCTACCGGGCGATCGACAAAACCAATGACTATGATTTTGTCTATTATAACCAGGTTATCAAGCCTGCACTGGTCGGCCTGACCGGGCCATGGATCTCCGGTGGTATTGAGTTCAACTGGCCGCAGCATCACCGTCCAAACACCTTTGGTCCGGTGGAATACCGGCTGGAGCAGGGCGAAGATGGAAGCGCTACAGTTTGGGTCAGCGAGATTGACCGGATGAGCGGCACGAAAGTAACTGCAGGTTTTACCTTGCATCCTGGCAAGGCTTATATAGAAATTACAGCGCAGATGTACAACCGGACTCCGGAACCACAAACCTTCCTGTGGTGGGCAAATCCGGCGGTTGCCGTCAATGACCATACACAGTCTGTGTTCCCGCCAGACGTGACCGCAGTTTTTGACCACGGCAAACGCGATGTGTCGCGCTTCCCGATTGCGACTGGCACCTATTATAAGAAGGACTATTCCGAAGGTGTCGATATTTCTCGCTACAAGAATATCCCGGTACCGACCTCTTATATGGCTTACAAGTCGGACTTTAACTTCGTGGGCGGCTACGACCATGGAGTGCAGGCTGGACTATTGCATGTGGCGAACCACCACGTCTCGCCGGGTAAGAAGCAGTGGACTTGGGGTAATGGCGAATTCGGCCAGGCCTGGGACCGCAATCTGACCGATGAAGACGGCCCGTACATTGAATTGATGACAGGCGTGTTCACGGACAACCAGCCGGACTTCACATGGCTCCAGCCGTATGAAGAGAAATCCTTTAAGCAGTATTTTATGCCATATAAAGATATCGGCGTGGTCAAGAATGCTTCGATTGAAGCCGCTGTCAATCTGGAGGTGGATGAGGCAGAGCGCACAGCAACAGTGCTTGCCTATGCTACCTCGGTCTTCGAGGGTGCCGTGATTGAGCTGAAGGGCCGGAAACGTACCTATGTCTCCGATGTAGTGACACTCTCCCCGACCTCAACCTACAAGTCGGTGATCTCGCTGGACGACGGCGACCTTCCGCATGATCTTACGGTTACGGTGCGAGATGCTTCAGGAAGCTTGCTAATTGCCTACCGTCCGGCGAAGCCTTCCATTGAGCAGGTACCGGATGCGGCTAAGCCATTGCCGAAGCCGCATGAGCTGCTGACGAATGAACAACTGTATCTGGCGGGCCTGCACCTTGAGCAATATCGCCACGCGACTTTCGAGCCAGAGTCGTACTACCTCGAAGGGCTGAAGCGCGACCCGGATGATATCCGAATCAACACGGCATACGGCACGCTGCTGCTGCGCCGCGGACGTTATACCGAGGCAGAGGGACACTTCCGTACCGCAGTGAAGGCACTGACTTGGCGCAACCCGAACCCTTATGATAGCGAAGCCTATTATCAGCTCGGGATGGCCTTGAAATTGCAGAACCGGAGCGAGGAAGCCTTCGCTGCGTTCTACAAAGCTGTATGGTCCGCCGCTTGGCAGGACAGCGGATATTTCTCGCTGGCTGGCATCGCTAGCGGCCAGGGGCAATACGGTGAAGCGCTGGAGCTGGTGGAGCGTTCGCTCATCCGCAACAGCCGCAACTACAAGGCGCGCCATCTGAAGGCGGCGCTGCTACGCAGGCTGGGTAAGCCTGCGAAGGGTCTGGCCTTTGCGGAAGAGACGCTGACGCTCGATCCCGCCGACTTTGGAGCCGCCAACGAACGGTGGGCGGCACTGCTAGCGCTGGGCGAAGCCGCTCAGGCAGAAGCTGCGCTGGCTGAACTGGAGCGCTTCATGCGCGGCGATGTTCACAACACGCTGCAGCTGGCTGCCGATTATATCGGCTCCGGCTTGTATGAAGAGGCCGTGCAGGTTATGGCACGGATCGCACCGGATGCCAGCACATCGGCTTATCCGATGCTGCACTACACGCTGGCCTATGCCTACGAACAGCTTGGATCGTCCGAGCTTGCGGCAGCACATCGCCTGGCCGGCAGCCAGGCGCCTGCCGATTACTGCTTCCCGAACAGCCTGCTCGATCTGGCTGTACTGGAGAGCGCTATCGCAGCAGACTCTGCCGATGGCATGGCGAACTACTATCTGGGCAACTGGTTATATGACAAGAAGCGCCATGCGGACGCCATCGCCCGCTGGGAGGCGGCTGCGTCGCTTCAGGGCGATTTTCCAACAGTACACCGCAATCTAGCCCTGGCCTATTTCAACAAATGCAATGATCCACAGGCTGCCCTTCAGTCGCTTGAACGTGCTTTTGAATTGAACACGGCTGATGCACGCGTCTTCTATGAGCTGGATCAGCTTTACAAGAAGCTGGGTCGCCCTGCTGATTGGCGTTATGCCAAGCTAGAGGCTCATCCAGACCTCGTTAGCAAGCGTGATGATCTGTATGTGGAATTCGTAGCCTTGCTCAATGCTCTTGGGCGCCACGAAGAGGCCATTCAGGCATTGGAAACACGCCATTTCCACCCTTGGGAGGGCGGAGAAGGCAAGGTGACCGGACAGTATGTGTTCGGCCATGTGGAGCTAGGTAAGAAGAAATTGCAAGAAGGAAACTTCGAAGAAGCGGCGTCCTTACTGCTTAAGGCACGGGTCTATCCTGAGAACCTCGGGGAAGGCAAGCTGGACGGAGCGCAGGAGAATAATATCCTGTACTACCTGGGTAACGCGTACGAGGGTCTGAATAACAAAGAGCAGGCCGAATTCTACTGGAGCGCCGCTTCACAAGGTCTTGAGGAGCCTGCCGGAGCGATGTATTACAACGATCAGCCGCCAGATATGATTTTCTATCAAGGGCTGGCTTGGCAGAAGCTCCAGGTGGAGAAGGAAAGCAAACGTCGTTTCAACAAGCTGGTGGATTACGCAGAAAAGCATCTGTTCGACGAAGTGGAATTCGACTACTTTGCCGTATCACTCCCGGATTTCCTTGTCTTCGAGGATGATCTGAACAGACGGAATGAAATTCACTGCCGCTACATGCTGGGTCTCGGATTACTAGGCTTGGGACGTACAGAAGAAGCCAAGATCCGGTTCCAAGAGGTGCTGGCGCTAGAAGTCAATCATCAGGGAGCTCTGATCCATCTTAACCTGTGATAGTGGCACATAACGAACACTGACAGAATACTGTCAGGTGAATATTGGAAGAGGACTAATAGAGAAATACCAAGGGATGATCATTGACAGGACCTTCTGCGATGATCATCCCTTGGTAGTCTAGAGGGAGGGACAGCATGACACATTGGCGGGAAAGCAAAATCGAAGGCCATGACGTCTGGATTGGCGAATCAGCACTGCTCTCGGTTTGTATAGTGCCGGGGCTGGGGGCCAAAGCGGTGTCGCTACGGAACACCCGGACCGGACGGGAATGGCTATGGCGGAGTGGAAAAGCACTTGGGAATGAGGGATATGGTTCCCCCTTCCCGAATGGGGATGAGAGCGGCTGGGATGAGATGTTTCCCTGCATCGATCCCTGTGAGTATCCGCTGGAGCCTTGGCAAGGCAGGACCATCCCGGATCATGGGGAGGTCTGGTCTCTTCCGTGGGAAGCACATGGCACAGGAACCGGCCTGCACTGTCAGGTCAAAGGGGAACAGTTTCCATACCTGCTGGAGAAGACGTATTCCTTCACAGCGGATGGCACACTGCGGATAGACTATGCCGTCACGAACACATCCGCTGCACCGTTCACTTTCCTCTGGGCGGCCCATCCGCTGCTGGAGGTACATGCGGGCATGAAGCTGCATGTGCCGAATGGTCTCGATGAGATCGAGATTTCCTATTCGGCAGAGGAAAGGCTCGGCGTCTTCGGGGACAGACAGCCTTGGCCTCTGGCCCCTAGCTCTGACGGAACCGTCGATTTGAGTGTGACGGAGCCTAATGGGGGACGATTTGCCGAGAAATATTATTTCACCGGCAAGGCAGAGAGAGGATTCGCAGCGGTTAGCGATCCTGCGACCGGAGAGTCCATCACGTTCAGCTACCCTGCTGAACAGGTTCCTTACCTGGCCGTATGGGCCAATTACGGCGGATTTGGTGGCAATTATCAGCTTGCGCTGGAACCGGCCACCGGACGGATGGATCATCTCGGAGAGGCCGTGCGGCGGAACGAAGTGGCCATTGTTGCTGGCGGCGAAGTGTACCGCTGGCACCTTGAGGTGAGCCTTGTTTAAACTGGGAAATTTAATATAATAGGACAGAATAAAAGAAAAAAACAAATAGCGAGAAGAAATGAAGGGGAAGGTTTGGAACTGTAGGAGCGGAAACGTTCGCCTAAAGCTTTTCTATGGAAAGTTAGCATCGGAAGCGTATGCCTAAAAGCTTTCCATAGGAAAGTTAGCATCGGAAGCGTATGCCTAAAAGCTTTCCATAAGAAAGTTAGCATCGGAAGCGTATGCCTAAAAGCTTTCCATAGGAAAGTTAGCATCGGAAGCGTATGCCTAAAAGCTTTCTGTAGAAAAGCTAGCATCGGAAGCGTATGCCTAAAAGCTTTCTGTAGAAAAGCTAGCATCGGAAGCGTCCGCCTGAAAGCTTTCTGTAGGAAAGCTAGCATCCGAACATAGACTGTCAGCAGCAAGACGATAATCCATGGCTGTTCAAATCCAGTGCTGTCACTAGAGGCGATAAATTCCCGTTCACCAGTCGCCTTAACAGTGAACGAGAGGGCCAACTTCCCAACTAAGAGCATTTTTGTACCTTATTTTTCTTTAATATGGACGAATAAGGTAAATAAGTGCATTATTGCACCTTAATTTCCGAAAAAAACACGCTGGACGGGTATTCTGGAAGAATTAAGGTACGAAAATGCACTTAATCTCCATTAACCCTTAGATGTAGAGGATTTAAGGTACAAAAATGCCGTTAATTACACTTTGCTCCTTTTTAAATAAGCTCTCTTTTTTCTCGGCAATGTTTGTTTTTAATGCGTTCTATATAGCGAGAAGCAATGAAAGGGAAGGTTTGGAACTGTAGGAGCGGAAGCGCATGCCTGAAAGCTTTCCATAGGAAAAGCTAGCATGGGAGCGCATGCCTGGAAGCTTTCCTTAGGAGAAGCTGGCATCGGGAGCGCATGCCTGGAAGCTTTCCATAGGAGAAGCTCGCACCCGTAAGCATAAACTTACTGGGTTTCAACCGCTAGAAGCGGTTTATAAAGAAGAAATCTGGGGACAACAGCGGCCGAAAGTCCAAACATTTACCGTAGTGACGATCGCGCCTTACGTTCGGATCTGACGTTCCGATCTTACGTTCGGATCTACGTTCCGATCTTACGTTCAGCTCTGAAGTTCGGATCTTATATTCCGATCTAAAGTTCGTCTTATATAATAGGAAAGAATAGAAGAAAAAGCTCAATTTATACAGCAGGAGGAACACAGGGATGATCAGATGGCTGTTTATGAACCGGAGCATCCGGACCAAAATCGTATGGAGCAATATGGTGATTTCCCTCGTCCCCCTGCTGATTTTGTCCTATCTGTTCTACCAGACAAGCACCAGTTCGCTGGAGCAGGCGATGATTCGCAGCTCTGACCAGAATGCTGAATATGTGTCGGATAATCTGGATCAGTATTTTCGTAATCTATCGACCTCGGCACTCCAGGTTTACGGCTTCAAGCGGGTCATTGACCTGATGGAGAATGGAACGAACTATAGTGATGCTAACATTATGGACATCAGGGAGTCGCTGGCGGGATACTATCGACTTGTGGTCAGCAATAATGCTGATATTATCAAGATTACCGTGCTTGGAAGTGATAACACCGTTCAGGACAGCTGGTCCAGAGCCGATAGCTACAATGTCATTGCCCTGAACGATCAGGTTCCCCATTATCGGGAGATTCCTGATCTGCCTTTTCAGCACTCCCTGATGTTCACTTATACGGATCCTGTGATTGAGCAGGATCTTTTTGTGTATGCGATGACCATATACGATCCGTTCTATAAGAAGAAGTTCGGCTCCTTGCTCTTTTATGTGAAGGGCAAAGACTTCTATAAGAAAATGGAAAAGTATAATCGCGCGCCGAATGTGATCGTTTTGCAGAATGAGCGTGGAGAGACCTTTTACCGAACCAGTGATGCTTATGCCGGGGAGGTCAAGCCCTACATCCGTCCGGAGCGGATGATCGACAGCCATGCACACCAGCTGCATTTTTCGCAAAACCGTGAATTGCTGACCAGCACTTCCTACCTGGATCATGCCAACGTCGGGCTGAGCATCCTTTATCCTAGTACAGAGCTGGCCGATAACCGTAGGAACACGCTGCGAATTACTATCATTGTACTTGTACTGGTCATGCTCGTCATTGCAGGTTTCTCTCTGCTGGCACAGCAGTTCATCACGAGACCGATTCAATATCTCGGCAAAGCGATGCGCGCCGTCCGGAGAGGGAAATTCAACACCACACTGAAGCCCAATCGCTGGCATGATGATTTGTCAGAGCTGATGGCGAACTTTAACTTCATGACAGAGAAGATTCAGGAACTGATCGAGAAGGAGTATAAAATGCAGCTGCGGAACAAGGAAGCCCAGTTTCTGGCGCTGCAAATGCAGATTAATCCGCATTTTCTGTATAACACATTGCAGACGATCGGTGGCAAAGCGGTGCTGATCGGGGATTATGAGATTCATGAGATGTGCCGTGCCCTTGGGGATATGTTCCGCTACAGCTTCTATGAAGGCAATATGGAATCGACATTGGGTCAAGAACTGGCACACCTGAACAACTATTTGTACATCCAGCAGCTGCGATTCGAGGAATCGCTAAAGACGGAGTTTGAGGTGCAGTCGGAACTGATGGATTGCTCGATGATTCGTTTTATGCTCCAGCCGATCATGGAGAATACCACCATGCATGCCTTGGGCCAAGAGGATCATCATCGACTGTTGATCAGTGTGACTGCGGTGCGGGAGGGGGAGGATGTGCTGATTGTCATCCGCGATAACGGGACGGGTATGACGGAAGAGAAGCTGGCTGAGCTGCAAGCTGCACTTGCCAATCCTGTTACGGAAGTGTTCTCGGGTGTATCCATTGGACTGAGGAATGTCCATGAGCGGATTCGGATATTCTATGGCCCCCCTTACGGTCTTACGGTGGATAGCAGGCTAGGTGAGGGAACGACGGTGAAGATCACGATTCCATATAGAAAAGCGGGGGCTAAGCATGTATAAAGTGATGGTCGTAGACGATGAACTATGGGGCCGCAGGGCGATCAGCAAGATGATCAGCGAACTGAATCTGGATGCCCGGGTCATCGCAGAAGCTAGACATGGGGAAGAGGCACTTAAGCTGATCGGTGTCAGTAAGCCGCATATTGTGGTTACCGACATGAACATGCCAGTTATGGATGGACTGCAATTTCTGGAGCATCTTCATGAGCATCACAGTGATATCCGGGTGATTGTGATCAGCGGGTATTCCCAGTTCGAGTACTTGCGGGCGGCTATTCGTTATCAGGCCTGTGAGTATTTGCTCAAGCCGGTGTCTCTCGGCGATCTGCGCAGCGCGATGATCAAGGCGGCGGAACTTAGCCGCACATACAGGAGTCTTCAGCAGCAGAAAAAAGAAGCCGTGGATTTGCTCAAGCTGAAGCGGAGCGCTTTTCTGCAAAATGTCACCGGAGAAAGGATCACCAATCCATCAGACATCCTTAAGCATCAGGAGGAATTGCAGATTCCTCTTGGGATGGAGCATTCCCGGCTGGTAGTGATGATGTTCCGGCAGTTTCAGGAGACAGCCCGTACCCGATTTCACGGCAATGCCGATCTGCTGATGTTCAGCATTGAGAACATTTTGCATGAGCTACTCCAGGATGAACTGGCACTGGTCTACAAATCAGATGATCGATTGCGGATTTGTCTAGTACTGAAGGAATCGCTATCGGACGAGGCGCAGGGGCCTACCTGGTTATCGGAGTTCCACAGGGCTGTTCACCGGATGCTGAAGCTGGAGGTTTGTGCCGGACTTAGTCCGTCTTTCAGTGAGCTGGCGGAGTTACCGCATATGTTCCGTGCTGCGAATAAAGCCATCGGGGGAGCCCGGTTGCATGATTCCGGGTGCAGCCTGTACCTGGCAGAGGATCACGCCGAGGTCCAGAACGTCGGTCTTCTAACTTCCTTTGATTTGCAGGCTCTCCGGCAAGCGGTGGCCTCTGGTAATGTGAAGGAGGTCCGGGAGCTACTGCAGATTTATTTGACAAAGGTGGCTGGAAACGGAGTTATCACGGTTAGTGAGGTTCAGCAGGAGCTGGTGCGGATCATGGATGTGGCGGTCTCGGAGCTGAAGTTAATGGCATCGGCTCGTCCTACGGTTTTTGATCCCCAGTACATCACAGGTATTATGGATAGCACAGAGGTCACCTTGCTGCTGGGACGCTGGCTGGAGGCGATTGAGGAATACAGTACGGACCGTAACGAATCCGAATCGATCCAGATGATTCAGAGCATCGCGGATTTTTTGGATGCCCATTACTTTGAAGATATTAGTCTGATTGATGTTGCAACAAGGTTTCACATGGACCCGAGCTATCTAAGCAAGCTGTTCAAGACGGTGACCGCGGAGAATTTTATCGAATATCTGACCCGTAGACGGATGGAGAAGGCGTGTGAGCTGCTGCGTGCTTCTGACCGGAAGATCAGCGATATCTCTGAGCTAGTGGGTTACGAGAATCAGCGTTATTTTAGCCAAGTGTTCAAAAAAAGCACAGGACAGACACCCTCGGAATATCGGGACAGCCATCTCCAGCAGAACTGATTACAAAAAATTGAACATTCGTTGCACCATTTATTTTATTACGATTGCTCCCGGAAGCAGGTAGGATAAAAGCAGGACATAAAAGAGCTAGCGTCCAACGCTTGAACTAGATGAAGGGGGAATTACGTTGAAAAAATGGATGTCCATCAGTCTTGGTGTCATGCTGCTGAGTACCTTGCTATCCGCTTGTGGTGGAGGAAATAACACGCCGTCTGCTGGCGGGAATGCCGAAGGCGCTCCTAGCAGTGGGGGCAATAAGTCGTCTGAACAACCGGTGACAATTAAGTTTATGCACTTCAAGAGCGATTTTACCGATCAAATTGCCAAGATTGTAGAGCAGTTCGAGAGCGAAAATCCTAATATCAAGGTCGAAATACAGCCAGTCAAATACGATGATTACTATACCCTGCTTAAAACCAAGCTGGCAGGCGGTGACGTCATTGACGTCTTTACGCTAAATGCTGGTTTCAATACGCAGCTCTTTGCGGATGGCGGTTATCTGACAGATCTTACGGGCCAGCCTTTTTTGAACAACTTTGATGAAAGCGTAGTCAAAGGCCAGGCGACAGGTGGCAAGAATTACGTGATGCCGCTGAACGCGAACCCGATTGCAGTGTTCTATAACAAAAAAATCTTCAAGGATCTGGGCCTTGAGGTTCCGAGAACCTATGATGCTCTGATCGCAGCCGCTGAGAAGATCAAAGCAGAGGGTAAAACTCCGTTCGCCCTCGGCTGGAAAGACGGATGGACGATGACCATGTGGAATACCCGCGATCTGCCGAGCAACAGTGCCTTGGTAGAAGGTCAGCCAGACTTCTTCGAGAAGATAGAGAAAGGTCAGGCGAAGTTCGCGGACAATCCTGCGGTAAAAACAACAATAGAGCATGCCGCGAAGCTGTTTGAGCTCGGTAACAAGGATCAACTTGGTGTGGATTATAACGGCGCTGTCGATCTTTTTGCCAAAGGAAATGTCGGTATGATGTATATGGGCACTTGGCCACTCCCGGATATCGAGAAAAAGAATCCTGATCTGTACAACAATGACTTGGGCTACTTCCCGTATCCCTTCAGCAACGATGAGAGTCTGAACAAGTTGGACTTTAACGCAGACGCGTCACTGGCTATCGGCAGCAAGACCGAGCACAAGGAAGCTGCGCTTAAATTCCTGGAATTCATGTCCAGCAAAGAGGGCGGGGATGCCTGGGTAGAGAACATCAAATCCTTAAGCTATGTTAAGGGAACTTCTACCGATATTGCCCCGGCCATCAAGGATTTGCAATCGTACTTCGATAATGGTCAGACCTATGATTCCCAGCTTTATTTGGCGAAGACGACGATTGACTGGCGGGCTCCATTCGATCAGAATCTGCAAAATCTGTTCTTTAAGAAAGTCACACCGGATCAGATTATTTCCAATATGGACGACTGGTTGAGCAAGAACCATAAATAGCGCTCAGTAGACAAAGAAACGTGGGGGAAGGCACAGAGACATGTGCTGTGCTTTCCGCCTGCGTGAAGAAAGGATATGAGACTTATGGGGAATCTCCAGCGGGCCATTCGGAAAGAGATGTGGTACCTTCTTTTTATTGTGCCGGGCATTTGTCTGTTTATTATGGCGGTTGTCATTCCGCTGATTATGGGAGCGCGATACTCCTTCACGAACTGGGATGGCGTGTCCAATAAGTTCGCTTTTATCGGCTGGGCTAATTATGTAAAAGCGTATCAGGACCCCGGCTTCTGGGCGGCCCTTGGCAATACAGCCAAATACGCGCTCATACTGACGCTGCTTGTGAATGTGTTCTCTCTGTTGCTTGCGCTGGTGCTGGATGCTTTTCTGCCGCTGCGCAATGTATTTCGGACGATCTTTTTTCTGCCGAGTGTGATTTCGATCGTTCTGTCGGGGTTTATCTGGAGCTATAACTACAGCACGGGGATTCCCCAACTGCTGAGCCACTTCGGACTGGATGTCACAAGTCCACTCGGCAATCCTGATTATGCCTTGTTCGGGTTGATTCTTGTGGCGCTGTGGCAGGGGATTGGCTCGCCGATGATCATCTATATTGCCGGTCTGCAAGGCATCCCACAGGAACTCAGCGAAAGCGCCAAGATTGACGGTGCAGGGGTGTGGAAGTCCTTCCGTCATATCACCTTCCCTTTGCTTGCTCCTTCAGTTACCATTAATTTGCTTCTGGTGCTAACCGGGTCGCTGAAGGTATTTGATCTGGTCTTTGTAACTACGAACGGGGGTCCCGGCTTCGCCACTGAGGTCGTGTCCACATATATCTACAGAACGTCCTTCTCTTCCTTCCAGGGCGGATACGGGATGGCGTTGTCCATGATGTTCTTCCTGATCTTGGTGATCGTTACGGTTGTGCAAATGTCCATTTCCCGCAGACGGGAGGTGGAGATGTAATGAAAAAGACGCGAATTGCGGTCTTTGTACTAGTTTTGGTATTGGCGTTGATTTTTTTGTTTCCTTTATATATTGCGGTATTGATGTCGGTCAAAACGGCCAAGCAAACCTTTGATTCTTTTTATGCTCTGCCGTCCAGCCTTGACTTTTCTAATTATCTACACGCTTGGCAAACTTCGAAATTCCCGGTGGCGATTAGCAACAGTCTTATCATCACGGGCTTATCTGTGGTGCTGATTGTGCTGGTATCTGCCTTAGCTGGTTATTCGATCGCAAGAAGGAATAAGCCTCTTTATAACATCATATTTCTGCTGTTTCTCTCGGGAATGATGATTCCGTTTCAGGTGACGATGCTACCCTTGTATAAGCTTGGAAAAACCTTGAACATGCTCAATACGCATTGGGGTATTATCCTGATCTACGGTGGCTTTGGGATCCAGATGGGTGTGCTGTTCTATACAGCTTTTATCAAGCAAATCTCGCGGGAAATCGAAGAAGCGGCGACCATTGACGGCTGCTCTACGCCGGGAATCTTCTTTCGGGTGATCCTTCCCTTGTTAAAGCCGGTGACGGCAACGGTAGTTGTGTTGAACGCTTTGTACATCTGGAATGATTTCCTGCTGCCTTTGCTTTATTTGCAGGATAATCAATATCGGACCATTCCGCTACAGCAGTATTTCTTCTTCGGTCAATACAGCAGTGATCTGAACCTGGCGTTCGCTTATGCCGTTATGGGGATGATCCCGGTCATCGTCTTCTTCCTGCTGATGCAGAAATTTATCATTAAGGGGATCGCTGCGGGTGCAGTTAAAGGATAACCTGATAAGTGAATGGAGTGTTTTACGTTGGCGATTCAGTATTTGGAACAGGAACGAATTTTTGAAATCCGGATGAAGCAATCCTCTTATATCTTGGGCATTAATGAAAAAGGTAATGTACAGCACCTGTACTGGGGCGAGCCAGTAGAGGCCCGGGACTGCGTGGGCCTGCTTGCCCTGCGCACCCACAGCTCCTTCGACGCCGATTTGAACGGCGAAATGGAGGAGTACGGTGGCTGGGGAGGCACCAGCTATACCGAGCCTTGCCTGAAAGTGAAATTCGGCGATAGTGTCCGTGACCTGAAGCTGCAATACAGTGGGCATGAGATTGTCAGCGACAATGAACTGGTGATCATTCTGACCGATGCCTATTATTCGTTGCGGGTGGAGGTCTGCTATAAGGCAGTTGTTCAACATGATCTGGTCGAAAGAGTTGTGAAGGTCAAGAATGAAGAAGATCTGCCTGTAAGTATTAACCAGGTCATGGCTGCGGCGTGGTCGATCCCAGTATTGCCTGCTTACCGGATGACCCATGTCACAGGCCGCTGGTCCGGAGAATACCAGCTCCGTTCCCAGCCGCTAACCGAGGGCAAGAAGGTACTGGAATCCAGAAGAGGATTCACTGGACCGCATGCCAATCCGTGGTTCGCGATTGATGGTGGCCAAGCGAACGAGACCCAAGGCAAGGTCTGGTTCGGCGCCTTGGGTTGGAGCGGCAACTGGAAGATTGTCGCAGAGAAGTCCAGCTTCGGTCGACTGCGTATCGTCGGCGGGATCAATGATTTTGACAGCTCGTTCCTACTGGCGCCGGGAGAGAGCTACACCTCGCCGGTCTTTACAGGGGGGTTCGTTGCGAACGGATTCGGACAAATGAGCCGTAATCTGCATCGCTACCAAAGCGAATGCATTCTTCCTGGGTCGCGGATCAGAAGGGTGCTTTACAACTCTTGGGAAGCGACGGAGTTCGCTGTAACTGCCGAAGGCCAAACGGTACTGGCCCGGCAGGCGGCCCGAATGGGCACAGAGCTGTTCGTCGTGGATGACGGCTGGTTCGGTGGCCGGAACAGTGACCGGGCAGGTCTCGGAGATTGGACTGTGAACCCGGAGAAGTTCCCGCTTGGCCTACAGGACCTAATTGATGAAGTGAAAGGGCTGGGTATGGATTTCGGACTATGGGTAGAGCCGGAATCCGTCAACCCGGACAGCGATCTTTACCGACAGCATCCGGATTGGGTCTATCAGTTCCCGAACCGTGAAGGGACATTGCTCCGCAATCAGCTGCTATTGAATCTGGGCATGCCGGAGGTTAAAGCTTTCGTGCTTGATTTTATGACCGAGCTGCTGAGCAGCTACGACATTTCCTTCATTAAATGGGATATGAACCGCACGATCACAGAGCCAGGGGTGCTGCCGCTGAAAGAGCATGAGGGCCAATCCGTATGGATCAAGCATGTGGATCACCTGTATGAGATTTGGGCTGAGCTGAGACGCCGCTTCCCACAGGTGGAATTCGAGACCTGCGCTGGTGGTGGTGCACGGATCGACCATGGCATTCTGCGCTTCGCTGACCAAGCCTGGATCAGCGACAATACAGATGCCCGCGACCGCTTGACCATCCAGGAGGGCTTCACTTATGCCTATAGCCCATCCGTCATGATGTGCTGGGTGACCGAATCACCGCATGGCATGAACGGCAGAAATCTGCCGCTCTCGTTCCGCTTCCACAGTGCTATGATGGGCGGCCTTGGCATCGGAGCTAATATCGGCAACTGGTCCGATGAGGAAATTTCAGAAGCCGGGCGGTATGTGCAGCTGTATAAAGACATTCGCCATATCATCACAGAGGGAAGTCTGTACCGGCTATCCTCATTCCGTGAAGGCGATATTGCAGCCAGCCAGTACATCAGCCATGACGGACAGGAGAGCGTGGTCTTCGCCTTCCAGCAGGCCCAGTATTTCGGTTCCGCGGAGAAAAGACTGCCCCTGCAAGGGCTTGACCCGAACGCCGTATATCTCGTACAAGATGAGAAGGGCGAAGCCGGTATGACATGGCATGGCTCCAGCCTGATGAACCTTGGACTGCCGCTGACCTTGCAAGGCGATTATGCCAGTCAGTTGTTCCGCTTGACGCGCCAGTCGTAACGGATAGATATTTGGTAAAAGCATGGACAGCTCAGCTGGCAAAATCGTTGCCGTCAGCAGTTTCGAAAAAAGAAGCGTCTCCCGATTCTTGATCGGGGGACGCTTCTTTGCGTTATAGTGGTCGGTTTCCTGACCGGATTAACAGTTGCTATATTACAAGTTGTGATCTAGTCCATCCACTGGCTGAGAGATAACTGATTACATCTGAATGCTGGATTTCTGTAGATTGCGGGAGGTCCAATAGCTGTTCGATTGTCGGGTGAATTGAAGGGCAGGAGAAGTGTACCTAGGTTTCTCAATTGTACCTTTCGGCCAAGGAGGGAACACGGTAAGATCGAAACATAGAAAGCGCTAACAATACAAAGCGCAATTGTTCAGTCGGCAGGGGAGGGGTAGAGTTGTTACATAAAGCGCAGCAGTTGATTCCGGAAAGCGAACTGTGGACATGAGGTAGACCAATTTTTTTTGAAAAGAACATACTGCTGCTTATCCTATCGTACTTATGTATCGCAAATCGCAAATCTATCCGTAACTATTGTAACGAACTAAACCCAGCCTGTTATCCCAATACATAACGCCAGCTTGGGTAGATAATCTATCAACCGTGAAGGAATGAATAAAAGATGGCCAAGAATGCAAAGACAAAATCGGGATTTCCTTATGTTTTTACAGTAATTGCAATTAGCGTGCTTATTCTTGCCGGAGCGCTAATATTTCTGAAAGGCTCGGGCACAAGCTCCGATCTGAAGGGGCTGCCTAACTACACGGAAATCAAAGGGGATTATGACGCAAAAGGTCTGAAATATGAGAAGCAGCCCCATCTGGGCAGCCCGGACGCCAAGGTCAAAGTCATTGAATTTGCGGACTTTAAGTGCCCGGCGTGTAAAAAGTGGAAGCAGATGTATTTTGAACGTTTTCAACAAGAGTTTATCGAGACCGGCAAGGTGGAGTTTTTCTTCATAAACTATGCTTTTATTGATCGTGATTCCATTATGGCCGCCAGTGCAGGGGAAGCCATTGCTGCCCAGAACAACGATAAATTTTGGGAGTTCATGAGCAAGCTTTATGACCACCAGGGCGATGAGACCCAGATTTGGGCAACCCCCAAGTTTTTGAAGGATTTCGTTAAGGAGAACATCAGCGGTATCGATTATGACCGGTTTGCCAAGGACCTGGATGATCATACGTATATGCTTCCGGTAAAAGAAGACTTCAAAACAGGAGCGAACTACGGCGTGAATGGAACTCCACAGTTTATGGTGAATGGCAAGCTGTTGCAGGGTGCTTCCTATGAGCAACTGGCAGCGGCTATTGAAGCGGAGCTTGCCGGGGCACGTTAAAAGAATAAGATTCATCACAAAGTTGGAATTAAGGATATAAGGGCATTATTGTGGTTTATCTTGGGGAAAACAAATTGCAGAGTATGATTTAGAAGAATTAATGTACAAAAATGCTCTTAATTGAATCATGCCCTTAGGTACAGCCGATTTAAGGTGCAAAAACGCAGTTATTTAGACTTCATAAGCGTATGGTGTAATTTTACTCTCACCTAAATTCAGCGGTTGACCTGCGAACAGCAAAGCGAAGGGATTATAGGGATTCTGAAGAAACAGAGAGCCCTTTGATCCATAGTTTCTGCACTTCAATGGTCGGCCGCTGTTTTTGTTTTAATCAAAATCCACGCCATCCCCGATTTTGCCCATTCTATTTCTCAAATCATCCATCCCCCTGGCTCAAAATCACCATCCAAATTCAGTTTTTGACCATATCGCCAGCCCTCCATATTCATTATTCTGTGGAAGAGATGCATCTCACCACCATAACCTAAAGTAGCGGAGGTCATGTAATGAAAAAATGGTTATCTTCTGTGCTGGTTCTCATGATGCTGGGGACGTCGCTGGCCGCGTGTTCTTCCAAAGAAGAGACGGCAACGAACAGCAAAAACACAGAGTCAACGAATGATACGGAAACAAGCAGTAAAGCAGTGACCTATCCCATCAAGACAGACAAGAAGCTCACCTATTGGGGAGAAATCAACGGCAACTTAATCGGGGTTGCAGCGACGCATGAAGATGTTCCTTTTTTTAGAGATTGGCAAAAGCAAACCGGAGTACCGCTTAAGTTTACCGCCCCGCCGACCGGACAGGTGAAGGAAGCACTGAACGTGATGCTGGCTTCCGGTGATTTGCCGGATATGATTGAATACAACTTTTTGGGCGACTTTCCAGGGGGGCCTGAGAAAGCGATTAATGATGGATACATTCTGAAGCTGAACGATCTTATTGACAAGCACGCCCCGAATCTGAAGAAATACTTACAGGACAATCCTGATGTGGACAAAATGGTGAAGACCGACAGCGGTAGCTATTATGCCTTCCCGTTTGTGCGGGGTGACGATTTCCTGCGGGTGTTCCAGGGACCCATTATCCGTCAGGACTGGCTGGATGAACTAGGTCTTCCGGTACCGGAAACTATCGACGACTGGACCAAGACACTAACGGCGTTCAAGGAGAAAAAAGGCGCCAAGGCTCCTTTTGCAGTCGTAAGCAAACCGCGTTTCTTCAATGAATCTGGTAACGGTGCTTTTCTGGGTGCCTTCGGCGTGACGCGTGGCTTCTATCAGGAGGATGGCAAGATTAAGTTTGGTCCTTCTGAAAGCGGATTCAAAGAATACCTGAAGCTGTTCCGTCAGTGGTATGCCGATGGCCTGATCGATAAGAATATAGCAACCGCTGATTCCAAGGCATTGGACGGCAACATGGCCTCCGGCGCAACCGGCGCATCTGTAGGTAACGCAGGCGGAGGGATTGGCAAATGGCAGCCGCTCGTGGAGGGCAATGACCCGAAAGCCGTGCTGGTCGCTGCACCATACCCGGTTTTGAACAAGGGAGAAACTCCGAAGTTCGGTCAAAAGCATCAAGCGTACGCTTCTGAAGGAACGGTCGCTATCTCGACTTCTGCTAAGGACCCTGTCCTGGCTGTAGAAATGCTGGATTACGGCTATAGCGAGGAAGGCCGACTGTTCTTTAACTTCGGGACAGAAGGCGTCAGCTATAACATGGAAGACGGTTATCCGAAATATACCGACCTGCTGATGAAAAATCCTGACAAGCTGGCTCCGGCACAAGCCATTTCGATGTATGCCCGCGGCAGCTATAACGGTCCATTCATTCAGGACAAACGGTATGCTGAGCAATTTTTTGCCCTGCAGACCCAGCGTGATGCAGTAGGCATTTGGAAGAACACAGATGCAGCCAAGTACAGCCTGCCACCGATCACACCGACACCAGAGGAAAGCTCCGAATACGCAACGATTATGAATGATATCAACACGCTGGTGGATGAGATGACGCTGAAGATTATTTTGGGTCAAGAGCCGATTGATAAGTACGAAAGCTATGTGGACAAAATGAATTCGCTGCATCTGGACCGCGCTATTGCTATTCAGCAGGCCGCACTGGATCGTTACAAAGCACGTTAAGGGAGGAAGACAGGACCAGAGGAGTAACGAAGTAGCGGAGAAGGCAAGGAGACGGGATGGCAGGAAGACAAGGAGACAAGGAGAGCAAGAGGGCACCCGCCCTCTCTCTCAATTTGGATTTGAGGTGAGACAACCCTATGGCAAAAACACAGACCGTACCGGGCAGCAAAACCATCCAGCCTGCGAAGGGCACCAGCCGCTTTGCCCGGGATTTTAAACTCAACAAATATCTGTATCTTATGATGATCCCTGTGATCGCCTATTATCTGATCTTCCACTATGCCCCGATGTACGGGGCGCTCATCGCCTTCAAGGAATATTCCCCTATGAAGGGGATTCTGGGCAGCGACTGGGTCGGACTAAAGCATTTTCAAGATTTTTTCAACAGCTATTATTTCTGGCGGATATTGAAAAATACAATCGTCATCAGCCTGTATTCGCTGATCTTTGAGTTTCCCGCACCCATCATCCTGGCGCTTCTGATCAACGAGGTGCGCAGCAAATCCTTCAAGCGGGTAGCGCAGACGATTACCTATATGCCTTATTTTATTTCACTTGTGGTCATTTGCGGGATTATTACCGACTTCACGAATGCAGATGGCATTATCAACACTTTGTTCACTTATTTTGGCTATGACGGCCAGGCCATGCTGCAAAAGCCGGAGCTGTTCCGTCCCATCTATATCCTGTCAGAGATCTGGCAGCGGATCGGCTGGGAGTCGATTATTTATATTGCAGCGCTAATGAGCATCGATGTGGAGCAATACGAAGCGGCCCGTATGGACGGTGCCAGCCGGCTGAAGCAGATGTTTTACATCACATTGCCAGGGATTTTACCTACCATCTCTATCATGCTTATTCTGCGAATGGGGAACCTGCTCAATGTCGGCTTCGAAAAAATCATTCTGCTCTACAACCCGATCACATACGAGACAGCCGATGTTATATCATCCTTTGTCTACCGGAAGGGTCTACTTGAATTCGGCTGGAGCTACAGCTCTGCCGTAGGTTTGTTTAATTCAGTAATCAATCTGGCGCTGCTGGTTACTGCGAATTATGTAAGTCGCAAAGTGAACAAAAACAGCTTGTGGTGAGGTGAAACCCATGAAGGAAGAAAGCTCTGTTTTCGATAAAATTTTTTATGCCGGCATCTATGTGTTTCTGACATTTCTTGTTGTGGTCACACTGTACCCGTTGCTGTATGTGCTGTTCGCTTCCTTTAGCGACTCCGGTCAGCTGATGGTACATAAGGGTATTCTGTGGCGGCCGCTCGGTATTAATTTTGATGCTTATAAAAGCGTGCTGGCCAACTCCGGCATCCTGACCGGGTACCGCAATACGATGTTCATCGTGGTAGCCGGCCTTGCCGTTAACCTCGTGATGACAGCGTTGGGCGCCTATGTGCTCTCCCGCAAAAACGTGCTGTGGAATAATGCCTTCATGGTGCTGATTATTTTTACGATGTTTTTTAATGGCGGACTGATTCCATTGTATCTTGTCGTCAAAGGGGTGGGGCTGCTAGATTCGCTGTGGTCGACCATCATTCCTTTTGCGATCAGCACGTTCAATTTGATCATTATGCGTACAGCCTTTATGGGCATTCCGGACAGTTTGGAGGAGTCGGCGAAAATCGACGGGGCGAACCATTTCACCATACTGTTCCGGATTATCATTCCTCTCTCCATGCCGGTCATCGCTGTGATGATTCTGTATTATGCGGTAGATAAATGGAATGGCTGGTTCTATGCCTCTGTATTTATCAAGAGCCGGGAGCTGTATCCGCTGCAGCTGGTACTTCGCGAGATTCTGATCGCCAACTCCACAGACAGCATGTCCGCCGGAGCCAGCGCCGGAGATCGTCAGCAGATCGGTGAGACGATCAAATACGCGACAATTATGGTAGCTACGATCCCGATTCTGTGTGTATATCCGTTCGTGCAGCGCTTTTTCGTCAAGGGTGTCATGGTAGGTTCGTTGAAAGGGTGAGCGGAGGCGGGGAGTTGGCGATAGTAAAGTGGGATAGGCAAGTAAGGGTAGGCAAGGTAAGGAAAGAGCGGAGAGGAAGGTAGGGAAGTAGCTTCGAAGCTCCGAAGCTACTCGAACAGCGCCCAAGTTACTCAAGGTGTTCCGAAGCTACTTGATCAGCGCCTAAACTACTCGATCTTCGCCTGAGTTACTCAAGTTGCTCTGAAGCTACTTGATCAGCGTCCAAGTTACTCAAGCTGCTCTGAAGCTACGATCAGTGCCCAAGTTACTCAAGCTGCTCCTAGGCTACTCCGATGTAAATAAAGGCATTTTTGTACCTTAATTGTGTTGAAATGGATGATTTGAGCAAAATAAGTGCATTTTTGGACCTCTGTCAAGAAAGTGGACAGTCACGCAACGGATTTTTTAGTAAATTGCTGTGCAAAGCGAGCGGGAGAGAGATACCCTAGCGCACCGTGCA